>JBALXQ010000008.1:0-146592 GCA_036960565.1 Bermanella sp.
TACCGAATAAAACTGGCTGCCCCTTGAGGAGGAGGCGCATTCTACGCATCTAGATCGAAAGGGCAACCAATATATGAAAAGAATTCTTTATAGAAAAAACGCTTATATTTTAAGCACTTAGCCGCTAGGTGCGAGCATTTGAAAACAGACGCAGAATTAAAGAAAGGTAGGGGCGAGTTATTTAGAGCGAGTACTTGGACCAAGTATTCGGCCCTGGCCTTTTTTGTTTAAAGCGAGCTCCACTGTGCTGTATACCACCTGTGGATTATCTAGCAAGAACACCTCTTCTAATAAGGACTTTGAAAATGCCAAGTCCATACTTCTAATAACAGATTTAACCCTAGGTAAATTTGTAGCGTTCATGGAAAGCATGTCATACCCCATGGCCATGAGCAAAAGAGCCCCACCAGGATTACCGGCCATCTCTCCACAGACACTCACAGGGCAATTTTCTGCCTTACCCGCTTCTGCCACCTGCTGAAGGGCGCACAATACTGCCGGGTGAAAAGAGTCATACAAGTCAGCAACTCTAGGGTTATTACGATCTACCGCTAAAAGGTATTGAGTCAGATCATTAGAGCCTACCGAAATAAAGTCGACCATTTTTGCTAGCTGGCGAGCCTGATAAACCGCCGCAGGCACTTCAATCATGACACCTATCTTAGGCATGACCACCTCATGCCCTTCATCTAACACCTCACCATAGGCCCGGTAAATTAAATATTGCGCCTCTTCAACCTCCGTTATATTGGTAATCATGGGCAGCATTATTTTCAAATTGTCCAGCCCGACACTTGCCTTCAACATAGCGCGAACTTGTAATAAAAATATCTCAGGGTGGTCTAGGGTCACTCTAATACCGCGCCAACCAAGAAACGGATTATCTTCATCTATGGGGAAGTAGGTAAGAGATTTGTCACCTCCTATATCTAGGGTTCGCATTGTCACGGGCTGAGGAGCAAACGTTTCAAGCTGACTCCTGTAAATTTTTTCTTGCTCGCTCTCCGAAGGAAAACGCTCCTTCATCATAAAGGGCACTTCTGTGCGGTATAACCCTACGCCCTCAGCACCCTTATTTACCGAACGTAAAGCGTCGGTAATCAATCCTGTATTCACACACAACTGTAGGCGATGCCCATCCAGAGTCTGAGCAGGGAGATCTTTAATAGCCTCAAGCCCTTCCACCAGAGCACGTTCTTCTTCAACAATATCCTGAAACTGTTGACGCACACGTGCAGATGGATGGGTATAGATACGACCACGGTAGCCATCAACCACCAATTCTATGCCGTCCATTTTTTTAACCGGTAAATCAACAGCCCCCATAATTGTGGGGACGCCAAGCGCTCTAGCCAGAATAGCGACATGAGAGTTGGCAGACCCCTTGGCACTCACTAGGCCGACCAACTTATGCTCAGGAACCTCACCCAGCATGGATGGTGTTAACTCTTCACTGACTAATATGCAGTTATCAGGAAAATCCGACTCGGTTGGCAAAGAAATACTTTCTTGTAAATTAGCCAGCACCCTAGAGCCCAAATCTTTAATATCGGTGGCCCGCTCACGAAGGTAAGCATCATCCATGCGATTAAAGTGGGCGACATATTCTAAAATGACGTCTCGCAATGAAGCCTGCGCCCATTGGTGATTCCCTTCTATACGACGAATTACCTCATTGCCTAGGGCGTCATCATCGAGCATTCGAATATATACATCGAATAGCGCTTGTTCTTCTGGGCGCAAATCTGCCAGTTTTTCACCTAACTGCTTAATTTGAGTACGTGCACCAGCAAGGGCAGACTGAAAACGCTGAACCTCTGCAGGTACATCGGTAATTTCACGATCCGGCACATCATAAAGATCAGCGGTAGGAGATAAGACAACAACGGTGCCAATGGCAACACCCGGAGAGGCTGGAGAGCCAGGAATAACAACATCCTGCCTAATTTTCTTTTTACTTTTTGATGATTTCAGTTCCAGCACTAAGCCCGCTGCTTCAGCATGAGCCAATACACCAGCCAGCTGAGCCGAAATAGTCACCATAAAGGCTTCTTCTGATTCATCAAACTTACGACGAGCCGATTGCTGCACTACCAGCACACCCAAAATACGTTTTTGATGAATAATAGGAACGCCAAGAAAGCTGTTAAATTTCTCTTCACCTGTACCAGATAAAAAGTGATATCTAGGGTGAGATGAAGCATCTTCAAGGTTAATGGGCTCTTCTCTTACGCCAACCAAACCCACAAGGCCCTCATTGGCAGAAAGGCTAACCTTGCCGATAGAATCTTTATTCAAGCCCATACTGGCCCGCAAAATATAGCGGCGAGTATCTGAATTAATTACATAAACAGAGCACACCTCGGTTTGCATGGCCATTTGTACTCGCGTCACAAGAATATCAAGTGCTGCATCGAGATGACTGGCGTTATTGACCTCCTGGACGATATTTCTGAGTACGTTAAGCATGCTTTACCATTTTGAACTGTTTAAAGAATAGGATTTATATCAACTAAATTACGAGACATGTAGACGTCAGGAAATTTTGGTAAACCGAAATATAGCAGCAAGATGCAAGTAAGCTAAAGGCTTGCTTGCAAATCGAATAACTTGGGCGCTAATTCACGCATGGCTCGACGGTATACATCTCTTTTAAATGGCACCACCTGTCCAAGCGGATACCAATAACTCACCCATCGCCAGCCATCGAATTCAGGCTTTTCGCTAAAATCGAAGCTTATACGAGTCTCACTGGTTTTTAATTGCAATAAAAACCACTTCTGCTTTTGTCCAATGCACACTGGCTTACTATTGTGGCGCACCATTCGTTTTGGCAGTTTGTATCTGAGCCAACCCTTGCTGCAGCCAATAATGTCTACATCCTTAGGTGATAAGCCCACTTCTTCACGCAATTCCCGATAAAGAGCCGCCTCGGCACTTTCGTGCTCCTTTATGCCCCCTTGCGGGAATTGCCAAGCATCCTGTCCAATACGCCGAGCCCATAATACTTGGGCCTTTTTGTTTACCAGTATGATACCAACATTGGGACGATAACCATCAGCATCTATCACTGTTTATCCCATTTAGTAAGTCTATTATTTCCCCCATACTATTATCACAACACCTTGATGTGCCAGCCTTTTTTATCCCCTATTGATATAAAACTGTGTAAGTCAGCCAATCTATACATTATTTAAAGACAGTCAGCGTCCCACAAGATAAAATGCCGAACAGATTTTTAGGTGGAATGTATCGTGGCCCTGGCAATTTTTGACTTAGACAATACCCTTATTTCTGGCGACAGTGACCATGGCTGGGGGGAGTTCCTAGTAGCGCAAGGCTTGGTCGACGCCGATTTATTCAGTGAAAAAAATGATTATTACTTCCAACAATACCAACTTGGAAAGCTGAATATTCACGAATATTTAGAGTTCTCTCTAGAGCCTCTCACCCAACACCCCATTTCAAAACTGCATGCTTTGCGGGCTAAATTCGTAAAAGAAACAATATTGCCCCTCATCACCAAAAAATCTCGCGATTTGTTAAAAGCACACCGCGAACAAGGTGATTATCTGCTTATCATTACCGCCACAAATTTATTTGTCACAGAGCCCATCGCTCAAGAATTAGGGGTGGATGATATTATTGCCACAGAGCCCGAAATGATCGACGGGCAGTACACAGGTAAAGTTTCTGGAGTCGCCAGTTTTCAGGAAGGAAAAGTGCAGCGTTTAACAGACTGGCTAGCACAAAAAGATTTATCATTGAAAGGCAGTTACTTTTACAGTGATTCACGTAACGATCTGCCTTTGCTCAAGCTAGTAGATAACCCTGTTGCTGTTGATGCCGATGACACTCTTTTAGCACATGCTCGAGAGCAAGACTGGGCCATTATGACTTTAAGAGATTAGGTCTTATTGAAAGTTAATACATTTTTATTTTTACGGGATTGATTTTGAATACACGCTTAAAACGCACCGTGCACACATTAGTATTTCGTAGCTTACTTGTGGCTATTACCTGCACACTAATAACAGCCTGTGACCAAGTCAGTCCACCTAAAGAAAACAAAACCGTAGAAGTAAAAATTAAGCTTAATGGCGAAAGTTTATTATCGGCGGCTAACCTCTATGCCTATAGCCAACTATCTGAAACCTTGAATAAAGCACAAGCACTAGATAGTTTAATCACGGCCTTTTTACATCAACCAAATCCAGGATCATTGGAAGAAACCCAAAAAGCCTGGATTGACACCTATCAGTCTTATTTAACGGTAGACTTCTTTTACGCCATACCGCGCTTTGAAAAACCTCAGCATCATGAAGATGGCGATACATACAAGATTATCCACGAGCAACTGGATAGCTGGCCAATAGAGGCAGGCTATATAGATTACCTGCCTCAGTACCCATTAAGCGGCATCATCAATGATTTAACATTGAAGATGTCTAGCCAAGACATTATTAGCCAGCACGGCTTTAGTGACCAAAGGTTTGCAAGTATCGGCTTCCATCCTATGGAATTTTTACTATTCGGATTGGACGGGCAACGCTCAGCCAAAGATTTTGTACCCCAAGAAAACAGTATTGAAATTGTCGATATAGACAACAAAACACACATTACTAGCAGTACTCAATCTTCAACAGCCATTCGAGAAAACACAGAGGAAGCAGGGGATCTATCTGAGCTAGCCAATGAAGCCAATCATTCCCACAAAAATGACCTAGGACTTGAGCCTCAGAATCACAATCGGCGCCGAGAATTCCTACGCTTATTAAGTGCGATTTTGGTGAAGGATTTACGTAAGTTGGTTGACCGCTGGGAACCTGCTAGAGGTTATTATGCCAAGCAGTGGCGCCAGCCCCAGCAAACAAAAAATGTTCAGCAAATCTATCAAGTTAGCCTAAATACGTTACAAGAAGAATTACTGAACAAACATCTGCATCCTTTGCTGCATGAAATTGAGCTAGAAGATTTACGTAGTCCATTTTCAAGTAATGATAGCGCTAATATATTGGCCATATTGCAAGGCATAAATGGGTTGTTCCACATTGAAAATGGTTTTATTTCTGAACTTCAATATCGCCAACCTGAAATCGCAAAAGAAATTAGCTTACACTTTAATCAGCTCATAATGGAGACTCAGAGCTTTCCCTCTAATCTGACCAAGCAGCCTTTAAATAAACGAATAGAAATCATTAGCCCTGTCCAACAAAGCCTAATGAAGTTGCTTGAATCCTTATATACCGGCGCTGAAGTGCTAGACCTGCCACTGGCAGCCCTACCGGTTTCCACCCATTAATCAGCATTAGACTCCTAGCCTGCCCGGGCTGGGATTATTCGGTAATACTCCTTTACACATGCTGGACTGATTAAAATTGTTAAGCCAGTTTAGGGCGGCTCCTGAACTGCATTCAAATATTTTATAACCACACCAATGCTATATATTCTCAATTAACATTAAACCTGTTTTCTCCTTATCTCCCTACCTAATAGCTCCCAATAAGAACCTCACAACAAGTCATAAAAAATAGTGAGTAGCAACGGAAATTATCCCTAGATAATTGTAAATATTGTCTAAACTAGAAAGGTAACATCAGTTTTTTAGCCTTTAGGGGCACCTCCCAAAACTGTGGATGAAAATACGTGGCGGAACTATCCGAAGAGCAAATACAAAAGATACTGCAAGGCATTAGCATTCCGCCACAGCCCCAAATAATGGTGGATCTGCAGATGGAACAAGTAATGCCTGATCCAGATATCAATCTAATTGCCAAGCTCATTAGTCAGGATGTAGGCCTTGCAGGCACCGTATTGAAAGTGGTGAACAGCCCGTTTTATGGTCTTTCCAATGAAATAACCAGCATTCAACAAGCCGTTGGTATTTTGGGAATGAGCAGCGTAGTAAATATTGTTAATGGCATTAGCATTAAAAGCTCCATGAGCGATGAAACCATCAAGGCACTAACTCGCTTTTGGGATACAGCTATGGACGTTGCCATGACCAGTGCCACCCTGGCCAAACAAGTAGGTTATAACTACCCGGATAACGCCTATGCGCTTGGGCTATTCCATAATGTTGGTGTGCCTTTATTAATGGCGCGATACGACAACTACATGGATATTATGGAAGAAAGTTACGGGGGTAACTGTAATCGAATAATTGATTTTGAAAATCAACAAATCAATACCAACCACGCTGTTATTGGGTACTACACGGCCAAATCGTGGAATCTTCCTAAAATACTTTGCTCAATAATAGCCGAGCATCACGACTGCAAACGGTTATTTACCAAGGGCGGACTAGAAAACGACAAGACTACCCTCACCTGCATATTAAAATTGGCAGAGCATATTTGTGGCACCTATAAAATATTAGGTCGGCAAGAGGTCGATCATGAATGGCAGGACATAGGCCAGATGGTGCTGGAGTATTTAGGCTTGAATGATTACGACCTTGAGGCCTTAAAAGAATCCTTTTCCGAACTGGGCATTAGCCCAAATAACTATGGGCTAACCTGAGACCTATATTCAACAACAAACAGTTTAACTTTTTAATAGCTGCTCAATTATCTTGCGCATACCAGGCTCATCAGGATTTGAAGTATGAGTCACAGCCACCAGCTCACCTTTTTTATCTATGAAAAAAGTCGTTGGCGTTCCACTCACCTGATACTTTTTAGCTACCTCATCACCTAGCAGCAAAGTTGTAAAGTGGTGGCCGCGCTCATCTATCGATTTTTGTGGGTCAGCGCCTTCATCTTCCGCAAAACTAATGCTAATTAACTCCACGCCTTTTTCTTTATATTCTGAATAAAGCTTATCCAACCCAGGCTGAAGACGTTTACAGTATGGGCACCAGGTTGCCCAAAAATGAAGAATAACTACCTTGCCACGATAATCCTGCAAGGAAACACTATTGCCTTTGGCATCTTGCAACGTCCAGTCTGGAGCGGCAGCTGCCAAGCTGTTAAAGGACAATACTAAAGCAAAAATTGCAGTAAGAAGATTAAAGCTAGATACAGGTGAAGCCATGACTCATTCCCAAATCAGCCTAGTTTCAGGCCCCAATAATAAACAATGTTACTTAGCAAAATCAGACAAATGCTTTTTTGGAATGTTCAATATTTGGGCTAATATAATTTAAAATAAAGAGTGTGAAAAATCGATTAACGTAACTTACGTCCTATCCCCATGGCTTCAGCTGCCAAGTGTTGCTTTAAAAATCCAATTTTATTTAGCTTACTCATGCCCCAATTTCTAGCCCATCTTAATACGGGACTTTGCACGGCAAATAAACGCTTAAAGGATTCCATCGCGGTCATCATACTGAGGTTTTCAGGCATTCTGCGGCGCTCATATCGGGCCAACAACTGGGAATCATGGGCCTGCAACCCACGCGATAGACCTTGTTTGATTTCATCAGCCAACACATAAGCATCCATCAAACCCAAATTAACACCCTGGCCGGCCAATGGGTGAATCGTATGAGCGGCATCTCCCACCAGTACAATGCCTTCCTTAACATAGGATTTAGCATGGCGCTGGCGCAAGGGAATGGCCACTCGCTGGCCACTCGCTACTACTTTACCCAGTTTGTTTTCAAACGCCTTACTCAATTCAACGTTGAATTCGTCCTCATCTAGCGCCAACAATAACTGGGCTTGCTGCTCTGGACACGACCACACAATACTGCAAAGATTTTCCTGAGGTAAGGGTAAAAATGCCAATACACCCGACTCGGTAAAGCGCTGCCATGCACACTGCTGGTGAGCCTCTTCAGTCTGCACGCTGCACACTAAACCGTTATGGTTATAATCCCACTCACGCATCTCAAATTCTGCCCAGTTACGTACAAAAGAACGGGCACCGTCTGCGGCCACAATAAGGGGTGTCATTAACATTTGTCCGCTGTCTAAATGCACCAGAAAACGATTTTTTTCGTCTTCAATTTCCTCTATCTCTTTAACTGTTTCCCCAGCCAACAATTGTACATTTTGACTTTGTTGAAGCTGCATCATTAATGCCTGTGCAGTCACTCTGTTTTCCACAATATGCCCCAGATGAGTTTCACCTAGTTCAATTGCATCAAATTGAATATGTCCGGTGCCAACCCCGTCCCAAATACGCATTTTGTCGTAAGGACTAAGGCGTGCATCAGGCATTTTTGGCCAAGCACCGATATTGTTTAAAAAGCTCTCACTCGCGCGATTCAAAGCACTCACGCGCATGTCTACATCACTAACCGATACAGGCAAATTTGAAGGGGCCTGAGGCATGTTAGGCTCAACTAAGGCCACTTTAAGGCCCGAATCTTTAAGAGCGCAAGCCACTGCTGTGCCGACCATGCCGCCACCGATAATGACCATATCAAATGTCATATTCATACTTCTATTGAGCCATTAAGTGAGTTGAATTCAGGTAAACGACTAGCGTCAGAGAGCCTAAGAAGTGCATAGACTAGGGTCTCCAGGGGCTGGCTGAACCCACTAAGCCCATCGCTTGCTTGGCAAAAAGTTTTTTAGCAGTAGGCATAACATCCAGCACATTCATTCCCAGAGCTCTCAATACCGACCAATGTGATCCAGCTTCAGTAAAACGTGTGGGCAATTCATGGCTAAGGCCAATGGTAAGATCTTGATCTTGTTGCTGAGACTTGAAATAAGCACTTAGAATTTCTAGGGAGCCGACAGATTGCTGTGGCCAATTGTCGTCAATCTGCCGTGCCAGAGCTTGAGCGTCACGTAGCGCCAAATTAAAGCCCTGTCCCGCCACAGGGTGCATAGCATGAGCTGCATTCCCCATGACCACCACATGACGGCGAAATTGCTCCTCTGACTTAACCAGACTCAATGGGTATTGATTACGCTCTCCCATACGGCTGATGCGCCCCACTTTATAGCCCACAGCAGTTTGCAGGTGCTGCTTAAAATCTTCATCGCTTAATTGTGCATATTCCTCAGCTTGCTGACGGGACATACACCACACCAATCCAAATCGATTGCCTACCATGGGCAATAACGCCATGGGGCCTTGATTGGTAAAACGCTCATAGGCCCAATGCTGATGAGGTTGATCAAAGGAAACATTGCACACTAGGGCATTTTGGCCGTAATCAAAACGACTCTGGTCAATACCTAATTGGCGACAACCTTGGCTATTGGCACCATCTGCCAACACCAATAGTTGAGTGCTTAAATTTAAAGTTTCGCCACCCTGCTCCAGTTGCAACTGAGCCCCTGAGCCGGACATGGTGTATTGCTGTACTTGTGCGGGGGCAAATAAGGTTAGATTTTTCAGCTGCAAAAGTGCTTGCCACAAATGCTGCCCCAAAGCGCGATTCTCAAGCACATAGCCCATGGCTTCTACCTGGCTATCCTGGGCATGCAAGCGTACTCGACCAAACTGCTTTTGCTGGCTCACCTGAATATGCTCAATAGCGCAGGCATGTTGTTGTAAGTCAGGCCACACATTTAGCTGCTCAAGAATACGCTTGGTACCTAATGACAACGCCGTGGTGCGAGCATCAAAACTGGGCTGCTGTAAATTAACTGGGGTTGCGGCTTGGGCGTCGATCAAAGCGACTTTTAAGCCCTGTGAAATTTGCTTGGCCAATAACAAGGCGAGGCTGGCACCGGCCATACCGCCGCCCACAATGACCACATCGAACTCTTGCTTCATGATTACTTTCTTTTTTTTGATCGCTCTTAAACCAAGGCCTATGCCATTAGAGCTTCTATGTCTGAGATGGATTTTGGCACATCTTGGCTTAATACCAGATGACCCACATCAGTGACCAAAACGTCATCTTCAATGCGAATGCCTATGCCACGCCATTTCTCATCTACGCTGGTGTCATCCACGGCCACGTAAATACCCGGCTCGACAGTTAAGACTATGCCAGCTTCAAGCTCACGCCATTGGCCTTGCACCTTGTAAGCACCCACATCGTGCACATCTAGACCCAGCCAGTGACCGGTTTTATGCATGTAAAACGGCTTATAAGCCTCATTTTTAATGAGCTCTTGAACATCACCTTTTAGCAAACCAAGATCCACCAGCCCCTGCGTTATAATCTGTAATGCTGTTTCATGGGGCTGATTAAAGTGATTACCTGGTTTTACTTGCTCGATGGCCGCTAACTGGGCATCTAGCACCACCTGGTAAAGGGCTTTTTGTTCTGGGCTAAATTTGCCGTTGGCGGGGAACGTGCGAGTAATATCACTGGCGTAATGATTAATTTCACATCCAGCGTCAATCAATATTAAATCGCCGTCGTTAATCTCTTGATCATTAGCCGTATAGTGCAGAATGCAGGCATTATCACCGCTGCCCACTATGCTGCTATAAGCATCGAAACGAGCCCCCTGCATGGCACAGTGATGGCGAATTTCACCTTCAAGCATATACTCGAACATACCAGGCTTCACCATCTTCATAGCCTTAATATGAGCCTGAGCACTAATCTTTGCAGCCTTGTGCATAAGATCAATTTCAGCTTGTGACTTAATCAGTCTTTGCTCATGAAGCAGCGGCTCTAGGGCGAGCATCGCAGTAGGTGCCGTAATACCGGTACGGACCTTTTGCTTCACTTTTTCAATGGCTTCAATAATGCTTTCATCCCATTTTTTATGCGCCCCCCAATGAGCGTAAACATGCCTACAATTAGCCATAAAATCAGGTAAACGAGCAGATAAGTCTCCAATAGGATAGGCCTGTTCAACCCCTAGGGCATTGATCGCAGCATCAGGGCCTAAACGAAAGCCTGTCCAGATTTCCATTTCTTTTACCTTGGGTTGGCAAAATAGTAGACTCTGTGTTTTATCGTCTTTTTTTACCAAAACCAGAACTGCGTTATCTTCTGTAAACCCAGTTAGATAAAAGAAATCACTGTCTTGGCGAAATGGAAACTCAGCATCACGATTACGCACTTGTAACTGCGCCGAAGGAATTATGGCCACACTGTTATTGGCCATATTTTGCAAAAGAACTTGTCTTTGCTCAGCAAAATTTAACATGGGCTTTCCTTAGCAATTTTAGTGTAACTTGGGTTCTTGTTTCTTTTGATTGAAATGATAAAACAGGAATAAAGACGTCACGCGGGCATGTTCAACCAATTCGGTGAAGAGTTTTTCACCATCCTCATCAATTTCGTCTTCTTCGATTCCGTAGCTAAAGGCGTCGTAATGACGTAATACCTCAATTACCTCGTCGTCTAGATCGCTTTCATTTACTCGACCAGAGGCGCCAAAACCATCTAAAAAGCCCTTTGCCCAATCAGAGAAAGCTTGCATGCGTACCGAAAATTCTTCGTCGTCATCGGGCAATAACAACTTATAATCCATGTCTTCCGCTTGAATTTGCTTTAGTTCATCCTGGTAAAAGGCCAAAATAGGCAATTTGTTAGCATCAGGCCATGGCTCTTGTAAATCTAGGTAATTGGCACTTTCTTGCAGCCATTGCTCTTTATTCAGCCTAGCGCCGGTAGCTACATAGCCAGTCAGCCAACCATGTAAGGCCGAAGGAGAAGCTAATGCCCCTTGAGCCAACGCCAGATTACTGTATAAATCGAAACGAGATGATTTGGAGTAGTTTGAGGTAGGCATTAAGGGGCTCAATTAAACAAATTATTAAAAAATATCACTATCTTACCATGCCTGGATTTGACCCACCAAGGCCGCAAGATTATATTTAGCGCAACGCACAGTGGTGGAAGTTGATGGAAGCCTATAATCTTAAAGATATAAACAAGAAGCTTGATGAACTCATTGCAGTGCATCAAAACGTTAAATCTGAAAACCGTAAACTAAAAGCAGACGAAAAAGCGTGGCAACACGATCGTCACCGTTTATTGCAGCAAAATGAACTCGCGCGTAATAAAATTGCCGAAATGATCGCACGCTTACGAAACCTGGACAAAGAACCCCAGGAATAACAGCCAGTTTGATAAGTGCTCTACGTGAATAACCAGAGCAGGAGTACCATGGATAACAACGGACAAACAGTAGGGGTAGAACTACTGGGTAAGGAATACCGAATTGCCTGCCCAAAAGAGTCGCGTCAAGATTTAGATCGTGCGGCCAAACTACTTGATGAGCGTATGCTCGAGATTAAATCTCAGGGCAAGCTCTATGGCATTGAGCGTGTGGCTATCATGGCAGCGCTAAATTTGGCCCATGAGCTGTTAACTGCCACAGGTGGCACCCAAACACTGCAAACTCAAATGGCACAATTAAATGCCAAAATCGAGAGTGCGCTGGCCGAAGACCAGCAGCTGGACCTAGACAACTAGACCAACTACAAACAAAAGCAAGTATCTAACGCAATAACAAAATTTCACATTTATAAGAATAGAATTGCAGCAAGGTGCGCTAATCTCAGTTATAATTATCTTACTCTCTGGGGTGTTAGCCAGTCTTTGAAGTCCTCGAGCCTTACTCATTATTTTGGAGGTTCCTCGACATTGAGGGAGTGCATGTCCGCCTTGAGCGGAAAGCCCGAATCAGATCTGGAGCCACCACCCTTGAACCCCTCGGTTCAAGGCCTATCTCTGACAGCGGCACAGTGGAGAGTCCTATTTTTTACTTCAGTTTTCTGAATGAGCAACTTGGCGTTCAGACTTCCACCCCCTGTGCACTGCCATGTACACACATCACTCCAGAGAACTCCCTTGGAACGTAACGGCATTCGCCAGCACATGCGTGAGCAACGCAGACAATTAACCCCTCAGCAACAATTACTCTCTGCCCGTAACCTAAGTCAATTACTACTCAAGCAGTCTTGGTTTCATCGGGCAAAAAATATTGCCATGTATTTGGCCAATGATGGGGAAATTGACCCTAGAGTATTTGCTGATGTCGCTCATTATCGTGGCAAACAATGCCTGTTACCCAGCATGCACCCGTTAAAGTCAGGACACTTATGGTTTGGTAATTACGATGGCGTAAAAGTCACCAATAAATTTGGCATTGACGAGCCCGATGCCAAACACAATCAAATGTTAAATCCAAAACAAGTAGACATAGTACTGCTACCGCTGGTGGCATTTGATGGACAAGGGGGTCGCTTGGGAATGGGGGGGGGATTTTACGATAGAACGTTTGAATTCCTAAACAAGTCTGGTCTACAAAAACCCAAACTGATTGGACTGGCCCACCACTTTCAACAGATAGAAAAACTGCCCATTGAAAGTTGGGACGTGCCGTTAAGCGCAATAATAACGGATGAAAAAGTTATTATTGCCCGCTAAATAAAATAAATCTAATTAGCGAATGATGTGCTGAGTAATCTGTGGGTGGACATTTTGATTTTCACTATTAGCAGTCAGGCTAGTCGCCACCGCACCAATAATAAAAACAAAACTAATGATTACCATCAAATCTGGACGTTGTGATTTCATTTTCGAGCTCCAACGACTGTTCAACTACCGTGTGAAACAGATGTCGTAAAATAGAAGCTATCCCTAACTTTCTTATTATTTTTAACTTTAGGCCGTTTGAAATTAATTGAAGTGACCGTAGTCACAGCTTTAGTTGAAGACTTGTAAAAAGTCGTAGCTAACTGCTTAAGCTTGTAACAATTAATACTAACGGGTGGGGAATGTAACTTAATATTATCAATTTGTTAATGGGCTAATATGTACACCAATAGACAACTGGATAATTTAAGCTTTTTTAAAAGTTCTCACCCGTTCAAAAACCACACAAAACCGACAGGTTGGTCAACTAAAATCAATGAGTTTGCTCACCGTTTAAATTTACAAAACGGCGGTTATTCATACCTTTCAGAGAATAGAATCATTTAGAACAAGCCATTTCAGGCATAGTGATCACTAGCATGGCTAGATTACCGTTTTGATGAGAATAATAATGCCTAGGAACGAGAGCGCCACATGCTAAGAAATTCAGCCAAGAGGTGTTTTAAAACGATTGTACAAAGTTGGCGACATGCGACCAAAAATAAATTTGGATTAGTCCGTTAGGAATTTTTTTGGCGTTTGTTAGAGCTCAGCGGTGATATTAGACATGGGTAAAGTGATATCAAACCGTACCCCTTTTCCCGGCTCGCTGAAACATTGAATGCGCCCACCAAGTCCCTGAGTCACCAAATTATAAATGATATGGGTGCCTAAACCGCTCCCTCCCTGTCCACGCTTAGTCGTGACAAATGGATCAAACAAACGAGCCAGTATTTTTTCTTCAATGCCATTACCATCATCGGTATAGGTGAAGTGCAATGTATCACCAACCTTTTGCGCCGAAATACTAATATGCCCTTTCTCGGAAGGCGCGAAGGCATGGTGCAGGGAGTTCATCACCAGATTACTAATGATTTGCGAGATCAAACCCGGGTCGCAAAACAGATTAATGTTATTGGCAATATCAAGTGTGATTTGATGCTGTGTCCGCTTTAGCTTAGGCCGAAGTGAAGTGAGTATATCTTCTACATAAGATCCCAACGCAAATAGCCTAGGCTCCGCACTGGATTGATCCACCGCCACCGCCTTAAAAGCCTTAACTAAGTCGGCCGCTCGGCGTAGATTACTGCCGACAATACTGGCACTTTCGGTTATGACCGAGATCATATCGCTAAACTCTTTTTTGGTAATTGAGCCATCGGTAAAGGACTTACGAATCAGGTTTATACTGTCCTCAAGATGACTTACTGCCGTTATCCCCACGCCAATTGGAGTGTTAATTTCATGAGCAACCCCCGCCACCAACTCTCCTAAAGAAGCCATTTTTTCTTGCTCTACCAGTTGTTGTTGCGTGAGCTTTAAATTATCAAGGCTGGTTTTAAGCTCTTTAGTGCGATCAAATACCTTCTCTTCCAGCTCAGCGTTAAGCTTGATAATTTCACTCTCTTTTTCCACCCGAAATGCTTCATGTTGCGACAGTTTAGCCAGCATGTGATTAAAGGCATTGCCCAGCTCACCCAGCTCGTCATCACTCACAATCTCCACAGCTTTACCGTAATCCTGATTGTAAGCTACCTCATGCACAGCATGGGTTAACTGGCTCAGCGGGGCTGCCAGGCGCCCCTGCACACTACGAGAGACAAACCACACCAATATCATGCTCGCCAATAACACAGGCAATATGTACAACAGACTCTTAAGGGCAAAATCCGCAAGATAGGTGTTTTCTTCAGTGAGGATAAGGCGCCCCACTTCTTCGCTATCGACCAATATGGGGAGTCGTAAAATAAACACGCCCTCACGCCACTCCTGAACGGCACCACGCTGATATTTAAGGTCTATTTGGGCATCTTTATCGCGGCTGTAATGGGCAAAGTACTGATAATCTCCGGCCCCTTGTTTTTTAAACACCACCGCCGACTTTACACCATCGTCCACGGCCAAGGAGCCAATGAGGATAGATACCGACTCAGATTGGTCAAAGACCACACCTACGGCAGCGGCATCCGCCAGCATATTGGTTTTTTGCAGGACTCTATCTTCTAAATTACTCTTAAATTCACCATAAAAACCAAAGCCAATGACCACAATGGCAATGGTTAACACCCCCATACTCACTAGGTTAATTAACAGCTGTATTTTTTTGCCAAAGCCCAAGCGTATAAACCACTGCTTCATGCAATGCTCCACGTCCCTGGCAGCCAGATGATCATCATCGCGCTATGGTCCATCAATATATTTTTCACTCATTTATACAGAGTAGCAGCAGACTCAGAAGATATGTCTAAACTAATAATAACGAGGGAGAAAGCATGTCGGATTCAGATTTATTGTTCGGAGCAGACGAACCGGTAAAAGATATTGCTGAGCCAGAAGCCCCCTCTATGCGTCCCAAATGGCGCATATTAATCGTTGATGACGAAGAACAAGTTCACAAGGTCACTTCTTTGGTATTGGGACAATGCCAGTTTGATCACTCTCCCATCGAATTAGTCCATGCTTTTTCCATGAAAGAAGCCCAAAAAATATTACATGAACAGGCCCCCTTTGCCCTCGCTTTGGTAGATGTGGTCATGGAAACCGATGATGCCGGCTTGCGCCTGGTGCAATACATACGCGAAGAGCTCAACGACACTGACATACGGCTGGTATTAAGGACTGGCCAGCCTGGACAAGCTCCTGAAGAAACCGTCATTGCCAAGTACGATATAAACGACTACAAAAACAAAACAGAGCTAACCTCTACTAAACTTAAAACCCTTTTATACAGCACCTTACGCAGCTATAGAGACATTCGTGCCATTGCTGCCAACCGCCAAGGGCTGCTTAATCTAATAGAGGCCACTTCTAAGATAGTCGATACCCACAAGCTGCCCATCTTTGCCAGTGCCGTACTTGAAGAAATCAGCGCACTGTTAAACTTGGATTCCGACGCGGTGTGCACCCACACGCCAGTGGATGCCATTGCTGCTCAGGCCATGAATCAAAAATACGCAATACTCGCGGCCACCGGAAAAATTAAAGAGCAGCTGGATAACAATCATGTTTTACCCCCTGAAATAGTCCAGTTTTTTGACCAGGCCAAATCGGACCACCATAGTTTCCATGAGGACAGTGTTTACATTGGTTATTACAATGCTCCTCTGGCCGGTGAAAATCTTTTGTATGTAAAACCCAACTCAGTTCTCACTAAGATGGGCAGTCGCATGCTCGATATTTATACGCGCTGTGTGGCCATTACTCATAATAATTTGCGCCATAAAGACGAGATTCGTAATAGCCGAGAAGAGTTGGTTTATGTATTAAGTGAGACCATCGAAAAGCGCATTCCCGGTGAAAGCAATCACGTACGCCGAGTCAGTAAGATGGCTTATCTAGTGGCTCAGAAGGCTGGCATGAATGAAAACTTTTGTGAACGTATTAAGTTGGCCGCTCCCTTACACGATATTGGCACCATTGGCATTTCCGATGAAGTACTAAACAAGCGGGGCGTATTTACCGAAGAAGACATCTCTGCCATGTCCATGCATACAGACATAGGTGCCACCATATTAGGTAATTCACATCGTCCCATTTTAAGAATGGCCAGCACCATTGCTGCTCAGCACCATGAGCATTGGGATGGTAATGGCCGGCCTTTGAAGCTAAAGGGTGAACAAATTGATGTGGCTGCACGCGTGGTAGCAATAGTGGATGTTATTGATGCTCTGGGCAGTAAAAAACCGTATCGTGCGGCCTATACTCAGGAGGAAGTAAAACAGTTTTTAAGCGATCAATCCGGTAAACATTTTGAACCCAGCCTAGTAAAAGTAGCGATTGAATTATTAGCAGACTTTCCCAAGATACGTTCGTTACACCCAGACACTTAAACGGCGAAACCCATTACTGAATTTCGCCGTTTAAATTTCAATTATCCAACTAAAAAGCTCTAGTCAATTTTCTGTAACAAACTAACCGCCAGTTCTTTACCCAGATTTTCTGCTAGGTTTTCAATGGCTTTATATTGTGCTTGTTCACTAGAAGCACCACTTACACCCTTGGCCTCCTTACTAAACTCGCTCAAAATTCGGCCCGCTGCATCTTTAATTTGCACCTGACCGGAAGCGAATACCACGAAGCGACCGCCCTTCTCTACCGAACGCAATTGCGCACCGTAAAGTAATTGCAGATCTCCTTGTTGCTCACTAATACGTAAGCCCATGTCCGTTAGATATTGCGACAAACCTGAACGAATTTTCTTACCCTGTTGATCACTTGGCGATAATGTCACCACTAGGTTATCTAGCAAGGTTTGAATACGCTTTTCAAGGGCTATGAGCAAATCATCTTTACGCGGCCGGCGACTATTCACATCGACCAACTGAGCTTGGTCCGCTAATTTCTCACGCTTCTCAATTAACGTTAGCGCAGGCAATAATGCTTGCAGCTGCTTTAACGTAGATAAACCAGTTGAAGTGGCCGCGGCAATATCGGTAGCTTCCATATCCAGTTCGCTAATATTGCGGCGCAACAAGCTTGTGGCTTTAACCCGATCCAAGTGCACTAAACTGTAGGCCACGCGATTAGCGCTATCCACATAGTTTTCTTGCACTTTAAGGTTATCAAACTGCGCCTCTGGAATACGGCTAGTGATAGTATTGCGCACCGTTTTACTTAACTTGGTTTGCTTACCGGTTTGACGTGTTTCCTGAGTATCCTGACTGAATGAACCGGTAACGGTTACCTTAAGTTTTTGCACCATAGCAACACGCGCAGCATCTCGCGCTCGCTGTAAAGCTTCTGCTTCATTGGTGTAAACTTCCGCACTGCCCACGCCATAGGCCTGACCAGCTCTTGCAGGTTCATTCACAATCCAATCGGGCTTGGCTTGAGATTTCTTTACCGGATTAGAGCCGCAGGCTACCAGTAAAATACTGGCGGCCACTGCGGTTAAGATGAGTTTTTTATTCATCATAATTTACGCTCTACCAGCCATAGCTCGACTTTTCCTGGAATTTTTTCAGTTTCTTCTGACCGTTCCAAACTTCTTCATTACTTTCCATATTCACCAATTTAAGGTCAACCTGGTAAGTGGTCACACGGTCGCCACCAGCCTGATCTACAAACGAGTTTATGCTGCCTGATAAAGCAAAATCGGCTGCTGTTTCCACACCCATTTGCTTAGCATTTTTTGAATTCAATTCCTGATCGGCACGTTCGTTACGAATATCTTCACGCTCTGCACTACTGGCTACAAAACGGGCATCGCCAGTACGAATAATGGCGCGTTTAAGATCGTTTAAGAAGGTATCGGCAGCAATGTGCTCATGAGACTTATTACGTACTCGCTGAATAATAACCGTTGGCTTTTCGCCGCCGTTGGCTGACTTATGATCGCGAATCCATGGGAAAGACAGCATGTCTGCAATCATTTCCTGGCTAACTAATTGTGAATCTTTGTCATTCCATTTATCGGTTAAAGCAATTTCTTGATTGCTATCAACACGGCTAACCTTAGTACCGCCACAAGCCGTTAACATTCCAGCTGACATGGCCGCCACAAGCGTCAGACTTAATACTTTTTTCATGCGATTCATCCTTTAAGATTCTTTCCAGTTTATTCAAAATTAATCAATTTATATTAGCAGGCTTTTACAGGCCCACTTGTAAACTCTTGTCACCGGCTTTTTGCTCAAAAGAGCGAACTTTCCAAATCGCCATTTTGCCAGCTTCAATATTGACGCTGGTAGTTTGTGAAGATGATTTTCCAGCATTCACTTCGCTAACCAGTTTTACTTCATGCTGACCAGCAGGCAGCGCCATACGCGTTACCTTAATTTGCCCAGGCAACAGCAACCAGTTGCGAGTTTCAGCAGCTGAAGAAGCGTTTGCTGCAATCTTACCAATGAAACCTAATACCGCGGCAGCATCACCACCAATAGAAGCTGCCTTAGCCGCTGTTAAGTTTTTAAAGGCAGCGCGAGCCATGGCCTCTTGTAAATCAGATGAGGATGACAATAGCTGTTGCTGCACGGCCATATTAGCCACAGATTCGCCCAGCAATAATTTTTGAGTTTTCCCATTCACGGTTAATTTCGAAGTGCCCACTTTCTGAGCGGAAGGCACTCGATAATAAGGCACGGTAATGCGCATGCCATCGTTAAGAACATCAATTAAGCCAATACCGTCTGCCACATCCCACATAGGGCCAATGTATTCACGTTTCTCTAAACCAAATTTCATGATGGCATCAAATGCACGACCTTCATGGCCCCAGCTTAAAACGTCATTAATGCCTTTATCTGCATATAGGGCAAAGAACCAAAAGCGTTGATCTAATTGACGTTGAGCGTCACCGGTTAAAATGGGCGACACCAGCACTTGGCGAGTATTAGGGTCTGCGGTTAAAATCATATTCATTTCGTCACGTTCAGGTACCACGCCTGAGTGTTCAATCACCACTAAGTGACCGTGGCGATTAAAGTCTTTTAAATCCTGACGCTTTTTCTTGCTCAATTTTTTCTGACTCATTAACGGCCATTCATTTTCCCAACCACCCGCTTTTTGCATCATGCGAATAGTGTCAAACCAAGCTTGCTCGGTCATGCCTTTATCCAAGCCATACTGCTCTCGATAACCGCCTTCATATAAAGCAGCCGATTTTTGATAAGCAATACGAGCATCATCATATTCACTGTGCTCTTCATAAATCACACCTGCTAGGTAATGACCAAAGGCATCGTTACGATAAACGATTTTGTTTTTATCTATGATTTCACCGCTTAATGCCGAGAAAATACGCATTAATTTACTGAACATAGATTTTTCTTTATCGGCCTGCTCTTCATAAGAGCCATTTTCACGCTCAATATTGGCAAGCACCATATCCATACGACGACTTTCAATACGAGCTCCTTCCAGTGCTTTTTCTTTAGCTGCGCCAGAGGTGGCATTAGAGGCAATCATGAAGTAGTTAAGGGCTTTATAATAATTAATGAAGACGCGTTCGAAGTCGGTGGCACGATACACACCTTGGCGAGGATTGGTCATAGCGCTGGTAAGCATGTCGCTGATGCGTTTGGTGTATAAATCTTCAGCTATGTGTTCAGCCGTTTCTAACAGCTTATTAGACTTTTCGTAGTCACCCGCTAGGTGGTAAACCACACCCAATTCTGTGTAGTATAAAAGGCGGTCATCTCCTTTTGGGTCTAATGCTTTTTCTAAGGCAGTGGCCGCTTGGGTATATTGGCCCTGCTTTGCCAAGTTCAAACCGGTACGGACGTCTTGTCCATAGGTGGCGCAACCTGTGAGATACAGAGTGAAAATTATAAGGGAAATTAATCGTAACGATCTAAACATTCCTGCCATGCTCCTTGATTTTTTTATAGTCTAATTATTAGGAGACTTGATAAAAAGTTCCTGAACCCACTAGTGTAGCGACAAACCTAGGCAACTACTACCTGACCGGGTTCACACTAAAGGAGTCATGACATCGAGCACTTGTTGCAGCTTTTGCTTTTCTTCATTAACCAGTTGATGACGGCCTTTTTCTACATACTCAACCCTAAAGCCCCTAAACTTTTCTTTTAGTACTTTCATATTATGTCGGTAGTCCACAGTGCCATCTTCTGTGCCCTGAATGACCTGAATGTCTAAATCGACTGAGGGGCTGGCCTCTATAGTTTTGATCCAATTTTTTAATGCCCCCACCCAACTGGTTTTCAAAAACAGAGGCTGCAATGGGTCTTGCCGACTAATAAAGCGTAAGAACTCTTTATTGTGAGAATTTTTAACAAAAGTACGTTTAAGCTTGTGAATAAAAGGGCGCACCAAGTAATACAGAACACGCCCACTGGTCCAGCTCACTGGACGCACTAACGGCGCCAGTAAATATATTTTTTCAAAAGGAGAAGTATGACGATCTAGGCCACGACTTAATAAATAATTTACGATCACCGCACCACCAGTACTTTGCCCCATGGCCACAATAGCGCCCGGCATATATTGCTGGATACTTTTTAGCGCTGAGCAAAACACCTCGTCGTATTGGCTAAAGGAATCAATACCAGCCCTATCGCCGCTGCTTAAACCATGGCCGGGTAAATCGTAACTGAAAACATTAAAACCCTGTTCTAGGCAGTGCCTAATAATATGGCTGTATAAGCCCACATGGTCGTAATAGCCATGCTGTAGAAAAACCGTGCCCTGAGCCCCCTCTAATTTAAAGATATGGGCGACCAGAGTAAATCCAGCCGCTTCAAATGAGCCCACCTGGTGCAATAAACCATCAAATTGAGATTCGAACTCCAAGCCATAATAGCGATTATAGCGCGCCACAAACTCGGCCATGGGGCGGCCAAGTTGATCAAAGTCTATGGGCTCTACTTGTGCTTGAACCTGTTGAGAGTGCCACTGCATTGGGCGTCCTTGTTAATCTGCATTCTTTTCAATGTATCGCTTTTTAAAGTATAGCCTTTTTAGGGTAAAGCAATACAGAAGCTGGCCGATACAGTCTACATGCTCGGGGAGTCTTAATGTTAAGCACTTAACTGGGAAATCGAATGAAAATCATTAATGCCAATATGTTTCAAGGCACTTACCTGTTAGATAATAAATCGGTCACCATCACCGAAAGCCAGTCTCAGCTAGATGAACCGAAAAACGGTTTTATCAGCCAAAGAACAGATAGTCGCAGTTTGGATCAAACCCTAACCGCCAGAACGCTCGGCAGTGTCGTCAGCGAAGATGGCACGACAGAAATTGCGCAAAATCACACCATTCAAGGCTCAGAACAACAACAAAATCAGGTAGACGCACGCATTTGGGCTTGGCGCACAAGCGATGCCAGTGCCGAAGACAGTGCAGCGCAAGTTACCCACACCCAAACCACTCAAGTATTAGAGCGTGAACAGCGCATGATTTTTGAATCTGTGGGGGAAGTACAAACCAGCGATGGCCGCGATATAAGCTTTTTAATGCAATTAGATTTTCACAATAACTTCAGCCATGAAAGCCAAACCGAAACGTTCAGTGGCAGTAATTTATGGGTAGACCCATTAGTGATTTCCTTAACCGGACAAGTGCCTCAGGTAGCCGATGGCTCTTTTGAGTTTGACTTAAACAGTGACGGCCAACTGGATGCACAAACCGAGACCATGGGAAATTTATCCAGTGGCATGGCTTATATTGCATTTGATAAAAATGGAGATGGTGAAATTAATGATGGCAGCGAATTATTTGGTGCCACCAGCGGCCAAGGGTTTGCTGAGCTTGCCCAGTACGATGATGACGGCAATGGCTGGATTGATGAAAACGATGCCATATTTTCAAAACTAAGTGTATGGCAACCCAATACAGAAGCGCCTTTAAGTTCATTTAGTGAAGCGGGCGTGGGGGCTATTTATTTACAGTCTGAAGACACGCCGTTTGAACTCACCAAAATAAGCGGTGATGCCGATGCGCGCATTACCCAAAGCTCGGTGGCGCTTATGGAATCGGGTGTGGCCACCAGTGTGTTTCAATTGGAATGGGCGCAGCGCCCTCAAGACACCCTCACTATTAATGGCGTGAGTATTACGAGGGCCAACGTGCAGTTAAATTCTGAACAACTTGGCTCGGCAATAATTTCGGGGCTGAATTTTGTGGGCACTGCAAATTCTGCTAGCACATCAACGGCTGACAATAATCGTGCTTTTAGGAGTTTTGAGGCTTCGCAAAGTACGCAATACCAAGGTAGCTTCATGGAGCAATACAACGTGAGCTTTAGCCATCATAGCAACCTTACCAACTCACCAGTTATCTTCAGCGGCATGCGAACTTTAGAAATTTATGGCTCTCATGCATCGCAAGTGTCCTCGAATTTTTCAATTAATATTGGCGATGATATTAAGACGCGAGAAGAGTCTAAGGTTGATTCTTTACGGGCGGTTATTGATAGCTTGAGGGAGATGCGGGAGAACAATGATAAACAGCAAAAGTTTTTGGATCGGTTTTTGAAGACATAAAATGGGGACTAGGCTGACCGCCTTTTGAACTGTCGCAATATATTTTTGTTAACATTTAATATTGTTGCCAGACGTTTTTCTCTTGCGGGGGTCTTCCCCCCACACCCCAGCTACCGGCCCGTACGCTGAACCTTCAATCTTATTTATTTTATCGAGCAACCCGGTTCAAACGGGCGTCCTGCCCTACGAACCTTTCCGGCACATTCTGTGCCTCCAGATGCTGAAAAATAAAACGATTTCAGCGCTACTTACGCCTAAATTGTTATCGTTACACTTTTGGTAAGGGCTGCTATTACTGTCATAACTGGCAATTAGAAAAATTTATTTTTAACACAATGATCGACTATCTTAACGCCAAGCTAAGCGCGTACGAAGCCAGTCCAAAGCTTGAGCGTCTTGTTAGGTGGAATTCCGGCCAATTATATTTTTAATTTGGTCCAATAATTTAATATTAAAAATTCTTGTTAGAATATAGAGCCCCAACATTGAAACAGCAAAAGAAATAATAACCTCAGTGCTACTAGTTTTAGCTTCTTCCCCGAGGTATACGACTGCTATAAAGACTAGGAAATTGTTTAGGATATGGATAATAATGCTAGGCCATAATGAGCGACTTAAATAGTACGTCCACCCCATAAAGCAGCCAAGTATAAATGCTGACGGCATTTGGTAGAAGTTTAAGTGATACATAGAGAACAGCGCAGCTGAAAAAAGTATAGACTTCATAGGTGAATATAATTGCAAAAAACCTTTTAGGATGATTCCTCTGAATAAAATTTCTTCTATAAATGGAGCAATTATGCATATAGCAATAAAAGTTATGGGGCCACCCTGCATCATTCGCTTTAAAGATATGAGTGTCGAGGTGTCTTCTGGTAAAAACTTTATTAATAAGTACATTAGTTCATGGTACCAATATAGTGATGGAATCATTATTAGCAAGATTGGTATAGAAAGTATCGACAATGTGGCTGTAACTGAGCTACTTGATGGGTGAAAAATATCCTTATAATTTGATTTGGTTATGTGCATCAAAATCGAAATTAACACCCCGGTTCCAATTAAGGAGATAATAGATGATTTTGGATCACCAGATTTAAAAACAATACCAAGATCATGAAGCGTAATGGCTATTAAAAATTGAAATGCAATTGCTAGAACTATCGCAGCTATAGCTTCAAATAAGTTTAATTTCTTATAATTCATATTTTAAAGTACATAATTTAATTCCAACCTAACAGCTTATTACACATTGCCGTGACGCCTTTTCAGGAGACACCTTTCCACTACATGTTTGCCGATTTAAAAATTTTTGAGTCTGCTATAATGAAGCCCGTAAATTAGACGGTCAATATATAAGGTCTTTTTTACGCCTCTCTCTAATTTAATCACCACCCTAACCTTATAAAAGCACATCGTTTTATATTAAGGATACCTATTGTCCGTTGTCAGCTTTTTTGCGTTTACTACCGCATGAGTACCTGAGACATAATCTTAATCTAAGCAGTATCGATATAAGCATTGACGTTAGCCTTCAGCGAAAGCACTTACCTTGTGCATTGTCTATCCCACACGAAGTGGGATAAGGGTCGTAGGACATGGATGTCCGTTTGACCCGTGGCAATCGAAGCAAGGCAAGGGATTGAGCGTCAAGAAGGCGGAGGAAGAACAGGGGATATAAAGGGGACTTCCCCTTTAAAGGAAAACCGTACGGGCTTTATAAATACAGCCAAGCCAATACCACAAACTAGAATAGTGTTTACCTGTGGGACATACCTTATTTTTTGTTCCCGACAAAAATAAGATACAGCTCATCCCTGGGCATAAAAAAAGCCCACCGAAGTGAGCTTTTTTAAAACAATTAAATAAGTGTATTACTTATTTAATTTTTGCAGCCAATTCACCCGACTGATAACGATCAAACATCGCATCAAGAGACAAAGCCGTCATCTTACTTGCGTTGCCAGCAGTACCAAACGCTTCATAACGTGCCACACAAATTTCTTCCATGGCTTTAATAGAAGCTTTCAAATATTTACGTGGATCAAATTCACTTGGGTTTTCTGCAAGGAAACGACGGATAGCACCGGTAGAGGCCAAACGTAAATCGGTATCAATGTTTACCTTACGTACGCCGTGCTTAATGCCTTCAACGATTTGCTCAACTGGCACACCGTAAGTTTCAGGAATTTCGCCACCAAATTCGTTAATCACTTTTAGCCATTCCTGAGGAACAGAAGAAGATCCGTGCATTACAAGGTGAGTATTAGGAATACGCTTGTGGATTTCTTTAATGCGATCAACTGCAAGAATGTCATCGGTTGGTGGGCGAGTAAATTTGTAAGCACCGTGTGAAGTACCACAAGCAATGGCCAGGGCATCTACTTGAGTTTGCTTAACAAAGTCAGCTGCTTCTTCAGGGTCGGTTAGCATTTGGTCATGCGTTAAAATACCTTCAGCGCCAACGCCATCTTCTTCACCGGCTTGACCCGTTTCTAAAGAACCCAGCACACCTAGCTCGCCCTCTACCGAAACTCCACAACCGTGGGCCATTTCAACAGTACGCTTAGTCACGGCTACATTGTATTCGTAGCTCATTGGGGTTTTGCCGTCTTCGCCAAGGGAACCGTCCATCATTACCGATGAAAAGCCCAGCTGGATAGAACGCTGGCAAACAGTAGGAGAGCCACCGTGATCCTGGTGCATACACACAGGAATATGTGGAAACTCTTCAATGGCCGCCAAAATAAGGTGGCGCAAGAAAGGAGCACCGGCGTAATTACGGGCACCAGCAGAAGCTTGAACGATTACAGGAGAGTCCGTTTTGTCGGCAGCTACCATGATGGCGCGCATCTGCTCTAAGTTGTTTACGTTAAAAGCTGGCACGCCGTAACCATATTCGGCAGCGTGATCCAGCATTTGGCGCATACTTATTAATGCCATAACCCTGTAACCTCTTAATCTATAACTATTTGGGCGCTATTCTAACGGCTAACACCCTTAAGGAAAATGCCTTTTAAAGGCTGAATGAAAATTAGTAGCAATTAAGCTCTGTTTCTCACAAGTGTCCGCTTACTTACTCAGGACCTGATACAAATCTACAGCTGCTCGAACCTGGGAAACCGTGCGTTTAACGTCATCTTTACTGTTCAAATCGGCAATGTAGCCATACTTAGAAGAGCTACCAGTTGAAGACCCCTGCCCTCTGGCACCGCTGTAAACCGCCTGCCTTAGCTGAGCTAGTTCTTTTTTCATACTGCCCAACTCACTGCGCATATATTGGCGTTGCTTAAACAATGCATCGATGCGCTGTCCTTGATACTGCTTACACTCTTCAAAAGCGCCTTCGAAACGGCATATAGCGGTGCCATGGGGTAAATCGTTTTGGTAAGGTCCGTCGTAGACAAGCTCATCATCTTCAAAGTATTGCCCTTGAGCGAATAAGCCATTACTGAACTGCCCTTCAAAGCGCTTACCATCCAAGGTGACCGCCACGCCTTTGCCATGAGCTAGCTTGTCTTTACAACGCCCTTCAATGAATACCCAATCTAAGGAGCCCATGGCGCATTTCTTTTGGGCTTTTAAATCAGCCAATGCTTTTTGCTCCATTTCGGTAACAAATAAACGGGCTTGGTTATTAAAAATACCATTTGGGAACAGGCGCAAATAGTTCTCATAAGCAGTTTGGTTATTGGCTTTCTTAGTGTAATCCCAACTGCTGGTATCTTTTGCAAAGCGTTCAAACTCACTTGCGGCATAATGCTTATTACAAAACGAAGCTAGCTGCAATGCGTTAGCCTCTCGAATGGGTTTTCGTACACCACGCTTATTATTGCAATATAAAACCCCTGTGGTCGCCAAAGAAGAATCTGCGCCTTTTAGCAATAACGGCACCACCATGGCCTCGTTGTACAATACGGCCACGTGTATGGGTGTGATGCCTTTATTATCTTGCGCGTTTACATTGGCACCCGCTTCCAGTAATTCATTGACTGCGTTGGGCGCATATTGAAGTGCATGATGAAGTGCCGTCTTGCCGCTTTCGTCCTGCTTATTAATATCAACACCAGCTGAAATGCTCTGCTGTAACGTATCGTTGCTGGTATTGGAAAGGTAACTGAAAGATCCGCTCTTAGGGCTGTTGGAGACACAACCAGTTAGAAATAGAATGGTGGTAAAAATGTAGAAGAGTTTCATAATTCATCCTTGAAAAATTTAGAGGAGCAATACTAATTAAAATGGCAAGCCTGGGCCAGTATTAAAACTTGATTTTCGATCTAACGTATATGGTCTATTTGCTAAGGATCTTATACAGATCAACCGCCGCTCGTACCCGGGAAACCGTACGATCAATATCATCCTCGCTATTCAAATCGGAAAGATAGCCAAGCTTACCCGATGAGGATGAACTATCTGCCCCGCTATTATTCGCCTTTCTCGAAAGAGCTAATTCTTTACGCATGTATTGGCGTTGCTTGAATAAAGAATCTATGCGTTGCCCCCTGTATTGCTTGCACTCTTCAAAACTGCCTTCAAAAAAACAAATTCCTAATCCATGTGGCAAACCATTTTCATATGGCCCCTCATAAACCATGTTTTCATTCTCAAAATATTGCCCACGGCTAAACATACCAAGTGTAAACTCCCCTTCGAATCGATTTCCCTCTAGAGTCACGGCAACCCCTTTACCATGACCTAATTTATTCTTACAGCTCCCTTCAACGAATACCCAATTTTCTGATTCCATGGCGCACTTCTCTTGGGATTTTATTTTAACTAATTCCTGCTTTTCAAAATCAGCTATAACCAAACTAGCTTGTGTGCTAAAAATACCTTTAGGAAATTGCAGAAAATACTTTTTATAAGCTACTTTAGAGTTATCCTGCTTAGCTTGATTCCAACTAGTAGTATCTTTTACAAAGCTCTCAAATTTATCCTCGGCCTTATACTTCCCACAATACCAAGCCAGTTTCTGAGGAGTTACTTTCATTCTAACGAATTTTCGCCTTCCAAATTTGTTATTACAATAAACAAACTCAGTCGTACTTAAAGTGACATCGGCGCCTTTTAGCAAAAGTGGCACTATCTTAGATTTTCTATATAAAACCGCCATATGCAGAGGGGTCATTCCACTATGGTCCTGAGCATCCACATTGGCCCCTGCTGCCAATAAATCATTTACTGTTTTCGGAGCATAGCGAATTGCAAAGTGAAGGGGAGATTGCCCTGTTTCATCCTGTTTATTAATATGAGCACCTTCAGCAATGCGTTGTTGGAAATTCACGTCGCTATCATTAAATAGGTAATCGAAAGCAGTTGTCTTTGGAGCGGTGGTGGCACAACCAGCCAGTAATAAAATAGCGCAAAGAAGTAGAAGAAACTTCATTATTCATCCTTGAAAGTTTTAGACGTGCAATATTAATTAATACGGCATGCCTGAGCCAGTACTTAAGTGGCTAGATTACAATATAAAAAGCCCGTTAGGTTTTAAACTAACGGGCTTTTTATGATCAATATTGACTAATAACTATTTAGCGCGAGATTCTAACATGGCAACTGCGGGAAGTACTTTACCTTCAACAAACTCCAAGAAAGCGCCGCCACCGGTTGAGATGTAAGATACTTTGTCGGTGATGCCATATTTATCAACCGCTGCTAGTGTGTCACCACCACCTGCAATAGAAAACGCGTCACTTTCAGCGATCGCTAAAGAAAGCGCCTTGGTG
Source organism: Bermanella sp. (assembly GCA_036960565.1). GTDB lineage: Bacteria > Pseudomonadota > Gammaproteobacteria > Pseudomonadales > Oceanobacteraceae > Bermanella. The sequence goes on from JBALXQ010000008.1 coordinate 29,127, forward strand.
CCCTGACCAAATTGATCAAACTCAAACACACCTACTGGACCGTTCCAGATAATGGTTTTAGCTTGTTTTAGTTGCTCAGCCAAAGCGGCAGCTGAGTCTGGGCCAATATCAAAAATCATATCGTCTTCTAATACATCATCGGCACTTTTTAAAGTATCCGCGGCATCTTCAGCAAACTTTTTAGCACATACAACATCAGTTGGCACAGGAATAGAAACTTTTTCCATTAGCGCTTTAGCTTGTGGCACAAGATCTTCTTCATATAAAGACTTACCCACTGGCTTACCGGCAGCCGCTAAGAATGTATTGGCAATACCGCCACCCACAATAATTTGGTCACACAATTCAGACAAACTTTCTAATACATCAAGTTTAGTAGACACTTTAGAACCGCCCACTATGGCTACCAATGGACGAGCTGGATTATCAAGCGCTTTACCAAGAGCATCTAACTCTCCGGCCAATAATGGGCCAGCGCAGGCAATGGGAGCAAACTTAGCAACACCGTGAGTAGAGGCTTGTGCACGGTGAGCCGTACCAAACGCATCCATTACAAACACATCACAAAGCGCAGCATATTTTTTGGCTAGCTCATCTTCGTCTTTTTTCTCGCCCTTATTAAAACGCACGTTTTCAAGCAAAACTAACTTACCGTTCCCTACATCAACGCCATCTTCGAAGTCCTTAATCACAGGAACATATTGACCCAAGGCCTTCGTTAAATAGTTAGCAACAGGTTGCAGGGAGAATTTTTCTTCAAATTCGCCTTCAGTAGGGCGACCCAAGTGAGACATTACAATTACTTGAGCGCCTGCTTCTAAAGCCAATTTAATGGTTGGCAATGATGCGCGAATACGCGCAGCAGAAGTGACTACGCCATCTTTAACCGGTACGTTTAAATCTTCGCGAATTAAAACCTTCTTTCCTTTAAGATTTTGATCCGCCATGCGTAAAACTGACATATTTCTTTCCTTTAAAAATGCAATTGGATTTTTCAATCCATTTAAAAATAATCTGTATTTATTCTGTCTTTAAACAGGGCTTTAACTTTTAGTTAAAGCCGTTTTTTAATTCTTGTGAAACTTATCCAATCAACTAATGCTGCTCTTTGCTTATTTAATAAGTGTTAAAGCATCCACCATACGACTAGCAAAACCCCATTCGTTATCAAACCAAACTAAGAGTTTTAATAATCGTTTACCGCTAACACGAGTTTGGGTGGCATCTACAATTCCACTTCTGGCATCGTGATTAAAATCCACCGAGGCATGCGGGTCTTGGGTATGCCCGATGATATTTTTTAAATCACCAAGGCTGGCTTTTTCTAATAATTCATTAATGTCTTTTACGGTGGTATCGCTTTTAAGCTGTAAACTTAAATCCATGGCCGAAACATTTAACGTGGGCACACGTAAGTGCAAACTTTCAATGCGGCCATCTAAATGCGGCATTAAACGAGAAATGCCTTTTGGTAAAGCGGTGTCTACAGGAATAATACTGGTGACCGCCGCGCGGGTGCGACGCAAGTCACTGGCGTAAGCATCAATGACAGGCTGATCATTCATGGCGCTGTGAATAGTGGTGGTGACACCTTGCTCTATGCCTAGCTCGTTATCAATTAACGAAAAAATAGGCAACACACAGTTAGTTGAACACGACCCTAAAGAAATAATATTATGGCTGTCTTTTAATTGCGCTTGGTTTAAACCGGCAATTAAAGTGAAGTCCATGTCTTGACCGGGCTGGCTTAGCAATACTTTTTTAGCCCCCTGTGAAATGTGTTGAACCATTTCTTTACGGCTTTTAAATTGGCCTGTGCACTCTAAAACCACATCAACATTCAATTCATTCCAAGGAAGTTTATTAATATCTTCTTTGTGTAGTACCTGAATATCGTGAGAGGCATCGCCATCAACAATGGTTAATACATCGTTAGCCACTGATACTTCTCGAGAGAAGCGGCCATGGGTACTGTCGTAACGCAGCATATAGCCAATGGTTTCACAGTCGGCTAATTCGTTAATGGCCACCACTTCGAATTCATTTTGCAAATTGCGCTCATAAATAGCCCTCAGTACACATCGACCGATACGACCAAAACCATTTATTGCAATTCTTAGTGCCATTTAATTCTCTTTAGTTGGTGCTGATTTTTTTGTCAGCCAAACATGCAAAAACTCTCAAGCGAAAAATCACGAGAGAGTTTCTAGAAGCGTCACGAGCGCAGCTTAGACAAGACAAATTTTATTTTTCGCAAGGCGCATAGCAGAGCTATGTAACGAGTAAAAAATAAAATTTAACGCAGTATAAGCAAGCGCAGTAGCTTCCTACAAAGTGCTTTCTACTGCGGCGACTACTTTCTCAGTAGTAAAACCGAAGTGCTTCATAAGCTCGTTAATAGGGGCAGATTCACCAAAGGTGTCCATGCCCACAACCGCGCCGTTCAAGCCAACAAACTTGTACCAGTAATCTTTGTGCGCGGCTTCTACTGCAACACGAGCAGCAATTGCCATTGGCAATACTGATTCAATGTAAGCAGCATCTTGCTTAACAAACTCTTCAGCACAAGGCATTGAAACTACGCGTACCGCAGTGCCTTTAGCTTCAAGTTCTGCCGCGGCATTCATGGCCAAACCAATTTCAGAACCGGTGGCAATAAGAATAGCTTGAGGATTCGCCACGTCTTTTAATACGTAACCACCTTTAGCAATGTTCGCTACCTGATCGCTATTACGATCTTGGTGAGGCAAGGCTTGACGAGAAAAGATAAGAGCCGTTGGGCCGTCTTTACGTTCAATGGCTGATTTCCAAGCTACAGCAGATTCAACCGAATCACATGGACGCCATGCGTTTAAGTTAGGCGTAGTACGCAAGCTGGTTAGCTGCTCAACCGGTTGGTGAGTCGGACCATCTTCACCCAAACCAATAGAGTCGTGAGTGTAAACGTGAATGGCTTGCTGCTTCATAAGCGCTGCCATACGCAATGCGTTGCGCGCGTATTCCATAAACATTAGGAAGGTAGCACCGTAGGCCACAAAACCTTTATGCAAAGCAATACCGTTCATGATGGCGCTCATACCAAATTCACGCACGCCGTAAAACATGTAGTTACCGGATGCATCGTTGGCACTAACACCTTGAGCTTCAGGCCAAAGCGTTAGGTTAGAACCTGCAAGATCGGCAGAGCCACCTAGAATTTCAGGCATGGCTGGTGCGAATTTTTTAATGGTGTTTTGTGAAGCTTTACGGCTGGCGATGGTTTCGCCTTTTTCCTGACACTCGCTAATGTAGGTGTCCATCATTGCGCTGAAATCTTCAGGCAAGTCACCGCTTATGCGACGCTTGTATTCGGCCGCTTCTGTTGGGAAGGCCGCTTCATAGGCTGCAAACTTGTCGTTCCAAGCTGCTTGGGCATTTTGGCCTTTTTGCTTAGCATCCCAACCAGAGTAAATGTCGGCAGGCACTTCGAAAGCACCGTGATCCCAACCTAAGCGTTTTTTGGTTAGGGCGATTTCATCGTCACCTAGTGGAGCACCGTGGCAATCTTCTTTGCCTTCTTTGTTAGGAGAGCCAAAACCTATGATGGTTTTACAGCAAATAAGCGTCGGCTTATCTGGGTTAGCTTTAGCGGTTTCAATGGCTTGCTGAATTTCTAAAGCATTGTGACCATCTACTTTAGGAATCACTTGCCAACCGTAAGCTTCAAAACGCTGCACTGTGTCGTCAGTGAACCAGCCTTCAACTTCGCCATCGATAGAGATGCCGTTGTCATCATAAAATGCCACGAGCTTACCTAAACCTAGAGTACCGGCAAGCGAACAAACTTCGTGGCTAATGCCTTCCATCATGCAACCATCACCTAAGAAAACATAAGTGTTGTGGTCGACAATTTCGTGGCCTGGCTTGTTAAATTGAGCACCCAATATTTTTTCGGCAAGTGCCATGCCCACGCCGTTAGCAATACCCTGACCCAATGGACCCGTGGTCGTTTCAATACCCGGAGCGTAACCGTATTCTGGGTGACCAGGAGTCTTAGAGTGCATTTGACGGAAACCTTTAAGGTCGTCAATGCTTAGGTCGTAGCCAGTAAGATGCAACAAAGAGTAAATAAGCATAGAGCCATGGCCGTTAGACAAAACAAAACGGTCACGGTCAGACCATTCTGGGTCTGTTGGGTTGTGTTGCATGTGGTCATTCCACAGCACTTCAGCGATGTCCGCCATGCCCATTGGGGCACCTGGGTGGCCGGATTTGGCTTTTTGCACAGCATCCATACTTAAAGCACGAATAGCATTGGCCAGTTGGCGACGATCTGTCATGAATGACTCCTGAACTAGGATATTTTAAGCAAGCCTTCTCGATTAAGAGAGACAGTTACTTAGCACGAAAAATTTAGGGGGCATATTATCGCTGAGAACTGCCTATTCGGCAATCAATCGGTGGGCTAGGCTCGAGAAAAATGGTCTATGCCAGAGCGGACATCAATCATGTGCACTCAATAGGACCTATGTAAGCCGCATGTTGCCTATCTATAAGCTAAAGAGCAGTTAAAGTAATATCTCACCGGTGAATGTATTACTGTAAGAACAACTCACTGTTTCACCAGAAAAACTAGTGCGATAGCCGCCCACACCACTACCCGTCACTAGGCCGGCTTCTGGGCTAATGGTAAAGCGAGTCTCACCCTGACCCTCTTCCCCGTCTTCATTATAAGAAATGTCCTTAATTAACGTGTTGCCACTGGCCCTGTCAAATTCCACCTTATCTAAGCCATTGGTGTCTGTGACATAACCTTGAGCAAAATTGAAAATGGAGTCGACGTACCCTTGCGCTTCAAATGTTTCACCATTACAGGTTTCACTGCCTACCAATATTAGCTCTACGTAATACTCGTCGGTGGATAACCCCAGCGAAGCGCGATTGCCTTCTACTATTTTAAGCTCGTAGCTACCACCATCAAGCCATGACACCATGCTAATGATGTAGTCTTGGTTCGCTACCGCGTTAAATACGATACTTTCATTTGAATTATCTCCTAGGCTAAATTTGGTTAACGCTGTGCCACTGACACTTATATCTAAGTCTTGCGCTGTACCAGTTAATACTAGGGCCACTAGAGTGTCTTGGGCTGGGGTATAGTTAAAATCTACGTTAGCTTCAGAATCAATATCACCAAGAAGGCGAGAGTTAATAACAACAGTGTCTTCATGTTTGGCCGTCACATCTGTAATGGCGGGCTCGGCTTCTAAGCCGCGAACACCCTCACCAAGGGTTACATCCAATGTAGCGGGAGAGCTACTTGATGAACCACCGCAAGCGGACAGCACTGACAGTAAAATGATAATAAATAACGCTTTCATATGATTTACACATCCACTGATATTTCGCCGTAGTCCCTTTAATAACCTTAGCTTAAAAGCCAAGGCTATCTACGCTGCCAGCAACATTCATCACTGTTGCCAGTGGCTATTTATGTTAATTTACTCTTTTTATCCGGGATGATAGGTATGTGGAAATTTACATTTAGTTGGCTTTTTTTGGCCTGCCTCACCACCAGTGTCTACGCCCAAAGTGAATATGAAGCGTATTTAGAACAAAACACCCTCGACATGCAGGCTGCCCAACAAGAATTCAAAAACTATCTAGATGAAAACGACAAAGCCTTTATTGGCTTTTTAAAATTACAATGGCAAGAAGTAGAAGTAAAAAAGCCAGTGGTGCGTGATGTAAAACCCAAACCCACCGCTTTACCGATAGCGCCTATTGTTAAGACGCCCATTAATGTAAAACCCTCTGTCAGTGAGCCTATTGCAATACAACCTATTGCCACTCCTAAGCCTATTAGGCCTAACCCGGTTGTGACATCGACGCCTCAGCATAAAAATGAAAACACTGTTACGTTTAATTATTTTTCACACCCTATTGAAATCAGCGAAAATAAGAACCTAAAGCAGCATTTAAAGGGAAAGATAAACAATAACAGCATTGCTAATTATTGGACGTCATTGGCAAAACAAGCCCATAAAAAAACCATTAAAGAATTAAAACAAAAAGCAGCTCAGTTAAAATTGAATGACTGGGGCACCGCACAACTATTTAACCAATATGTAAAAGCATTGGGTATTAATAGTCATAACGAACAGCAGCTCACCACCTGGTTTTTATTAACTAAGGCAGGCTATAACGCACGTATTGCCTTTAATAAAAACGCATTTTTATTACTACCTAGCCAGCAAGCCTTATACGGAGTGACTTATTTTACCTTAAAAGGCACACGCTTCTACGCATTAGATTTGGGCGGAAAATCGGTTAGTGTTGGTAAAGCCTTTACTTATTCTGGCAATCACGGATCAGGCCTGGCAGTAATGGATTTCAAACAAGCCAATAAAATGTTGCCCTCCGAAAAAACAGAGCAAAGAAAATTCGATTTTAATTATCAAGGTAACCAATATTCAATAAAATTAGATTACGATCTCGGGCTGGTGAATTACAGCAACACTATTCCACAAATGGATATTGTTAATTACGCTAAAGAAGGCTTGCCCAGCAATACTGCTTTTCAGTTATTAACCCAGTTAAAACCCATAGTAGAAGGACAAACGGAAGTAGAAGCGGTTAATCGATTAATGCGTTTTGTGCAAACTGGGTTTGCCTATAAAACCGATGAAGAACAGTTCAATAACGAAAATTACTTATTTCCCATTGAGACGCTTCACTACCCTTATTCAGATTGCGAAGACAGGGCCGCGTTATTTGCATGGTTAACTAAAGCACTGTTAAAGCTAGATGTGGTGTTGTTGGATTACCCTGGCCATGTGGCAGCCGCGGTGGCTTTTAACGAAACGGTGAGTGGAGATGCTTTCCGGTTTAAAGGGAAACGTTATTCAGTGACTGACCCTACTTATATTAATTCCACTGTGGGCATGAGCATGCCGCAGTTGAGAAATAGTCAGCCTGAGATTCTTAGGTTTTAAGCTGCCATTATTAATAAGGCGCTGTAATGCGCCTTATTAAATCAGATAACAAACACGCCTATTTAAAAGCCGCCCGCCGGCAAGCTTGGAAATGCCTGCAAGGTTTGCTGCGTACTAGTCGCCTCTTGATACAAAGGCTTTTCAGGCTGAAAGGCTACCATCCCCGAAATGGCCACTCCCAACACGCCCATAAAGAACAACAAGCCCATTATATTCTTCTTATCCATCATGCTTCCCCTGTCATCATCCCTGTTGAAATATTGACCTATTTCAATTCTTAAATATTCACAATCACTAAACATGCCACTTACTTTATCGGCCCAACTACCACTTTCTTGATGCATAGATAAAGGCAAACCCTAGAATTTGCTCCTGCATTTCAAACCAGCCTCGCAGCCAACCCTAAATTTTTGCTCCTGCATTTCAAACCAGCCTCGCAGCCAACCCTAAAATTTTGCTCCTGCAATTTTAGGGTACCGGCCATCCATGGCCACAAGGCTATTTCAATATATTTTGAAATAGCCTTGCGGTAAGTTAAATTGGCTGCTACATTTCATCAAATGCCGAATACCGATATATCCCTTACCCTCAAAGCCAGTAGCGACCCCATAAGGTTGCAAGTGCTACAGCTATTAAAGCGAGATTCTCTGGCGGCCAATGAGCTGGCATTGGTATTGGATATCAAGCAATCAGCCTTAAGCCACCATTTAAAAATCATGACGCAGGCCGATTGGGTCAGCACGCGCCGTGAAGGCAATACTCTGTTTTATCGCCGCCATATAAGCGGTGATTTGGCCATTGCCAAAATTCAACGCAGCATTTTACAAGCGTTAGACGTCAACGAATTAGAGACAGGCGCGCAAAACAGTTTGAATGCCATTCGTCATGCTCGCCAACAAATTAGCGCGGCTTTTTTTGAAAGCCATGTGAGCGAGTTAGATTCGGTCACCGATCGCATTGCCGGCTACAAGCATTATAGCGAAGCCATTCAAGAGGCATTAAAAACCAGCCTTTTGAAAAACCGCCAATCGGCATTAGAAATTGGCCCGGGTGATGGAGGCTTTTTACCTTTTTTAAGTAATGAGTTTAAACAGGTCTTTGCACTGGACATTAGCGAGTCCATGTTGGAGCTAGCAAAAGAACAAGTACAAAATTTAGATAATATTGAATTTATACACGGCGATATTAAAGGCGCATTAAAAGCCGGCATTCAAACCGATTTTGTGGCCTTGAATATGGTGCTTCACCACATTGCTTCTCCGGCTGAATTTTTAGCTCAATGCTGGCAGTTATTAAATAATGACGGCGCTTTGCTCATTACCGATTTATGCACCCACCAGCAAGACTGGGTACGTGAATCTTGCGGCGATTTCTGGATGGGGTTCGAACCAGATGAATTATTGTCATGGGCACAAGACATTGGCTTTGTCCCACAAGAACCCATTTTGGTTGGCCTTAAAAACGGTTTCCAAATACAGATACATATTTTCAAAAAAACAACGACGCAAGCGTCTACGCTTAAGTCTTTAAATTAATATCATTACAGGAAATAAGAATGAGCGAATATTCTATTTTTACTTCTGAGTCCGTATCCGAAGGCCACCCAGATAAAGTAGCCGATCAGATTTCTGATGCAGTTTTAGATGCCATTATTGCCCGCGACCCACACGCCCGTGTTGCAGTGGAAACCATGGTAAAGACCGGTATGGCAATTGTGGCTGGTGAGCTAACCACCTCATGTTACGTTGACCTTGAAGACATCGTTCGTAATGTGATTATCGATATTGGTTATAATAATTCAGATATCGGTTTTGACGGCGCGACTTGCGCTGTTTTAAACGGTATTGGTAAACAGTCTGTGGATATCAACCAAGGTGTTGACCGCGCTAAGCCAGAAGATCAAGGCGCCGGTGACCAGGGTTTGATGTTTGGTTACGCTACCAATGAAACCGCTAGCCTAATGCCTGCTCCTGTTTATTACTCTCACTTACTTGTGCAGCGTCAAGCTGAGCTTCGTAAAAATGGCACCCTTCCTTGGTTGCGCCCAGACGCTAAGTCTCAGGTCACCATTAACTACGAAGGCGACAGCCCTAAAATTGATGCGGTGGTACTTTCTACTCAGCATGACCCAAGTATTTCTTTAGAAGATTTACGCGAAGCGGTTTTGGAAAATATCATTAAGCCTGTATTACCAAGCGATTGGTTACACGCTGATACCCTTTTCCACATAAACCCAACTGGTAACTTTGTAATTGGCGGACCTGTAGGCGATGCCGGTTTAACCGGTCGTAAGATTATTGTAGATACCTATGGCGGCATGGCTCGTCACGGTGGCGGTGCGTTCTCTGGCAAAGACCCTTCAAAAGTAGACCGCTCAGCGGCATACATGGGGCGTTATGTGGCAAAGAATATTGTCGCTGCTGAATTGGCAGAGCGTTGTGAAATTCAAGTGTCCTACGCCATTGGTGTAGCCGAGCCCACTTCTATATCGGTTAACACCTTTGGTACCGGTAAATTAACAGATATTGAATTGGCTAAAGTGATTCGCTCTGTATTTGATTTGCGCCCATATGCCATTCAAAACCAGCTAGAGTTATTAAACCCAATGTATCAAATTACGGCGGCGTACGGTCACTTTGGTCGTGAGCCATACGAAACCACTTATGAATATTCCGATCGTGGTGAAAAGAAAAGCAAAACGTTTACTGCTTTCACCTGGGAAAAAACAGATAAGGTTGATGCATTAATAGAAGCCGCGGCTCTTTAAGCATTTCATTACACACTAGAATTTACATAATTAAATAAGTGCATCTTGAATGCATAACAAAGGATAAACGAATGAGCTTTTCAGATTACAAAGTAGCAGCCAAAACTGCCGAAGCATTTGAACTAGACGCCCAATGGGGTCGTAAAGAAATTGACATCGCTGAAGGCGAAATGCCTGCGCTAATGGCATTGCGTACTAAGTACAAAGTGGCGCAACCTTTAGCGGGTGCGAAGATCATGGGTTGTATCCACATGACCATTCAAACTGCTGTGTTAATTGAAACCCTTGTAGATCTAGGTGCTGAAGTACGTTGGTCTTCTTGTAACATTTTCTCTACTCAAGATCATGCGGCCGCTGCTATTGCTGCTGCTGGTGTACCCGTATTTGCTTGGAAAGGCGAAACTGAAGAAGAATTCTTATGGTGTATTGAGCAAACTATTCTTGCTGAAACTGGCAGTGATAAAGTTTGGGATGCCAACATCATTCTTGATGACGGTGGTGATCTAACTGAAATGGTTCATAACAAGTTCCCGCAAATGCTGGCTGCCATTAACGGTATTTCTGAAGAAACTACTACAGGTGTTCACCGTTTATTAGAAATGATGGAAAAAGGCGAACTTAAAGTTCCAGCCATCAACGTAAACGATGCAGTGACTAAATCTAAGAACGATAACAAGTACGGCTGTCGTCATTCTTTGAACGATGCAATCAAGCGCGGTACTGACCATTTGCTAGCCGGTAAAAAAGCCCTAGTAATTGGTTACGGCGATGTGGGTAAGGGTTCTGCTCAATCTCTTAACCAAGAAGGCATGATTGTTCGTGTTTCTGAAGTGGATCCTATCTGCGCGATGCAGGCTTGCATGGACGGTTTTGAAGTGGTTTCACCGTACATTAACGGTGTAAACACAGGTACTTTAGAAGGCATTAACAAAGACTTGCTTGCTAAGACTGACTTAATTGTGACCACTACAGGTAACGCCGATGTATGTGATAAAAACATGCTGCAAGCCCTTAAATCTCGTGCGGTAGTGTGCAATATCGGTCACTTCGACAACGAAATTGATACTGCATTTATGCGTAAGAACTGGGAATGGCAAGAAATTAAGCCACAGGTTCACAAAGTGGTTCGTGATGCATCAACCAATGATCACCTAATTCTTCTTTCTGAAGGTCGCCTGGTTAACCTAGGTAATGCTACAGGTCACCCAAGCCGCATCATGGATGGCTCTTTTGCCAACCAAGTTTTAGCGCAAATGTATTTGTGGGATGCCAAGTTCGCTGAGCTATCGGAAAGTGAAAAAGCTGAAGGCATCTACGTTAAAGTATTACCTAAGAAACTAGACGAAGAAGTAGCGGCAGACATGGTTGCTGGCTTCGGTGGTGTATTAACCCAGCTAACACAAGAACAAGCCGCCTACATTAACGTACCGGTTGAAGGTCCTTACAAGCCTGAGTCTTACAAGTACTAAAAGTAACTCAAGAATAAGCACGTTTATATTAATATAACGTGCTTATTAAAGGCCCTTACAAGCCTGAGTACTTACAAGTACTAAGACTTCAGCGAAAGCTTAGCGGGGTAATACCTGCCTAAGCTTTCAGCTATTTGTTGAATTCCCAAACTGAAGTACTAAAATGGTGCTCAGTTAATATATTATTCGAGGTCCCAAATGGACAACTTCCGTTTAAGTTTTGAATTCTTCCCCACCAAAACGGAAGAAGGCACTAAAAAGCTTTATAACACCCGTGACAAGCTTGCCGCATTAAACCCAGACTTCTTTTCAGTTACCTATGGCGCCGGCGGTTCTACCCGCACCAATACCATAGATATTGTTGATGGTTTAAACCAAAAAGGCATTTCAACCGCACCTCACCTATCCTGTGTAGGGGAAAGCCGCGACAGCATTAAAGAATTATTGAACCACTATGCACAAAACGACGTAGAACGCATTGTGGCCTTACGTGGTGACCTACCTTCAGGTATGGCTGCCAGCTCTGGCGAATTAAGATACGCCAATGAATTAGTTGAACTGATTAAAAAGGAACACGGAGATCGCTTTCATTTAGAAGTCGCTGCGTATCCTGAAATGCACCCACAAGCCAATAACTATGAAGACGATTTATTAAACTTCAAACGTAAGGTAGATGCCGGTGCAGACAGTGCGATTACTCAATATTTTTTCAATATTGATAGCTACCTTTACTTTGTAGATCGCTGTTTAGACATGGGCATCGAAACGCCTATCGTGCCAGGCATTATGCCCATTACCAATTACACAAAACTTGCACGTTTCTCTGATGCCTGTGGCGCTGAAATCCCTCGGTGGATTCGCAAGCAGTTAGAGGCTTATGGCGATGACAGTGAAAGCATTATGAAGTTTGGCGAAGAAGTCATGACCCTGATGTGTGAAGACTTAGTAGAAAACGGCGTGCCTGGTTTGCATTTTTATACGCTTAACCAAGCAGACCCTTGCCTAAACATTTGGAAAAACCTGAATCTTTGGTAGGCCTTATGGCAGGTGCTAATAAGCACCTGCCGTTACTCCCAACTTGTAATTCAATTCACCTTTAGAGAATCCCAATGCGTCAGCCTGTTCGTGTTGAATTAAAAGCCGGTAAAAAATACTTCTGGTGTGAATGCGGCCGCAGTGAGAAACAACCCTTTTGTGATGGTAGCCATAAAGGCACACCTTACCAACCCAAAGAGTTCTCGGTGGACAAAGACGAAACCAAATTTTTGTGTGCCTGTAAAGACACCCATAAAGCTCCATTCTGTGACGGCTCTCATTCTCGATAGTGAATTTAGTAATTAGTTTATGCGTATACCAAGAATCTTCACACCCCAAACCCTAACCGATCAATCTATCATTGAACTAGATGATGCCGCAGCCAACCATGTATCAAGAGTGTTGCGCATGGGACCAGGCAGAAAGTTATTTCTGTTTAATGGCCAAGAGCAGTGCCATTTTGAAGGGGAAATAATTAGCGCTCAACGAAAAAGCGTCAGTATTAAAATATTAACGCCTATTTCTACAGCCCTTGAGTCCCCATTACATATTCATTTAGGCCAAGCCATCTCTAAAGGGGATCGCATGGAGTTTGCGATACAAAAATCGGTAGAATTAGGTGTTAACGAAATTACGCCGCTATGGACTCAAAATGTAGATGTGAAACTTAATTCAGAGCGCCTAGAGAAAAAACTACACCAATGGCAACAAATTGCCATAGCAGCCTGCGAGCAAAGTGGCCGAGATATTGTCCCAACAGTCCATGCTCCACAAGAATTAAATTCGTGGTTAAGCGAAGTGAATGCTCAAGAAAAATGGGTGCTAGACCCTAGAGGCTTAATACAGGAATCGAATCAATTATCGGTTAACACGGCTTGTTTATTGATTGGACCTGAAGGTGGATTAAGTGAGGGAGAAGTACAAGTGGCTTGCGACTTTGAATTTAAAGCTAAGTTAATAGGGCCGCGAGTGCTAAGAACAGAAACAGCCGCGTTGACGGCTATTAGTCTATTGCAAAGCCAATGGGGTGATTTTTAGTATCGTCACTGGCAATCATTTAGGCATTAATTATTGCCAATCTACAGACAACAACTCTGCTTCCATGGCATCTAAATCAGGCACAATGGCATGCCCAGTTTCTAGCGTAACCGCCATTTTTTGTCCTTTACCCAATGTTGTATTCAGGTTTTCCTTAATGGCAGGAGCCTCCAATTTAACCAAACTTGGAATACCCTGTACCACTAACCCAAAAAACCTTAACGCTCCTTTATCGCCATTAGGTGCGTTAATGATAGCAATACGCATATCCTGATTAGCGACGCCGGACTTCTGCCCGCAAAAGCCTTCATATGAAACCACTGGAATAGGCGTGCCACGCCATTCTATTTTCCCCAAAACCCACTCGGGGACAATGTCACTGTGAATAGGTTGTTGAAAAGAAATGATCTCGGCTACGGTCACGTTTGGCAAAATTAAACGGCTACCTAGGACAGGGATTACCAAGCAGGGCAGTACATCACCTTGATTATTATCAGTTGCTATTTGCTGCACGATGCACTCCCGTTAAATTGTTTCATTCTTACAAATTGATTGCTGAATATTAGTTTCTTGTGACTGAATATACTTTACCAAATGCTTGGCCAGATCCTGAGGTGAGGCACTGAAATTCACAGCACCCGTTTTCCTACAAGCATCAGGCATGGCGCTGCTAGCACAGGTATTGGCACTCTGTGCCCAAATTTGTAATTCTCTGTTTTCAGGGATTTGCTTCAACGCCTGAATGGCCTCTGCACCGTCATTGCCCATACCACTAAATAAAATAACTCCGGAAGCAGGAAAGCCTTTTTGAACATTTAAAATTAATTGATCAACTGATGGTCCATAAGGGCCCGGCCAGGAATTATCCCTTACTTTTACAAAGCCCTGTTCAAAATATACTTCTTTATCTGCCGGAACAATGAGTACCTCGCCATTGCGAAGTTCCATACCATGCTCTGCTACTGACAATTTGAATTGGGCATGACGGGCCAAAACCTGAGCCAGAACCGAAACAAATTGAGCATCTATATGCTGGCCATAAACAAAACCAACAGGTAACCCTCTGGGTAATGCATCAAGGAATTCTTTAATTGCCTCAGGCCCACCTAAAGAGCTGCCTAGAGTAAAAACATATTTGGCTTTGCTACCTGATTCGGACTGTACATTGTCCGGTAAAGGTTGCGCTTCTGAAACCAGAGGGAATTGTTCAATGAGGTTGAGGCTGGCTTGGGTATTGTTAGCCTGAATAATATCCATACCCAGCAGCTGTTTAAGCTTTCCGTAAAGACGTTTTTCCCATTTTGGATATTCAGCAGCTTGCTTGCTAGGGGCTGCTTCAAACCCCAATAGTACAGGCTCTTCAATTTCAAAAAACGAATCGAGCAAACTATCGTCTTCCCGAAGATCAACCAGCCAGGCCGAAACCTGGTGATCCATACCGTTCTCATGCAAAGACTGCGGACTTAAGCAAACCACTTCACAGCCAAAATCTTCCATGGCACTGCGCAAACGATGCTGTTGCAAAGAGTCTTCAGCCACCACTGCCAATTTCAATGGGGGGCTTTCAGTCACTGCTATTGCCAACTATATGATTAATAGCGCCCAGTAATTTATCTTCTTGGAAAGGCTTGCCCATATAATCGGTAACACCGATAGCCATGGCTCTTTGCTTATGTTTATCTCCGGTACGGGAGGTAATCATAATAATTGGAACATCTTTTAGCTTAGAATCGTGACGCATCTGGGTTGCTACTTCAAAGCCATCCATTCGTGGCATCTCAATATCTAGCAACATCACATCTGGACGATAATCCAATAAGATTTCCATAGCATCGACACCATCTTTGGCTGTACGAACCTCGATACCATTTCTCTCAAGCAAACGAGTTGTTACTTTACGTACGGTTACCGAGTCATCTACAACCAGTACAGAGATAATCTTATCTTCTTGAATATTGTGCTTATTCTGTTCTTCTTCACGATGCTCTATAGCGACATGCTGTTGATATTCTAGGCTGTACACATGGCGCATCATATTAGGTAAATCAAGAATAATAACCACACTACCATCACCTAATATAGTGCCTCCGGATACGCCTACAACCGAACTAAACTGTGACCCTAATGTTTTTACTACAATCTCACGAGAACCCATGAGGGCGTCTACTTGAATTGCAGCAGGTTGCGAACCACGCACCAAAACAACAGGCCAAGATACATCGGCTTCTGTTAATTTAAGGTGGCTATCATTACGCAATAAATCACCAAGGTATTTAAGAGGATAATCTCGACCAGCATATTGATAAACAGGATTTTCTTGCTTATAAAGCTCAAGTAAAGTGGCTGAACTTACTCGTACAATACCCTCAATACTATTAAGTGGAATAGCGAATAACGCCTCACCAACCTTAGACATCAAGGCACGGTTAACCGATACCGTAAATGGCAAGCGAATTACAAATTCGGTACCCGCTCCACTCTCAGAGTTGATGAGAATGCTACCGCCTACCTGCTTTATTTCGCTATTAACAACATCCATACCGACGCCGCGACCAGATATTTGAGTTACTTTTTCGGCAGTACTAAACCCTGCCTGCAAAATGAATTGCAGAGCTTCTTGGTCAGTAATTGTTACAGTTGATGATAATAAACCACGATCAATGGCTTTTTTACGAACCGCTTCCAAGTTAATGCCGGCACCGTCATCTGACAGTTTAAGAACAACATCTCCGCCATCTCGGAATAAACTAAGGGTAATACTACCTACGTCTGGTTTACCCACTTCTTGGCGTTTTAACGTTGATTCAAGACCGTGATCCACAGCATTTCTTAACATGTGCTCAAGAGGAGAGATCAGACGTTCTAAAACGCTTCTGTCCATTTCGCCTTCAGCATTGTTAACCTGTAGTTCAACTTGCTTACCAAGCTCCTGGCTAATTTGGCGTACGATTCGTCGCAACCTTGGAACCAATCGACTAAACGGTACCATGCGAGTTTTCATAAGCCCTTCTTGAAGCTCAGTATTTACTCGCGATTGCTGCAGCAATAGTGTCTCGGCATCTCGAGTTTTATCTAACAAGGTGCCCTTTAAATCCATTAAATCCGAAGCTGACTCCACAAGAGAACGTGATAATTGCTGAAGCTGACTATAGCGATCCATTTCCAGTGGATCGAAATCTTCATAATTAGGACCGTGACGTTCCTGACGGAATAGAACCTGAGCTTCTGTTTCAATATCTAAACGTCGTAATTGATCTTTTAATCGATCAAGCGTTGCGTCCATTTCTTCCAGAGTAAATGAGAAGTCAGTAACTTGATTTTCCAAGCGTCCACGTGAGATTGAAGTTTCACCTGCTAGGTTTACCAAGCCATCTAGTAGGTCAGCTGAAACCTTTATCATTTCTTGTGGCTGGTTACGTCTAGGCGCTTCGTCTTGAGAAACGGCAGGCTTTAATGCCTCGGCTGCTGCGCGCAAGGGTACAACATTACTAGTCAATATCTCAGCGGGAAGCTCCTCATTAGCGCTTACCTGCTCAGTTACTGCTTGAGGTTTCACTTCCTCCGCGGTCTCTATAATTTCTGACCCAATTTCTTCCGGGGTCTCAATTTCGACAGGTTTTGAAACTGCAATAATTGGCCCTTGACCACCTTCCTTTAACCATAACTGAACATTGTCAATGCGTGCTGCTATTAGGTCATATTGCTGATGTAATGAATGGAATAATTCATTATCTGCAGATTGATTATTAATCAATCTAGACTGAAGCTCGCTTTCCATATTATGAGAAAGATTACCAATCTCTGTAAGGCCGGCCATAAAGGCACCACCTTTTAAGGTATGCAATACCCTTTGAATCGCTTCATTGTGCTCTGAGTTTTCAGGGTCTGCTTGCCAAGCGAGAATGCAGCCATCCAAGTCTTCCATCAACTCTTCAGCTTCATCCATGAAAATTTCAGCTACTTCCGCATCCGCTTCGTCTACTAAATCGGCAACTGAAACAGACACTGGTTGATCCACAGTGCTTTCATAGATGTCCACGACTTCTGAAATCAACTCTACCTGCTGTTCGTTATCAGGAAGTTCTAGTGATTCTCCTGCGATATAAAGTTGGATAGCAGTAATGAGTTCTAGAGCTGGAGTGATTCCTTGCGAAATTTTTAACCCTTGAATCATGCTGGCCAGGCGATCATGGCAAAGTATTAGTAAATCGAAAAGCTCATCTTTTATAACAAGGCGACCCTGACTTAAGCCATCATATAAATGTTCTAGCTCATGAATTAGATCGCCAATAGAGTTAATCTCAGCCATGCGTGCACCACCTTTAAAGGTGTGCAGATCACGTTGTAATTCAGCGACTTGTAAAAGATTATTTTTATCTTTCTTCCATTCACCTAAAGACTCATTGATAGAATCGATTAGTTCTTGAGCTTCTTCTAAAAATATTTCCAGTAACTCAGAATCAATTATAGGTTGTATTGGCTGGTCATCTTCTAGTACAACTTCAGGTAGATTTAACTCAACCTCTTCTAATTCGATTACCTCCGGCTCCAACTGAACCTGTTCAATCTCAACGGAAGTTTGATTATTAGTTTCTAATAATTCAGGGACTTCTATTAAGTGCACCTGTTCAACTGGTTCTGAGGTATCTTGCTCAATGGCTTCAGCTATCAAATCTGCCACTTCGGGTTCCGATAACTGAGTATCCTCTCCGTCAGCTTCAATAATGTCCAATTCGAGTAAGTTATCATCAGAGCTGTCGAGCTCAAGTTCAGGTTCAAGCGCATCCAGATCGATCATATCAGCCACTGGATTAATGCTATCAGGCTCCAATACATCTAGTTCCAGCGAGTCACCTGATAACTCCAGCTCAGCTGACTCGGAAAAACCAGTAGTCTCGTCATTAGATACAGAACCAAATACATCCAGTTCAAGAGTCTCCATAGACTCTTCATCTGATTCGATTTCCCCTATTTCATCGTTTAATGCTTCAAAGGCATCGAACTCCAGTGTTTCTGCTGTTGCTTCTTGTAACTCAGGTTCTAAAAACTGTATTTCTTCAAAATCAGAATCAAGAAGATCTAGCTCGTTTTCTTTAGTCTCTTGTGTTATTTCATCATACGCATCGAGCTCAAGAGTAATGTCAGATAACTCAGGATCAAGAAGGTCTAACTCTTCACTTTCAATTTCAACTACCGGCTCAATAATTTCCAGCCCAGGTAATTCAACTTCTTCAATATTTAGTTCGATTGTTTCAAGGTCGGCCTCTAAGCTTTCAGGTTCTTCATGCTCAGCTGTTAACTCAGAAATGAGATCATTTGCATGATCTATTGTTTGGCTGGCTGCTACCCTGTCCATCATATTTAGCAGACCTTCCTGGCCTTCTTTTATGACTTCAATAAAGCTATCACTGGGCGATAATTTTTCATCAATCGTCTTGTGATAAGCACCTTGTAAAGCCTGACATAAGGTTACAACTGGCAAAAGTTCTGCCATCTGTGCGCCTTTCTCAAGAGTTTGAATTTCATCAATAATTGACGGAATCAACTCCTTGTCATCAGGCTGCACCTGCCAACGGTCAAAAATGCTTTCAGCGTCTAATAGAATATCCATCCCTTCAGACAAGAATACAGTTAGTACTTGGGGATCTACGCTATTATTACCACTTGTTCCGATGCGTTGATGAAATTCGTCAATCAACTGTTTAGACAAGCGCTCAATATCGGCAGTGAGGTCATCGCTACCTGAGATTTTGGCAAAGGGTGTAGATTCAAGTTGACTGAAGCCTTCGTCAATCAGGTCTTTACCACGAATAAATAAATGCACAATTTCGGCAGATGTCTCCACATGATATGCACATAAAACCTTTGAAAAGCTCTCAAGCGTGGCCGCTATTTCAGCAATCGGTTCTATTCGGGCCATATGTGCACTGCCCTTAAGGGTATGCAGAGCACGCTGTAAATTATCAGTGATCGGTGTTTTGTAATCGTCCTGCTGGCTTGCATCAATGAAATCTTGAATAACGCAGATATGAGTTACAATCTCAGAGCTAAAGACTGCCAATAAAGCAGGCTCAAGAACTTCTAAAGAGCCAGGCTCTTGCTTCTTCTCATCCGCAATACTGGACTCGATTGAATTGTTTGCAGATGCATTATTCCAATCATCAACTGCTTTACCATTCGCAATAGCATAAGCATAATTCTGAATAGCTTCAATATTTACATCGCAAGGCTGGCGAATCTCAAATGCTTTAATCAATGCTGGAATTTGATCCACCATATGATCCACAATATCTAAAAAAGGCTGGCTAAGATCAATAGTACGATCTAACAAGCGATTAAACATACTCTCAATCGACCATGCCGTTTCACCAATTTCAAGAGCGCCAACCATTCGGCCGCTGCCCTTAAGAGTATGAAATGCTCGCCTGGTAGTGCTTAAAGCATCGTCATCTTGATTATTAGCTTTATATGCAGGCCAAGACTCCAGAATGGTCTCAAGTACTTCTTCAGCTTCTTCCAAGAAAATTTCAATGATTTCATCATCAATCAAATCATCTTCATCTTCCAGTTCGGCTGCTGGCTCAATATCAGCAACGTTCGCAGGGATGGAAGCAAGGTTTTGAGGCTCGTTATCTAATGCAATTGTACTTGGAATTACCTCAGGCCCTAACGTTGAAAGCACTTCCAATTCTTCAAGCGAGTCATTAACGTTAGAGTTTAACTGTTTAATTTCTTCCGTTTTTAAAGGCTCTTCTTTAAGTTCTAAGTCGTCAACCTGTACAGGCTCGGTAACTTCTAATTCAGCTACACCATCAGCAGCTTCTAAAGTGTTATTTTTAGGCGCTAAATTTTCTTCCTGAGAAGATAATTCTTCCTCCTCTAATTCACCCTTAACGCTAAAAGGTAAAATAGCTTCACGAGCTTTACTCAATATACCAAGATTGTCGCTCTGGTTATTTTCAGCCAGACGCTCAATAAAATATTCGATTCCACTTAATGCTTCGGCTAAGGCATTCAATAAAACATCATCTGGGTTTTGCTGCTGATCTACATGCCGCTGTATGATATTAGAACAAGCTCGAGAAATATTAGCAGCTTCGATTTGGGGAACCATGATAAGGGTGCCGCGCAAATTCATCATTAATTCAGCAGCATCACCTAGTAAAGACAGAGAGCCTGCTTTACTAACATATTCCACAACAAGATCTTTTACTTGTTCAATTAAATGCTTGGATTCTTGCAGGACAGCTTGTTGTGCTGCACCCAATTGCAATACTTCAGGTGTTTCAATTTCACCAACGCCAAACTTATCGCTCAAACCAATAAGAGATGCTTCCACATAAAGAAGGCCACCAGCGATATCCATTAATTCTGTGTTATTGGCAGTATGGCCTTGGCTAACAAACTCACTTAACGTTTCAAATTGTTCTTGAATAACGGTTCTAGGTGTTCCCAAGCCAAGCATGCCCATGGTATCGCTGATCTGTTTGAAACCAGGCAATAATCCATTAAGCTGTTCAGGTCTGGCTTGCTTATCCTGTACTAGAACATCTAGCTGATCTTTAAGGTTGTTTATCTCTTCAATTAAGGCTGTCGCTACCGAGCCCATAGTTGCTTTATCAGGGCCACTAAAGGCACGCCTATCTTCATCTACGTCAGTATTAGAAGGTAGCGCATCATATAAGTTAAATTCTTCTTTTGCGGCGCTAATTAGCGTGCTTTCGACTTCACAGCCTGCAATATAAAATAGAAGGTTTTTTAGAAGCTCACTGTTTGATTGCTCTAGTGCATTAGGGCCATCAGATATTATTGCTTTTAATTTAAGCTCTAATTGCTTTAACAGCTCTTTAATAGCGCTGTTAACATCTATGCCATTATTGCTAATGCCTTCTAAAACAGCCGCCGCTGCCACCCACAACGGATGAGCGGGGGTATTGCTAAATAATTTAGCTAGTCTTGCGCTTACTTTTTTCAGGTATTCGATATTGCGATCAGTATCTTTACCTTTGAGCACACCCAGTAAAGCCACCTGATACATCTGACGCAGCTTTCTAATGAGGTCGATAACTTGTTTATCAGAAAATTGTTGAACTTGTGATGCGCTAAGAGGGCCCACAGGTTTGATATTGGGCTGGAAAAATGAAGTCTCTGAAAGAAGGCTTTCACCTCTAGCGCCACGTAAATCATTTAGCACTGGCAGCAGTACTACGGGTAGATCACGATGCCCCAATTTAATGTGGTCGAGGTAGTTTGGAAGTTGCAGAATAGCCTGCATCAATACTTCGCGAGCTTCTCTAGCGTTGCTAACTTTATCGTCAAGCATAGCTTGAGCGACAGCTTCCATTTCTTCGGCCAGCATAGCTGCGCCGTAGAACTCCACCATCTGCAAAGTGCCTCGCACTTGATGCAAATAAGTCAGACAGAATTTCATGCGAGCGGTATCATCTGGCGACTCTACATAAGCCTCCAGTTCATACTGCGCTTGCTTTAAGACTTCTTCTATTTCGCCTTTGACCCAGTCAAGGGCAACGTAATCATGGCGATCACCCATGTTGGCTCCACATTCTAGTTATTCTTTGGATTCACGCGCTTTATATACGCCGTTATAGATTTATCTTTTACTGGTTCAAGATCAGGGTGATGCCAGTCCAGCATTTCCCCCATACCAATCAAAAGCAAACCTCCAGGAACTAATCTATCCACTAAGTGGCTGAGTATTTCCTCACGACGCTGGCGGCGAAAGTATATTAATAAATTCTGACAATAAATAATGTGGCGCTTAGTACTGGCCGTCTTATCTAACTGCAAAACATTAACCTGTGCAAAGCAAGTATTACGCTTAATTTCCGCTAACAACTCGAATTGGTCATTGTTAGTCTGTGAGAAATAATTATTCTTGTAATGCTCACTTAGTGTTTCTATACGGCGCTTAGGGTAAACCCCTTGCCGCGCTTTATTCAAAGCGGGTACGCTAATATCGGTTCCGGTAATCATGAATGAATCATTATCACCGTGACGAAGCAACACCTCTTTCGCCAACATGGCTAAGCTGTAAACTTCTTCGCCGGTGGAGCAACCAACACTCCATATGTCTAAAGGATTTTTCTTACTATATTGCACGTGATGCTTATTAATTATATCGGCAATATATTCAAAAGCTGCTGGGTCACGAAAAAACCGGGTTTCTTGAACAGTTAAGCGGTCAATTAACTTAGCCCATTCAATTTTCCCTAAAGGAGAATTAACCACAAAATCATAATATACCTGATAGTCATCATGAGATAATTCTCGCATACGCTGCATCAAGCTAGATTGTAAAAATGATTTGCGTTGCGCAGTGACAAATATGCCCGTGCGAGACTCCAGCAAGTCCCGCCATAGCAGGAACTGCTCTTCGTTCATGATTGGCAGAGTTTTTAATGACCACCCTGCAGCCGCCACAGCGTTCACCTAACTTATACGTTAGATTCAGGTAGCTTGAAACCAGCTACTGATTCACGAAGCTTGGTCGCCATTTCGGCAAGATTACCGATCGACTTAGCTGTAGCTGTAGTACCGGCGGAAGTTTGCGAGGTAATCTCTTGGATTACGTTCATCGTATTTGAGATATGACCAGCAGATGAAGCCTGCTGACGTGCTGCGTTAGATATATTTTGAATCAAGTCAGCCAAACTCTTAGATACCGTTTCGATTTCTTCAAGTGCCACACCCGCATCCTGTGCTAGGCGTGCACCACGTACCACCTCAGCAGTGGTATGTTCCATCGAGATTACCGCTTCGTTAGTATCGTTCTGGATCGTTTTAACCAGTGCTTCAATCTGCTTGGTTGCTGCTGCTGAACGCTCAGCCAGACGCTGTACTTCATCGGCAACTACCGCGAAGCCTCGACCAGCATCACCGGCCATGGAGGCCTGGATTGCAGCGTTAAGGGATAGAATGTTTGTTTGATCGGCAATGTCGTTGATCAAGGAGATGATATCCCCGATTTCCTGAGACGATTCACCCAGACGCTTAATACGCTTTGACGTTTCTTGAATCTGCTCACGGATGTTATCCATGCCGTTAATCGTTGCCTGTACCACTTCAGCACCTTTGTTCGCGATCGTTACTGATCGTTCGGCTACCGAGGTAGACTCAGAGGCGTTTGAAGATACTTGGTCGATGGATACCGCCATCTCGTTGATTGCGGCAGAAGCTCCGGCAATTTCTTGTGCTTGGTGCTCCGCAGCATCAGCTAAGTGCATCGCTGTAGACTGTGTTTCTTGTGCAGCCGATGCAACCTGTACTGCGGTTTCGTTAATTGCAGTTACTAGTGCACGCATTTGGTCGATCGCGAAGTTGATTGAGTCAGCAATTGCACCGGTGAAATCTTCGGTTACTGTCGCCTGTGTTGTTAAGTCACCATCGGCAAGGTCAGCTAGTTCATCAAGTAAACGAAGGATCGCCATTTGGTTTTGTTCGTTTTTACTTTCTTCTTCTTTTAGCGTGCTCTGTGTATCGCGATAAGTTGTGAAACCCACACCACCTAACATTGAAAGTGCAAAGATTGCTAAAATATAACCAATAGACTGCAATATTGCCCAAGAAGCAGTTCGCTCTTCGTGACGCACTTCTAACTGAGAGGTTTGGCTCAACATATTCTGTGAAGAGTTGAATATATTATTGGCAGATTCACGAACCTGAAAAAGTTCAGGAGAAGTTTCAAGAATTTCGTCAACCGAGCCAGCAACAAACTCAAATAATTCTGATATTTCAGCAAGGGAATCGATTGCTTCGTCATCGGTAACTGGCTGTATATGCATTGCCACGTTACCTTCAATCATACCGTTCAGTACACGACCAAATAGGTTAGCATCTCGGCCAAAGCTATCTGCTGCCATTACCGCATCATCACCACCTGACAATACTTTGTTTACTGACCGCACGATACGTTCTGCTAACCAAGACTGACGCTGTGCAACCGCAACCTGTTCAGCAGGGGCATCGTTATCAAGTAAGATCTCTACAACCTCATCGTACTCTACCTGCAGTTGAGGAATCGTTTCAGATAGGGTCGCCGCAACTTCGTGCAAAGATAATACAGTGTCACGGGTTTCTACTATTCTATCAGCTGAGTCTCGAGCGTCATCCCATAAGGCCTGTAATTCGCTAATACCTTCTACTGGGCTTGGAGGAAGACCGGTTTCGCTATCACCCTTGACTATATAACCCCAGCGAGTTTCAAAGTTCTTACGGGCAACCGCCAACAATTTAAAGGCTTCTTCTTTACCCGCAGCTGCTTCGACGGCGTTTTTCGCAATTTGCTGAGACAACACCCTTAGTTCACCAGAGTGAGAAATATATTCTTTATCTTGATCAGATTTATATTGAACAAAAACCGTGATGAATAAGAACGCCAAAATGAAGACAACGAAGGCTGCGATTAAAACCATTCGTGCAGTGTTATTAGCTAAATTCGATCGGATTGCACTGCCCGCATTCGCTTTCATGTTTAAATTCTCCGCAACCGTTACAACGTATAATTATTATAGTTATTCGCTACTCAACTTCCTAAAGCAGGAAGTGAACAGCGACTATACAGCAATATCCATATAGTGTTCATTTTTTACCAACGTATCAAAACTGAAAACAGGCCACTGTTCTCCATCACGTTGAAAAATTCCTGAGACAAAAGGAACTACCTTCTCTGGAATATCTTCTAAAGAGGAATCCATCATTGAGTCCAATGAGAAATGCTGCAAACCCAATAAAGCATCCACCACTAAACCATTCAAGAAATCTCCTTTTTCTACAATTAGAGTTCTCTTTGTGCGCTGAGTAGTTGCTCGCCCCCCAAAAAAGGAAGCAAGATCCATAATAGGCACTAAACGCCCACGCACATTCGCCACACCCTGAACCCAATGTTTAACACCTGGAATAGGTGTTAGCTTGGGTGCAGTTAATATTTCGCCTATATCTGACATGGGCGCCACATAGCGTTTACCAGCCAAAATAAAACCCACTCCACGCCAATACTCTACCGCCTCAGTTTGAGAAGGAAGATCGGCCGCATGAGAACGGCAACGCTGAGCAATGTCTTGTAATAAGGCGAAGGGTGTCATCATTAAACTCCGTCAATGACACTCTGAATTGTTTGAGCCAATTGATCTTCAGTTACAGGTTTAACGAGGTAGCCTTTTGCACCTTGACGCTGACCCCAAACCTTATCAGTTTCCTGATCTTTAGTGGTCACTATGATCACAGGAATATGAGCCGTCTTATCGTCTTTAGTTAGCTGGCGAGTAGCCTGGAAACCATTTAAACCAGGCATGACTATATCCATCAATACTACGTCGGGTAACTCTTCACGAGCCAACGCCACGCCATCAGCACCATTTTCAGCTTCCAATACTTCAAAACCTTTAGCTTCAAGCATGGTTTTCAGAGTAAATGTTTCAGTAGGTGAGTCATCTACAATTAAGACACGCGCCATATTAACCTCTAAATAAATAAATCAGTAATGCAGGTAACTAGAACTTCATCATTGTGTTACATGCTGACGAATAGCACCTAATAATTCATCCTTGCTAAAAGGTTTGGTCAAGTACTGATCCGAACCTACTATGCGTCCCTTTGCTTTATCAAACAAACCGTCTTTACTAGATAACATAACAACCGGTGTATCTTTGAAGTTACTGTTATTTTTAATCAGGGCACAGGTTTGATAACCATCTAAACGCGGCATCATAATATCAACAAATATGATCTGCGGGTGGTTATCAGCAATTTTTGCAAGCGCATCGAAACCATCTGTGGCGGTAATAACATTACAGCCAACTTTTTTTAATAAGGTTTCAGCGGTGCGGCGAATGGTCTTGCTATCATCAATCACCATCACTTTTATATTTTCGAAATTATCCGCCATAAATCAGCCTATTGCAGGTCGGTACACATTCTTGTTATTAGTGATAAGCCCAAAAGCGCCATATGGCTATTTGCTATAAGGCCACTCTTTTTATCATAATCGTGCCATGCATTCTATAGGCATAGAGACAGATTAAGACTTGGAACTCGTTTTTATTGCAGTTCACGGTACAATAACCCCATTCACATTACTATTGGTGCATCAAGCATGGGCAAAGAATCAAGCGTGATTATTAAAGTAGGCATAATTATGGACCCAATTGAAAGCATCGCTTTCAAAAAGGATACCTCACTTGCCTTAATGGATGCAGCCCAGCGCAAGGGATGGAAACTTTACTATATGGAGCAAGGTGACCTCGCTCTAGATCAGGGCCGCGCCTTTGCACAAATGACACCTATAACCGTTAAAATGGATCCTGACAATTGGTTTGAGAAAGGCAACCCCGAATGGACTCCTTTATCCGACATGGATGTAGTATTAATGCGTAAAGATCCGCCGTTCGACAATAACTACATTTATAGTACATATATTTTAGAGCGGGCCGAACAAGAAGGCTGCTTGGTTGTAAATAAACCTCAGAGCCTAAGAGACTGCAACGAAAAAGTATTCGCAACTGAATTCCCTCAGTGCTGCCCACAAGTACTGGTGAGTCAAAACGCTCAGAAGCTAAAAGAGTTTCACCAAGAACATGGCGATGTTATTTTTAAACCGCTCGACGGAATGGGTGGCACCTCTATTTTCCGCCTCAAGCCTAATGATCCAAATGTTAGCGTTATTATTGAAACTCTCACAAAATACGGTGTAGAACCCATAATGGCGCAGAAGTTTATTCCTGAAATTAAACAAGGTGATAAACGCATATTGATGATAGATGGCGTGCCTGTATCTCATGCTCTTGCCCGCATTCCAGCCAAAGGGGAGACTCGAGGCAATATTGCCGCTGGCGGTACTGGTGTCACCCAACCACTTAGCGAACACGATTACTGGATTGCAGAGCAGGTGGGGCCAAGCCTAAAAGAGAAAGGACTCATTTTTGTTGGACTGGATATTATCGGCGATTATTTAACCGAGATTAACGTTACCAGCCCCACCTGTGTAAGAGAGATTAGCCGAGACTCAAATCAAGATATAGCCATGATGTTAATGGACGCCATACAAAAAAGGCTAGATGAAAAATAACCCTTCAAAGCCTGCTACTAGTTAAGGTTGCGTTCGGCGCAGAGCTGAACGTTGTTCTATGTACCAATAATTTAATTGAAACCCTACTCAACCACGATTATTTTCCAGAGTGCAGAACTGTAACGGCTATAGCTAGGATTGCTATTAGCCTTTACAGGCACATTCAGGCAAAATAACCTCACTAATTAAAGTGATCAAGAAGTGTTAATTTTGAGTAGAATCCCATGAGTCAGGCAGTTGCCGTAAACGATTATGATCGCTTCAGTTTCGCCTTTTTTATGGCTGCCGTTTTACACCTTCTTATTATTTTTGGAATAGGCTTCTCTCTTCCAGATAAACACAATAGCGCTACAACCTTAGATGTCACCCTGGCACAAAGCCACCAAAGTAAAGCGCCTGATGAAGCCGACTTCCTTGCTCAGTCCAATCAAGAAGGCAGCGGCACGCTGGATGAAATCGCCCAAATGACCACCACTGAATTGGCCGATTACGCAGCAGAAGAAATTAAAAAAACGCAAAGAGCCGAACAATTTGCCAGCGCGCCAAAACCCAAGATACAAGACTACCGAGCCATCTCCACCCAAAACGCTGATTTTGCAATCAAAAGCCAACAACTAGAGAGTCAACTAAGAGCCCTGGAGTTACCTGAAGGGCCGACACAAAGTCTTCTAGAGCGCAGCCTTGCCATTGCCAGTCTCGAGGCCAAACTTGACACTCAACGCCAGACACTTTCTAAAAAGCCTCGTACCCGCCGCCTAACGGCTAACTCTACTCGACAAAGCAGCGATGCGTTTTACATGAACCAATGGCTTAGAGAAATAGAAACAGTGGGCACACAAAATATACCTGTTGAAGTAGAACGTAAAAACCTTAACGCTCGCCTACGCATGATGGTATCTATCAGAGCCGATGGCTCAATTCATGAGGTAAAAGTGCTTGAGCCATCGGGCTATAAATTCCTGGATGATGCAGCCAAGCGTATAGTGCACCAAGCCGCACCATTTGCACCTTTTTCAGAAGAAATGCGTAAGCAGTCGGATATTCTAGAAATTATCCGTACTTGGCAATTTAGAGCCTCCGCATTCTCGACCAGTAATTAAAGGCGGATCAAACCATTAATTTAAAACATCACTTTTTGTTGGCCATGCCGCAGCTGAATGATCCCTGGTTCGCACACAGCGTTTGTTATATCTGTGACCATAACGAAGACGGTTGCATGGGCCTGGTTATCAACAAACCTCTTGATATGGGGCTCACCGAAATACTGTCTGAGCTAAAAATAGAAACTGGAAAGCCCTCAAATCAAATAGTTTTACAGGGTGGCCCTGTTAGCCCAGAACAAGGCTTTATCCTTTATCAAGGAGAAATAAAAGCCGAACAAAATATGGAAATAACTAAGGGTGTTAACCTCACCACCTCAAAAGAAATTCTCGAAGATATAGGCCAAGGCATCGGCCCTGAGAATATGCTGGTATGCCTAGGGTATGCAGGTTGGGAGGGAGGGCAATTGGAAGCTGAAATAACCGCCAATAGCTGGCTCACCATTCCTGCCGATGAAAATTTGTTATTTCACACGCCAGCAAAAGACATCGCCCGCGCTGCTGCCAAAAAACTTGGCGTAGATTTAAATTTATTAAGCGGCCAATCTGGCCACGCCTAATACCCTAAACCATTAAAGGACAAACACTTGCAAAGCGTTGTCAGCGAAAAACTCACTTCTTTCATGTCATTTGATTACGGCAAAAAACGCATGGGCATAGCCATGGGTCAACGCATCACACAAAGTGCCAATGGCATTGGCTGCATATCAGCCAAAGACGGCAAGCCTAATTGGGATGAGCTCGATAAGCTGGTATCCGAGTGGAAGCCTGATGGATTTGTGGTGGGCCTGCCCTTAAACATGGACGGATCAGAAAGCGATATGTCTAAGCGCGCAAATAAATTTAGCAAGCGTTTACACGGCCGTTATGGCAAGCCAAGTTTTACCATTGATGAGCGCCTCACCACATTTGAAGCTAAGCAAACCGCTAAATCACAAGGCCATAAAGGTCACTACAAATCCGATCCGGTAGACGAATTAGCCGCCCAGTTAATTTTACAATCCTGGCTGGAAGAAAACCCTTTGCAGCCTGAGCCACAATAAGCTGATTTATTTGCATTCATGTGAGTGGCTTAAGAGATAAATATACACCCAAACAGAATTGCTCACCTGTTAGTCATCAGAATTGACATGCAGGACAAACATTTAAATTGGCAATATGCACACTAATGGAAGCCTTCATGTCATTACCTCAACCCAAACAACTGCTGGAAAACATGGTCAGCCAGCTACAAAGCCAGTTCATACAATCAGATGAAGACGTAATAATCATTGGTATTCATTCAGGTGGAGCCTGGGTAGCGGAAGAATTGCACAAGCGCCTAAACCTGCCATCAGAACTTGGCTCTCTGGACATCAGTTTTTACCGCGATGACTTCACTAAGAATGGTTTACATCCACAAGTTAAAGGCTCCGTATTACCCGAGATAGAAAATAAGACCATCATTTTAGTAGACGATGTCATCATGTCCGGGCGAACCATACGTGCAGCCATGAACGAACTATTTGATTACGGGCGCCCTAATAAAATCATCTTGGCTTGCTTGTTAGATACAGGAAGAAGAGAGCTTCCCATTCAGCCAGACGTTGTGGGCGAAACCCTAGAATTAAAGATAAATGAACGCATTAAACTAAACGGCCCACAGCCACTTGTTTTATCTTTAGCCTCTGTGATGAGCCAAGGAAACGAAGCATGAGTCATTTTGATGCCAGCAGCATCCAGCTAAACGAAGAAGGACGCTTAAAGCACTTTCTCACCACAGAAGGCTTAAGCCGAGAGATCTTAAGTGAAATTCTCGACACCGCCAACGGATTCATAAGCACACAAGAACGCAGTGTAAAAACAGTGCCTTTGTTGCGTGGTAAAACCGTGGTAAACCTGTTTTTTGAAAACTCTACTCGAACCCGTTCTACGTTTGAGTTGGCAGCGAAACGCCTTTCAGCCAATATTCTTAATTTAGATATTGCCCGTAGCGCCACCAGCAAGGGTGAAACTCTTATGGATACGCTCTGGAATTTGGAATCCATGTACAGCGATATGTTTGTTGTACGACACGCCGATTCTGGTGCAGCCCATTTCATTGCTCAACATGTCACTCCCAATGTTGCCGTAATAAATGCAGGCGATGGCCGCCATGCCCACCCAACACAAGCTATGCTCGACATGCTGACCATTCGTCGCGAGAAAGGCGCATTTGAAAATCTTACAGTTGCCATTGTTGGCGACATATTGCACAGCCGCGTGGCGCGCTCTCAAATCTACGCATTAAAAACTTTAGGGGCTGCCGACATCCGTGTCATCGGACCTAACACACTCATTCCAAAAGATATTGAAAGCCTTGGCGTGCGTGCTTTTAACAATATGCAGCAAGGCTTAAAAGGCGTGGATGTGGTCATTATGCTGCGCCTGCAAAAAGAGCGTATGCAAGCAGCATTATTACCCAGTGAATCAGAATATTATCGCCTGTTTGGATTAAGCACCGACAAACTTGCTTATGCTAATTCCGATGCCATCGTCATGCACCCTGGGCCCATTAATCGCGGAGTGGAAATAGAAAGTGCTGTGGCCGATGGACCCCAGAGTGTCATCCTGAAACAAGTTAGCAATGGTATTCCCATGCGCATGGCAGTTATGGCTATGGCCATGAGCGGACAAACTCAAACTCGCACGGAAGAGGTTTAAATATGCTAATTCAACCTCAAAACAAAATTGCCATTAAAGGCGGCCACGTTTTTGACCCGCAACTTAATTTAAATAAAGTGATGGATGTCTTCATTGAAAACGACACTCTAGTCGCTTTGGGAGAGGCGCCTGTTGGTTTCAACGCCGCTGAAACCATAGATGCCAGCGGTAAAATGATCTTTCCCGGGTTTATCGATCTTAACGCCTTTTTAGCTGAACCAGGCTTTAGCCAAAAGGGCTCTATAAACAGTGAAACCCGAGCCGCTTCTCGATCAGGCATCACCACGCTATGCAGCACACCTAACTGTAATCCGGTGGTCGACAGCGCCACTCTTGCCAGCCTCATTCAAGACAAGGCGCAGCAAGCGGGATATTGCAATGTACTGCCTATTGGAGCCCTTACTGCCGGACTTAAAGGAGAGCAACTCAGTAACATGTTTGCCTTAAAAGAAGCGGGATGCGTAGCATTATCTAATTTAGACAGCGCTTTCAAAGATATGCGCGTGGCTCAGCAGTGCTATCACTATGCAGCAGGTTTTGATATTAAGGTATTTGTCACGCCTTTAGATCAGGCATTGGCCCATGGCGGCTGCATGCATGAAGGACCCACCAGCACCAAGCTTGGCCTTGCTGGCATTTCTTTAAGTGCAGAAACCGCCAGCTTGGCGCAGCACCTTATATTATGTGAGGAATCGGGGGTCAGCCTGCACTTCAGCCGCATCACCAGTGCACGTGCTTTAGAAATGATTACCGAAGCACAATCTAAAGGTCTTGCCGTTACTGCAGATGTCGCTATAGGTAACCTGATATTTACCGATGAAGATTGCTTGGCCTATGACAGCCTGCAACATGTAACTCCAGTCTATCGCAGTGAAACCGATCGACAAGCATTACTAAAGGCCGTCAACCTCGGTCAAATTGGCATATGCTCGAACCATCGCCCCCATGAATTAGCCGCTAAGATGGCTCCATTTGCTGCAGCTGAAGCTGGCATTAGTGTGCTAGATAGTTTTGCAGGAGCCTTAATAAGCTTAGTGAAGTCCGAACAATTAACTCTGGAAGCAGCCATTAAAGCAGTAACGGCTACCCAGGCAAAAGTGATCAATCAGCCAGTTGGCCAGTTGGCCATCGGCAGTCGAGCTGATCTTTGTATTCTTGATATGAACGCCCATAACCAAATGAATGCCGAAAATATGGAATCCTTGGGACAAAATAACCCATGGCTAGGGGAAACTCTGCCGGGCAAAGTGATGACCACTATTAATGGCGGTCACATTGTTTATCAAGCCTAACAAACAAGCCGCTTAGAAAGGCAGGCAATCCGTACCCTCAGGCAACCATTGTTGACTTAACACAGTCCCTTGGCGCTGGGGGTAAATCATCTTGCTAAGCAAGCATCTTGTATGACCCTGGTGAATAAACAAACTGCGATAATGACGTACAAATTGCTGCTGCTCATTAACGCTTTGTATCATTAATCGGCTTTCCACCAGCTTTAGGCTTTCATGATATTCGTCATTAAAAGGAGCTTGGCGATTTAGCTTTTTCTCCTCCAATTGTTTTTTCAATATTTCAACATCGATACCAATTTGTGCTTCGGCTTCTTCAGCCACCTGCTTGTATTGCACAAACGCCCAAACAGAAAAAACCAAAATGCCCAACAGTACAAGCGATAGAATTTTTTTAAACATTATAAAAATCTTACAAGTGAGAACGCCATAAACTCAAAGCTTATGGCGTGATAGTGAAGTTATTTTTGCAGGGTTAAACCCTTAGTCGCATTTGATAACTGTTCGGGGTCTTCTGACGCTAGCTTAATCATAAGACGTAAATCATTAGCGCTGTCTGCATGAGTCAGCGCATCGTCGTAAGTAATCTCACCCGACTGGTAAAGTTTAAATAAACCTTGATCAAAAGTTTGCATGCCCAGTTCAGTGGACTTTGTCATTAAGGCTTTAAGCTCATGAACATCACCCTTACGCACGATATCTGCCACCAATGGCGTATTTAGCAATACCTCGACCACCGCGCGGCGGCCCTTACCATCAGGAGTAGGCACAAGCTGTTGAGCAACAATCGCTTTTAAGTTCAGCGATAGGTCCATCCAAATCTGCGAATGCTGATCAGATGGAAAGAAATGAATGACTCGATCCAAAGCTTGGTTGGCATTATTCGCATGCAAAGTGGCCAAACAGAGATGGCCTGTTTCGGCAAATGTTACCGCGTGTTTCATCGTTTGAGCACTACGCACCTCGCCAATCATGATTACATCAGGAGCTTGGCGCAGGGTATTTTTTAGGGCTATTTCAAACGTTTCGGTATCCAAACCCACTTCACGCTGGGTGACGATGCAACCCTGATGTTGGTGCATGTATTCAATAGGATCTTCAATAGATATTATATGGCCTCGGCTATTATGATTACGATAACCAATCATAGAAGCCAAAGAAGTGGATTTACCGGCACCTGTTGCCCCAACAAATAACACTAATCCCCTTTTGCTCATGGCAATTTCTTTAATGATTTCAGGTAAGCCCAACTGATCTATTTCCGGAATGCGCGTTTCAATACGTCTTAATACGATTCCTGGCAAGTTGCGCTGAAAAAAGGCACTGCCACGAAAACGCCCAACGCCGCTGGCGCTTACAGCAAAGTTGAGTTCTTTCTTTTCCTCAAATTCACTAATTTGAACAGGGGACATCAGGCTGTAAATAATCTCCTGAGTTTGCTCAGGGCTAAGCGGCACCTTGGTTACGGCATGGAGGCGACCATGCACCTTCATGCTGGGCGGCACCCCTGCGGTAATAAATAAATCCGAAGCACTTTTATCTATCATCAAGCGCAAAAGCCTATCAATTTCCATTCGTTCTACCTTTGCGCAAAGCTGAAAGCGCACAACTAATTTATTTAAATACTAAGACGTAGCCGAGTTAAAAATTCTCAGGAACCTTGGCTTTTTCTCGTGCTGCTTCAGGGGTAATAATTCCCTTCTGTACTAGGTTCTTCAAATTCTGGTCCATTGTAATCATGCCCACTGAGCCACCGGTTTGAATGGAGGAATACATTTGGGCAACCTTATCTTCACGAATCAGGTTACGAATAGCAGGCGTGCCTATCATAATCTCGTGACAAGCCACGCGCCCCCCGCCCTTCTTTTTCAGTAAGCACTGGGAAATAACCGCCTGCAATGATTCTGACAACATGGAACGCACCATGGATTTTTCTTCGCCAGGAAATACATCCACAATACGGTCAATGGTTTTGGCAGCACTAGTAGTGTGCAAGGTACCAAATACGCAGTGCCCTGTTTCCGCAGCGGTTAGGGCCAATCGTATGGTTTCCAAGTCTCGTAATTCCCCCACCAGGATCACATCCGGATCTTCACGCAAAGCACTTCTTAACGCTTCGCTAAAGCCCATGGTATCGCGGTGCACTTCTCGCTGATTAATAAGCGATTTTTTACTCTGATGTACAAATTCTATGGGGTCTTCCACAGTTAAAATATGTTTGTAATGTTGCTCATTTACATAATCGACCATGGCCGCCAACGTAGTGGACTTACCCGACCCTGTTGGGCCTGTTACCAGTACTAAGCCACGAGGTTTCACCGCTAGATCTTTGAATATTTGACCCATTCCCAAATCATCACAGCTTAATACCTTAGAAGGGATAGTACGAAAAACCGCCGCGGCACCTCGGTTTTGGTTGAAAGCATTTACACGAAAACGCGCGACTCCTGGCACTTCAAAGGAATAATCCGTTTCCAAAAACTCTTCAAAATCTTTACGCTGTTTATCGTTCATAATGTCGTAAACCAGCGCATGTACTTCTTTATGACTAAGCGCAGGCAGATTGATACGACGAACCTCACCGTCCACTCGAATCATGGGCGGCAATCCTGCCGATAGGTGTAAATCCGAAGCGCCCTGCTTAGCTGAAAAGGCTAATAATTCGGTAATATCCATGAATTTTGAGACTCCGCTGAGGTAACATAACTGACATAGGATCTAGTGTAGTTCACCCTGAATACGGTCCGTGCGATAATGAACTGATCAAACGCGTTAAAAACCATATGTAATGAAAGCTATATTATAATTTGATAAAAGTTTTTATGAATAGTATTCACGCATTGTAACCAGACCTGAAAATAAAAACATGCCCGAATTAGACACTTCAGACAATTTAGCCCAGCAATTTATCACGGTTAAATCCCAGATAGAATTAGCCTGTACTCTCGCTAAAAAATCACCTCTAGATGTGCAGCTTCTGGCGGTATCTAAAAAGCATCCTGCGGATAAGATTCAACAACTTTACCAAATGGGACAAACTCAATTTGGTGAAAATTATGTTCAGGAGGGAGTGGATAAAGTACAGGCGTTGACCGAGTTGGATATTGAGTGGCATTTCATTGGCCCCATTCAATCCAATAAAAGCCGCTTGGTGAGCGAACATTTTCATTGGGTACATACCATTAGCAATGAAAAAATTGCACGCCGCCTCAATGATCAAAGGCCCTGCCAAATGCCTGCTTTAAATGTACTCATTCAAGTCAACATCAGCGAACAAGACAGTAAATCAGGTATCACCTTAGACCAGGTAGAATCGTTAGCCAAATCCATTAGTAATATGGGAAACCTCACTCTGCGCGGCTTGATGTGCATTCCCGCACCACTTGATGAGTCTGCCTTAAAGAATGAATTTAGGCTAATGCATCAAGCATTTTTAGAGCTGAATAAACATTATCCACAAGTTGATACCCTATCTATGGGGATGTCGGCAGACCTAAATACTGCCATTGAATGTGGTAGTACCATGGTGCGCATTGGCAGTGCTATTTTTGGGGCACGCACAAAATAAGATCAGAGCAGTACTCGGTCCAAATTTATAATTACTCTTTAGCAGGAAAAATCATGACAACAATTGCATTTATAGGTGCGGGCAATATGGCAGGCGCTATCATCGGCGGCCTTGTAGAAAATGGCTTTGATAAAAATAAGTTATGGGCAAGCGACCCCAGTCAGGAAAAAATAGACGAACTCACCAGCACTCTAGGCATTCAAGGCACCACAGATAATGCCAGCGCGATCAAACAAGCGGATGTGGTGATCCTTGCAATCAAACCCCAAGTAATGGAGACCGTGCTTTCCCCAATTAAAGATGCCTTACAAAAACAACAGCCGCTCATTATCTCCGTGGCAGCAGGTATCAATTTAAACAGCATTTCCAAATGGACTGGCGGCAATCTTGCCGTTGTGCGCTGCATGCCCAATACGCCAGCCTTGGTACAACAGGGTGCCAGCGGTTTATTTGCCAATGAGCAGGTAAGCGCTCAACAAAAAACCATCAGCGAACAAATCTTAAATGCTGTAGGCATAAGTGTTTGGGTAGACGAAGAAAACCAGCTGGATGCGGTCACCGCAGTTTCTGGTAGCGGCCCAGCCTACTTTTTCTTGTTTATGGAAGCCATGGTGGAAGCGGGTAAAAAGTTAGGCTTAAGCGAAGAAACCGCCAAAGAGCTCACCCTTAAAACAGCACTAGGAGCAGCGACTATGGCTAGCCAAAGTAGCGATAGCCCGGCACAACTACGTAAAAAAGTAACATCGCCAAACGGCACCACAGAAAAAGCCATCAACAGCTTCATCGATCAAAATTTAAGCAAGGTGGTTGAAACCGCACTTACAGCTGCAAATGACCGCAGCGTTGAACTGTGTAAAGAACTAGGGGCCTAGCCCAACATTAAAGAACACTGTCTGCGGCAGTGTTCTTTACGGCATGAGCAAACCACGCTCTGCCATAGAAACCACATCTCCCTCGCCAACGATAAAGTGATCTAGCACTCGTACATCCACCAACTCCAACGCGTTTATAAGTCTGTGAGTGATACGCTCATCACTTTGACTGGGCTCACTCACGCCTGAGGGATGGTTGTGCGCAAATATCACCGCCGCTGCATTATGGCCCAACGATTTCTTAACCACCTCTCTTGGGTAAACACTGGCGCCATCAATAGTGCCCTGAAATAACTCTTCAAAAATAATGAGCCGATGCTGGCTGTCTAAAAATAAACAACAAAACACCTCGTGTGGAAGGTGTCGAAGCCGAGTGGTTAAATAGTTTTTAACCGTTTTAGGCTCGGTGAACACCAGTTCTTTGTGCATAGACTCCTTAAGGTGGCGTTGTGACATTTCCAATACCGCTTGTAACTGAGCGTATTTTGCAGGACCTAGCCCGAGGTGAGCACAAAACTGCTTTTCACTGGCCTGTAAAATAAAACGTAATCCACCAAACTCGGATATCAGTATACGTGCCAAATCCACCGCACTCTTGCCACTTACCCCAGTGCGTAAAAAGATCGCCAACAACTCGCCATCGCTTAAACTTTCAGCCCCTTGTGCTAACAGCTTTTCTCGTGGGCGCTCCCCTTCTGGCCAGTCTTTAATGGTCATATATCATCCTTGATAGTCCAATGGCTCCCATTGAAATGGGAGTAATGCTTACCGATTTTATTCAGCTCGAATATTGATATACTGCGCCAAGTACTTGGTTGAGCAAAGCACAAAGAGTGCACTCGCTAGGTAATAAGAAAATGCTCTTAGGGCAATGACAGGATAAAGCATGCATAGACTGCGCAATAAAAGAATCTTGCTTGGTATCAGTGGTGGCATAGCCGCTTATAAAAGTGCTGAACTGGTGCGCGCAATAACAGGTGCCGGCGGCGATGTGCGCGTGGTAATGACTCAAGGGGCCAAGGAATTTATCACCCCGCTTACCCTTCAAGCCTTATCGGGTAACCCTGTTCACCATAGCCTGCTAGACCCTGAAGCCGAAGCTGGCATGGGCCACATCGAACTGGCCAAATGGGCCGACTACATACTCGTGGCGCCTGCTAGTGCTAACTTTATAGCTCGACTGGCTGCAGGCATGGGAGACGATTTGTTAACCACCCTATGCCTAGCAAGCGTTGCCCCCCTCGTAATTGCCCCTGCTATGAATCAAGCCATGTGGCTAGATGCTAGCACTCAAGCCAACATCAAAAAAATTCAAAGCGTTAAAAACGTTAAAATGTGGGGCCCCGATCAAGGCCAACAAGCCTGTGGCGATGTAGGCCCGGGGCGCATGATAGAGCCTGTAAACTTGGCGTTAATGCTCGCTCAACAATTTGAAAATAAGGCGTTATCTGGAAAAACCGTCATCATCACCGCCGGCCCAACCCGCGAAGCCATTGATCCGGTGCGTTACATCAGCAATCACAGCAGCGGTAAAATGGGCTATGCCCTAGCAACAGCTGCCCAAGAGGCGGGTGCTCACGTGGTGCTTATTAGTGGCCCGGTTCAATTAGCCACTCCTGATCGAGTTAAGCGCATTGATGTGGAAAGTGCTCAGCAGATGTTAGAAGCGGTTGAGGCACAGCTCCCTCAAGCTGACATTTTTATCGGTGCTGCGGCCGTAGCTGACTACCGTCCAGCCGATTTAGCTACCCAAAAAATCAAGAAAAATGACGATGAGATGAATATTCATCTCATTAAAAACCCAGACATTATTGCCAATGTTGCTGCCAAACAGAACAAGCCTTTCACCGTTGGCTTTGCAGCGGAAACTCAGGACGTATTAAGTTACGCTCGAGGTAAGCTTAAAAAGAAAAACCTCGACATGATTATCGCCAATGATGTGAGCAACAAGGAAATTGGCTTTAATAGCGATGACAATGCCATCATTATTATTGATAAAGACCAGGAAAAAGAATTTCCACAGGCCAGTAAATATCAATTGGCCCAAAATATTATTAGCCATATTACCAATAAGCTTTAAGCGACATTTTTAAACCAATTAAGATATTGAGAAGAACATGAAAAAACGTTTCCAAGTAAAAATTCTAGATAAGCGTCTAGGCAATGATATCCCTATGCCACATTACGGCACCGACGGCAGTGCAGGCCTTGATTTACGTGCCTGTCTTGAAGACACCCTAGTATTAAACCCAGGTGAAACCAAGCTTATCCCCACTGGTATGTCTATCTATATTGAAGACACTGGGCTTGCCGCCATGATATTGCCACGCAGTGGACTTGGACATAAACATGGGATTGTTTTAGGTAATCTAGTGGGATTGATCGACAGTGATTACCAAGGAGAGTTAATGGTGAGCTGCTGGAACCGTGGCGATAAACCTTTTACCATGGAAATTGGTGAGCGTATCGCACAACTTATCATTGTCCCTGTAGTTCAGGCAGAGTTCGACCTAGTAGATGAATTCAAAGCTACAGATCGTGGCGAAGGTGGTTTTGGATCCACTGGCACCAAATAAAAAGTAGCGACTTTATTAGCGAGTTATTTCAAGATTAAATACGGCACCTTCTAAAGGTGCCAATCAGCATTTGGATGTGACTGCAATATGTCTAAAATCGTGTCTGAGATAGTGCCTGAAATTGCCACAGAGATTTTTCGTGAGTACGACATTCGAGGTGCGTACCCACTTAAACTAAATGAACCCCTTACTGAATTAATAGGTAAGGCATTGGGCAGTGAAATACTCATTTCAGGCCAACATTATTGTTATCTGGCTTGGGATGGTCGTCATTCAAGTCCATCACTGAGGGACGCCTTAATACAAGGCATCACCAGCACCGGCTGCCATGTGAAACTCATAGGAGCCGCTCCCACAGCCGTGGCATTTTGGGCCATCAAACAAGATGGTCAAAGTTGCGCCATGATCACCGGCAGCCATAACCCCAAACAAGACAACGGCATTAAAATCGCAGTGGCAGGAAGCCCCAGAAGTGGCGACGATATTCAGGTTTTACTGTCGCGTATTCAGCTAAATTTATTTAACGAAGGCGCAGGTCAAGTCGAGGACGCCAGTTACCTAGTTGATGCTTACAGTTCTCGCCTCACCCAAGGCCTTAGCCTGCAATACCCACTTAAAGTAGTACTCGATGCAGGTAATGGTATTGGCGGCCCTATTGCTGTGAAGGCTTTAAATAAAATGGGGGTTGAAGTCATTGAAATTGCCTGCGAGGTCGATGGCAACTTCCCCTTGCATCACCCCGACCCAGCCAAAGAAAAAAACCTTCAATGGCTTAAAGAAGCTGTTATCAAAGAAGGGGCTCACATGGGTTTTGCTCTGGATGGGGATGCCGACAGAATTGGTGTGGTAGATAACCTAGGCAAAGCCATTTTACCTGATCGCCTCAGTTTGCTGTTTATTAAAGACATATTACAAAATCCAGCCAATGCAGAACAAAACAAACCAACCATTTTGTTTGATGTTAAGTGCACGCAGCAGCTTCATAAAAGCATCACTGATTGGGGTGGACAAGCTCATATGATTGCCACCGGCCACACCAGCATGAAACATGCGATCAAACAAACCAACGCATTATTCGCCACCGAATTAAGCGGTCATATTATTTTTAATGATGAAGATGGCCTGGGAGTAGACGATGGCATTTACGCTGGCCTGAGACTTTGTCAGTTGCTAGGGCAACAACATGCGTCTTTAAATACACTCATGAGTCAATTCCCAGAAGCATTTAGCACACCTGAGATTCAGGTACCGGTTAAAGAAAGCGAAAAATTTTCCATTATGTCCTTGGTTCAACGCCACGGATTCAAGAGCTGCCCAACGTCACACATCGACGGTATTCGCATTACATTTCCGCAGGGCTGGGCACTGGTGAGAGCCAGCAATACCACTGCTTGCTTAACTCTGCGCTTTGAAGCAAACGATGCACAGGGCTTACAAAACATCACCCAATTGGTACGAAGCGAATTGCAATCACTGCTGCCTAACCTGGATTTGAGTTTCCAATAAAGGTCCATGGCGTTTTAGCTTTATGGCAGGTGGCGGGTTATAATCACCGGCTACTGAATTGTCACCTCTTACCATAATGCGAACTGCCATGCCTTTAACTCGTGATGCCGCCTTCAATATTGCTCAAGTTTTGAGTGAGGCCTTGCCCTACATCCAACGCTTTGTCGGTAAAACCATAGTCGTGAAATACGGCGGCAACGCCATGACCGAAGATGATTTAAAGAACAGCTTCGCCCGCGATATGGTAATGCTTAAACTCATTGGCATTAACCCTATTGTGGTTCACGGTGGTGGCCCGCAAATTGGTGACCTACTCGATCGCTTAAAAATTGAGAGCCATTTTGTTAACGGCATGCGTGTCACCAACACTCAAACCATGGATGTTGTGGAAATGGTATTGGGCGGTTCGGTTAACAAAGATATCGTAAATTTAATTAACCAGAATGGCGGGCAGGCCATGGGCTTGACGGGTAAAGATGGCCAATTAATTCGCGCTAAAAAGCTAAAAGTCACCCATCAAAGTCCTGAAATGCAACAGCCTGAAATTATAGATATAGGCCACGTGGGCGAAGTTGACGTCATCAATACCAAGGTATTAGAAATGTTGGCTGAGTCAGATATCATTCCTGTTATCGCTCCCATAGGCGTAGGTAAAAACGGCGAGTCTTATAATATCAACGCCGACCTGGTTGCCGGTAAAGTAGCCGAAGCGGTGTCTGCTGAAAAACTGTTACTACTAACGAATATTGCTGGGTTATTAGATAAAGAAGGTAATATTTTAACAGGCCTTACTACTACACAGGTGGACGGCCTTATTAAAGACGGCACCATTTATGGTGGTATGCTGCCCAAAATTCAGTGTGCTCTGGATGCCGTTAAAGGGGGCGTCAGCAGTGCCCATATTATCGATGGTCGAGTGAACCACAGTACCATGTTGGAAATCTTTACAGACGAAGGTGTCGGCACACTTATCACTAATAAGTAGCTAGATACCATTTGTGATAGCCACCACGGGCGTCACAAACGATCGTTCAACGAACCCTTCTCTCATGGGGAAGGGTGAATATAAAACCAGATCACGAAAAACGCTTTTATACGTTGCAGGCTGAAGTCTGTGACATTAGGATGGGCATCCCCTCGGTGATCTAAGCACGTAAGTATGTATGACGGATACTGAACAAAAACCTTCTCGCAAGCAGCAAATTTTGCAAGCCCTTGCACACATGCTGGAAATGAATCCCGGCGCGCGTATCACCACGGCCAACTTGGCAAAAGAGGTGGGCGTAAGCGAAGCGGCTTTATATCGTCATTTCCCCAGTAAAGCCAAGATGTTTGAAGGCCTTATTGAGTTTATTGAAGCGACTATATTTACGCGTGTAAATAGAATTCGTAGCGAATATGACGGCACTCTTTCTCGCATAGAACACACAATGAGCCTAGTGCTGACCTTTGCCGAAAAGAATCCAGGAATGTGCAGGATACTTACTGGAGACGCACTATCAGGCGAAACCGAACGCTTACGAGTTCGCATTGCACAATTTTTTGAGCGCTTAGAAACACAGATCAAACAAATTTTACGAGAAGCTGAATTACGTGATGTGAAAGTCACCAGCATTGAGTCTGGCGCCGCAGCTAATATGCTACTGGCCTTTTTAGAAGGCCGTATTCGCCAGTTTGTCCGCAGTGAATTTAGTAATAAGCCACTGAATAACTGGCCAGAGCAGTGGTCATTTTTAGCAAGAAATCTATTGGTCGAAAACGACCTAGTAGAGCAATACTAGCGCTACTAGCACCAGGTGATAACCTATTCACCTAGTGCACTTTCCTCCCATATCCAATTAAAGATAGAGTAAAAGCTAAACGCCGTAGGCTTTACGATATGCTGCTATGGCTGGCAGGTGTTGCTTGAACTCTTCCTGCTGCGACACATAGTTCATGACCTGCTCTAGCTTCACAATACTAATAACAGGAATACCATAGTCGCGCTCAACTTCTTGAATAGCCGATAGTTCACCCTTGCCTTTCTCTTGGCGATCCATAGCCACAATAACACCGGCAGGCTTAGCGCCACCTTGCTCTTCCAATAAGGCCATCACTTCACGAATCGCGGTGCCCGCTGTGATCACATCATCAATAATCAATACATTGCCTTTTAAAGGCGCACCTACCAAAGATCCCCCTTCGCCGTGTGCCTTTTTCTCTTTACGATTAAACGTATAAGGCGTTTCTCGATCATGCCATTCTGACAAGGCCATGGCGGTGGTGGCCGCCAACGGAATGCCTTTATAAGCTGGGCCAAACAATACGTCCATTTCGACGCCTGAATTCACAATGGCCGCCGCATAACTTTTGGCCAGTGTGGCCATCGCTTTACCACTATTAAACAAACCAGCGTTGAAAAAATACGGACTGATACGTCCTGATTTCAATTCGAATTCGCCGAACTTTAATACGCCCTGCTCGATGGCGAACTCAATAAACGCCTTTTGGTAATCCTGCATACAAAAACCCTGTCTACACTGAATCTAAGGGAAGGGTAAACCCAATAGCCAGGCTTCGCCACTTTCAAACAATTGTGGTCTTACTGCGCTAACTTGGGATTACAAAGTCGGGTATTTTAACGACAAATACTATAATTCCCATCATACAAACAAAAATAAGCAAAATAATCGCCTTAAGGATCTGTGGAACTGTGATTTCTCTAGTAATTGGAATGTTTAGAGGTGTCTGCCCTTTAAAAACTGCGTATCATACCCAACTTCAGTATTTGAGACCGTTGATAAAGGTTATGAATGTGCAGTTTGTCGGACTACAAGCCCCTCTTGGGGTAACCACCCTATGAAGGTAATGAACGTACAGGTTGACGGCCTTGAATCAGCTGTGGCGGACGGTTTTTACGTATGGCTCGCTCAGCATGATGCTGATGTGGTATGTATACAAAATCTTAAAGCAAAAGAGTATCAGCTAAGCGATGCGGTATTATATCCGGATGGCTACAACGCCTATTTCTTTGATGGCGAACCAGATCACTACAGTGGCGTAGCCATCTTAACCAAGGGCATGCCTAAAGCCATCATGACCGGCCTAGCATTTGAATCTTGTGATCGTTATGGGCGCTATATTCAGGCAGATTTTGAAGAGGTTTCCATAGGCTCTGTGTTGTTCCCCAGCATTGACGAGCACAACTCGCTGGAAGACAAACTTGCCTTTCAGCAAGACTTCATCGAACACCTTAAGAAAACCAAACGCAAACGTCGTGAATTTATATTTGCTGGTCACTTTGGCGTGGCCCATAAATCGGTCGATTTAGCGAATTGGAAAGAAAGCAAAAACCAGCCTGGGTTTTTACCTGAAGAACAAGCCTTTATGGATCAGGTTACGGGTCCTCTGGAATTCTTTGATGCCTTTCGTGAGGCTAACTTTGGCGAAAACCAATTCACTTGGTGGCCTGATGCGGAAGCAGCTCGACGCAATCAAAATGGCTGGCGTCTGGATTACCAGATTTGTACCCCTGAGCTGCGCCAATATGTAGTAGATGCAAAGATCGATAGGGATACTATTTGGGGCGGCCAATACGGTGCTACTATCATCGAATACGAACTCGATTAACCTAGCCTTGCTCTGCCAAAAAAGCGACTCACCAATATTCTTCTATTAACAGATGTTGGTGAGTTATGATTAACGCAAATTCCCTTTTCTACTTTTCTTTATTGAAGCGCTTGAGCACTCAATACGGCTTCAGGTAAAACTGAAATCCCACCGTAATAGCCAATGGCCTCTCCCTTAATAGCATCGCTATCGGTGATGAAACCAATGAAGTCTAAGTTGTCTATTTTTTCACCAAACAAATCCAGCCAGTCTTTCTGTACATTGCGCGCCAGAGTTTGCCATTGCATTTTCACTTGGGTCTCTCCACTGACCACCAGTACTCGGCTATGCCTGTTGGGAGCCCAGTGACTACCAATGGATTGATTACCCGACCAGACGTAACTCAAGGTCTTGGCGT
Source organism: Bermanella sp. (assembly GCA_036960565.1). Classification (GTDB taxonomy): domain Bacteria; phylum Pseudomonadota; class Gammaproteobacteria; order Pseudomonadales; family Oceanobacteraceae; genus Bermanella. The sequence continues at coordinate 74,092 of JBALXQ010000008.1, forward strand.
CGCCAAATAATGCCTGACGCCCTACCACTATACGTAATACGAAGTCATCTCCTGAATCCTGAGTTTCATCAAATTCGGTAATGGTTTTTTCAATCCCTTGATCATTCATTTCCATAAAGAAGGGCAATTGCTGTGCGGTCCATTGCCACTGTAATATTGGCGAACTTAATAAATCAATGTGATGAAAATAGCGATAACCAGAAGCGCTATTGGTACTGCTGGCTCTTATCACCACCCCCTGCTCCATATCCATGATCGGCTCATAAAGACTTTCACCTTTTATCTTGTACGCACTCCAGTTATCCAAATTGCCTTGCTGAAGCAGAGGTTTGGCCAAGCCGGGGCTGGCGATGAATATCAGTGAGAATAAAACAGCGAAACAATGCCGCATGATCCGACTCCTTCTTTTTATTATTAGTCCTTGGCGGGCCACATTATTCTTTGGTTTTAGCCTTAGCAAGGCGGCTTATTGAATGTGTCGACTACTGACCAAAATTGGCTTCGTTAGACATCTTGTTTAGTACTGACGTTAGGGAATGTGGGTAAGGTGGGATGATTTGAATAATTACAGTAATGCATGAAGCAGACCTTATGGTCTCTATACATCGTCACTCTTTGTCGCTGATGATGGAAATAATGCTTGGACGATTAAAGAGAGTTATTTGACAGAGCGAAGCTAGGAGCCAGAGACTTGCAAAAATCCTGACCGCAGACCCTGCCCTGTACGACGCCGCTCTTTGCCATGACCACCACGGAAGGTGGAAATGAAAATAATGCATGGAGCAATTATTTTTCCATGGCACCGCGTCATACCGTACATCCTGTACGTAAAAACCGGCCAGGGCCGGTTTTAAAATACTCTTGCCTACTTTTGTCTAGATGGGGCGAGAGCCATAATTCGATGTAGGTTTTCGTGGTGGATCAGCCATCACATTCGCTTCAATTTTATTAATTGCCCCCCCCGAATTTAAGAAATTTTCTACCTCGTTATCCACTTTATTTCGTAGTTTTTTACGAGATGCAAGAGACCTTAAAGCCCCTTCCTCAGAACTGCCAATGAACTGCATATCCGGTTCATTTTTCGCTTGAGCCTTCTCTTCTTTTGTCACTGCTGGCTTCGCTTTTTTTAACCTTGGCATGGTGTATCACTCCCTATCCTTATTCCTTGAGCTTTTAACGCTGCGTAGAAATTTATAGTTCAGGGAAGGCTGTCTGTCAGATTTTCAGGTATACATATTTGCTATTAAAAACACTCAGCACCCCTTGTTTTAGGAATATGAAAGCCGTCAGCCCAGTAAATACGTGTATGCAGACAAAGATTCAACCAGCTCATTTAAAAATAATTGTTGCTGCTCAAGGCTTAAATCTGACTGCTCCAAGTTCTTTTTGTACCCTTTTTGAATTTCTTCAATGTCGAAATTCACATACTCAAGGACCCCACTCACAGTGTCCCCTTCGATGGCATGTTTCAGCTCTACTTGTCCTTGCTGGTCTATGTACACATCAACGCTATTAGTGTCTCCAAACAGATTGTGCATGTCGCCTAAAATTTCCTGATACGCACCCACCATAAAGAAGCCCAGTAAAATATCTTTATGGTTTTGATACTCTGGCATAGGTAAGGTGGTTTCTATGCCCTCACCGTCCACATACAGGTCAACACGGCCGTCACTATCGCAAGTAATGTCCTGTATGACCGCTCGGCAAGCCACCGCCTGATTAAGTTGAGTTAAAGGCAGAATGGGAAAAATTTGATCAATCCCCCAAATATCCGGTAAGGATTGAAATAAAGAAAAATTCACAAATAACTTATCGGCCATTTTCTCTTGTAAATTTTGCAGTACTTCCTCATTACTTTTATGGGTTTTAGCTAGCTTCGCCAATAATGTTTTATTAATCATTGCAGCCAAAGTTTCAATCTTGGCGCGCTGAGGCAAACTTAAGGTGCCATGAATAAAGGCCCCTTGGGCATCAGACAAATCATGCTGAACATCATGATAAATCTCCAACAAACTACGTTTATCAGCCTTTTGCACTTTTTCATAAATCTGCCAAAGGTGATGCACAATGCCATCATCCTGTTTTTCCGGCTTTAAAGGCACGTCACTAACCGCTTGCTCACGATCAATCACATTGGTCAGTAGAACGGCATGATGAGCGGTTAACGCCCGGCCCGATTCAGTAATAATATTGGGATGCTTAAGGTTATTCTTTTGACACACTAGGCTAAATGCCTGCACCACGTTATGAGCATATTCTTGCAAGCTGTAATTCATAGAGCAATAGTTACGCGAGCCCGTGCCCTCGTAGTCGACACCCAAGCCGCCACCCACATCTACCGTATCCACGTTCACACCCAGCTCACTAAACTCATGGAACAAACGGGCGCATTCCTTTAAACCTGATTGAATATCGCGAATATTCGCAATTTGGCTGCCTAGGTGGAAGTGTAAGAGCTGTAAATAAGGCAGCTCCCCTGCTTGTTTTAACGCTTCAATGACCCTGAGAATTTGTGACGAATTCAAGCCAAACTTTGATTTCTCTCCACCTGTATTTTGCCAATTACCCTTGCCAATGGACGATAATCGCGTGCGAATACCCAGCCTTGGCTTTACATCGAGTAATTTGGCTTCGTGCAGAATAAGCTGAAGCTCGGATTCTTTTTCAATAACCAGATATACCTTGTGGCCCAGCTTTTCACCCATTAATGCCAAACGAATATAGTGACTGTCTTTGTAACCATTACAGATAATAGTGGCACCAGGACTGTGCGCCATTGCCAACACCGCCATTAATTCGGGCTTACTGCCGGCTTCCAAACCTATATTTTGGCCATTTAGTAACTGCCCATGAATTAACTCTTCTACCACTCGGCGTTGCTGATTTACCTTAATAGGATAAACACTGGTGAAAGTGCCGTTATAGAGATACGCCTTACAGGCTTTTTCAAAAGCGCAGGAAAGCGACTTTACGCGATTATGTAAAATGGCGGGGAAGCGTACCAATACTGGCAGCGCCAGGTTTTCCTTGGAAATTTTCTCGGCAATACCAGTGAGACTTACTTTGATGTTTTCATCCGGGCAAACCACCACCGAGCCTTGATCGTCCACATCAAAAAAACCCTCGCTCCAGTGCTCTATGTTGTACACATCACGCGCCAATTGGGGCACATCTTCTAGCATAATATCTATATTCCCAAAGCTACTATTTTTAATCGCGTCACGATCGCACCAACATATCGCCACTTAAATATAAAGGCACTTATTTATTGCGCTTTTTATTACAAGATTGTTTTACCCAGCTAAAAAAAACAGTAAGGTAAAGGCCCCCGCATTAGGCGTTTAGGTTAGACAGGCTTTATAGATTGTCTAACCTTTACCCCTGATCAAACCATTTAGTGTATTGGCTTAAATCCAGCACTACCCTTATTGCGCTTTATCCGGTCTTCCATGGTCATCACAGTAATTTCCCTTACATTCTAATGTATTTTGCCAGATAACATTCGCGTTCATAAATAACTTGGCAATACTTGTTACTGACGCTACATTGCGCTGCAAATTTCCACCTGCTGCAATCAGGAACCACTATGAGCACACTGGATAAAAATTGGTTTACCGAAGAATTTACCAGCGAAGGCAGCGCCTTTTCCTTAAAGGTAAAAGAAAAATTACACGAGGAACAAACCCCTTATCAATTGCTTGAAATGTACGACACCCAAACCTTTGGCAAACTCATGGTACTCGATGGCTGCACAATGCTCACCAGCCGCGATAATTTCCTCTACCATGAAATGATGAGCCATGTTCCGCTTTTCAGTCATGAGCAGCCTAAAAAAGTGGTCATCATAGGCGGGGGCGACTGTGGCGTATTAAAAGAAGTACTTAAACACCCTGGCGTTGAAGCTGTATGGCAAATCGATATAGATGAAGCTGTCACTCGGGCGTCAGAAAAGTATTTCCCAGAGCTGTGCGAATCTAACAACGATCCCCGCGCTCACCTTTTATGGCAAGACGGAATTAAGTGGATTAAAGAGGCACCTCAGGGCAGCATTGATGTATTAATCATAGACAGTACCGACCCCGTAGGCCCTGCCGAAGGTTTGTTTGCTGTGGATTTTTACAAAGACTGCAATCGTGCTTTAGGCGCTAACGGCATTCTGGTACAGCAAAGTGAAAGCCCTTTGTTTCACAGCAATAGCATTATAAAGAAAATTCATCAGGATTTAGCCGAAGCTGGCTTCAACAGCAGCCACACGTTCCCGTTTCCACAGCCTATTTATCCAAGCGGCTGGTGGAGCTGCACTTTAGGGAAAAAACAGGGAGAGGCCACGCAGTTTCGAAAAAATGCCGCCTACAATATGGAATTTGAAACCGACTATTACAGTGCCGACATTCATCAAGGCGCGCTTAGTTTGCCACCCTTCATGAAAAAAATACTGGGCTAACGAGTCTATGGCAGACATAAAAAAAGGAAGCAGATGCTTCCTTTTTGTTTCTATCAAATTCACAATATGAAATCACCAATCAAACTGACGGCTCAAGCCCAGTATCAGTGAGTTACCCTTATCATCCTCGCGTGTCACCAGAACTTCAAAATCCACACTAGAAGGCATCGCCTTCACAAAGCCAATGCCGTAGTTCCAGGTTTCATCAGACTGGCCATCTAGCTGAGTCATACCAGCGCTAAAAGTCATGCCCGAATCGCCCCAAAAAGAATAGTTGGCGGCCGCTTCGTAATATTTGGTATTGCTTTCATCGTCTTCATAAGTACTTAAGCGATAGGCATCCCACGACAAGTTAAGGTTGTATTCGGTATTGCTGGTTCCATATTTACCATCTTGGCTATCCGATCCTCGCTCATAGCGAATCACACCTAGGCCAAACGAGACGCCACCCAAGCTGTAAGCGGCACCGGTATAGGCATTCACTTCAGAAGTGTCTAGATCTTCAATGGCACCGGTATAACCCCAAGCGCCCGCGTAAAATCCCAGCGGCCCCTGATAATCAATGCCACCATTGATAATAATATCCGCGTCACTTTGTTTAACACCACGGAACATATATTTGGTGGAAGACCCCATGTTGGTGGTCAACTCAGCCCAGCTTGGAGCCGCCATAACAAAGGCAGATAACACTAATAAATACTTATACATGCAGTTATTTTTCTTAATATGGAAACTTATCGCGCACTATATCAATAATGGGCAACTCAGGGAATCTAGAGATTGGATAGTGAAGATTTAAAAAGGTTCAGCCGTTTATGCCTATAAGCTTGCCAGCAAGAAGTCTGACTGAAAATTATCGGTTTATAAGTCCGAGCCCTAGCAAGAGAACAATAATGTCAGGAGGCCACACACCTGCTTTTAAACTCGTTAATTTTATTGGTTAATACTTTTAAACGCTGATATTGGGCATGCTCTGGCTGAAGGTGATCGAGGTGAGATAAATCTTCAATACATTGCTGCACCAAATTAGATTCAGGACCCTTTTCGGTCAATTGGCCTAAAATAGCCTGCGCCAGATTTAGCCGTATCCCTATGTGCTTGGGGTATCGTTTTAACGCTTTATTAAAATAAGAAATGGCTTTATCAAATTTCTTATTTTCGTAGTACTTTATGCCTTTTCGGTTAATAACCTTAATTTCATCCTTGCCACTTTCACTAACCGGTTCTTCCGAGATTCGGTCAATACGGGAGGCCAACCTTTCATTAAACTCTTCGTGGCCATTCAGTTCATTAATGAGCTCCGTGGCTTTAGTAATATCTCCCGTGGCGGCCCAGCTCCTTACCACCTCCACCTTTAAATCAATACTTTGCTCATCCTCCCTAAGTGCCTCATACCCAGCCAATGCCGTCTCTAAAAATTCATGGGCTTTTTCAGGCTCATCAATACAAGAAAAAGCTTGGGAAGCAATAAAAGTACTGTGTACTTTTACTTTACGGGTATTAAAGGTTTTATTGGCTCTATTTAACGCAGTGAGCGCTTCGGCGGTCAGTATTTTAGATTCAACATAATCACATTTCACCGCACTCTCGGTGAGGCTTCTGGCTAGATCTAAATTATTTTCTGCGCGATCATGAATGGAAAAACTGGCCCGTTTAACCACTTCTCGGTAAGCCTGAGTGGCTGCTTTGATGTCGTTATTTTTCTCACACAAGTCTGCTAATTGTCGTAAGCGAGGAACAGAGTGGCCCGTTAGGTCGGATGCCTGCTGTAACAACTGCTGTGCTGCTTCGCTCTCACCTCTTTTAAGGTGAATGTGAGCAGCCTCTTCATAAGCTTGTACATTGTCGCTATTTTCACAATATAAGGCTTTAAAAACACCTAAGGCTTCATCATGTTGATCAATGGCACACAATGCCTTGCCCAACATAAGCTGCGCCCATTCTTGGGGCTTAAGGGTAATAACAGCTTCACAAACTTCAATGACCTTTTTAAAACTTTTCAATTCAAACAAAATTTCACATTTAGCTTTTAAGCACCAGCTTTCAAACTCAGTTTGTTCATTTAATGCTTCATCACAGAATTCAAGGGCCTCTTCATAACGCTTTTCATCAATGGCGGTGATAATACGCGAGAGCTTGTCTTGCAATTGAAACGCCTTACCCAAGCGTTTATTCAGTGTGTTGTGATTAAAGGGTTTGGCTATAAAGACATCAGGGCGATGCTCTAAACAGGATAAAACAATATTTTTATCCACAGTGGCGGTGATCATCATAAAAACGGTAGAAACCGTAATGAGCTGTGCTGTGCGTAATTCTTCTAAGAGTTGTAGCCCATTTTTACCAATGCCTAAATCGAAGTCACACAAGATGGCATCGTACTGTTCTTTCTCACACAGCTTTAAAGCTTCCTGACCAGTAGAGGCCGCATAAACTTGAAACCTGCCAATCTCCCTAAGCATTTGCTTCAAGATATTACGATACACTTCACTGTTTTCAACAATGAGTATCACGCGCTCCATCACATCATTTCTAGCCATTGCGCATCCGGCACCAAGGGGTATTCAGTTTTTAAAGTATAGAGGGAAGAGCCGGATCTGCTATGTACAAGTACGAAGAAATTTAAGGTGGGTCTAATAGCTTACTTAAAGCCAGAATGCAAAAAGGCCCACCGAAGTGGGCCTTTTCAAAGAGATCTAATAAGGGTAAGTATTACTTATTAGTGAACTCAGGGTAAGCTTCCATACCGCATTCGGTAAGGTCTACACCTTCGTACTCTTCTTCTTCAGTTACACGAACACCCATTACTAGCTTGATGATGCCCCAAACTACTAGAGAAGCGCCAAACACCCATACAAAGATAGTTAATGCGCCAATGAACTGAGCTAGGAAGCTAGTGCCGTCGTTAGTGAATGGCACAACCATCACACCGAACAAACCTACAACACCGTGAACAGAGATAGCCCCTACTGGATCATCAATTTTCACTTTATCCATCGCAAGGATAGAGATAACAACAATCACACCACCGATGAAACCAATGATAGTGGCAGACAAAGCAGTTGGAGTATCAGGACCAGCCGTGATCGCAACCAAACCAGCCAATGCACCGTTAAGAGCCATGGTTAGATCCGCTTTCTTGAACAAGATGCGAGCAAGAAGAAGTGCACCCAACAAACCACCGGCAGCCGCCGCGTTAGTATTCATGAATACAACCGCTACTGCGTTAGCGCTTTCTACACTGGCCAAAGCCAGAACAGAACCACCGTTGAAACCGAACCAACCCAACCATAGGATGAAAGTACCTAAAGTAGCCATTGGAAGGTTAGCACCAGGAATCGCGTTTACTTCACCGTTCTTTCCGTATTTACCCTTACGAGCACCTAGCAATAACACACCCGCAAGCGCAGCAGATGCACCCGCCATGTGAACGATGCCAGAACCTGCAAAGTCAGTGAAACCAAAATAAGTCATTTCGCCATCAACTATTTCGTTTTCAACTAAAGATCCAAGATTGAACAGACCAAATACGTCCGCACCGCCCCAAGTCCAAGCGCCTTCAAGAGGATAGATAACGGCAGTCATTACTACTGCGAAAGCAAGGAAAGACCAAAGCTTCATACGCTCGGCAACCGCACCAGAAACAATAGACATTGCAGTGGCTACGAATACTACCTGGAAGAAGAAATCAGCAGATGGAGCATAAGCAGCTGGATCTTCAGCACCGGTTACACCGTCAGCTTCGATACCGCTAAGCATGAACATTTCAACGCCACCGTTATACATAATGGCGTAACCGCACACCATGTACATAGTGCAAGAGATAGCGAATAACGCTACGTTTTTAGTCAGGATTTCGGTGGTGTTCTTTGAACGAACCAAACCGGCTTCTAACATGGCGAAACCTGCCGCCATCCACATAACTAGTGCGCCACATACCAAGAAATAAAAGGTATCCATGGCGTACTGAAGTTGAAAAACTGTGTTTTCCATAATGCCCCCGCATTGAGCTTCAATACGTTGTTAAACGTATTCTTAATAAAAGAGAGAAAAAATTAAAAATAAAGGTGTTTAAAGACTTTTAATAAAAGAAATTAAACCGCTTCTGCACCAGTTTCACCGGTACGAATTCGTACGATTTGCTCTAAAGAAGTAACGAAGATTTTACCGTCACCAATTTTGCCTGTGTTGGCTGCTTTAGAAACCGCTTCAATAACCTTGTCGGTTAGATCTTTGTCGATGGCAATTTCCAATTTTACTTTAGGTAGGAAATCTACAACGTATTCTGCACCGCGATATAATTCTGTGTGGCCTTTCTGACGACCGAAGCCTTTAACTTCTGTCACAGTGATGCCTTGAACGCCAATTTCAGACAGTGCTTCACGCACATCGTCTAATTTAAATGGCTTGATAATGGCTGTTACTAATTTCATATCAAACTCCTTCTGTTATTGGAAAAATATATTGCAGCACCTAAGCGCTGCAATACCGCATCAATTCTTATTTGATTGGAAGGCTTAATGTTGCAACAACTTTACCGCTTTCATCAACAGTGTCGTCTGTATCTTGAGCAACTATTTGGCTGAAAGTGAAAGATAGGTTTTCAGTAGCAGCGTAAGAGATATCAACGTGAGTGTAATCATATGCAGCATCATCAGAAGTAGAGATACCAACAGTGGCAGATACATCCGCCATGCCATAACCTAGAGTCATATAACGGTAGTCAGAAGCGTTGCTTGTAATGTTTTCATAAAGAGTGAAAGACGCATCTCCGTAACCTAGGCCAATGATTAATTCAGTTAGATCAAATTCATTATTAGCAGAACCAGATGGGTAGATGTAAGTCCAAACGCTTGCGTCGATAGATACACCACCAGCTTCTAGACCGTAGCCTGCGTATAGGTCGTACTCTTGACCAAGAGCAGCATCACCAGAAGAAGTCCAAACACCAGCGTATGCACCATCCATGCTTACAGATAGATCTGCAGAGATAGCAGGAGTGCTGCTAGTGTTACCAGCACCATCTGAAACAGCACCAAGATCCAAGCCACGCCATAAGTACATGTTAGAAGCCGCTGCAGAAGCACTTACTTCGGCTTCAGCCATAGCTACTTGAGAAGACATAACACCGGCAGTTAAAAGGCTGGCAACTGCAACCGCTTTAGATAGAGCTTTCATATTTATTTACCTTCGTTTGAATCGTTATAGTTATATTTTGTTTATTTTTAGTGCGAGGGGCTTGTGACTCCTCTTTAGCTTCGTTCGTGGTGTCTTACTCAGCTTTGCGCACCAAATTAGATGTTCGTTAATTCGTGCGATAGATATTGCAAAGCTGGTGCCAATTCCTTCAAACCCCTATTGTCACTGGCTTTCAGAGCGTATTTAGGCGAAAGCCGCCTAACATATAGCTCTATTTTGTTGCATTGGCACCAATCCGGCTCGCTTACAGTGCGCTGTTTTGATGCTTTTTTGAACAGAGCACCAAAATGTGTCAATTTAAGTTTCTGACAGCAAGTTCAGCCGCTTAAATGGCCGAACACGACCACCAAATAGAACATCATTGTCTTTTTTTTTGGCTGAAACCGCCCAGATAGCCATGCCAGAGCATGAGACCATTATTCGGAAATGCATCAAGAAGAGGCGGGCGAGCAAAAAAGCACAAAAATAAACGTCATTATTTTTGTGCTTATCTAAAAACCACTAAGAAGGAAGGAGATTGAAGGGTATTAAATCGCCAGCAAGCGTTTTACATCTTCCGATCCGGCTAAATGATATTTATCTCCAGAGCTCACCACACGGCCTCGCTCTAAAATAATGTAATCATCGGCAAGGGCCATAGCAAAATCCAAGTATTGCTCAACTAATACAATGGCCATGTTGCCCCGCTCGCGCAGAAGCTCAATGACTCGCTGAATGTCCTTTATAATAGAGGGCTGAATACCTTCGGTGGGTTCATCCAGTATTAACATTTTAGGGCGCAGCAATAATGCGCGGGCAATGGCCAATTGTTGCTGTTGGCCACCACTTAAATCGCCACCACGACGATTCAGCATCTTTTTTAATACCGGAAATAGCTCATACACTTCTTCATCTATGAAGCGCTGCTTTTTGGGTAAACTTGAAAAGGCCGTTTTTAAATTTTCTTCAACCGTTAACTGGCCAAATATGTCTCGGCCTTGTGGTACATAGGCAATACCGTTTTTAGCCCGGGTAAAAGGGGCCTGCTGACTAATATTCTCCCCTTGCCAATTTATCTGCCCATTCTTAACATTCTGATGACCCGATAAACTTTTCATTAGCGTAGTTTTACCCACACCGTTGCGACCTAATACACAGGTCACCTTGCCAATTTCAGCCTTCATGGATACATCGTAAAGGGCTTGGCTGGCACCATAAAACACATCAATATTATTTACTTCTAACATTTTTATCCCCCTTATCGGCCTAGGTATACATCAATGACTTGTTGGTTTTTTTGTACGCTTTCAAGCGAGCCTTCTGCTAATACACTGCCTTCATTAAGCACCGTTACTTTGCAATCAAGTGCTGCGATAAAGTCCATGTCATGCTCTACCACCACCAATGAATGCGTTTTCGCAAGCTTCTTAAAAAGCTCTGCCGTTTTCATGGTTTCTTCATCGGTCATGCCGGCAGCGGGTTCATCTATTAATAAAAGCTCTGGCTCTTGGCTAATGAGCATGCCAATTTCCAGCCACTGCTTTTGGCCATGGGATAAATTAGCGGCCAGGTCTTGAGCTTTATCTTGCAGTGCAATGAGCTCTAAAGTGTTTTTAATTTGTTGTTTTTTCTCACTTGTTAAGGTATGCATTAACGCCTGCCAAATACCACGCCCGCCCTTTTGAGCCAGCTCTAAGTTTTCAAAGACGGTTAAACTTTCAATTACGCTGGGTTTTTGAAATTTACGGCCCACACCTAAGTTGGCTACTTCTGCTTCATCGTATTGGGTTAAATCTAATTGCTTTAACTCTTTATGATTAAATGAAACCGTGCCGGAGTCGGGGCGAGTTTTTCCGGTAATCACATCCATCATGGTGGTTTTACCCGCACCATTAGGGCCAATGATCGCGCGCATTTCTCCTGGCTCAATACAAAGCGACAAATTATTTAATGCTTTAAAGCCATCAAAGCTAACACTGACCCCATCAAGATATAAAATAGGGGCATTTTCCAAATGCTTGGGAATTGCAAGCGCCATAATTAAACACTCCCTTTAGAGGATAATTTAGAGGGGATTTTGTTTTTTAATATTAGATAGAGTTTATTTGTTGCTCCATCGCCCTGCTTAATGTCTCTAACAAAGCCCACAATTCCCTTTGGTAGATATAAGGTCGCCATAACAAATAACCCGCCCAACATGAACAACCATAATTCAGCAAAGGCGCCAGTAAAGTAAGTTTTGGCATAGTTCACAGCAACCGCACCAATCACCGCGCCAAACAATGTTCCGCGACCACCAATGGCCACCCAGATAATTATTTCGATAGAATAAATAGGAGTGAACTCACCTGGGTTAATAATTCCCACTTGCGGCACATACAAAGCACCGGCCACGCCAGCCATCATGGCGGAAACCACAAATACAAATAGTTTGTAGTATTCAACCTTGTAACCTAGAAAGCGCGTACGCATTTCAGCATCACGAATACTGATTAATACCCGGCCTAATTTTGATGTGGTAATAAAGCGGCTAATTAAATAACCCAATACCAGCGCTAATGCAGACGCAATAAATAAGGCACTGCGGGTATTACTGCTTTGCAAATCAAAACCCAAAATGTCTTTAAAGTCGGTTAATCCATTGTTACCACCAAAGCCCATATCGTTACGAAAAAAGGCCAGCATTAGGGCATAGGTTAACGCTTGGGTAATAATCGAAAGGTAAACCCCTGTGACGCGAGAGCGAAATGCCAACCAGCCAAATACAAAAGCCAAAATACCCGGCGCCACTAAGACCATTATTGAGGCAAACCAAAACTGATCAAAGCCAAACCAATACCAGGGTATTTCTTTCCAATCTAGAAACACCATAAAATCGGGAAGCTCTGCATTGCCATACACACCACGATCACCAATTTGGCGCATCAGGTACATACCCATGGCATAACCACCCAATGCAAAAAAAGCACCGTGGCCCAAACTTAAAATGCCGCAGTAACCCCAAATTAAATCTACCGACAATGCCAGCAACGCATAACACAAATATTTTCCGGTGAGCGTTAGGGTATAAGTAGATACATGTAAGGCCGAGCCTTCAGGAAATACCAGATTACAAAATGGAAAGATAATCGCTAAAGCCAACAAGGCCATGATGAGACGCTGGCCACCTTTATCACCCACTAACAAAGTAGCAATGGGGCCTAATTTTAAAGCTTTAGGGTTTTCAGAAATATTATGTAAAGTACTCATGATTAATCCTCCACCGCACGGCCTTTCAAGGCAAATAAGCCTCTAGGGCGCTTCTGAATAAATAAGATGATGGCCACCAATACAATTATTTTTGCCAACACCGCGCCCGCCATGGGTTCAAATACCTTGTTGGCAATACCCAATGACATGGCACCCACTAACGTACCCCACAAGTTTCCTACACCACCAAATACCACCACCATGAAGCTATCAATAATGTAAGCCTGACCAAGGTTAGGCCCCACATTGGTTAGCTGGCTTAACGCCACACCGGCAATACCCGCAATGCCCGAACCCAACCCAAATGTCAGAGCATCTACCCAACCGGTTCGAATGCCCATCGAACTGGCCATAGGTCTATTCATAGTGACCGCGCGCATTTGCAAACCAAATAATGTTTTCTTTAATACCAAGGCCAAGGCAGCCAGCACCATCAGACTAAAAATAATGATGTATAAACGATTGAAAGTAAGCTCTAACCCAGCATTAACAGTGAAAGTACCAGCCATCCAGGAAGGGGTTATTACATCTTGATTAAGTGGACCAAAAATAGAACGCACTGCCTGCTGTAACACTAGGCTTATGCCAAAAGTAGCCAGTAAAGTTTCTAGGGGGCGGCCATACAAGTGACGAATAACCGTACGCTCAATAATCACTCCCATTAAACCTGACACTAAAAATGCCGCGGGAATAGCCACAATTAATGATATTCCTGCATGATTTGGCATGAGCTGTTGAATAACAAAAGTTGTATAAGCACCCAGCATGATCATTTCGCCGTGCGCCATATTAATCACGCCCATCACACCAAAGGTAATGGCAAGGCCAATAGCGGCCAGCAATAAAACCGAGCCCAGTGAAACTCCAAAATATATGTTTTGTGCCACATTATTTAACGTCGCTAGTTTATCAATGCCCACGATGGTTTCTTTTGCCTGTGTAATTTCTTTCTCTGTAATATTACTAGTGGTGTTTTGGTTTTCATTAACTTTTTTTTCATTAATAAATAAAGACAAGGCATTACGAGATTCTACATATAACGAACTATCTAACGCTTTAATGGCATTAATACGCGTTAAAGAGTCGTCCGACTTCAAGTGAATAATGGCTTGAGCCGTCACTAATATTTCGCGAATTTCCTCATCCGATTCCTCGTTAATTGCTGATTCGATTAACGCTAAAGTACTTTCATTGGCATCTGTTAAAATTTCAAGCGCGGCAAGTTTACGAATAGCAGTGTCAATAGAGGAAATTTGCAAGGTGGCAATAATTCTTTTTATTTCTCCGCGTAGATTATTGTTGATACCGACTTTCTTTAGTTTTCTTTTTTTAAATTCACCTAACTCACTATTATCGAATATCGATATGGCAAGGTACTTTTTATTTTCAAGTAACTGTCGATAAATTAATTTGTCTGTTTTTTTAATATAAAATAATTGGCCTTTTAAAAAAGACTCAATAAATGGCAGTACTCGTGAATCATCTAGTACTGCAATACTGTGGATAATATTTTTTTTAGTTTCATAATTAGCACTAATTAAACTCACCGCTAATTCATCAAAAGACTGGCTGGCATTATTTATTGCGGAATTTAAGCTGTTTTCATTCGACTGAGTTAATTCATTTTGATTAATACTGACTAAGGCCACCGCCTCTATGGCATCAGTGAAGTCTGCCTGCTTAATTAAAATATCTGATTTGGCATTTGCCAATACACCGCTACTGAATGCAAAAATGCATATAAGCGATGTTAAAATACGTTTCATGGAACCACCTTGTTCTTGGCACTATCAAGTCAGTGCTTTATTTATATACCTTGATAGAAAGCTACGAACATAGCTTTGCCATGATAGGAAATCTTGGACTACCAATGAATAAAAACGCGTTAGAAAAGTTAAATAAGAAATAGCCGCTATTTGAGAGAATAACGGCTAATAAAAAAATTACAGGGCTTGCTGGTCTGCCACTACGGCACCGGCACAAGTTTTAGAAACCGTGTTGTAGTTACCGCAGCTAATGGGTGCAGTCCAATCAGACATTAGGTTTTTGCTTTCAGGCAAGAAGTCTGTCCAAGCATCACCTTTAACAACGCCATCGGTTCTCCACACGATATCAAATTGACCGTCTTCTTGAATCTCACCAATTAACACTGGCTTAGATAAGTGATGGTTAGTATTCATTACCGCAGTACCGCCGGTTAGATTAGGAACTTTAAGGCCGTACATGGCAGGACGTACTTTATCAACGTCAACCGAACCAGCCTTAGTTACCGCTTTTGCCCACATTTCAAAACCAATATAAGTCGCTTCCATAGGATCGTTAGTGGTGCGATCTTCATTCTTTGTAAAGGCATGCCAAGAATCAATGAATTCATCATTCAAATCAGATTCAGCACTCATAAAATAATTCCATGCTGCAAGGTGGCCTACAAGCGGCTTAGTATCAAAACCAGAAAGCTCTTCTTCACCTACAGAAAACGCCACCACTGGAATGTCATCAGAACTAATGCCTTGGTTTGCTAGCTCTTTATAAAATGGAACATTGGCATCGCCATTAACTGTAGAAACTACGGCCGCTTTTTTACCGGTTGAGCCAAATTTCTTAATGTCAGAAACAATAGTCTGCCAATCAGAGTGACCAAATGGTGTGTAATTAACTAAGATATCTTGGTCACTTACGCCTTTGCTTTTTAAATAACTTTCAAGAATTTTATTGGTGGTACGAGGATAAACATAATCGGTGCCCGCTAATACCCAACGCTTAACACCTTGATTCATTAAGTAATCAACTGCGGGAATGGCCTGCTGATTTGGCGCGGCACCTGTGTAGAAAACATTTTTTGACGATTCTTCACCTTCATATTGCACAGGATAAAAAAGTAAGCCGTTTAACTCTTCAACTACAGGTAGTACTGATTTACGAGAAACTGATGTCCAGCAACCAAAAATTACATCTACTTTTTCTTTGGCTAAAAGTTCTCTGGTTTTTTCTGCAAATAAAGGCCAGTTTGACGCAGGGTCAACGACTACTGGTTCTAATTTTTTCCCTAATAAACCACCTTTTTTATTTTGCTCTTCAATCATCATTAAAACAGTATCTTTTAATGTGGTTTCAGAAATGGCCATGGTGCCAGATAAAGAATGCAATACACCGACCTTAATCGTGTCACTGGCCTGTGCCATGGCGGCACTCAATGTTAGTGCGGCAACACCAACGACTTTGGATATTTTTTTAATCATTATTTTTATTCCATTTGAATAGCATTCATTTAGTGCTGCTTGGACTTTGCAACCGCTATGCCAAATTATGAAAGCGCCATATATGGCCGTTTTTAATTGCTTGTCCATTATTTTTCGCACCAATAAAAAACAGATAGAAAAATAGCGCATCTCTTAAGTGCGCAATTAACATGATAAAAAAGTATAAAAAGTCGTTAAAAATAAAATTTATTTAATAAAATGCACATCAAGAGCGCAAAACGCGTTACGACGTGCGCTAATTAGGAAAGTCTTTGGAAAAGTTTAATATTTATATTAAATATTTTGGTTCAAACAAGTTTGGCGTTAATGAGCCAACAGAGTGTAGATGGAGATTTTACTAAGGAGGGATTATTGGCTGTGAGTTTGAAATAAATGACTTTATAGAAAGTCATTTCACAGCCAATGAATAAAAATTTAAACCGCTTCTGAACCAGTTTCACCAGTACGAATACGGATAATTTGCTCTAGGTTAGTGACGAAGATTTTACCATCGCCAATTTTGCCTGTATTTGCAGCTTCGGTAATCGCTTCGATAACTTTATCCGTTAAAGAATCATCGATGGCAATTTCTAGCTTGGCTTTAGGTAGAAAATCCACCACGTATTCGGCACCACGATACAGCTCAGTATGACCTTTCTGACGACCAAAGCCTTTTACTTCTGTTACCGTAATACCTTGCACACCAATTTCAGACAATGCTTCGCGCACGTCATCCAGCTTAAACGGCTTAATTATGGCTGTAACCAGTTTCATGTCTCATCCTCTTAGATTTAAATTAGCTCTAAATATTCGACGTAATACGTCATTAGATCTGAGTAATTGCCCACAGATTATCACTTATAGACCCATAAGTTATTGCCCTATGGCAAATTAATTTCATCACGTACCACTAATTAGATGTTTTTATAATCAAATCATGGCGACTCAGTTCGTATGGCCCTTTGTGGTAGACTTACCGACACTATTTCAACCACTTAATATACACACTCAGATTAGATCTGGTGATTATTTAAACAAGGATTATGGGGCACATATGATTAGTAAACTTATATTGGAAAAACTGGCCGGCCAAATTGGAAACTTAATCCCTGAACAAGCCAGCCAGGATGTAAAAAATAACATCCAACAATTACTAGCTCGCCAACTTAATAAACTGGACCTGGTTAGCCGTGACGAATTTGAAGCTCAGCAAGCGGTATTATTACGTACCCGTGAAAAGCTTGAAGCCCTTGAAAAACAGTTAAAAGAAATTGAAGAGAAGCTGGCTTAATTATATAAGCGTTACTTTTAAAGCAGGTTATCTCTCTCATACCAACACCTGATACCAGCCTGAACCTGCCCAACTACACTTTAAATAACACATAATCGACAGCAAGGATGCTTATGTCGTTAGCCGTTATTTTTGCCCGCGCCAAGGTGGGCATTGATGCCCCTCTGGTACACGTAGAAACTCACCTATCTAATGGCTTGCCCGCTTTTTCAATTGTGGGTTTGCCTGAAACCGCCGTAAAAGAAAGCAAAGACAGGGTGCGCAGTGCCATCCTAAATTCCAATTTTGATTTTCCAGCAAGCCGCATTACGGTTAATTTAGCCCCGGCTGACCTTCCAAAAGAAGGAGGCCGTTTTGATTTAGCCATTGCCTTGGGCATTTTAGCCGCCAGCGGGCAAATCCCGCAGCAGGACTTTAACCAATATGAATTCCTAGGAGAGCTTGCCCTAACGGGTGCTCTGCGCAAAGTGGACGGGGTTATTCCGGCAGCTCTGGCGGCAACAGCATGTAAGCGTAAACTCATTCTCCCCAGCAGTAATCAGGCTGAAGCAAGTCTTGCTCAGGGAGGGCATTTAATTTCAGATCACTTGCTCGAAATATGCGCTCACCTGTGCCAAGAAAAAACTCTGCCACAAGCTCCAAGCCACGCCGACATACTTGAGCAATTTCATGGCCCAGACTTGGCTCAGGTGAAAGGTCAGCACCACGCTAAACGAGCCTTGGAAATTGCCGCAGCTGGTGCGCATAATTTACTCATGAGCGGTCCACCAGGCACAGGCAAAAGTCTCCTGGCTCATTGCCTTCCGGGTATATTGCCTTCTCTTGATAAACACGAAGCGCTTGAGGTAGCTGCTCTTTATAGCGTATCGAATCAGCCTCCTAGACCTTACTTTACTACCCGCCCTTTTCGCCAGCCTCATCACACTAGTTCTGGCGTAGCTCTGGTGGGCGGTGGCAGCCATCCTAAGCCGGGGGAAATATCTCTGGCTCATCATGGCGTGTTATTTTTAGATGAAATACCAGAGTTCAGCCGTAAGGTTTTAGATGTGATGCGTGAGCCATTAGAAACGGGATGCATCAACATCAGTCGCGCTGCACAACAAATTCAGTATCCTGCCCGCTTCCAACTGGTGGCGGCCATGAACCCCTGCCCCTGTGGATATCTTAAGCAACCGAATAAACGCTGCAGCGAATGCTCTGAAAGCAAAGCCTTTAAATACCAAAGTTCGGTATCTGGGCCTTTGCTCGACCGGATTGATATTCAAATTGAAGTACCTGCCCTGCCAAGGGGCCTATTGTCTTCACATGATAGTCAGGCCGAGAGCAGCCAAACGGTTAAGAGCCGAGTTGAGCAGGCACGCCAGCAACAGTTTCAGAGACAAGGCTGCCACAATGCTCATTTAGATCAGAAGCAACTCAAAGAATTCTGCTTGCTGCCTGAAGCGTTAAGCCACATTTTGGAGGAAGCCTTGGAGAAATTAGGCCTAAGTGCCCGTGCCTATCACCGAGTGATTAAAGTGGCTCGTACCATAGCCGACCTAGCTAACAGTGTAGAAATAGATAAAAGCCATTTATTAGAAGCCTTGGGCTATCGGCAAATGGAGCGCCGTTTACACTCCCCATAAATACTCTGCAATCTTAATTAAAGGGAATGGCGCCAGAATCCTTATAAAACAAAGTGCATAACGGACATGACGATGGTAATTCCTTAATTAGCAATACTTAAACCGCCCACAGGAAGTACTAACGTACCGATAACGTGCAAAAACTATACTACTAGCTGACATCACTATCATACTTTGGTAGCAAAAATGTTCTAAATAACCTGCACATACCGAAATGGGCCAGCCTTGCCATAAAATCTTATGATAACTTTCTCGCCACTGATCGGTTGGCTAAAAGGATGCACCCAGCAAAGCAGTTAAAAATAATAATAATGGGGCATCCAAATGAAATTTAAATCGCTAGTTTCTTCGCTACTTCTCACCGGCTTAGCGGCTACCAGTCAGGCACAATTGGCGGGGCACAACGTCATATTAGTACACGGTTTTCAAGCCGATAATATTCTAAATCAACCTGCCTCTTCGGCTGAGATTATCCAAAACGGCGAGGCTTACTGGTCTGAATATTGGAATTCTCACGCCGATGCACGTCTAGATTGGGACTCGTCTGAACGCATCGAAGGCGGAACCGCCCAACGTTTATACGACGATGCCGTAACTTTATCTTTATCTGGCCTATGCACCAGTGGCTGTGTCTTAGTGACCCATTCAACCGGCGATCTTGTCGCTCGATACTTTGTTGAAAACCAAGCCGATTGGCTAGAAGCTGCAGGCTACGAGCCTTTAAATATTCTTACCTCTTTAGATTTTGCCGGTGCCGGTGGCGGCACCGAAATAGCCGACACGGTAGTGTCTGTCGTGACCAGTAACAATTCAGCCTCTTCCCTAGCGGTGACCGCTGTTGAATGGTTTATGGGCGGCACCCTAGATAGCAATGATGACCTAGGCGTTCTTTACGACCTTCAACCTGCTAACGCGCGTAACCTGGCCATATCCTCCAGCACCATTCCACGCCTACGCTTTACCGGCGCCGGTAACGACTATTATGGATTAACCGGTGGCTTCATTACCGGTACCGATGACGGCGTTGTACCAACTCACTCAAGCTGTGGCGCTGTTCAAGCCAAGGCCTACGACAGCTGTTCAAAAGATGTAGAGTTTGACGGTGAGATAGACAAGGGTGATGTAAACGGCCCTGGTAACTTATTTTACAATCACTTTGCCGTGTTAATGGGTGACGATACTCACCATAATGGCACCATTGGCACCCAAACAGGTGTGCAACTCACCTATGTTGATAACAACTTTAGTGCAGGCGGCATTGAGGTAGATTTTTCTACCAAGACCTACGATGGTTGGTTTGCAGACTACCTGTACGTTAAAAACAGCACGGGCTCAACCATGAGCGAAAAAGTGTACGAGACCCTAAATGACTAATTTTACCTATAGTTAATTGAGGGCCGATAGATAAATGTCTATCGGCCTTTTTTCTTTGTATTTGCCTAACTTCACTCACTGCTAAAGGGTCTCACATGCGTATATGGCTTCTTGGTATTGTCATTGTTTTAGCTCTGGCGGTTTTTTTTAAACCCGCCAGCTCTATCAAGTCCAATTTGGAATTTGAAATTAAAGGCTCTGAGTTAACTGAAACCCAGCCTCAAACCAAGACCATAAACATCGACCAAGCCAAACAAAAAGAGCAGCAGTTTGAAAATGAGCTGGCACAACAGATGTCGGTGGTGGCCAGTCGTTATGAGCAAAGCATTCGCTTTCCCCAATACTCTATTCCCATTAACGCCGGTCAAACCGATTTGCTGCAACCCTTGCAAGTATTACCGGTTGTACTGAATCTAGGCGAAGGAACTGATTCCAGTGCCTCGCTGGCGCCGGATAGTTATGTGTTTTTCCATGGCGAGTCCATATTAGCCACACTTACTTCATCTGGGCCCATCAAACCTAGCCAGGTTAAAATAGAACTGGTTGAAAACAACAAGCCCTTGAAGGCATTTAAGGTATCGGCAAAAGAGGAGGAGTTTGTGGCTACCATAGAAACAAGTGACCCAGACTGGCCCGTTGATCTGCACATTAAAGCTACCTTCCATTTTGGCAAACACGGTAAGTTGAGCATTTTGTCTCCCATAAAATATTCACCCGATAACGGCAGCATTACAGCAGTAAACGAGGCCAGTGTAGACGGTGCCAATCTATCTATTCCGGTGGAGTTAGACATAAAGCAGCCCGGTCGCTATCGTTTGTCAGTTAACTTTTTTAACCAGAGCAAAACTCCCCTTGCCCATCTAAGCGCCAAGCAGAATTTAAAAAAAGGCAAAAACAATTGGATATTGCAGGTACACAGCGAAGTGCTGCGCAGCGCCAATGATGCTGGTCCCTATTTGCTCGATACCTGGACCCTAACCAAGCTCCCCGAACGCCCAGGTATTCGTACTAGTTATGGCAATAGCAAAGTAGGTGAAATACCTGTTGCCGGCTTTGAGCTTAACGCATACGACACCACCCCTTGGAGCGACCCGCAAGAACAGGCCCGATTACAATTCTTTA
Source organism: Bermanella sp. (assembly GCA_036960565.1). Taxonomy (GTDB): domain Bacteria; phylum Pseudomonadota; class Gammaproteobacteria; order Pseudomonadales; family Oceanobacteraceae; genus Bermanella. The sequence goes on from JBALXQ010000008.1 coordinate 95,611, forward strand.
AAAAGCTCCAATAGCTGACAAGCTACAATCATAGTCGCAAATAAGCGCCCTAGTGGAAGCTAACCTATACTCAAAATATAGGCAGCAGGGCACGATATGAACCAGCTACATCGAGATCCAAAACTCTATTTGCAAACCGTTAAAACCATACTGAGCGACCAGCAACGTATTCCTAACTTGCCCCCTTTGGTGGGCGAGATGCAAGGCAGCATTAAGACTTTTAACTTTGCCCAAGTGGACAACATTGTTAAGCAAGATCCTACGCTGGCAGCCTCTATTTTAAAGATAGCCAATAGCGCCTTATTTAAACGCCAGGTGGCCATCGCTTCATTAAAAGATGCCATTGCCACGCTAGGTCTAGGAACCGTGCAAAGCCTAGTGGTGGCTCATCAGCTTAAAAGCCTGTTTCAAACACGCGATAAATCCCTCAACGAACACCTTATGGTTAGGTGGGAAAGCACGCAGAGACTCGCGGCCTTTACTAAAAAGATGGCTAACCTGCTAAACATGGATGGTGATCTGGCTTATTTATGCGCCATATTGAGCGACTTAGGCAGTTCTCTGATTGCACAGGAATTCCCCCACTTTCAAAGAATGGATGACCAACCGCTTTTTAACTGGGTAGCCAACCATTATGCTCATTTAATCTCGGCCCACTTGTTACAAAATTGGCAGTTTGAAGAGCCTTTATGGATGCCTATAAAGAAAAAAGGACAGTGGCAATATAGAAGCCCTCATGGCTTGGGCTTGGCCGAGTTAATTAATATGTGCTGGGTACATACGCTTAATAGTAAGGCCACCCCTGAATTACAAGATATGCCTAGGTTCAATGACATTCCTCCCACGGTACGTATTTTAGCCAGCGAACGGCAGTTTTTCCTTTTGAAAGAGTATTGATGTATCTGCATGTGCATGGCCAGCCCTCCACTAGATCTGCCAACCTTGCGGACTAACTAGGAACCTTAGGCTTTATAAAGAATAGATCTAATCAAGTGCCTGCTTTTTTGGTAACCTTGCGGCCCAAACTCTACATATGAATCATTTGTGAACCATCTAAACCCTCGCCAAAAACAAGCAGTACTTCATATTGATGGCCCACTATTGGTACTGGCCGGCGCAGGCTCGGGCAAAACCAGTGTAATCACCACTAAAATTGCTTACCTCATTCAGAAATGTGGCATAAATGCCCGCTACATCACCGCGCTTACCTTTACCAATAAAGCCGCTAAAGAGATGAAAGAGCGAGTGAGTAAGTTAGTGCAAGGTAAAGCTGCCAGAGGTTTAACCGTATCCACTTTCCATAACCTAGGCTTAAACGTCATTCGTAAAGAATGTAAGCACCTAGGCTTACGTGCTGGCTTTTCAATTTTTGATGACAGCGATACCGACAGTCTTTTAAAAGACATCATGCACAGAGAACACGGCGCCGAAGACAGCGATTTAACCGATGTGGTGAAACAGCAAATTGGGCAGCTTAAAAACGACCTAATAGAACCACCTGAAGCGGTTAAATTAGCGCAAACCCCGCAGGAGATATTGGTCGCTGCCACCTATACCGCGTATCAACGCTCCCTTAAAGCTTATAACGCAGTGGATTTTGACGACCTTATTTGTATTCCTGCCAACCTATTTAGGCAAAACCAAGAAGTGCGTGAACGCTGGCAGCGTAATACTCGCTATCTTTTGGTAGATGAGTATCAAGACACCAACACCAGCCAATATGAATTGGTAAAAGTACTGGTAGGCCAACATGCCAAATTTACGGTGGTAGGCGACGATGACCAATCTATCTACGCGTGGCGTGGTGCCAAACCTGAAAACCTAAACCTGCTGCAGTCTGATTTCCCGTCTATTAAAGTGATTAAGCTGGAGCAAAATTATCGCTCCACTGGGCTAATCTTAAACGCGGCCAACAAGGTAATCGCCAATAACGAGCACGTGTTTGAGAAAACCCTGTGGAGTGATAAAGGCTACGGTGACCCTATTCGTGTGGTGCGCTGTAAAAGCGAAGACCACGAGTGTGAGCGCACCGCCACCGAAATTATCGAACACCGCTTACGCCACCAAGGTGGTTATAGTGACTATGCGATTTTATTTCGCAGTAATCACCAGGCGCGTCTCATGGAAATGAAGTTGCAGCAATATCAGGTGCCTTATAAGTTAAGCGGCAGCCAATCATTTTTTGCCAAGAGCGAAGTGAAAGACATCATGAGTTACTTAAAACTCATTGTGAATCCCACAGATGACTCGGCCTTTTTACGAGTGATAAATGTACCGCGCCGTCAGATCGGACCTTCTACTCTAGAAAAGATCACCGAATACGCCGGCATGCGCCACATAAGTTTAATGACCTCCACCACTGAAATTGGCTTGGAGCAAATGCTCACGCCTATCGCCATGGATAAGTTAAGCCGCTTTGGGAAATGGCTTAACAGCACGACTAAGCGCTGTTACACCGAAGACCCTGTTCAAGTTTTAAAAGAAATGGTGCACGATTTAGATTACGAAGCCTGGTTACATCAAACCAGTAACACGCCTAATCAAGCTGAATCGCGTATGAAAAACGTGTGGTTCTTACTGGATAATATTGAGCGCATGTTAAGCAAAGCCGAAGAAAACGGCGAAGAAATGGACATTGACGAAGCAGTAAGCAAATTAATACTGCGCGACATGCTTGAGCAGCAAGAACAAGATGACGAACTAGACCAAGTACAGCTGATGACACTGCACGCATCAAAAGGCTTGGAGTTTCCGTATGTATGGATCATGGGTTTAGAAGAAGAAATTTTGCCTCACCGCAACAGCATAGAAAATGATGATGTGGCTGAAGAGCGTCGCCTTATGTATGTGGGCATTACTCGCGCTAAGCAAAACCTAACACTCACCCTCACCGCCAAACGCAAACAATATGGTGAGCAGTTTGAACCCACACCCAGTCGTTTCTTAGAAGAGATTCCACAAGATGACATTCAGAGGGTGGGTTTTGCAGCCGCCAGCGAAGAAGAGAAACAAGCCAGTGGCGAGTCAGCCTTGGCTGGACTTAGGAACTTGATGGGGAAGTAGAGGGTTTTGGCACCGTGCTCTTTATATAGAAAGTCATTCATCCTGAACGCAAAAAACCGGCCTAAGCCGGTTTTTTTTATTCACACTTACTAACCGTTTTACTTGGCCATGTGCTTAATTGCGTTAGACAGCTCTTCATCAGAACAGTCACCACAAGTGCCTTTTGGTGGCATCATGTTCAAACCGTTAATAGCGTTGGCAAGCGTCTTATTAAACCCTTTTGCTAGACGGCCTTCCCAAACAGCTTTGTCGCCAGATTTTGGAGAACCCATGGCGCCAGTGCCATGACAAGCAGTACAGTAAGTACCGTAAACGTCTGATCCAGAACGTGGGCCACTGGCCACAGCAGCCGCTTTACCAGCAGCGGCACACTCAGTACCTTCAATACACACAGAACCCACAGGGGCAATACGCGCAACAATTTGGTCTTCCTTAGTGTTTGCATTAGCAAATGAAACAACAGCGCTTAACGCCAATACCAACAGTGAAGTCATTAATTTAGTCATGGCATCCTCTCTCTGGGGCCTATTTTGAGTGGCCTAAATTTAAAATCGTGGCGATTATACCCACAAACATCCAAGGGCTGAAACGAAAGTCGATCTTTTTACAAAAAATCAATGACTTGCATAGACGTCGATCAAGCGAATTCGTATTATAGCGTCCTCGAGACTCTCGGTTTAACCATAGCCTAAGAATCGCGATTCAAAAAACCGCCCTTAGCTCAGCTGGATAGAGTGGTGCCTTCCGAAGGCACAGGTCAGAGGTTCGAATCCTCTAGGGCGGACCAATTCAAAAATTGATTTCACCACCAAAACCTAATCTACTCCAAACTCTTATTTAAAATCTATATTCAGCCCTAGCGGGTGAGAACCTCTGCAGGTTCGAGAATTTGACTGGATCAAATTCAACCACGTAGCGCCCGAAGGGTAATGGCCATGGATGGACATTAGTTAATCCTCTAGGGCGGACCAATTCAAAAATTGTTATCTCCACCAAATCCTAATCTATTCCAAACGCTTTTAAAAACCTGGCTTCAGCCCTAGAGAGTAAGCAACTCTAATTCCTTCGATAACACTCAAACTAAAAACATTACTTGGCTATAGAATCAAAAAAACCAGCCACTGATAGCAGTGACTGGCTCTTCTTAAAGCTACTATTTTAAAACATCAGATTAAAATCCGATTGGTTTAAAAGTTGTGGCTAACACCTACAATAAAAGTAAACGGCTTCTGAGCACGAGCGCCATTCTTCGGGGCTCTTGCTACCACATCTTCGGCATCCAATAAGTTATCTACATTGGCATACAGTTTTGTAGCACTGGTTAGTTGGTAACGGCTGGCTACATCTACAACCGTGTAGGCATCTATTTCTTCACTTGTTGCACACGCCGCTGTTGAACAGGTATCACTGAAGTAACTGAGTTTTAAATCCAGTCCCCATTGTGCTTTATCTAAGCCAGCACGTAATTGTAACTGGTGGTCGGAAAGGTTAGGTAATTTATCACCCTTAGTTACATTGCCCCATACGTCACTGCTATCTTCGAATGAATTATCAAACTGGGCATCTGTGTAGGTGTAGGTGATTCCTAGTGGAAGGTTAAAGCCACCCGCTAACTCTCGACTTGTATTTGCCAAAAGTTCTAAGCCTTGAACTGTGGCTGCGCCGCCATTTTGTGTATCACCAACAACACAATCACCTGCACCACCCGATTCGCTGCAGGTGCCTAATAAGTTTGAGTAATCACTAACAAATATTGTGGCTTCAGCTTGCAACGCTACGCTATTAAAGCGAGCCCCTATTTCAGCATTTAAAGCTTCTTCAGGATCGCTGCTACTATCATTTGGTGCTGGAGAGTGACCTTCATGAATGCCAACAAATGCAGCAATATCGCCATTCAGTTGATAAGTTGCGCCCAAGCCAAATAGGGTAACTTGTTCGTTGGCTACTTTATTAGCGCTTCCTTCACGTTCAATTTTATAATCTTCAACACGAACACCTGGCGACACGACAAAATCTCCTACTGCAATGTCATCTGTTACGTGAGCGGACCAAGCTTCAGCGCTGGTATAACGTGTACTAGCAACACCGGTGCTAACGTAAGTTAAGTTTCCGTTAGCATCTTGGCTCCAGGCTTCCGTAGGTTGATCTCTGTCTTCTGAATCCTCGTGGTAACGCACACCCACCTCAATACTGTGTTCGGAATTACCCAACTGTATATTCTGGCTTAATGTAGATTGAATACCCTTCGATTCATAAGCACGATTGTTGTGCTTAATAGAGATATCTGCCGCCTGAGTACCATGCAACACTGCTATAGCATCTGCTTGGCTTGGAATATTCGTGCCGCAGCTTCCGCCGTTTGCACAATCAACAATGCTACTGATGCTTTCCCCATCAATCTTATCCACTTTAAACCAGTCACGTTTAAATTCGATGTAATAAGCTGTGGTGTTAATTTGAATTTGTCCAAAATCAACTAAGTGGCTTAAGGTAATTTCTTTGTGTTCGTTATCCATTTCGTCTTGCGAAGTTAATCCGTAACGCTCATGAGCATCATTACTAAAATCGGCTTCCGTTAGGCCCACATAAGATTGGTCGGATAGCTCTGTAGAATATTGAAGCTTTAAATCAATTTGCTGATACACGCTGGCACTGCGGTCGGTATTCACACGAAATTTGGCCATGATGTCTTCTTTATCAAAGCCGGTGTCGTTGGCAGCGTTTTCAATGGTGTCAAAGCCGTCACTCTGATGCTTCTGCCCTTCAATTAACCAGCCGTAATTTTGTTTGCTGTCGCCAACCCAGCCATATGCGCGTGACGTATTGTCTGAGCCATATTCTAAATTAAGTTTGCCACTTTGCTCATAAGGGATTGGAGTACTTAACAGGTTAATCGCACCACCAATTGTATACGGGCCATTAGCAATAGCAGATGCCCCTTTCATTACCTCTACACCATTAATACGGCCCATGGTTGGAAAATAATAAGCAGAAGAAGCAGAGTAAGGCGCTGGTGCGATCAATACACCATCTTCCATTAAGGTGATTTTTCCTGAACGGTCATCACGTGTGCCTCGAATACTGATATTAGGGCGAAGGCCATAACCATCTTCATTACGGAAAGAAACACCAGGAACAGCAGCCAAGATGCGCTGTATATCTGTGTATTCAAATTTCTCTAATTCAATTGAATCAATCAGGTGAGCAGAGCCTGCAATTTGCTCCGGGTTTTGGTTATTACCAAGAATAGAAACTTTGCCCAATTCAACAGGATCTACCGCTTCAGAAAAAGCTGATTGGCTAGCTAATACGACACTTAAGGAAAGTAAACTGCGAAGGTACATGGGAACTCCACTCTAAATTTGAATGGAGGGCATTTTATACAAATGATAACGATTAACAACTAATACTAATTTCTAACTGCGAATAATACTGATAAAGATCAATGTTTAGAGATAACCTGAGTTCGCAGGTAAATAGAAATATAGCACTCTATTTTAAACAACGGTTCCACAATAGTTGTAACTTAGCTTTCCTCCTCCTCCCCAGGTGCCCCCTGCAACTCTCCTATCTTGCACTGATTACGCCCGCCCTCCTTGGCTTGGTAGAGAGCGGCATCGGCGGCATCAAAAACCTGTTCGCTACGATAACCCTTTTTAAAGCTGGCCACGCCACACGAGAGAGTAATTTGAACTCGTATCCCTTTAAAGTGAAAGGGACTGCCGGCTACTTGCTCTCTAATTTTTTCGGCCACCTGTAACGCCGCTTCACTGTCTGTCTCAGGGAGTATCACTACAAATTCTTCACCCCCATAACGGGTAAGAAAGTCGGTATCGCGGGTGCCTTTTTTAATTTGCTTGGCGATAAGCTGCAACACCTTATCCCCAGCTTGGTGTCCGTATTGGTCGTTAATTTTTTTAAACTTATCCACATCGCAAACCAATAAGCTTAAGGGCGAACCATATCGCCTAAACCGCTCCTGTTCCTTTGTTAGGTACAAATCATAAGCCCCGCGGTTAGGGAGCTGGGTGAGGCTATCTGTCATGGCCTTCATTTGCGTCTGGACTAGTTGTTGTTTGGCCTTCTGCAAATCACCTTCCATGCCCTGAATGCGTTCAGCCAAATCCTTAATATGACCTTCAAAGGCAATTTCGCGGGAACGTTGTTCCAGCTTAAAACCGTCTAATGTAGCAAACACTTCGTCTAGCTGATGACTAACAGAGCCCTGAAGATCCTGCTGACTCTCTTCGCCTTGCGCTAATACTGACTTTAAATCCTGTAAATGACTGCGCATTTTTTCATCAAATTCATTAGAGGCTGACTTAAAGTCGCCTTCTAAATCTTTACCCTGACTAAGCCAGCTTTGCAGAGCAAATAAACGCTCGTTAAGGCTTTTAAGAAATGTCTCGAATTCTTCCTGTTCACTGCCTAAAGCCGATATGACAAGGTCGGACAAAATCTCCAACGCTGGCACCAGCTCGTACCAATCAAGCCCGGCTTTTACCTTACTTAGTAAACGCATGGCCCTAGGCTGCTCGGTGGTTGGAAGCGTAAGTTTAGAAATAAGGGACGTCAGCACCTTGCTGGCTTCACCGCTTAATGTATTCAGGCCTTCGTAGGACTCTTCTTTCTTGGTAATTTCATAAGGCTGACTTTCAAGAGGTATGGCGCCATCGGCCATATTATGGGCTTGTTCAGCATCCTTATTGAATAAGCGACTAAACCAACCACTCCCCTGTGAGGCAGAGCCTTCTTCGGTGTTAGTGCTACCTATAGCGTCAACCATAGCATTGGCCCATTGAGCAATCACACTCACCATGGCCAGCAGTAATTCGGCTTTATCGGTACTGCGCACCTGTTTACGCAGGTCGGTCAGTTCTTTAATGAGCTCTGCAGGTAAAGAATCACTCTGGGTTTCAATGTTAACAAGGGATTCGACCAGCTGACTGTGGAAGGTTTCCTGGTGAGACTTCCAACGCTCAAAGCCTGACTCTATTCGGTCTAATATGTGTGATAGACCCGTTAATTGGTCTTTTCGTAACTGCTCGCGTGCTTGTGTTAGCTGGCTATCTAGGTCCTGATCTCGCCCTTCAGCCACCACAGTGAGGCGAATTAAGGCACGGCGCAACTGAGCAGCATGGTCCTCAAACCGCTTCTCTAGCTTTTCGTGGTCATCAATTAGATTAAGGTACTTCTTTTTCCAGCGTTCGCTGTCAGTGCTCATTACAGCCCCCCATGCTAATTCAGTATAGGAGAGGTTTTAAAGATTGCTGGATAGGAAGGGTGACGAAGTGTTCGCAGGATCAATAGAGGGTTAATACAAGCTTAATCACGCAGCCATGCCTTAATGAAAACACGGCTGTGTGGGAGTGACGTTACTTCTTAAGTAATTTACGCTCTTGTTCAATTAGGTGGTTAACCACACCAAATATTTTGTTCATGCCGCCGGCCGAAGTCGCGTTTACCATGTACTTACCGTTAACAATCACCGCAGGAACGCCGCTAATGGCGTAATTACGCACTAGCTGATCGGCCATTTTTAGCTGGCGACGCACTCCAAAAGAGTCGTCGTATTTATCAAAATCCGATTCGCTTACGCCATATTTGGCCAAAAAGTCTTTTTGGTCGTCTTTATTTAATAGCGAATTACGCTTTTTATGAATTTCATCAAAAATGGCAACATGTACTTTTTCATTAATTTTAAGTGCATGCGTTAAATAAAATAGTCCGGCATGAATTTTCCACTGACGACTAAATTGGGCTGGTACCTGATGAAAATCTACATCTGCTTGAATAGATTTGCTCCAAGCCTGAACCGTGGGTTCAAACTTATTACAGTGACCACAGCCATACCAAAACACTTCAACTACTTCTACTTTAGAGGGGTTACGGGCCATGGTTGGATTAGCCAGAGTTTTATAATGCTGACCTTCTTTGTATTCAACTGCCTGTGCACTGAAAGCCAACAGCATGGCTGCCGACACGAGCAATGTTCTTATCAATTTCATTAGATTGCCTTTTACTGTGAATTTTTCTGCCGTTAAGCCTAAATTGTGTTGTCTCTTTGGACAAGTGCCAATGGAAAAGTTCCCATAATAACTTGGCGGATTGAGACATTTTTCGCTATGTGGGGTTTTAGGAGGGAATCAGCTTTGCTCTATTGAATAAGCAAAGTGTGCAATACAAGGTGGAGAAATTAAAGTAGCCCACTGGCTACTTTAATTTCTAGCGATTCAGACCCTGAAGTTAGTTTACAAATTCGGGGCAGGTTTCTTTTTGGATGTCAGCAAGGTTGTATTTCATGAACCCTGCCTCGCCAAAGACATCGGTTCCGTTTAAGTAGTACATGCCTTCTTCTTCGTTGGGATTGGTTATCTTGTAACCCAACACTTTGGCAATCTGCTGACTAATTAAATAATGGTTGGGCATGCACCCTAATTCATCTTTCAAATTTTGAATGCTTTCTTGAGCGATATTCACGCCGTAAAACATGAAAGGTACCCGCGCCATATCGATATCTACTGAGTTATGCCCAAAGCGTCCATTCTGACCCATTAACTCCCCATGATCTGGGGTGAAAAATATATAAGTAGGTTTGCCGGAGTCTTTAAAGTATTCATAAATATCAGCGATGACTTTTTGCGTATACAACACAGAGTTGTCATAGCTATTAACCATGTACTTCTCGAATGGCTGCCCTTCAACCGGATAGGCTTCCTGATCTTTAGGGTAATTATCTATGTAAGGGCCATGGGTACTGCGCATGTGCAGAGTCACAAACTGGGGCTTGTCAAAATCAAGCTCCATAGATTTTAACTCACGCAACAACCGATCGTCATAGGTAGAGTCATAGCTGTCTAGGTGCTTGTCTTCTTTCCAAGTGTCGATATCTCCAAGCGAAAAGGAGTAGCTCAAGCCACCCGCATTTTTTTGCGTGGTGATGTAATGGGTACTGTAACCGGCTTGCTTAGCTAAACGAAATAAGGAGGTATCCATCTTACTAATGTGAGCAGTATTGTTGGGCTCGTATACGGTATTAAAAAACAACGCCAACGACACTCGAGTTGAAACCGCACTGGATAAAGCCGGTAAATAAAAGAAGTTTTCATCTTCTTTATAAGGCAGTAAGTCTGGAGTTGTATTACGCCCGTAGCCATACAAACTCATGTTGTAATAGCTTAGACTTTCTCCCATTAACATAACGATGTTGGCATCTACAGGCTGAGTTTTTTCGACACGATAAGGCTCATAAGACGGTAGCTCTTTGCGTAAGCCGATAGCTATTTTTAGCTGGCGAGCACTAAAAAAAGACAAGCTATATAAGCCATTCTTAACCGAAGAGTGGGCCACATTAGGCTGGTACTTTTGCGAGGCTGCCGAGCGCAACGACTGTAAAAATGGCAGGGTTAGCAGCAAAATGAACAAGATAGAAATATAGGGCAGGGTAAATACTTGAGGTTGAAATTTCTTATAAGCTAGGTGTGCCGCCACATAAAACCCCATGGATAAGGCAAATGGCAGCACCATGTAAGGCAAGGCATCTGCAAAACCAATGAGTGCATCATGGCTTTCACCCATCATCAACACCATGTCAAAAGCACTGTAAAAACCACCAAAGTACTGAAAATACATGAGCTGAGTAGCCTGCATTAGCCCTAATATGAATAAAACTACAGCATTAAACTTGGGCGTTCGGCTCACCAATAACAGCGTTAACAGAATCAAGGAGATAACTATGCTCTTAACATCATATCCGGCGCGATAATTGTCATTGAAAAAGCCATATAGAATGTCAGGCATCAATATGAATGCCCAGAAGGCGGCTAAAACAATTAGGGTGTATCTGGCTTTTTTCACAATTATCACACGATTCAAAAAAACAGCCGAGGATTGTAATGAATCTGCACGAAAAAAGGCAGTGTTATAACTGATCAAACACGCCTGTGAGTGTCTTGCACCGCCTATTCTATTGAATTCAATTAGTGCTAAACTCGCGGCTATTCGCCTTTCCAATTAAGTTAAAAATGAAATTTAAAATTTTTGTCATCAATTTAGATGAACGTGCCGACAAATTTAAAAATGCAGAAGATCAGATACTGGCTCAAAATTTGGTATGCGAGCGAATTTCAGCGGTACGTGGCAGCAACTTATCGCAACAAGAACTGGAGCAAGCATACAACTCCGAACTGAATAAAAAGAATTATTTGAAAGCCTTATCGCTAGGTGAAATTGGCTGCTATTTAAGCCACATAAGCGCCTGGCAAAAAATTGTGGATGAAGACCTAGATTACGCCATCGTTTTAGAAGACGACTGTAAGCTAGAGGCCAATTTCAAAGAGATCACTAAAATTATCCCTCTGCTGAAAGATTGGGATTATATGAAATTAACTGGTCCAAGAGGCGGAAGGAAGATTCAAGAAAGACAGTCAATTATTCAGGGCTTTGAATTAACTCACTTTGACAAAGTACCAACGTCAGCTTCTGGCCAAGTCATATCCTTTGCAGGCGCCAAAAAACTACTAGCACACAGTACGCCTTTTTATCGCCCGGTGGACGTAGACATACAGCAGTACTGGGAAAAGGGCATAGACGTGATTGGCATAGAGCCTAAGCTAACTGATACCTGCGGAATGGATAGCGACATAACAGCCATGGCTAAAGCTTCGGGTCGAGCCAATAAAAGCGCCTTCTGGCCACGTATTCAATTTAGAATAACGGCTGCCATTAAAACGTTAAATCAAAACAAGAAACGCCCAAATCTAAGCCTATACCTAAAATAGAATTTGTGGCAAACGATAATATCAAGACATAAAAAAGCGGCCTAAGCCGCTTTTTTTTATTATCTCAGAAACTCACTAAAAACTAGTGAAGGCCCTGAATGTAAGCCGATACAGCTGACACTTCTTTATTAGACATACGACCAGCAATATCACGCATTACTTTGCTGGCATCGTTGGTACGCTTGTCTTCTTGGAAAGCTACTAGCTGAGCTTTAATGTAATCACCATGTTGTCCACCAACCGCTGGGAAACCTGCTGCGCTCATGCCCTGACCATCTGCACCATGACAAGCTAGGCAAGCTGGAACGCCTGTGGCTTTATTACCAGCGCGGAATATTTTCTCACCAAGAGCAACCTTATCTTTAGCTGCATAACCCACAGAGCGAGTTTGGCTAGCAAAATATGCCGCTAGATCAGACATTTGTGTTTCGTTTAAAGCGGCTACCTGGCCTGCCATAATAGGGTTAGCACGAGCGCCGCTCTTAAAATCTTTAAGCTGCTTCAAAAGGTATTTTTCACCAAGACCGGCAAGCTTAGGAAAACTGGCTGCAGGGCTGTTACCATCACTTCCGTGGCAAGCACCACAAGAAGCTGACAACGTCTTGCCAGACGCGGCATCACCGGCTTGTGCTGTAACAATTAAACCCAGGGACAACATTAAGCTTATTGCCAGTTTTTTCATGGTGCTCTCTACCTTTTTAAAATTAATTCGTTGTCTTAAGACAGGTTTGGCTAATCACAAACCTGACTAATAATTTATTTACTGGCCCTTGGCAGCTGTGTACCCCATGCTATCAATAATAGAGTAAATAATGCCGCCAGAGATGTTATATTAATGGCCCTTCACTCATCCAACTTAAATTGGTTAACAGGTCCATACTCATTTTGTGGCATTATAACCAAAGTCACCTCACTTACAACTTGACGCATAGCAGTAAAATACCATGGAACCAGTTCTAATTAACTTTCAAAAGGCACAATATCTCATCAGTGCCCCCAGTATTAAACAGTGTCCAGAAGATACAGGCAATGAAGTCGCCTTCGCTGGACGCTCTAATGCCGGTAAATCCAGTGCATTAAATACCCTTACCCTGCAAGGGAAGCTGGCTCGTACCAGTAAAACCCCTGGGCGTACCCAGCTGATTAATTTCTTTGAAGTTAGCCCAGGTACCCGCTTGGTAGATTTGCCTGGTTACGGCTTCGCCAAGGTGCCCGATCGCGTTAAACGTGAATGGCAAAAAAACATGAACGAGTACCTAGAGGCGAGAAAAAGCCTAAAGGCTCTAGTGTTGGTAATGGATATTCGCCATCCCTTAACCCAGTTTGACCGCATGATGTGCGAGTGGGCGGTAGATTGCCAAATGCCAGTACACATCTTGTTAACTAAGTCGGATAAGCTTAAAAAGGGTCCGCGCCAAAATACGATGTTTGCAGTCAAAAAAGAAATGGCGCACATGGGGGAGTTGCTGACCGTTCAAACCTTCTCGTCTTCTAAGAAAGAAGGCACTGAGACACTACGCCACCAGCTTAGTCTCTATTTAACTGAAGAGCTGGTCAGCAAAGATAAAAGTTAAACACCCTAGAGATTATTAGAAGCTGGCTCGAACTTGTGCACCCAGAGTAACGTGGGTGCCTGCCGAGTACTCTAAGCCACGATTTTCAGTATTACCCTCAAACTCCGTTTCAAATCTCATATTAGGCTGCTGCACCAAGGCAAAATCTATGAATGGTCGCACCTGAACATTGGGCAACCAATTCCACAGATAATCAGTTTTAATCGCAAGCGCTGACTGCCTTGAATAGCGTACATTGGCTTGAACCTGATCTGAGTAGGCACTGTATTCCAGTGCACGCACTAGGGTTAATTCAGTTAGTAAATTATGCCCGCCAAAAGCACTGTAAGCGTGACCAAACCCTAACCCATAGATAAATGGCGAAGATGATTTGTAGCCAGTAACATCGTCTGCCAGGGTTACCGAGGAAAAGACACGGCCATACCAGCGAGTATCCAGTTCGGTTAGCCAGTTAGCCGCCAGTTCACCACTTAATTGATAATAACCATTTCCCTGTCCACCCGAAGCCCCTGAGCTAGAATCATTAGCAGGTCGAGCGCGGTCAGAGTTACACAAGCTATTAGCACTGTCGGCAGAACAAATTGGCAGCTGTAAGTCCAAGGTAAGCGCTACACCATCGGCAAAACGATACATGCCCATTATGGCAACATCGGTACCGCCTTCGTTTTGAATGTCTCCCTGCAGGTCTGCGGCAGCTGTAGCATCAGAATTGATATCACTGTCGTCTTTTTCAAATTGATAGCCGTAACGAACGCCCACTGCGATATCTGAAGTGAGTCCATACAAGTAAGTAATTGAAGTGCCGAAGTCGTAGCCGTTGTTATTGCCATCTACAATTCCTCTAGCGCTGTCCTCTAGCGTGCAGCCCTCATCACCAACATCATCACCACATTTTTCTGTGCCATAAGAGACGGTATCAGTATCACTTATAAATTTTGCGGCGTAATGCCAATCGCTCATGCTCGTTTCGGAACCAACAAATTGCTGACCTTTTACTAGGGTATCCCCAGGCAAATCCAGAGCAGCAGCTGACGCGGTACTATTAAGAGCACATAGAATAAAAGGTAAACTGAAACGTAACCACATGGTGAGCCCTGTTAGCATTATTTTTTTATTGGCTTATAAGGGCGAAGACTGAAGATATCGGCCGACTTTGTCAATATTGGACAGTGGGACAGAGGTACCCATGTGAGCTAACAAACGAGATGAGAAGCGTGTTGAAGCAAAAATTAAGGCATGTGACCTAGGTGTGACTTGAGCCTTATTCAAAACGAATCTAATAGTAGAAATAAGTTTAAGAAAGTAGAGGCGATTAACTTTACTTTGTCGGTACAAGAAATCTTGAAGCTGAGCCAAGTAAATAATATCAAAGCGACAATTTAGCAGCTGACAAATGCCGCTCCTGCGCATCCATGCGCCCGCGCCATACCGCCCATCCTTGGGCATAAAAAAAGCCTGATCGTCATTGGGGGAGGACGACCAAGCTCGAAATACCTTCGGAGTCTGGGGAGATGACCGAAGGCAGCGGTAAATCAACTTCAGAGAACGTTACTAGGACATAACCATTCTCAGTAAGTTCATTCTACAGATTAGAAGCTCAGACCAAATATGCCAGCCTTGTTACAAAAAAGTGTAAAGACTTCATATATATAGGGTTATTTGAGGTTAGTAACCGCTAATAAGCATTTATGTTAATTACCCCCTAAGCATTAGTGGGCTTCATCCCAGTTATCACCCATACCCGCATCCACTACTAAGGGCACATCCAGCGTGACAGCGTTCTCCATGATCTCTTTAACCTTCTTCGTAACTTCTTCTAAACGGGCTTTAGGCACTTCAAATATCAATTCATCGTGTACTTGTAAAATCATTCGCACGTCTAACGCTTCACTTTCGATCCACTTATGCATTTCAATCATGGCTTTTTTAATAATGTCCGCAGCCGTACCCTGCATAGGGGCATTAATGGCGGTGCGCTCAGCCGCAGCACGGCGCATACCGTTTTTGCTGTTAATTTCAGGTAGATATAAACGGCGCCCAAATAAGGTTTCAACATAGCCTTGGCTGGCAGCCAATTCACGTGTTTTATTCATGTATTCACGCACACCAGGATAACGTTCGAAATAGGTATTAATGTAATCCTGTGCTTCTTTACGACTCACATCTATTTGGCGAGCCAAGCCAAATGCCGACATACCATAGATCAGACCAAAGTTAACGGCTTTGGCGTGACGACGTTGCTCAACGGTTACATCTTTTTCATTCACACCCATAATTTCAGCAGCAGTGGCTCTGTGGATATCTTTGCCCTGAGAGAAGGCAGTTAATAAACCTTCATCTTTGGATAAGTGGGCCATGATACGTAATTCGATCTGGCTGTAGTCGGCTGCAACCATCACGTGACCAACCGGTACCTCGAAGGCTTGACGAATTTTACGGCCCTCTTCGTTACGCACAGGAATATTTTGTAAGTTAGGCTCAGTGGATGACAAACGCCCAGTAGCGGTTACCGCTTGGTGGTAAGAGGTGTGCACTCGGCCACTATTTGGGTCAATCATCAGTGGCAGCTTATCGGTATAGGTATTCTTTAATTTAGCCAACCCGCGATGTTCAAGAATCACCTTGGGCAGTTCATATGTTTGGCTTAGCTCTACCAATACATCCTCTGCAGTGGAGGGCTGACCTTTTGGTGTTTTCTTAATGATGGGCAGTTCTAATTTTTCAAAAAAGATGACCTGCAGCTGCTTTGGAGAAGCCAAATTAAATTCTTCACCGGCTAGGTCAAACGCCTGCTTTTCCAATTCTTTTAAACGTAACCCTATCTCATGGCTTTGCTTATGAAGTTTGTCGGCGTTTACTATAGCACCCTGCTCTTCCATGTAAGTAAGCACTTGCAATAATGGTAATTCAACATCTGTGTATAAAGTAAGCAGCGACTCACTTTGTTTTAACTGCTCGTGTAAGGTTTCATGCAATCGCAGTGTAATATCCGCATCTTCGGAGGCATAGAGAGCGGCTTTTTCAATTTCAATTTGATTAAAGGTTAATTGCTTGGCGCCCTTGCCTGCTATTTCTTCAAACGAAATACAATTATGGTTCAGATATTTTTTCGCCAGATCATCCATGTTGTGCTTGGTGGCTGTGCTGTTGAGCACATAGCTTTCCAGCATACTGTCGTGGCTTATGCCTTTTAAAGTAATACCGTGATTTCGCAATACATGGGCATCATATTTTAGGTTTTGTCCGACCTTTTTAATGTTTTCATCTTCTAAGATGGGCTTTAATTTCTGTAGAGTTTCATCTAAATCCAGCTGGGCCGGAGCATCGATATAATCATGGCCAAGGGGGAGGTAACAGGCATCATTAGGAGCCAGTGCAAAACTTAACCCAACAACTTTTGCTTGGCGGTAATTAAGGCTGGTAGTCTCGGTATCAAAGGCAAAATAAGGAACACTTTTAAGCTTTTCTATAGTGTTATCCAAGGCTTCATCTGTGGATAAAATAGTGTATAAACTTTTATCCACCAAGGCTTCTTCTACCACGACTTCCACTTCATCACCTGTGGATAGCTCTTTACTCCAGGATTTAAATTCGTATTCAGTGAAATATTTTAGTAATGCGGCGTTATCTACTGGCTGGGTGCTGATCTCATCAAGATTTTGTTCAAGTTTCACATCAAGCTTAATGGTCGCCAACTCATAGGACAGAGGAAGTTGCTCAAGGGCGCTTCTTAAATTTTCCCCTACCTTGCCTTTAACTTCGTCTGCATGCTCCATTACACCCTTTAGCGTGCCGTAGGCGGCCAACCATTTAACCGCGGTTTTAGGCCCGCATTTTTCCACACCAGGGATGTTATCGACCTTGTCACCCATTAACGCCAAGTAATCGATAATTTGATCTGGACGTACGCCAAATTTTTCAGAAACACCCGGCACATCCATGAAAGTATCGGTCATAGTATTTAATAGCGACACATGCTCCGTCACCAGCTGTGCCATGTCTTTATCGCCAGTGCTGACAATGGTTTCTATGCCTTTCTCACTGGCTTCTTTTGCCAAGGTACCAATTACATCATCTGCCTCAACCCCATCTATCACCAATAACGGCAGGCCCATAGCCTTAATAATGTCGTGAATAGGTTGTATCTGAACCCTTAGGTCATCCGGCATAGGTGGGCGATTGGCTTTATATTCACTGTATAAGTCATTGCGGAAGGTCTTACCTTTGGCATCAAATATCACCACCACCTTGGCATCGGTATAATCTTTCTGCAGTTTGCGGATCATGCTTACCACACCGCGAATGGCATTGGTGGGAAAACCCTTAGAGGTGTTCAATTCTCGAATGGCATGGAAGGCTCTAAATAAATAAGAAGAGCCGTCTACTAAAATAACCTTCTGGGATGCTGTCATGGGTCTATTCTTTTAATGAGAGGTGGCGATACAATGGCAAGAGAGCAGTATTTTACGCCATACAATTTAGGACGCTAGACTATCATGAATCTAATTCGCACTTACCTATTAATGGCTTGCCTTCTGCCTTTAAGCAGCTTCGCCATGGATACAGAGCCTTCCATCATCATTACTCATAGTGAAGATAAGACCTTTTACGAATACAGCTTAAATGGCCAAATACTGGAAATTAAAGTGGTTCCCAAAGTGGGCCCAACATACTATCTTGTGCCTCATAATGACCAGAGCCAAGGCTTCCAACGTCAAGGTGAATCGAGTTTAGTGATCCCTAAATGGGTTATTTTTAGTTGGTAGTACCTCTGGTATACAGATGTAAATTAGTAGGCATTCATGAGCGTATACACTCAGTTAGACACACAAGATTTTATATCCATCCTTAAGCAATATGACCTAGGGAAGTTCATTACGTTTGAAGGCATTGCGGCGGGAATTGAAAATACCAATTATAAGATCACGTTAGAAAAATCAGGTGAGACAGTTTTTTATTTTTTAACGATCTTTGAGCATCTAAAACACAGTGACCTAGATTTTTTCATGCCACTTTTAGCGCATCTTGAAGAAGGCGGCTGCCAGCTGGCCTCTCCGGTGGAAAATATTCATGGCGACTTCATATTTTCCGTTAAGAAAAAAGACGCTGCGTTATTCCACTGCCTACCGGGTAAAACCCTAGAAACGACTAGCACTCTCCACTGTCATATCATTGGGCAACAACTGGCTAAAATCCATTTGGCGGCAAGTAGTTTTAAACAAAGTCATGACAATAGTCGGGGGTTTTATTGGCTACAAAAGAAAATTAACAACGACAACTTTAACCTAAAAGATACAGATCGAAGTTTAATGTTGAATGAGCTGTCGCATTTGCAAGAGTGTTGGAAAAAGTGGGGGAAGGATTCCAAACTGCATAAAGGTTTTATTCACGCTGACTTGTTTCCAGACAATAGCCTTTTCACCAAGGATAAAAAGCTTAGTGGTGTAATTGATTTTTACGCTGGAGGAAGTGATTACTGGGTATACGATCTGGCTATTTGTATTATGGCTTGGTGCCAAACAAAAAGCATCGAAGTGAACCCTAATCTAGAAACAGCTCTTATTAAGGGATACGAAGAGGTTCGCACATTAACAGATTCAGAACGCCAAGCATTACCCAATTTTATGCGCCTGGCAGTTTTAAGATTTTGGGTTTCACGCTTATTGAGTCAAGAGCAACAACAGGGCGCTGCTCTTACTACTTTTAAAGATCCAAATGTAATGAAAGATTTACTGATCTCCACCAGCAAATAAATTAACTATTTCTCTCTTAATTGGCCTCCAGCCAAATAAGAGCGAAATGTTCATTTTCATCACTCCACACCTGCTTGCCTTCAAAACCCGCTTCAGATGCAAACGTTAAAAATTTCTCAGGGACAAATTTGTAGCTGTACTCAGTGACAATATGTTCGTTTTTTTTGAAAATAAATCTCTCTCCAAAAATAGACACCACTTGATCAATATTACTGACCAAATGCATTTCAATCCGGCTTTTATCCTCATTAAAAAAGGCATGATGTGAGAATTTTTTCGCGTCAAAATTCCCGTCACCTAGATTGTTAATATGATTCAAAATATTTAAGTTAAAATTGGCGGTAACACCTTGTTTATCATTATATGCCGCCTCCAATACTTTCACGTCTTTTACTAAGTCCACTCCTATTAATAAAGAGCCATTATCACCCACAGTACTGCGTACACCTTGTAAAAACGCTAACGCCTCACTAGGAGAAAAATTACCTAAACTTGATCCAGGGAAAAAAGCGACTTTATTAAAACCATCAGGTAAACAGTCGGGCAAGGTGGCCGGTTGACGGTAGTCAAGACAGGTCGCATGAATTTCTAACCACGGAAATTGTTGGCGTAACTCAATGGCACAATTGAATAAAAAATCTTTACTAATATCCATCGGCACATATGCCTTGGGTTTTAAAGCATCAAGAAGCAAACGAATTTTGGTACTGGCGCCACTACCATATTCAATTAGTATGCTGTGCTTACCCGCTTTTTGTAAAATTTGCTGACGGTACTCCCTAAGTATTTCTATTTCTGTACGCGTAGGGTAATACTCTGGCAGGGCGGTAATATCTTCAAATAATTTAGAGCCGGTTTCATCATAGAAATATTTGGCCGATATTCTTTTAGGAATTTGTCTTAAACCCTGTAGAATTTCTTGCTCTTGATCCTGTACTTCACTGTTAAAGTCATAGAAATATAAGCCATCGTCTTCTTGAATTGCTTGACCCTGCACTTTACTTTGCACTGCATTCTCCCTGTTATGACTGACTTAATTCTTTATTTATCTTGGTCTTTTGCTAATCGTAAACCCGCCATAGGCCATTGATCTTGAGGATAAAAGAAATTTCTATAGCTACTGCGAATGTGCTGCTTTGGTGTTAAGCGACAACCACCGCGCAATACCATTTGATTACACATAAATTTTCCGTTGTACTCACCAACAGCGCCAACAGGTGCTTTAAAACCAGGATAGGGCTGGTAGGCACTTTGCGTCCATTGCCAGCATTCTGAATAAAGCTGAGACAAGGGTGCTTGATCATCTAGGCCATAAGCATGCCATAACCCCACTTCACGAGTTTCAGGTATTGCTTGCGATTGTGCTGCTACCTCCCATTCAGCTTCGGTGGGTAATCGACATCCGGCCCATTGTGCATAGGCATTGGCTTCATAAAAATTAATATGACAGACCGGTCCGTTTAAGTCTAAAGGCTTTAAACCATGCAACGTATATTCAAACCACTTTCCCTCAATTACCTGCCAGTAAAGTGGTAATTTTTTACAAGCTGGTTTTTGTAATTCGCTCCAACCATCACTTAACCAAAAAGAGGGCTCTTCGTAACCCCCACTTTCAACAAACTTTAAATACTCACCATTGTTAACTAGCCGATCAGCTAATGCATGATTTTCTAAAAACACCTGGTGAGCAGGCGTTTCATTATCAAAACAAAACTCATTTTCACTTCCCGCTCCGATTTTTTTTAGGCCACCAGAATAAGGAATGAATTTCATTGAACCTACGCTTTCTATATTCGTCCAATTTGGTTTGTCACTCATTACAGGGAATATCGGGTTTTGAAAAAAACTGTATTTAATATCCATAAGTAACAGCTCTTGGTGCTGCTGCTCATGATGCAAGCCTAACTGAATCAGATCTTTAAGAAGTTCCTGTTGAGACAGAGAAAGGGCCATCATGGCGCTGTCTACATGAGCTCGATATTTAAGGACTTCATTTAAAGAAGGGCGAGAAAGAAGATGACGCTTAGGCCGTGGAAACTGCTCACCAATGCCGTTGTAATAACTATTAAATAGAACCTGAAACGCACTATTAAAAGCCTGATAACCAGTAACGGAATTTAATAATATAAACGTTTCAAAAAACCAAGTGGTGTGCGCAAGGTGCCATTTGGCAGGACTCACAAATGCCTCAGCTTGAAGCGAGCAGTCTTCAGCCGAAAGGTTTTCAATTAATGTTTTGCTGGTTTGGCGAACAAGCAGGTAATCCAAATTCAAACTGGATAGCTTGTCATCGCCAGTTATCGCTTGGGTGGCGATTGGCATGATATGAATTCTTATAATTTCGTTAACTTTAGACTAGAAGTTACATAAGCATCTGGCAAGACTAAGGACACAATGGAAAATACTTTTTCCAAAATGTGTGAATTGCTCAAGAAAATCGAAATAAATAACAAATTCAAATACTTACAAGCCATCAACACAGGCTTTACATAAGAATTTTTAAATGTAGATAAAAAATTGGCACCTTTAATCTAATACAAGTAGATCAAAGGTGATCCTAGGAAAAGCTAAATAGAAAGGCAGCGCGCAAACTGTTGGACAAGATTCCTGTAAAACCCAATAAAATTTCCTTGATTAATTTCATACTGAGAAGCCATAGGGTCAATTTTTACCTGTTGAACACTTAAACCCTGAGTTAACTTTTTCAATAACCGCGTCTGAAATTGTGGCTCCACAAACAAACAACTGGCTTTACCTGATGCTAAAATTTCGCGTACTTCAACCACATGGCGGGTGCCAACCGGCTTCTCAGGGTTTAATGTCACAACATCTAGTTGGGTTAAATTAAAATACTCAACCCAATAATGAAAGGCATCATGAAAACTGACAAAGCCTACGTTCCTAGACTTTTCAAAATCTTGCTTTGACGATTTTAGCCAGTCCTTATAAACCGTTAAGAATTCTTTAGGAGCACTTAAACCTAGTTCTACCTGAACTGCTTTAATGATTAATGGAATTTTATCTGGCTGTAACCAAAGGTGAGGGTCATGGCTTTCATGCTCGTCATGCTCGTCATGCTCGTCATGCTCGTCATGCTCAATAGACTCTGACGACAAGAGCGACAAATCAACCTGCTGGGACCTTCGACTCATCAATTTAATCAAATAGGGCTCAAACTCTGCTCCCAGCCACACTACTGAATCGGCGTTGTGAACTCTGGCCAGATCACTAGGCTTTAAACTAAAATCATGAGGAGACTGGTTGGCTGGCACCATGGAGGCCACCGTTAAATGAGGCCATGCGCTTTTCACCAATAGAGCCAATGGATGCACACTTACCAGCACTTGCTGATTAGAATCTATGACAGATTTTGAGGCATTAGCAGCCAGAGAAAGCCCAAGCACGGGCATCAGGGCCAGTAACAATACACAACGACGATGTAAAACCATTCCGAACAACCTAAAAGCAATATCATGTTAACCAGCCTAATATGATACCCTATAGGCCATTTTTTCGCGTCACAAAACACCTCCAGGAAGCAATAAGCGGGCATGAGCGACTATTTAATTAAACTCAACAAGGTTAGCCTCACACTTCAAGGCCGCTCCATATTAAAGGATATTCAGCTCACCATACGAGCAGGAGAAATCGTTACCTTAATAGGTCCAAATGGTGCTGGTAAAAGCAGCTTGTTAAAATTGGCTTTAGGGCTGATTCCCGCCAGCTCTGGCCAACGAATTTGCTTACCTAAACTGCGCATTGGCTACATGCCACAAAAATTAAGCCTACCCGAGACGCTACCTTTAAACGTTAAACATTTTTTGCAGTTGGCCAAGGGCTATCACAAAAGCCAATTACTTAACGTTTGCCAACGTCTTAATATCGAACACTTATTATCACGCCCTATGCAAAGATTATCCGGTGGCGAGCTGCAAAGAGCATTACTGGCCCGTGCCTTATTATCCAAACCTGAATTACTGGTATTGGATGAACCCGTTCAAGGCTTAGATGTAAGCGGCCAGTCTGAGCTATACCACCTCATAAGTGACTTAAAAGACGAGCTTAATTGCGGGGTATTAATGGTAAGCCACGATCTGCACTTGGTAATGGCTGCCACCGATAAAGTCGTGTGCCTTAATGGCCATGTATGTTGCGAGGGTCACCCGCAAACCGTGCAACAAGACCCTAGTTATTTAGAGCTCTTTGGAAAAGCCATGCCAGCCCACCTAGCGCCCTATACTCATCACCATGACCACACTCATGGCGAGCATTGTGATCACAATCACGGAGATAAATCATGAGCTGGCTAATTGATTCATTACTGGCCGGTTGGTTATTAAGCCTAATGAGTGGGCCCTTAGGCTCTTTCATCGTGTGGCGACGCATGGCCTATTTTGGCGATACTCTGGCACACAGTGCATTACTAGGCGTGACCCTTGGGTTTGTATTGGATGTGAATTTAAATTTGGCCATCGTTTTATGTGCGGTCTTTGTAGCGCTTATATTGGCCAGTTTACAACGCCAACACTTTATTCCTAGCGATACTCTACTGGGCCTCATGGCTCACACCACATTAGCCGCGGGCCTAGTCACCATAAGCCAGGTCGATAGCGTACGTATCGATTTAAACGCCTATTTATTTGGGGATTTACTGGCGGTTGATCGTCAAGATCTTTTACTGATGGCTTTTGGCAGTGTTCTTGTACTAGTGATTTTAAGCCGCATGTGGCGCGGCCTGCTGGCCGCCAGTGTGAGTGAAGAACTAGCGCAGGTAGAAGGGTATCCGGTGGCGCGTCTAAGGTTATTATTCATGGTGATGTTGGCGGTGGTTATTGCCAGTGCCATGAAGCTGGTGGGCGTATTATTAATTACCGCGCTGCTCATTATTCCCGCGGCCGCCGCCAGACCCTTCAGCCAAGGACCCAAACAAATGGCGTTGTTAGCAACCCTAGTGAGTATGGTTGCTGTGGCACTTGGGTTAGGGTTGTCTTACCAATTTGATACGCCAGCAGGACCCAGTATTGTGCTAACCAGTGCTTTCTTTTTTGTATTGAGCCAAAGCAGTTACCGCCTCTTAATGCGCTCTTAAAATCAATCCAAACTTAATTGAGGCACGTACTCGTTTCAGATTGTAAAACTCCAAAGGCTAGCCCTTGGAGTTTATATAAGAGACCATATCATCTGTGCTGAGTGGAGCCGTAAAGAAGCCCACATATTCACCTTCCGGGTTTAATAAAACCACCTGGGAGCTGTGATCCATTAAGTAGCTATCATCAAATGGGCGCTTCTGAAAAAAAACATGCAGCTGGCTCGCTAACGATTCTATTTGCCCAAGTTCGCCACTCCACGCTTTAAACTTCGGATTAAAATAGTGGATATAATCTTTAAGTTGCCTTGGGCTGTCTCGCTCAGGGTCCACCGATACCAGCACTACTTGTAGATTATCTATGGCCACCTTAGCAGCCACCTGGTTCAACTCAGCCAAGGTAGTGGGGCAAACATCCGGGCAAAAGGTGTAGCCGAAGAATAAAAGCGTCCAATTTTGTTTAAGCTCGTTATTGCTTATGGTTTTTCCATCCTGGTTGTATAAGGAAAATTCCTCTAGGCTAATTACCTTGGGTAGAGGCTGATACGATTCAGGCAATTCAGTGCTGCAGCCAACCATTAGCAACAAGACAATCACCATAAACTGATACATAATTTCTCCTAATTAATACAGTTATTACTAAACTACTTTTCATCGCCACCATACGGATTTTTCATTTGCTTGCCCAGCTACGCTCTCAAAAAAATATTTACAAAACCCTGTGGCGTCTAGCGCTGCCTATCATGATATCCAATATCTCACTGCCATTATTGGGGTTAGTGGATACCGCTATTCTCGGCCATTTGGATGACAATCGCTATTTAGCCGCTGTCGCCATGGGTGCCAGTTTATTGGTATTTGTATTATGGAGTTTTGCTTTTTTACGCATGGGCACAACAGCCTTGGTAGCACAACAAATTGGTGCTCAGAGCAGGCTAAAAAATAGTAATCATTATCAATATAGCGATATATCTATATTACATTGCGCGCTCATGCTGGCAGGGTTTATCGGCTTGACCTTGGTTTTATGCTCTCCATTATTAATTAAAATAATGCTAACTCTGGTAGCCGCCGTCGATGACATAGAACCACTAACACAAGCTTATTTACAAACTCGTTTTCTTATTTCTCCAGTAACACTCATGAACTACGCATTGTTAGGTTATTTTATTGGGCAGGGAAAGACTAAAATAAGCCTGATACTATTAGTCAGCACCAATGTTTTAAACGGTTTGCTTGATTACATATTTGTTTACAACCTTCACCTCAATAGTCAAGGCGTTGCCTGGGCCAGTAATTTATCAGAATGTTTTCAATTAATTCTGGCCCTTTATTTTGTAAGAAATAGAATACTTAAATTGCAGGGATTGAATGAGCTTAAAAAGTACCTTGCCAGTTTTATCAGCCTAAATTTTCACTTATTTGTGCGTACCTTTTTTCTACTGTTTACTTTCGCTTTCTTTATGAGCAAGGGTGCTCAGCACAGCGCGGCGTTGTTAAGTGCCAATGCCATTTTGTTTAATTTGCTCATGTTTATCAGTAACGGCCTTGATGGTTTTGCGCTTGCGTCTGAATCCATGGTCGGAAAAGCACTTGGGGCGAGAAATAAAAAAGAGATCAAGCAAGTTATATTTGCCAGTGGCTTTTTAAGCTTAGTCACGGCTGTAGTGTTCACATTGGTCTTAGCAGTTTCTCACCAAAGTATCTTGGCACTATTAACTTCGCAAACCGAAGTGCTATTGTTACTCGATCAACTTATATACTGGTTAATATTTTTACCAATAGCCGGATTTGCCTGTTATTGGTTGGATGGTATTTATATAGGATTAGCAGCCGCCAAGGAGATGCGGAACAGCTTATTATTTGCTGTATTTATCTTATTCCTGCCTCTGCAATACCTATTTCAAAACTGGGCTTTACATGGGCTTTGGCTGGCTTTCTACGCCTTCTTAATTGGACGAGCATTGTGGCAATTGATTAAATTACCAGCAAATATAAACAAAAGTGTTAATTCTGCCACAAACAGCCAATAAATAGGACTAGTCACTGGCGATTATCTCAGCCTGTACTATGCTTAGTTGCATTAACAAATCACTAAAAATCAAAACGAATTAAGGCCTTTTTTTTAGATGTTTATCTTCTAAAAACATGGCCTTTTTTCATTGTGTAAAAACAGCAAATTGCGTAATTTAAGCCTCGTCTTCGGACAAAAAGTATTCTACTAATAACAATAAAATTCGGAACTTTTTATAACTTAAAACAGTCAACATTAAGTACAAACCTAGCTACTACCACATTGGAAAATTCTAAAAAGCATTTTAGCTCATTTGGCAATTGGGTTAATAAAACCAATGGCTTTACCAGGAGACGGACATGCGAGTCAGCACATTACGCTCTATAATCGATCAAGCTTTTTATCATGATAAAAAAACAAAACGTTTACAGCAGCATTTAAAATTACACCTTAAGACCTTGCCTAATCGTTTAAAGATAGAACCAGAGAATGAATTAGGATCGCTTACTGAATTCTTAAAACAATACATTAATCATGTACCTGATTTTTTACAGTCATTAAAAGAAGCGGCACAACAATCAGGAATAGAAATACATGTTTTTCCTTTTTTAAAGGTAGCAGAAGAATATTTTATTTCTCCACCAGCGTTGCCAAATGAACACATTGGTGTAATGGCATTATTAGACGAAGCTTACTTGGCTCATAGGTTATTTGAAGAGGTAAACGATCGCTACATTAGCCGAGTAGGCTTGCCTCTCATTCCTTGGGATATGACACTGGCAAATGTAGTCGCTCATCAGCTAGTAGGTGAAGACCTGGCAAACCGATTAGATGAATTAGTGCATCAAACTGTGAATAAGATGATGCCAGAAGAAAGCCATTATGAAAGTGATAGCTTTAAAAAATATGTTAAAAATGAGCAAGGAAATTTAACAACTATTTGGCAAGACTGGCCCTGCATGTCAAAAGCCAATGGCATTGACTGGGGCTTCAGTCAAAAAGAATTAACACCTGAACCCGCTTAATTTAATTAGCAAACCAACTTCGATTTTAAAAAATTGAAGTTGGTTTGCTAAAAACTGTTAATAGCATCATTTAATTCAGTGAATAGTTATTCTTTAATTTTCAACCGTTGAAAACTGGCAAACCTGGGTAAGCCCTTATCAGTAAAACCTTGATAGGAATAAGTAATGTCACTTCCAATAGGCGGTGGACTTTTTCGCTCTTGGTCACTAAAACCTGTACCTATTTTAAAAAGTGTACCGTTTGGCATTTCAACCCAGATCGCGCCCATCATATTGGTATATTTTCCGCGACCCGCCTGATAAGCAATTACTCGAGCTTCTGCATCTTGGCGTATTTTCATTTTTAATAAGTGATCACTACGGCCTGCCTCATAAAGGCTGTCCGGTTTGCGTAGCATTAAGCCTTCAGCTCCGTTTTCCACCACCTGTTTTAGGTACAACTTTATGGTAGGTAAACTATTCATTTTTTTCTGTGTCACTAATTTTAAATACGAAGACTGACTAGTTCTTATTAAATTACCTAATTTTTTCTGTCGAATTTCAAATGGCATTTCGCTCTTGGGTAAATCAAAAGCCTGATAACTTACTTGAGCCCACAACTTTTCATTCGGTTTTTTATCCAGTACCGCCTTGGTGAGCAATTGATATCCGCCTCGCTTGATCCACAGCTCACCATCAAGCGCTTCTTGGGGAAAGTTTTTTGTAAACCAAGTTGGAGCGTGAATAAGGCGGCCAGAGCGAGTTTGAAGCTGCTGTCCATCCCAGTAACAACGTACACCATCAAGCTTTTCACTCACCCAAAAGGCCTGCGTCATGAGGCTATCTTTAAAGTTTTTGGCTAGAACCAACTGAGGGATTATATCCTTGGCAAACAGCCAACTAGGTAACAATAGGCAGGCTAAAATTAAACATATAATGGAAATATTTTGCATGGTTCATCCTGAACACAGAAATGGCAATAAAGATGAGCGTAAACGATAACAAAGAGGCCTGTAAAATAAATCAGACAAATGTACTAGTTAGTACGAATTGGAACCCAGTCCCCTTTATCAAGCCACAATCCTTATACAAGGGCTTCGGCTATGTGCTCTTCCTTCAATTTTACATAATTTCCTGCGGTATAGGAAAAGTAAGACAATTCTTTTTCGGTTAAAGCTCGAATCATTTTAGCAGGCCGGCCCACGTATAAATGACCACTTTGCAAAACTTTACCCGGAGGCACTAGGCTACCAGCCCCCAATACCACCTGATCTTCAATCACCGCGCCATCCATCACCATAGCCTGCATGCCAATTAGCACCTGGCTACCTATGGTACAGCCATGCAACATGGCCATATGACCCACTGTTACTTCATCGCCTAAAGTAAGTGGGAAACCGCCCGGGTTATAATCACTCGCATGAGTAATATGCAAAATTGAGGCATCTTGAATACTGCAGCGCTTTCCAATTCGAATACGGTGCATATCGCCACGAATCACGGTATTGGGCCATACCGAACAATCATCCCCCAACTCCACATCGCCAATGATGGTGGCGGTAATATCCACAAACACTTTACTGGCCAGTTTGGGTTTAATGCCCTTAAAGCTTCTTATGGATAGTGTCATGAAATAGGCTCCGTAAAATTATTCACGCTTGAATTATGTGACTGCGGCCCAAATATAAAGGTATTACTACTAGTGGCCGGTTTTTAATTATGTCTAATGTATCATGCAACACCCTGTTTGAACCTAAAGTTTTGCCTGTGTTTAGTGAGGTTCAGGTGGATAAAATTGAAGAAGCCATCAACCAACATCTACAAGATAATCTCAAGGCAATTAAGCAATTGAGTAAGCAAGAATCTCCAAACTGGGACAATTTAGTAGCCCCACTTGAAGAATTAGATGACATTCTGAGCAAGGCTTGGTCGCCAGTGGGCCACCTTAATAACACTATGAACAGTGACGAGCTACGAGAAGCTTATAATGCCTGCTTGCCAAAGTTGTCGGCCTACAGCACTCAAATTGGCCAAAATAAAGAATTACAAATTGCTTACCAAACCATTAAAGACAGCGCAGAATTTGACACATTAAATTTGGCTCAGCAAAAAACCATCGACAATGCTCTGCGTGATTTCCATCTGGCTGGCGTTGACTTGCCCGAAGAACAAAAGAAACGTTATGGCGAAATTAAATCTCGCTTAAGTGAGCTATCGAGCAAGTTTGGTGAAAATGTATTGGATGCCACCAATAAGTGGTCAAAACTTATTACAGATAAAACATTATTGGCTGGCGTTCCCGAGTCCTCCCTAGCTGGTTTTAAGCAAGCAGCGCAATCCCAGGAAAAACAAGGCTACCTGCTGACCTTGGACTTTCCTTGCTATCTACCCATCATGACCTACTGCGACAATATTGAACTGAGAAAGGAAATGTACACCGCCTTTAGTACTCGCGCTTCTGATCAAGGGCCTAATGCAGGGGAGTTTGATAACAGCGCCAATATGGGAGAAATTTTGGCCTTGCGTCACGAATTAGCCATTTTATTGGGCTTTAACAATTTTGCCCAATATAGCCTAGCCACTAAAATGGCTGAGTCTGAAGGGCAGGTCATTAAATTTCTTGAAGACCTTGCTACCAAGAGCCACGCACAAGCACAACAAGAATTTAAAGAACTAAAAGAATTTGCCAAACAAAAGCACGGTGTGGATAACCTTAATGCTTGGGATGTGACTTACTACAGTGAAAAGCTAAAGCTTGCCCGCTTTAGTGTTAGCCAAGAAGAAATTCGCCCTTATTTACCGGCACCCAAAGTGATTGAAGGCCTATTTGAAGTGGCTAACCGCTTGTTTGACGTAAAAATTGAAGAAGTAAAAGGCGAAGACCTTTACCAAGAAGATGTGCAGCTATTTAAGATTTCTAAAAATGGCCAATTGGTGGCGCAGTTTTATTTAGACATGTATGCCCGTGGTAAAAAACGTGGCGGTGCTTGGATGGACGACTGCCGTGTACGCCGTGTACAGCAAAATGGCGAACTGCAAATTCCAGTGGCTTACCTAGTATGTAACTTTACCGCGCCAGTGGGCGATCAACCTGCGCTGTTAAATCACAATGAACTCACTACCTTGTTTCATGAGTTTGGCCACGGCATTCACCACATGCTTACTCAGGTAGATACCGCAGCGGTAAGCGGCATTAACGGCGTGGCTTGGGATGCGGTTGAACTGCCTAGCCAATTTTTAGAAAACTGGTGCTGGCAGCCGGAAGCACTGGCTTTTATTAGTGGCCACGTGGAAACAGGCGAGCCATTACCTAAAGATTTATTAGATAAAATGTTGGCCGCCAAGCATTTCCAAAGTGCTATGACCATGGTGCGCCAACTAGAGTTTTCCTTATTCGATTTCAAAATGCACATGAATTATAACGCTGAAAACCCTCGAGACATTCAGGCCGTTTTAAACGAAGTGCGAGAAAAAGTTAGTGTGATAAAGGCCCCCGAATTTAATCGCTTTCAACATGGCTTTAGCCATATCTTTGCCGGTGGTTACAGCGCTGGTTACTACAGCTATAAATGGGCAGAAGTTTTAAGCAGCGATGCTTTTAGCCGTTTTGAGGAAGAAGGCATTTTCAATAAAGAAACTGGCCAGTCCTTTTTCAATGAGATACTAAGCCGAGGCGGAGAAGAAGACGCCGCGGTTCTATTTGAAAACTTCCGTGGCCGTAAACCCAGCGTAGATGCCTTACTCCGCCATAGTGGGATCGCTTGCACGGATGCAAGTGCATAACTTATGTCGGGAACATATAAGATTGTGCCAACTTAGCTTGTGTCGGGAACATACAAGCTGTGCCTAAAGGGGTTTAAGTACGTAGCTTTTGCCAGGAACATACAAGTCTGTATTTAGGCGATAACACAGATGCAGTAAGCTTAATAATACTGCATCTGACAGCCACTCCTCGAATGGATATAATGGCGTTAACCACCTACACCCATCAGCCTGAGAGCCATCATGTTTAAAGCAAGCAAGCGATTTATTGCCGGCGCGGTATGTCCAAAATGTGCCGAAATGGACAAGTTGGTCATGTATCGCAATGAAGACGACGTGGAAACTCGCGAGTGCGTGGCTTGTGGCTACAGCGATGTGATGAAAGAAGAAGAGATGACCCAGACACCCGACTTGGATACCCGAGTCACTCCACAGGGAAAAGCCTTAAGAGATGAAGGCGAGCAGGCGATTCGTATTTTTGATGCGCCACCTAAAAAGTAGCACTTTGTCACTTGTGTTTTCTAGCCAACTTATTGAGTAGGCTCTGAAAAAACCTTATCCAATTGCGCCATTACATCCGCCACGGTAATTAAACCCATGGCGTCTTGATGATGAACCCGCTCATGCCAGCTGGCATCTTTAAAATCCTTACCTAAAAACTGCTGTAAAGCCTGTGGATATTTATCCACGGTATAGTCAGGTGTTTGGTAGGGCCCAGATAATCCAGAGCGGGCCACCGCATACAAACCAATTACAGCCGTATGCATGGCCACTGCAATGTGGGCAGGGCCCGTGTCTGGAGCAACGAGGCAATCCACCTCCCCTAACAGCGCCGCTATTTGTTTGTGTTTGGTTTTACCCACTAAATTATCAATTGAGGTTTTAGCCTTTGACTGAATATCATTGGCTAAATTTATTTCGTTATTCGCAGGGCCGCCCGTCAATACAAATTGGCACTTATGTTTTTTAAAGGCAGCGTCTATAAAGTCGGCATAATTTTGCGCCGACCAAGTGCGTTCACTTTTACTGGCCGCCGCATTAATAGCGATGTATTTAGGGTTTTGTCTTTGTTGCTTTGCCCAATTTTTATCCTCATCACTCACTGACAATTCCCAGCTCAGCTCATTACATTCAATACCCAGCTTTTTAGCAAACCCCATAAAACCTTCTGCCAAATGTTCATCGCGAGGCTCTATTTGCTCTTTCACAAACCAAGAATGCAAATCACGTGCTCGACCATTATCAAAACCAATTTTTCGTTTAGCATTAATAAAAGGATAAATAAGGTTAGTGCGAAAACTGGCTTGAGCCGCCAACAAAATATCAAACTGATACTCTTTAAAAAGCGTCCGTAAAGCAAGATAGTCTTTAATTTTTTGCGGCTTTTTAATCACCAAAAACTCAACGCCGTTCAACCCCTCTAACAAGGGATAAACTGCAGAGCTAGTGATCCAGGTGATTTTGCACTCAGGCCATTGTTTTTGAATGGCTCGAATTAAAGGGATGGCCAGCACCACGTCACCAAGGGCAGATAGACGAAAGAAGGCAATGTTTTTGGGGGAATTTAATTCAGACATAAGGTATCAGCTTGTTTTTATAGTGCCGAGTATAACTCAGTCATATTATTAAGGTCTGGCTAACAATAACGCCAATAAAGTATCTTCATTTTTCCGGAAGCGTTATGAGCGACGAGGAGACAAGGCACAAAAATCGGCGCGAGACCGGAGCTTAGTGTACTAAGTGAGGATCTCGCGCCGATTTTTTAACGCCGTATCGTCGAGCGTAATAGCTTACAAATTATTCAACCGTTACGGACTTGGCTAGGTTGCGCGGCTGATCCACATCCGTCCCTTTCAAAACCGCTACATGATAACTCAGCAACTGCAATGGAATAATATACAGAATTGGCTCCATCAAATCACTCACCGAGGGCATGCTCAATACCGTTAAACCATCTGCAGGTCTCACATTGGCCTTCTCATCGGCAAAGACAAATAACTCTCCACCGCGGGCACGCACTTCTTCAAGGTTAGACTTAAGTTTATCCAGCAGTTCATTGTGAGGCGCCACAGTGACAATAGGCATATCTTTATCCACCAGCGCCAGTGGGCCATGTTTTAGCTCTCCGGCAGGATAAGCCTCGGCATGAATATAAGAAATTTCTTTAAGCTTAAGCGCTCCTTCCATGGCGATAGGGTACATGGCACCACGCCCCAAAAATAAGCTATTGCTCTTCTCGGCAAACGCTTGGGCCATGACTTCAATATCGCCGTTCATCGCTAAGGCTTTCTCAATAAGCTCAGGCAATTTTGCCAGCTCTTTAACAATCTCTTCTTCTACTTGCTCTACCATGCCGTGACGACGTCCCAGAGCGATGGTGAGCATCATCAGAGCCACCAGCTGGGAGGTAAATGCCTTGGTTGAAGCCACGCCTATTTCAGGGCCGGCATTGGTCATGATGGCCAAGTCCGATTCACGTACCAGGGATGAACCAGGCACATTACAAATGGAGAGGCTGGCGGTAAAACCAATTTCTTTAGCTTTACGCAGGGCAGCTAGGGTGTCGGCCGTTTCACCAGACTGCGAAATAGTAATGAACAAGCTACCTGGCAGGGCTACTGTTTTTCGATAACGGTATTCACTGGCCACTTCTATTTGGCAGGGAATGCCCACTAGGCTTTCAATCCAGTATTTAGCCACTAGGCCAGAATGATAAGATGTGCCACAAGCAATAATTTGCACTGCTTTGGTTTGATCTAGCACCTCTTTGGCTTTAACCCCAAAGGCTTGCTCTAATAATCGGGTTTCACTGATCCGACCTTCAAGACAGTTACGCACAACATTGGGTTGCTCATAAATCTCTTTCATCATGTAGTGACGATATTCACCCTTATCGGCTGTGCCCAACTTGTGGGTGAATACGTTTACATCGTGTACGACTTCACTGTTATCTTTATCCCATACATGCAAATGATCGGTTGCCAGCTCTGCTACATCACCTTCGTTTAGGAAAATAAAGCGATCTGTCACTTGTAAGAGTGCCAATTGATCAGAGGCGATAAAGTGCTCACCACTGCCCACCCCAATCACCAACGGGGATCCGTGACGGGCCGCCACTAAAATTCCAGGGTGATCAGCACTGATGACACCCAAAGCATAAGCGCCATCTAAGCGTTTAATGGTTTCCTTAACCGCATCGGTTAGTGAAGATGTTTTTTGCAGGTTTTGGTGAATAAGGTGAACAATTACTTCGGTATCGGTCTGTGATAAAAACTCATAGCCCGCGCCTTGAAGCTCAAAACGCAGCGCTTCGTGATTTTCAATAATACCATTATGAACAATTACCAAACGTTCGCCCGACATGTGCGGGTGAGAGTTTTGTTCTGAAGGCACACCGTGAGTGGCCCAGCGAGTATGGGCAATACCTGTGTTACCTGAAAATGGCGCGGCTTTAATGCCCGCTTCTAATTCTTTAACTTTACCCATGCGACGACAACGTTCAATCACACCTGAGTCGTTTACGACCGCTAAGCCAGCGCTATCGTAACCACGATATTCAAGACGGCGTAGACCTTCCAACAATATTTCATTCACTTCACGCTTGGCTATGCCGCCAACAATTCCGCACATTATTTTTATATCCCTGAAATGCATTAAACCTGGTAATGCCACTAGCTTTACCAGGTTCTAAATTTTTAATTCGTGTATTTTAAAATACTATTTAGTCGGGCGCTGCCAATTTAGACTTACCTGTTTACCACGGCCCACTGCTAATTTATTTGCGTCTACATCCTTGGTAATCGTTGAACCTGCACCCACGGTAGCATTTTCGCCAATCACCACAGGGGCCACCAATGAAGAGTTGGAGCCAATAAAAACACCATCTCCTATTTGTGTTTTAAACTTGTTCACGCCGTCATAGTTACAGGTGATAGTGCCGGCACCAATATTGACATCCTTGCCGATGGTGGCATCGCCGATGTAAGTGAGGTGATTAACCTTCGAACCAGCACCAATTACCGACTTTTTTACTTCACAGAAATTCCCAACCTTAGCACCGTTTTCTAATACAGCACCTGGACGCAATCGAGCATACGGGCCAATGTCACAAGCTTGTGCCACACAGGCATCTTCCAAGTGGCTAAAAGCTTTTACCTTGCTACCAGCAGCAATAGAGGAATTCTTGATGATGCAGTTTGCTTCAATATGTACACCATCACCTAAAACAACTTCACCTTCCAAGATCACATTCACATCAATAACGACATCTCTGCCAACGCTCACACCGGTTGAGCAATTACCAAGGCGAATATCCAAACGGGCCGGATCCAGCACCGTAACCCCTTTTGTCATTAATTCATTCACAAGACGAGCCTGATACCAGCGCTCTAGTTCGGCTTGTTGAGCTCGGTTATTTACCCCGTAAGTTTCTTCGGCAAATTCAGGTTGCAAGGTTTCAACAACCAAGCCCGATTCAACTGCCATGGCAATGACATCCGTTAAATAGTATTCACCCTGGGCATTGTCACTTGATAACTGCGGTAACCATTTATGCAAATTTTCTGTAGGGACCGCCATGATGCCGGTATTAACTTCTTCAATGATTAACTCAACGTCACTGGCATCTTTGTGCTCAACGATGCTGGTCACTTTTTCATTGGCATCACGCACAATGCGGCCATAACCAGTAGGATCTTGCATATTGACCGTTAATAAAGACATCTGGCTTGGCGATACCAGCTTAATTAATTGTTGCAAAGTATTACTTTGAATCAGTGGTACATCACCATACAAGATAAGGGTTACACCACTTGGAGCAAGATTCTCCAGGGCCATTTTCACCGCATGACCCGTACCCTTTTGTTCACTTTGCAGTGCCCATTGGATGTCTGACGACGTGCTAAAACAAGTTTTCACCGCTTCACAACCATGACCCACCACCACATGAAGATTATTGGCTTCAACGCTGCGTGCACAATCTAAAACATGAGCCAGCATAGATTTACCAGCGATAGGATGAAGTACCTTGGGTAGATCACTTTTCATACGCGAGCCTTGTCCAGCCGCCAACACCACTACATCAATATTCATACTAATTTTAAAATCCATACCGAGGTTTTCTTATAATCCATTGCAACCGACAACGACCTGCCAGCGTGAAAATTTAGCTTCACTGTCATCATATATAAGACAGTTTAAAAAAAGTGATCCAGTCTATTGTTTTTGGTAGGATTAACAATCCACTTTGTCACAAATAAAATGACAACTAATGAATTTATCCGCATTACAACAGCTTGGTTTGAGTGAACGAGAAATAGCCGTTTATAAGGCATTAATCGAACTCGGGCCTTCATCAATACGAGATTTGGCCAATAAAAGCGGCTTTAACCGCGGCAGCACCTATGAAACTCTTAAAATTTTAGCCAATAAAGGCATCGTGAACTATTTACCTAAGGGTAAGCGTCGTGTTTTTCAGGCAGAAAACCCTGATAAACTTTTAGATATCGCCGAAGAAAAACGCCACAATCTAGAACAAGCCTTATTGGAAATTAAAAGTGACATAATTCCAGGCCTAAATCAGCTAAAACCCGAATTCAGTTCCAGTAACGTAAGATTTTACGAAGGAGATGACGGCGTAGAAATTGTATTACGAGATATTTTAGTGAGCGTGGGCAAGCAGGAAAACAAAAACTATCGTGTCATCTCTACCCAGGCCCTAAGAGATCATATATATCGCCCCTTCCCTAACTTTACCAAACTGCGCATTCAAAAAGGCATATCAGTTAAGGTGCTGGCCATAGGAGAGGGTGGTGAAGAAGCCGACTTAGCCGAACGTAAATGGTTAAAAGGCGAGGGCGATGCCTCCTATATTGCCATTTACCCACCCAAGGTGGCCATGATTAGTCTTGCCAGTAATAACTACCCAGTGGTAGTGGTGATAGACAGCGCTGCCATTTCTGGCACACAAAAAATGATGTTTGATACCTTGTGGAATCACTTATAATTTTTATAGCCTTTTTATTTATTGAAGCGCTTAGTTTTAATGAAACCCTAATGTTTAACCTCCCCGTATGAGCCTGCGAATTTCCTCTAGGGTTCTGAGCTGCGCCAGAGATTCCGCCAACTGAACGATGGCTCTGGCGTAATCCAAGTCTTTGCTGGGGTGAGTCATTAATTCTTGGGCATGACGCTTGGCTTCCAACGCTGCCTTTTCATCAATATCTTGAGCACGAATCACTTTCTCTGCCAATACCGTAATAGTGGTGGGCACCACTTCTACAAAGCCACCAGACACATAAAAAATAGAGTCTTGCTGCGCAGAGTTGTTATCCAATACCAAGCGAATAACTCCAGGTCTTAGCTTACTAATTAGCGCACTATGACCTGCATATATCCCCATGTCGCCAAGTTTTCCCGGCACCACCGCGCGTTGAATTTTTCCCGAAAACAGTTGTTCCTCAGCGGTCACAATTTCACACTGAAAGGCATGTGGCATAAATGTCCCCGCTTTAAAGTAAGTTACTATATAAGCATTGAGCAGGTTGCTAATCTTTGCAACGACACCCTGCGCCTAATAGGCACGATTAATCCAATTAGACGCTATTTTGAAAAGTCTGTGCAGAAAATAGATCTATACTTATTTTACCCTAATTAATTACTGACAATCACTTCATGGCAAAACTGCCCCAATTCATAATGGCTTTTTTCTGTCTATTCAGCATAGCGACCTGGAGCGATGAGCCTAAAAATATTGAAGTCTTGTCTTATTACGAAGTGCCGCCTTTTAAAATCGCTGAAGGTGAGGGTTTATCATTTGAGTTGGTGGCCATGTTAAATGCAGCAGCCCCCGAAGATGTAAGCTTTAAACTGAAACACATGCCACGTAATCGAATTAACCAAACATTAAAATTTCAAGAACCCGTTATCGTATTATTAGTGAATCCGGCCTGGTTTGGAGATAAAAAACAAACCCGCTATTACTGGAGTGACAGCCTATTTAAGGATGGCAATGATGTGGTCTCTCGTATATCTAACCCAATAGAGTATCAAGGAGTCGAATCACTTAAAGACAAAAGAATGGGAGCTTTATTGGGGCGTAAATACGGGCCAGTGGATAAGGCTGTAGCTGCTGGGGATATTATCCGAGAAGACGTAAATGATTTGGGAAGAAATTTACTTAAATTACAGGCGGGTCGTATCGACTTTACAATTTTAAGTCGCACTTGGTCTGGTTATTTAATTCGCAGTCAGGATATGAAGGGAGTATTCAAGCGCTCTGCCTTTAAAGATTTTGAGCGCCACCTACTTATCAGTCGTAAATTAAAACCTCATTTACCATTTATAAACAACTGGGTGCGCTCTTTAGCTAAAAATGAGCAATGGCAGCAAGTATTAAAGAAATACGGTATTGCGAAATAACACGTTTATTACCTGTATTTAGCCAATCTCCTTAACCAGCCTTGATCAGACATCATATTCTTAGCCACCTTATCTAGCTCCGAATTCAATTCATCACTATTGGCTATGCTCAGCATTTGGTAGCAAAATTCCTGATGATTTTTAGTAGAGAAATGAATTTTGCCCGTTAAGTTTTGCTCTTTAACAAGAAAACGTGCGGTAGATTCTGTCACTAAAGCTGTATCTATTCTATTGGTGGTTAAGCGACTAATATTCTCCCTAACGTTACTCACATCCACTCGTTTGAATTCGCCTTTATCCGACAAATCATCCAGCCCCATATAATAATAACCAATTAGTCCGCCCATGGTTTTACCCTTCATAGAGGCAGGTCCATCGTATTCAAATGGATTAGATGACGATGAAACAATGCAATTAGAGTCCTTGGTATAGCCTGGAGTCCATTTATATTGCTGCTCATTAGGATCCCCATGCCAACCAGGAGATGTCCAGGGCACTAGACCTTTAGCGCCCTTTTCCACTAGCCTATCAGCTCGATTACGTGGTAAACGAAACACAATAAATTTAAAAAGGCCTTTTAATTTTTCATTTAAATAATCACTCAGTTCATAGGTGAGCCCTTGTTGTGAACCGGTAATAAAAGGCGGCATATTTTGATAACTGTAAATCCGAATAGTGCGCTCATCCACTTCAGAGTTATTTAAATTCAACATGGCCCTTATATAATCCACCATCAGGGTTTGCTCTTGAGCCGCCGCCGCGCTTTCTTCTGAGTGTTGTGCCGACTGATCAATCATACCGGTAAGGTTTTTAAGGCCCTCGTGAATACTTTGTGTTGAGCTACTTTGGGCTGCTACCGCACTGGCAGTTTGCACGCTCATGTCAGTAATGGTGGAAACGGCATTGGTGATTTGCCCCAAAGACTCCCGACCCTTTAGCGCTCTTTCTGCACTTTCATCGGCCTTATTTTTACCATTTATAATGGAAGTCACCGCGCGTTGACTGCCTTCTTGAAGCTGTGAAATCATCTCCTGAATATTTTTAGTGGCTTCAGCAGTACGCCGCGATAAATCTCGTACTTCATCGGCTACCACTGCAAAACCCCGCCCCAATTCTCCAGCTCGTGCAGCCTCAATGGCAGCATTTAATGCTAACAAGTTAGTTTGATCAGAGATGTCACTAATCACGCTAACAATCGAGCCTATTTGCTCACTTTGATTGGCTAAATCTTCTATGACAGGCGCCGCCATATTCACATCCTCAGCCAGCTCGTTAATGGAGTTAATAACTCCCTCAATAACTGTTTGCCCTTCCTGCGCATCTTCGCCTGCTTGCTTAGCTGCATCGGCAGCGGCGTTGCTGTTATCGGCCACCTCCTGAACTGCGGCCGAAATATTTTCGGTGGTTAACGCCACCGAATGAGATTCGTCATATTGTTTAATAATGCCGTCACTGGTTTTCGCAGCCACTGTGGCCGCTCGACCTGAATTTTCGGCCAGTTGCAAGGCCGCATCATTTACTTCATCTAAGACGTCCAATAGCCGACGAATTAATTTAGCCAAGTTCTTATGTAACAGCTGAGTAGAGTCAGACTTTTGGCCCGCTACAAAATTACGAATATCCTTGTCAAACTGGCCATCTTCATTGGCCAGTTTATGAAGCAGCTCATCAAAATCGCCGGAGGAGGAGTTGCTTAGATAATTAACAAGGAAATAAGCAATACCAGTCAGTACTGCAAAGCTCACCAATAAGCCCAATAATTGTGAGGAAAGCACCTCTGCAAACGAGGCCTCGCTATTTAATACTGCCACTATTATTTGTATAAAGACCGCGGCAAGCGCAAAGCCAATGCTTACTTTCATTTTCATAATTCCCCCTAGCCGTCATTTACGACTAATACCAAGCCACACAAATTTCATGGCAAACCCAGAGTAATCAGTATTCTAAAACTGAAAATTACCCTTGGTGAATATTAAGAATAGCTGGATTCAGAAAAAAGGCTTAGATAGTAAAGTTCAATTGGTTAGGCTTTAAAATGAGAGAATAAATAGGGGCAGAGAAGGGCATGAGCGAACGTCATGCCCTAATATTCTAATGCTAATTTAGCGAGCTATTGCGTTACAGACTGCAGCGATTAAAGTTATCTATACCCGCCTGGGCACAGCCTAAATCTTGTTCAGGTGAACCTGAGCTCACCCCAATACCACCGACCACTTCACCGTTAAAGCTAACCGGTAAACCGCCACCCACAATACACATGCGGCCACCAAGAGCGGTATGAATACCAAAAAGGTTGTTCTCATGGCCAGGAATACAGGCCTTATTATATTCATGGGTGCCTTTACGGGCAGAAGCCGCGGTGAACGCTTTATCTTGAGAAATAGTAATGCTGTGAATTTTCCCGCCATCCATACGCTCAAACGCAATCAAGGCGCCCGATTCGTCGGTTACGGCAATGCACATAGGTACTCCAATTTCATTAGCGCGTGCCACGGCACCATCGATTAGCTGTTTGGCTTCTACTTGGCTGAGCCTGTTAATGATTAACATATCGTCTTACTCCTAATGGTTAAAAATATAAAAACAGTTTTATGCTCACCCATGACACTTTTAAACGGTCTTAAAGCTAAATGCTGGCCGCAATGTCAGCGCTACTCATGGGTAAGAAAAATGGCCTAAGCCATTGAATTAGTTAAACTTGTAGTTACTTGAGTTAATAAATTGCAGCGAGTTGGCTGCGTAATTTTTGAGCTCTAAATCAAGATTCATCACAAAACCTCTGGCCCCAAACTATCAATGCAATTCGGTCTTTAGATCCAGCAAGTCTGTATTTGCCTGCTGGCAAATTTTCATTATTATTTTTTAGTATCGATCACGCCTTACTGCCAAGCCTCTCTTCAAAAGCGGGCCCAGCAATAATTGAACTTAAGCTCCGTTATAACCTAGCTCGGCAGATAGCGCCTTTCCTGCTTCTACCAAGTCATTAATCCATTCGTCTTTACGGCGCTCCATAGGCGCTGAAATAGACAGACCCGCCACAATGCCACCGGTTTTGTCATACAACAAAACGCCTATACAACCCACATCCATCTCAGCCTCTTCATTATCTAGGGCATAACCTTGCTCTACGCATTTCATACATTCCTGGGTTAACGCATCTAAAGTAGAAAATGTTTTACGGGTATAAGCGGGCAAATTAGTACGCTGCTCGTAGCCTTTAATGCCATCAAGGCCTCCCATGCCCAGCATTAATTTACCCACACCAGTGACATGCAATGGCGCACGAGAGCCAATGATTTGCTGCACATGCATCATTCTATTGGGAATGGCTTTCTCTAAATAAATGATCACATCCCCTTCACGCGTAGTGAGGTTAATGGTTTCACCGACCTTATCGCGTAACTTTTCCATGTAAGGCATCGCCACTTTGCGCAGGTCTATATCTGTGTATTGGCGATTGCTTAAGCGCAATAGACGCCCATTTAGCTGGTATTCACCTGATGGGTCGCGGTCTACAAAGTTATTGTCTATGAGTGAATGCAAAATCCGATAAGCCGTGGAAGGCGCTAAATTAGTATCGGCGCTCAAGGCCTTTAGCTTCACAGGCTTGGAGTAACGTGACATGGCATCAAGCAACTTAGCAGCTCGGTCAATTACCTGGATGCGAGATTCAGGCTTGGGTTTGGGTGTAAGTGTGGGTTCGTTCATATTATTGACCACCTAAATTGGTTGAAGCTGATTTGAATATAAAACCAAAATACCAAAAAAACCACATCATGGTTTATCTTTATCCATTCCACATTGTGGAATTATAAATACCTGACCACTTAATCAGGTAAAATACACAATAGAATCAATGGCTTAGGACGCAAAACTTTTATTGAAATTATTGTATTTCACATTATGAAAAGAGTTCAGATTGCGGCAAACCACTTTTACTCATATTGTGAATTCAGTCTTTAACCAATAACAACAATTTTTACATTACAGGCACCTCGCCAAGAAGGTAATTATGTCGAACCAGAATCCAGTATTTATCCCAGGCCCTACTAATATTCCAGATCGTTTACTTAATGCTATGCATCAGCAAACGATGGATCACCGCTCTCCTAGCTTTGTAGAGATGTTGAAGCCAGTACTAAGCGACTGTAAGCGTGTTTTTGGTACTGAAACTGGTGAAGTCATTATCTTCCCATCAACGGGAACTGGCGGTTGGGAAGCCACTATCTGTAATACCTTGTCTCCTGGTGACAAGGTATTAATCGCACGCTACGGCATGTTCTCTCATCGTTGGATCGACTTATGTCAGCGTCACGGTCTAAGCGTACAAATTATCGAATGCCCTTGGGGTGAAGGTGCACCAGCCGACAAATTTGAAGAAGTTTTAAGTCAAGATACTAACCACGAAATCAAAGCCGTATTGGCCACTCACAACGAAACAGCCACGGGTGTTAAGAGTGATATTAAAGCTGTTCGTGGTGCCATGGATACAGCCACTCACCCAGCTATGTTGTTTGTTGACTGTGTAAGTTCATTGGGTTCTATGCCATTCGATATGGATGCTTGGGGCGTTGATGCGGCTATTTCTGGTTCCCAAAAAGGCTTCATGCTAACCACTGGTTTGGCCATTTTAGCCATTAGCCAAAAAGGCTTGGCAGCCATGGAAACCGCTAAGTTGCCACGTACCTTCTTTGACTTTAAAGACATGATGGCAGCCAACAACAATGGCGGCTTCCCTTATACGCCACCTCTACAGTTGATTTACGGCTTACGTGAAAGCTTGGCAATGTTGTTAGAAGAAGGCTTAGAAAACGTATTCGCACGTCATCACCGTATGGCTGAAGGCGTAAGACAGGCTGTAGCCGCTTGGGGCTTGAAGTTGTGTGCAAACTCTCCTGACTTGTACTCAGACAGCGTTAGCGCCATTTACGTGCCAGAAGGCTTCGACAGCAACCAGCTAACCAATCACGCTTTTGATACCTACGGCGTATCTTTTGGTATTGGTCTAGGCGAAATGAACACTAAAGCGTTCCGTATTGGTCACTTGGGTTCATTAACTGACGTCATGGTTCTTTCTGGATTGGCTACAATTGAAATGGCGATGGCAGATTTGAACTACCCAATTACCTTGGGAACAGGCGTTGCAGCGGCGCAAGAGTACTTCCGAAAGACGGCACCAAAGAAAAGCGTTTAGTCGGCAATAGGCTAAATTAATACTTCTGCGTATGAATTAAGGCACGCCCTAAGCTCTACGCAGAAGAAACGTTTAGTCGGCACAACCACCATTAATTTTGTGAGGTAACCATGAGCAGCTCAAACGAACCGACTATGACCATTCCTACATACCAAGATGTAGAAGTCGCCCATGAACGCATCAAACCCTACATTCATGAAACGCCGGTTTTAACCTCTCGTTTCTTAAATGAGCTAACTGGGGCTGAGTTGTTCTTCAAATGCGAGAACCTACAAAAAGCCGCGGCTTTTAAAGTACGTGGCGCTTGTAATGCCGTATTTGGTTTAAGCGACGAAAAAGCCAAAATTGGTGTGGCCACTCACTCTTCTGGTAACCACGCCCTATCCTTGTCTTATGCGGCAGGCCAGCGCGGTATTCCAGTAACGGTTGTTATGCCACGCACAGCGCCACAAGCTAAAAAAGATGCCGTAATTGGTTACGGCGGCAAGATTATTGAATGCGAGCCATCTACCAGTTCACGTGAAGCGGTATTTGCTGACGTAGTAGCAGAATCGGGCGCTGACTTTGTGCACCCATATAACGACCCACGTGTTATTGCTGGTCAAGCTACCTGCTCTAAAGAGTTGGTTAGCCAGGTAGAAAACCTAGACATCGTCATCGCTCCTATTGGCGGCGGCGGCATGATTTCAGGCACTTGCCTAACCTTGTCTAACATTGCACCCAGCGTAAAAATTTACGCAGCCGAGCCTGCCAATGCAGACGATGCCATGCGTTCATTAAAAGCCGGTTACATCATTGCCGACGATGCTCCAAACACAGTGGCCGATGGCCTTAAAGTGCCGCTAAAAGATCTAACTTGGCACTTTGTTAAAAACCACGTCACCGATATTTTAACCGCTACCGAAGATGAAATTGTTGACGCAATGAAACTGATTTGGAAGCGCATGAAGATTGTAATTGAGCCTAGCAGTGCTGTTCCGCTAGCCACTATTTTGAAAAACCCAGAAGTGTTTAAAGGCAAACGTGTTGGCGTGATCATTACCGGCGGTAACGTAGATTTAGACAAACTTCCGTGGATGAACAAATAGCGTCTAAAGAGAGCGCTAAACATTTTAAAATTAAAAAGCTGAATTATAAAAGCAAAAACATTT
This sequence comes from Bermanella sp., assembly GCA_036960565.1. Classification (GTDB taxonomy): domain Bacteria; phylum Pseudomonadota; class Gammaproteobacteria; order Pseudomonadales; family Oceanobacteraceae; genus Bermanella. Next base: position 140,411 of record JBALXQ010000008.1, read on the forward strand.
AAAAAATTTGGAGATTCAAGATGACAACTTATAAAGACTTAGAAGTAGGCTACGACATTCCAGCAGCACCAGGCATGAACGAAGCCGATATCCAAACTCCTTGTTTGGTAGTTGACCTAGACGCGCTAGAGCGCAACATCGTTAAGATGGGTAACTACGCTAAAGAAATGGGTGTTCGTCACCGTATTCACGGCAAAATGCACAAATCAGTAGACATTGCTTTGCTTCAAGAAAAGCTTGGTGATAGCTGTGGTGTTTGCTGTCAGAAAGTTTCTGAAGCCGAAGTATTTGCACGCGGTGGCATTAAAGACGTATTGGTTTCTAACCAAGTTCGTGACCCAGCTAAAATTGATCGCCTAGCGCGTTTGCCAAAACTTGGTGCACGTACCATCGTTTGTGTTGATGACATTGCCAACGTTGCTGAACTAGCGGCTGCCGTTAAAAAGCACGACACACAAATTGAATGTCTTGTTGAGATTGACTGTGGCGCGGGTCGTTGTGGTGTTTCTGAAGGTCAGCCTGTTGTTGATATCGCCAAAGCGATTGAAGCCACTCCTGGTTTGAAATTCTCAGGTATTCAAGCTTACCAAGGCGCCATGCAACACATGGAAAGCTACGAAGGCCGTAAAGAAAAAATTGAAATAGCAGTAGGCATGGTTGCTCGCTCTGTAGAAATGCTTAAAGCCGAAGGCCTTGAGTGTGACATCGTAGGCGGCGGCGGTACGGGCTCTTACTACTTCGAAGGTAACTCTGGCGTATTCAATGAATTGCAGTGTGGTTCTTACGCGTTCATGGATGCCGATTACCAGCGCATTCACGATGAAAATGGTAAAAAGATTTCTGAATTCGAAAACTCTTTGTTCATTTTGACTTCAGTCATGAGCCACACAAAAGCCGACAAAGCGATTTGTGATGCGGGCCTTAAAGCGCAATCTGTTGATTCAGGCCTTCCGTACATCTTTGGTCGTGACGATGTTGAATACATTAAGTGTTCAGATGAGCACGGTGTGATCTCTGATCCAAATGGCGCACTAAAAGTTAACGAAAAATTAAAATTGGTTCCTGGTCACTGTGATCCAACTTGTAACGTTCACGATTACTATGTTGGTGTTCGTAACGGTAAGGTTGAAACTCTATGGCCTGTATCTGCACGTGGTAAAGCGTACTAATTTACCGCTATGCATTTCTCTGGGCTTGCCCAGAGAATCCAGCTAATTTCATAGGAGAATTATTATGAGTGAAGATAAGGGCATAGCTCTAGTATCTGAAGCCGTATGTGAACAAGTAGTAGGACGTGGCGAAGCATTCATCGCAGTAGAAAATGTATTTGCTGCCATGGCAAAAGGCACCGCTTACAACTTCCCCGTTGTACGTGAAGCCATTGGCCATGCCGATGCTCTATATGGTTTTAAATCCGGATTCGACCGTGATGGCATGGTACTCGGTTTAAAATCAGGCGGTTACTGGCCTGGCAATATGGACAAGGGTTTAACCAACCACCAGTCTACGGTTATTTTGTTTGACCCGGATACGGGCAAGTTAAAATCCTTAGTGGGTGGTAACTACCTTACAGCGGTACGTACTGCGGCTTCTTCTGCGGTATCTATTGCGCACCTTGCTCGTAAAGATGCAAAAGTGTTGGGCATGGTAGGCGCAGGTCACCAATCTAGTTTTCAATTACGCGCTGCAGTTGAACAACGTGATTTTGAAAAAGTAGTGGCCTGGAATTTCCACCCTGACATGCTGCCTAAATTGGCAGCCGTTGCGCAAGAGCTAGGTTTACCTTTTGAATCGGTTACCCGTGAAGAACTCGGTGCACAAGCTGACGTTATTATTACCATTACTTCTGCGTTTGAATCTTTAGTTAAAAAAGATTGGATCAAGCCAGGTACACATATTGCGTGCATGGGCACCGATACTAAAGGTAAGCAAGAAGTTGATGCTGACCTTTTATCTGTCGCCACCGTATTTACCGATGAAGTAGCGCAGTCTATTTCTATTGGTGAAGCACAACACGCGGTTGCGTCTGGCTTAATTAAAGTAGAAGACATTACTCCTGTTGGTGCTGTAATTAATGGCACTCACCCAGGTCGTACATCAGATGACGAAATTACTTTGTTTGATGGTACCGGTGTTGGTCTACAAGATTTGGCAGTTGCGTCTGTTGCAGCTGATTTAGCTGAAGAGAAAGGCCTTGCTAACTTCATTAACTTTTAATACTTAAAAGATAATACCTACTTTTTAGTAATTAATTTTTAATGAATAAGGCGACTATTAAAGTCTATTTTTAATAGTCGCTTTCACAATACTAATAAATAAAAGTTATACAGCTTTCATGATCTTAAAAAGTAAGGTTTAGGCCAGTTTACTAAAAAACAACTCTTTAAGTTCATACCTAACTCGTTCGACTCGAGTATCTCCCTTAGCTTCCGCATTATATTGGTCGCACCCACGCCCTCACTTGAGGGTCTTTTTTTCTTTTTTGAAAAGCTAAAACTAAAAATAACTCCATTCCTAGAATCCCGGTTAAGCGCTAAAAATTAAGACAGGTAGTAAGCATGAACAAAATTCCCAGACAACGCATGAGAGAACTTTTAGAAACCCAGCAATGTATGACTTGTGCATCTGTATTTGATCCACTATCGGCACGCATGGCAGAAAACATTGGTTTCAAGGTGGGAATTTTGGGTGGCTCAGTAGCCGGACTTATGACGCAAGGAGCACCCGATATTGGGTTGTTAACCCTTAGTGAATTAGCCGCACAAGCAAAACGAGTATGTGGTGCATCTGATTTGCCAGTGATTGTGGATGGGGATGGCGGATACGGCAATGCCCTAAACGTGATGAAAACCATTGAAGAATTGGAATACGCCGGCGCTTCCATGGTGACGTTAGAAGATACTATTTTACCAAGACGCCACAAAGAGGCGGCGTTAAGTTTAATCTCCATAGCAGAAGCCAAGAATAAATTAAAGGCGGCTTTACGAGCCCGCTCTGATAACAGTTTTGCCATTTTTGCACGTACTCATGCTTTGCCTAGCCAATCTCTTGATGAGCTATTAACTCGCGTAAAAAGCTATAGCGATGTGGGCGTTGATGGTATTACTATTTTTGGTTTAAGCGACAAGGATAAACTGGCGCTTATTTCCGCCACCACTCATTTACCTATCATGGTCATCAGTTACGGCGATGTAGATTTAGGCACACCTAATGAGCTGGCCATGCAGAAAGTACGCATCCGATTAGGCGGTCACCAAGCATATGAAGAAGCGGTACGAGCTACTTATAATTCTATGTTGCAGTTACATGATGGCAGAGACTTTGTGGCCACTAATGACAGCGGTAAGGATATTATTCAACGTTATTCCGATAGCGAAAAATATAATGACTTAACCAATGAGTTTATATTTCCGGTTTAATATTTCCACCTAAGTAAAAACCAAAACTGAATATAAAAAGGGGCTAGCTATATATTTAGCTTTCCCTTTCCTTTCTAGTCTTTCTTTAAAACACCTCAACCAACAGTCCTTCCCATTAGAATAATTGCTTCAATTCCATATTTAGGTATTATGCGCCAGCATTCATTAAATGAAGCAGGGACATGGAAAAGATACTCGTATTAGGTTTTTGCCTGTTGGCACTGACTGGTTGCGGCGCTGATACAGAAGATTGCCAATCAGCATTAACCGATTGCAATGCAGAATCAGAAGAAACCGTGGAAAATAATTGGAATGAAGGGAACTGGAATGAACTTGAGTGGAAATAAAATAATAGCGGCTTCAGCACTTTTTTTAGTCGTAAATTTGGCTAATGCTGAAGCACCGGGTTTAGTGGAATTTACCTCAGGAACAGCGGCCAAAGCAGCTGAAGTTAACGCTAATTTTGATGACTTAAAAACTTATTCAGCGGGTTTGGAAACAGTAATTGATGCACAAGCTGTACTCATTACTGCTCTGCAAGATAGAGCCACGGCTGCTGATACTGCACGAGCTGCGTTGGAAGGAAGAGTAACCACGCTGGAGACTGAAAGTAGTGAGTTACAAGGCCAGATTACTGCTTTCGAAACTGGAGAAAAATACACAATTGCTGTTTATGGTGACGAAAGTGTAGATCCTATCGGCTATACCAACAGTCCAAATACTTCTAATGATAAGCAGTTCATGGTACTTAAAACAGACCATGGCATGGCAGCCATTCGACCCGGTGAGGATCGTTATGAACTTTATGAATATGATGCTCTAAATAATAAATCTGGCTCGCCCTCAGTTCGTTACACAGATTCCAATTGCAGTTCACCTGTAGCAGTATTAAGCACCAATCCGATTGGATATTCGATGTTTTTCACCACCAACAAGGGCGTAACAGACACACCTATCATTGCCACAAGTACTGATGGCGTATTTATGGCCGAGGCAGGCACAGCATTTTCTGATGCCCCAATTAATTTTTACTACAAGGATTCTGTTTCTTTGTCTTGTTTAGATGCCTCTACCTATTACACTGGGAAAGTCTATTTTCCAGTAGTCGAAATGACAGAAGAGCTTCATAATTTGAAATTCAGCTACACCAGCATTCGATTGCAAGGATTTCAATCTAATTAGTTTTTACTAATATTTAGACAGTGGCTCGAATCAAAAAACGATTCAGCCAAAACTAAAAAAGCACCCAATTCTCGGTTAAGAAAATAAGGGCGCTTTTTTATTGTGTCGCTTAAATCCCAACTAAAGATTTAACGCATGCCCATTTTTCTGAGGTGGGCTGCAACGTGCGAAGTTGCTTCCAGCAGATGAGATGCTTGCCCCGAGCAATTTATAGCAAGCAAAAAAAAGCAGCCCTAAGGCTGCTTTTTTCATTGAGCAATATTAATCCTAAATTAACTCTTAATTAAAGATTAACGCATGCCCATTTTTTCGCGGATCTGCTGCAACGTGCGAAGTTGCGCAGTAGCTTCCGCCAGCTGAGATGCTGCACGAGAATAATCAAATTCACCGCTTTGATTTTCAAGTGCTTGTTCAGCGTGTTTTTGCGCTTCAAGCGCAGCTGCTTCGTCAATGTTGCCAGCACGTAACACAGTATCTGCTAAAACAGTTACTGAGTTAGGCTGTACTTCAATGAAGCCGCCAGACACGTAGAACACTTCCTCTTCGCCGTTCTGTTTTTTAACACGAACGGGGCCAGGTTGAAGAGCGGTTACCAATGCTGCGTGACCGGGCATAATACCCAAATCACCGCCAACACCAGCAGCCACTACAACTTCAACCAAGCCAGAGAAGATAGCTTCTTCAGCGCTAACGATATCGCAGTGAACCGTCATTGCCATAGCTGTCTCTCCTATTAAAGGGTTTTAGCCTTCTCGATTGCTTCGTCGATAGTACCTACCATGTAGAACGCTTGTTCTGGCAGATCATCGAATTCACCTTCAAGGATACCTTTAAAGCCACGGATAGTTTCTTTCAAAGAAACGTACTTACCAGGTGCACCAGTGAAGATTTCAGCAACGAAGAAAGGCTGAGATAAGAACTTCTCGATCTTACGAGCACGGGTTACCGTTTGCTTATCTTCTTCAGACAATTCATCCATACCAAGAATGGCGATGATGTCTTTCAGTTCTTTGTAACGCTGCAATACAGTCTGAACGCCACGAGCGATGTCGTAATGTTCCTGACCAATTACCAATGGATCTAGCTGACGTGAAGTCGAATCCAATGGATCGATCGCAGGGTAAATACCCTTAGAAGCGATATCACGAGACAAGGATACAGTTGAGTCCAAGTGAGCAAACGTCGTTGCTGGGCTTGGATCCGTCATATCATCGGCAGGTACGTATACGGCCTGTACAGAAGTGATAGAACCCTTCTGAGTAGAGGTAATACGCTCTTGTAATACACCCATCTCTTCAGCAAGAGTTGGCTGGTAACCTACCGCAGAAGGCATACGACCTAGAAGAGCCGATACTTCCGTTCCTGCAAGTGTGTAACGGTAAATGTTATCTACGAAAAGTAGAACGTCTTTACCTTCGTCACGGAATTTCTCAGCCATAGTCAAACCAGTCAACGCTACGCGTAAACGGTTTCCTGGAGGCTCATTCATTTGTCCGTAAACCATTGCTACTTTAGAAAGTGCTTTGTCGTCTAGGTTTACAACACCAGACTCAGCCATTTCGTAGTAGAAATCGTTACCTT
>JBALXQ010000062.1:0-33243 GCA_036960565.1 Bermanella sp.
GTTTAACTTTTATTTAAACACTGGTTCTAGCGCTTGTTTTAATTATCAGCTCATTAATTGAAACGGTGATAAACCAAAACATAAAAGTAAATATGTTTAGTAAATAAATTTCTGAATAAGCTAATAATAAAAAGGAAATACAATGCTCGAATCAAACTCTGAACCCACCAAGAAATATCGGCGCTATGTGCTGTTTTTATTAACCTTGGTTTACGCTTTAAATTTTGTTGATCGACAAATTTTGGTCATCCTCTCTGAATCCATCAAGGCCGATATGGACTTGTCAGATTCACAATTGGGCTTACTCACCGGTTTTGCCTTTGCTATTTTTTATGTAAGCGTGGGCATTCCCATTGCACGTTGGGCGGACAGAGGCAATCGACGTAACATTGTGGCCTTGGCCATTACTGTTTGGAGTGGCATGACGGCGCTGTCGGGTCTTAGTCAAAATTATTGGCAATTACTCATGGCTCGGATTGGCGTAGGCGTTGGTGAAGCGGGTGGCAGTCCACCGGCTCATTCAATTATTTCAGATTACTATCCGGTTAAAGAGCGTGGCCGTGCCATGTCGATTTATTCCACTGGTGTTTACATTGGTGTATTACTGGGCTTCTTAGTAGGCGGTTGGATCAACCATACCTATGGCTGGCGCATGGCTTTTTTTGCAGTGGGCATTCCTGGATTTCTGGTGGCAATACTGGTGCGCTACACCCTTAAAGAGCCTAAGCGTGGAGAAATTGATGGTGTACAAGAAACTAACCCTGCCGGCTTTAGCCAAACCCTAAACACGATTTGGCGCATGAGATCATTTCGTTGGTTTACCCTAGCTGCAGGTCTTACTGCGTTTACGAGCTACGGTATAGGTAACTTTATGCCCTCATTTATGATTCGCTCTCATGGCTTAGATAGTATGCAGGTGGGCATCGCCTTGGCGATCACAGCAGGCTTAGGTGGTGCCATCGGTACGTTTATGGGTGGCATGTTTGCCGATAAGCTCGGTCAACGTGATATGCGTTGGTATTTATGGATCTCAGCCATTCCGGCGTTATTTGCGGTACCATTTTTATTGTTGGGCATATTTGCCGACAGCACGGTCATCATGTTGTGTTTGATGTTTTGCTACACGTTATTGGGTGCTTTTTATCTGGGGCCAACCATTGCCATTTCTCATACTCTGGTAAAACCCAGTATGCGTGCCATGGCCTCGGCCGTTTTGTTTTTCATCTTGAATTTGATTGGTCTAGGGCTAGGCCCTTTGTGTGTGGGTTTATTAAGTGATGCATTGGCTTCAAGTCAGGGGACTGATTCACTGCGTTATGCCATTGCCATTGTTTCCTTTATGGGGCTACTGGCCGCAGCGTGTTTTGCCTTGGCGGCTCGCCATTTACCACATGATTTAGCCATGAGTAAACGCCTGCAAGACAGTGAACAAGAACAAGAGGGTAGCGATACTTCTTTAGTGACCAGCTAACATCCTGCTGCTTTTCTTCTTCAACGGGGCTTAGTCTAGCTCGTTGAAATCCTCCTCCTAACAAGATAATAATCTCTGCCATCTATAGTGAATAGGCAATAATGAATGTGGCTTGTTCCTGATGGTTTGTGTCCACGAGTGGATTGTCGCTAATATTTTGGAGTATTTAGTGTAGCCAATATCTATCATCATTCAGGACTGATTTATTTTGTATTTGGTGTTGGCTTGAATGAGGGTAATAATGAATGAACTTAATAGTTAAAGGAGCGGCGGTTTCTCAGATTTAGTTATGAATCTTCATAACAGCTAACTAGGTTTCGGCCATTTTTTTTACTGGTGTAGAGTGCCTCGTCGGACTGTCGAATGAGCAAGTCAGCAGATATTTTTTGTGACGGAATAATAGAAGCCACGCCGAGACTGACGGTGACAAAATTTTCATGACTGGAATCATGAGGAATGTTCAGATTTCTAATGGCAGCTCGTACTTTTTCAGCTAGCAAGCAAGTGTTTTCCTTTGTGGATAAAGTTAAAATAGCAAACTCCTCACCGCCATATCGGCATGCAATATCAGATGGTCGTTGGCAGTTATCTCTAATGGTATGTGCAATTGTTTTTAAACAGTTATCCCCTAACTGATGTCCATAGTTGTCATTAAATTGTTTAAAATAATCAATATCTATAAATACCATGGATATTTCTTCTCCTTTTCTTCTTGATTGTTGCCAATAGTTGTCAAGGCAAGTATCAAAATATCGACGATTATTAATCATCGTAAGGCCATCTAGATTAGAGAGATTTTCAAGTTCTTTATTGGCTTTTTCCAAATCCAGCGTCCTACGGGCAACAGTGGCTTCCAGTATGTTGGCATGACTTTTAAGCTTCCGAATTGACTCTGAAATTTTCTCCAGCATGTTGTTAAATGTGTGGGCGAGGAAACCCAGTTCATCATTGGCTAAGACTTTAACACCGGGTGAAAAAATACCTCTTTTCACATTGGAAGCAATTTCGGTCAGAAGCCTAATTTGCTTGGTTGCCGTCATGGAAAAATATATAGAAAATACAACTACCATAAAGAATATAACTATGGAGGTTATAAGCATAAATTTAGTTGATGAGTAAAAACTGTCCGTTATCTGTTTTTCTATACTTTTATGTATGGAATTGACTTCATCTTTTGGCAATATCGTGGCAATGAAATATGACTTAGGGCTAATGGATTGCCCGTCCCAGGTTTGTATTTTCTTTATTAACTGGATGGAAAGGTAATACTCTTTATTTGCAAGATTCAATTCATGAATTTGATTATCATCTGCCTCCTTTATCCATTTCTGCTTAAAAGTAGAGAGCTGAGTATGTGTGCTGGTGAATAAATTGACGTGTAGAATTTTAACCCCTTTGTCATCAATGGAGGTGGTGTTTAAACCCAGTATCGATGACTCTTGCTGATTAATTCCCACTATGTCGCCATCTTCTAACATTAGAAACGAAAACCCGCTCTCGCCTATGACTTCACTGCTAATTTCATTAATGATGTTATCAATGCTGTAATCTATGGCCACAGCACCAAAACTCTGTTTTCGCTCTACAGTCCAAAGCGGGTGAAAAAAGGTCACCATATTGCCCATTCCTGCAGCATCATGATAGAAGGGCGTGATGGTTATGATATCCTTAGCTGAGCTTTGAGACGGATCACTTCCTTCGGCCCATTTATGCCAGCCCTCAATAATATTTGGGAAAAAATAGTCCCACCAGTTGCTAGAGTTGTAGTCTGGGTAATTTTCTTTCATTACCGAAAATACATCGGCCCAAGGATAACCATAGATAAATGGCATTTGATAAGGGCCGACGATGTAAAGCCATGCCTTGTCGACCCCCTTGCTGCCCATGGCATTAACTAACGGATTTAATAAGGTAAGTTTATTGGCATATTTTCTAACATCCGCTTTTAAATTTCCCTTTTCATCATGCAAATAGCCCCACATATGAAAATTAATGTTGGCACGATTTTTATCAAGGTTTGACGCGTTGTATTTCTGGTTATATTTAAATATTTGCTGGTTGTAAGGAACAGCTTGTGAAGCAACCACCATCTCCTTAAAAGATTCTTTTTCATCTATTAAAATTTGCATAGTATGAGCCAAAATCCTCAGCTCATTGTTCACCATTTGCAATTTTAAATCTGTCTTCTGGGCGATGCTGGCTGTTTGGTCCCTTAATATTTCCAGGTATATTTCATTTACTTTGTTTAAGGTGATTTTAGAAGTGCTATGCAGCAAGCGGTTATTGCTGTCATATAAAATAAATATGAGGATCACGGCAAGCAGTGTGAGTGGTAAAGCTGAGATGAGAATGATTTTTAAGGAAAAGCTTTGATTAATCATAATTGTGACTTCACAAATAACAGGTAATTCTATTAATCAACACGCTATTAAGTATAGGAACTTTGCTTTGAGAGTCCAATTTCATCGCTAGTACAGCCTTAAGGACAGCAGCAATTTTACGTTCCTAACAGGGGTATCCGTGAGGCCTCAGCCAAATAGGCCTAGCTCTAGGCGGGATTCAAACGGATTGATGTGTGTATTTGTCAATCTATGGGTCGAAGGTGCCGTTTTTTTAGCCAATGAACAAAGCCAGGCTGGTAATCCTTTGAATTCTAGCCTTTTTCTTAGGGGGGGTTACTTCGACCGTCAACGCTCAAAGCCTGCAAGTAAACAAAGTTTAATACACTGTTGGTCGGTTTTGAATGAATGTTGGTGAGTAAATCATTACAGGAATCTTTTTTATTTTTACCCCTTGTCTACACCCACTTTTTTAATATTTAGCTTTCCAATTAATCAGGCCTTGCCTGAACTAATATTGGCGATTATTATCCAAGCCTAGTTACATCTTCATTGTTATCACAGTTGTAGAGAATATTTATGGAATTATTAGACAAGCTTGAACAGAAAATCATATTGGCGCTTGAAACCATTGAGCTGCTAAATATGGAAAACGATGAGTTAAAAGAAGAGGTGGCCAAGCTTAAGGGTCATAATTCTGATCTAAGCGATCAAAAGTCAAATTGGGAAACCAAAGTAAATACCATGTTAAGCCAATTCGGAAGTGAAGTGGCCGAACTGAACAGTTCAAACGAAAGCGCCTAAGAAACTCACACGACCCTTATGTACAGGATGTACGGTATGACGCGGTGCCATGGATGGCAAAGAGCGGCGTTGTTCAGGCTCTCTAAAAGTTAGCGGTCAGGATTTTTTCTCGGCTCGGGCTCCTTGCTTCGCTCTACCAATTACATCCATGTAATCGTCCAGGCAAATCCTAAGTACTCGCATCCATGCGAGCAATGACGCGGTGCCATGGAAAAATAATTGCTCCCGGCATTATTTTCATTTCCACCATCCATGTAAATCCTAAGTGCTCGCATTCATGCAAGGGATGAACGTCGATGCCCCGCCTGCTTTTTTGTAACTCTATTTTTTGCTGTGTATACCCTCCTAAACCTCTCATTATTTACTTTAATTTGTATTTTTATGCTAAAAATTCTCTGAAATACTCGTGTTAACTTTTATTTATGTGGTTGTCAAAATGACACTTGAGTTGTCTTTTTAACTTCTACCTTTTGGTTGTCTATATGACTCCTTGATAAATAAATCCCTTTAAAATCAATTGCTTAGAAGTTGGCACGGCTCTTGATATAGCTATGTAGAGTTTATTGTTATTAAGGCATCAGCATGAACAAGTCCATCGTCATCTCAATTATTACGTTTTACGGAGCGGCCACCATGGGCTGTGCCGATGATGTGATGGGACGGGCCCCAGTCAACCACCAAGGTTTGCAGTTTTCTGGCTGGCTTGATTTGAAAAGCCTGGTTCTGAATAAGCGCCAAAAAAGCCATTAACGGCATTAATATTATTAAGATTTTTAACATTTTAGAAAATCGTTTGGAGAAAGACAAAAAATGATCACTCAGCAACAAAGACAACTAATAGACGCCACCTTGCCAACCGTTGAAGCCAATGCGGTGAAGATAACCAGCTGTTTTTATCCGCTCATGTTTAAACGCTATCCTGAGGTGTTAGTGTATTTTAACCAAACCAATCAGGCCAAGGGTACTCAGCGTTTGGCACTTGCGAATGCTGTTGTCGCCTACGCTAAGCACCTAGATAAACTGGGAGAGATTTCAGATACGGTACGCTTGATTACCCAGAAGCATTGCTCTTTAGGCATTCTCCCTGAGCACTATCCCATAGTCGGGGAGTGTTTACTGGCGGCCATTGGTGAGGTGCTGGCGGATGTGATAACCGATGAAATAATCGATGCTTGGGGTGCCGCTTATCAACAGCTTGCCGACATTCTCATTGGTGTTGAGCAAAATGTGTATCAGGAGAACTCTCAGCGTTCGGGCGGTTGGAAGGGCGAGAAAAATTTTGAACTGATCAAGAAAACCCAAGAGAGCGATGTGATTACATCCTTCTTGTTGCAACCTAAAGACCAAAATGAAGTTATTGACTTCACGCCTGGTCAGTACATCACACTGGTGCACAGCTTGAATGGGGAAACAGTGCGTCGTAATTACAGTTTGTCGGCGGCGCCCGGTAAAAACACACTGCAAATCAGTGTTAAGCGAGAAGAGGGCGGTGTGTTGTCTAATTACTTACATGATGAATTACAAATTGGAGAAGAGTTAACACTGACTGCACCTTGCGGAGATTTCACCTTAAAAAGCAATGTCAAACCCTTGGTATTAGTTACCGCAGGAGTGGGCATTACCCCAGCGTTAAGCATGCTGAATGCGGCAGTAGATGAACACTTGGTTAAAGGGCGAGAAATTCACTTTATTCACTGTGCCCGTAATGGCGATAGCCATGCATTTGCAGGAGAGGTAAAGCGCATTACTGAAAATAATAAAGGAATATCAAACACGTTTATTTACAGCCACCCCAGTACGACTGATTTAAATGGCGAGAGTGGCCATGCTGATGACTTTGGTTTTTTAACCGCGCAACATTTTACTAAGCACTTAAAGCAGGATAGTGATGTTGAGTGTTATGTACTGGGGCCTAAACCGTTTATGCAGACTGCATTGCAGTTGGCCGCCGACTTTGGCATTCCGCAAGGACAAACTCACTTTGAGTTTTTTGGTCCTAAGGAAGAGTTATCAATTGAACGTAATAAAGAGGAGGTGGCCGCCTGATAAATAACAACGCAACCGCTCAGCCTTTAAAACTTGGCATAACCAGCACTCAATAAAAGGCGCCCGGTACATCTAGTGTATCGGGCTTAATGGCTTTAGAGCTTATGACTTCAAAACCCTCTGGGCTATAATAGCCTTTATTCTTTTCGCTCCACTTTCTCAGGAGCAGGTCTTATTTATCAGGAGTCGCAGTGACCACAACCTTGTATCAAGTGCTGGCGGATATTTTAGGGGACTTGTCCAAGCACATGTCCAGTAGCGAGCGTTATCAGAGACTCATGACGGCTTGGTTAACCTTAGTGCCTAGCGATGCTTGTGCGTTGTTACAGTTGGATGGCCATGAACTTATCCCCAGAGCCGTGAACGGTTTTGGTAGCGATATGCTTGGACGCCATTTTGAAGTGGAAGAACAGCCTAGGTTGGCCAAGATTCTACACAGTCGCGAGTATGTGCGTTTTGATTTTGATAGTGACTTACCTGATCCCTATGACGGCTTAATTCCCACCGAAGACGGCCTTTTACATGTACACGATTGCATGGGAGCGTCGTTATATATAGACGAGCAGCCTTGGGGGGTGATCACTCTAGATGCGCTGACGCCAGGCACCTTTGATAATGTGGAGCCGCAGCTTTTACAGACCCTAGTGCGCATGACCGAGGCCGCCATTAAGACCGCCGGTCTCATTGAACATTTGGAATTAAAAGCGCAACGGCAAACTGAGGTGGCTAAGGCCATGTCTAAGCACAGTGGCGGCTTTAAATTCATCGGCAAGAGTGATGCGTTTAAGCAATTAAATTCTGAAATTAATACAGTGGCCAAGTCAGATTTAACCGTGCTCATTACCGGCGAAACCGGAGTGGGCAAGGAGCTAGTAGCACAGACACTTCATCAGTCTTCTAACCGTTGTGATGCTCCCATGGTGGAGGTTAATTGCGCCGCATTACCCGAATCTCTTATTGAGAGTGAATTATTTGGTCATGTGGTGGGGGCGTTTTCTGGGGCCACTAAAAATCGTTCGGGTAAATTTGAATTGGCCGATGGCGGTTCGCTATTTTTAGACGAGGTGGGAGAGTTACCCTTGTCGGCGCAAGCGAAATTACTGCGCGCGATTCAAAGTGGTGATATTCAGCGGGTGGGATCGGATGCGCAATTAAAAGTAGATGTCAGAATTATTGCCGCCACCAATCGTGACCTATCTGAAGAGGTCGCCCAGGGGCGATTTCGTGCCGACCTGTATCATCGCCTCAGTATCTACCCCATAGAGGTGCCAAGCTTACGGGCGCGCGGTGCCGATATTGGCCCTTTGGCCGGCTATTTTTTAACTCGCTTGCAAACCAAGCTGGGCAACATTAGCTTGGTTTTATCTCTGCAAGCCCAACAGGCTTTGCTCGCTTATGGATGGCCGGGGAATGTGCGGGAGCTTGAGCATGTATTAAGCCGCGCAGCTTTAAAGGCAAATGCGGCTCGAGATACTGAACGCATTGCGGTGATTGAACCCTGGCACTTGGGGCTGGATGAGCAATCTCAGCCAAATACTCAAGGTGGTACTTCGCCAGTGGGGAGGGTGAATGATGCGTCACTCTTAAAGACTGAAAATAAGGTTGGCGATCATTTTCAGGTAACCGATTTACGCAATACAGTGGATGCATTTCAGGGGGATTACATTAAGAGGGCGCTAGCCGAATTTAGCGGTAATAAGGCTAAAACTGGCCGAGCTTTGGGGCTAGATAAAAGTAATTTCCATCGCTTGTTAAAAAGATTAAATATTGAATAGTCTTCATTCAGTGAAAGATAAGGCCTTTATTGCTTTTAATTTTTCGGCTTACCGTCGCTTGTTAATGGAGAGGGAAGATTTAAAAATTTACCATATATTTTTTTTGGAAAAAATTAGTTATTGGCCTACCTCTTGTTAAAGAGGCAGCAGTCTTGTATGCAAGTTGAGTTAGTTTTGCATGTCTCTGTCGTACACCACCACGCCGTCTATAATGGTTTTTTGCACCAGAATGTCTTTGATATGCTCAGGGTCTTCAATGGGATTGCTTTGTAAAATAACCAAATCGGCCAGCTTGCCTTTTTCAATGGAACCCAGACTATCCTCTTTAAAAATCTGCCAGGCAGCATCAATGGTGGTGGCTCGCAATGCCTGCATCACCGATACACGTTCATTACTTCCTAGTAGTTTCCCTGAACTGGTTAAACGATTCACGCTGCTCCATACCATTAACATGGGGTCCATGGGCACCACTGGGCTATCTAGGTGAGTGGTGAATCTTAAACCTTTCTTAAGTGCAGTTTGAGTTGGACTGATGCGTTGAGCCCTTTCATTGCCAAGAAAAATATCCCTGTGTCTGTCGCCCCAATAATAAGTGTGGGCGCTAAAAAAACTGGGGGTGATGCCGAGCTCCAGCATCCTATCCATTTGATCTTCTCGCAGCATTTGTGCATGAATCACAATGTGCCTTGGATCGGCCCGATAGTCGTTTTGTTGCGCGGCGGCAATAGCATTAATAATGTTATCAATGGCAGCATCGCCATTACCATGAATAGCCAGTTGATAACCTTTTTTATGAAACTTTGCTACCGTCTCTTTAAGGACTTCGGCCTCAATGGATGGGTAACCCTTATAGTTTGTTTTTTTAGGCTGGGTTTGAGTGTGGTAGGGCTGGCTTAAAAATCCACTGTAAAGTTGCAAAGAGCCGTCGGCCACAATTTTCATGGCGCCGACATAAAATTTGTCATGTATGAATTTATCTAGTTGGCTTTTGTCTTGGTAAATTTCGTGTGCAAATTTTTCATCAGGCCAAGCCATGATACGCAATGGTGTTAGGCCCAGTCGGCTGGCGGCTGAAAGTCCGCTCATATGCATTTTCAAAGCTAAGCCGTTTTGAGCTAGGGTCACGCCTTTTTCCAAATACATCTGGCTGGCGGTGTCACTAATTTTTAACATGGTTGGCAATGAGAAGCGTGTTACCGCGGCTCGGGCTGGGGCAAATGCCGTTTCAGTAATCAAACCATTGAGCTTGCCGGTGTTAGGGTTTTTAACGTATTCACCGCCCACTGGATTAGGGGTTTGCTCGGTGATGTTTAAGGCTTTAAGCCCTGCACTGTTAACCACGCCCATGTGGGCACTGATGTGAATTAAAAATACAGGATGGTTTGGCGCAATGGCATCCAGTTCGGCACGGTTAAAATGACGGTTTTCTGTGAAGACGGTGTCGTCATAACCGTAACCTATAATCCATTCCCCTGTATCTGTGGTTTGAGTCTTTTGCTTGATCTCTACAAGCGCCTGCTTAATGCTTTTTACCTGACCAATAGGGGGACTGTTTAGGTTTAAACCGATGGCTGAGATCCCCTGACCTGGATAATGCCCATGGGCATCTATGATGCCGGGTATCATGGTTTGATTGTTTAAATCGTGTATTAGGGTGTCTTCATTTACTAGCCTATTAATTTCCTCATTGCTGCCCACTGCAATAATTTTGTTTTCTTTTAGAAGCACCGCCTGATGGATACTGTTCTGCGCATCCATGGTTAAGATGTTGCCATTGATAAATGCTTGGCTGGCAGGAGGCGCCGGATTCAGGTGTCGGTAAAACATAAATAGAGCCAGAGCGAGTATTAATAAAATAAACAGCAAGATCAGGCCGGTTTTTTTTATTCGACTTTTCATATTTTTCTCTAAATTATTTTTATTTTTAATGGCGCCAAGTTTTGGCTAAATTTGGAAACAGTAATATAGTGGCATATTTTGGCCTTAAACGCTCTTAAGGCCAAGAGTTATATTATTGATATATTCACTGATATTGATTGAGTATTTCTTGCAAGCTGCCGTCTTTACGCATTTCAATGAGAGCTTTGTCAAATTCGGGCAGAATAGATAGGTATTTTGATTTAAGCGATAGGCAAAAATATAAAGGGCTGCTGGTGAGTTTATTCACTTCCGTTATGTCACTTTTTAAATTATTTTTCTTGGCATAAAAATTTATAACAATGGGACTGTCTACTAACGCATCAATTCTTTTAAGCGCGAGCATGGTGACGAGTTGATCCATATTGGCCACCCATTTAATCTGCATCCCAGCCAGATTTTCTTCGACCCAACCGTTGCCTATCATGGAACCCAGTTTGAAAGGCTTTAATTGCTGAAGGGATTTTATATTACGTAATTTTTCAATTCCAGGGGACTTAGAATAGGTGAAAATTGAGACGCCCCAGCTTGTGATAGCTTGCTTACTGGATTTTGTATAGGCCAGACGCTTAAGGGTGGGTACGGCCACAAACGCATCAGAAATTCCGTCTTTAACCCGTTTTTGCGCCCTGGCCCAAGGCAATACCTTAAATGTTACCTTAAGGCTCAAGTGTTCTTGCAGTATCTGTTTAACAATTTCCACTTCTAAGCCGTGACTCTCTCCAACCTCATCTTTCCAGCTGTAGGGTTTGTAATCGGAAAAAACCACCTCTAAATTTTGAGCATGATTTAGAGAGCTGAAAAATAAGAAGAAAATGGCAGTTAAGAAAATCACATATAACCTATATGTAACTGTTTTTGAAATGAACACTCTTACTCCTGTGGGCCCTGAGTGAAGCAATAGGGGTCCCTATATATTGATTATCTGCCTTAATTTTAGACCATACTTTGGATTTCTATAGTCTGGTTTTAATACCTTGGAAATTGTGATCTAAGCTATTGAGATAACATTGCCTGTAATCCTACCAATTGCCATTGAGGTTAAACAATCTAGGTAAGTAACCGGTACTTGTTGTGGCCCAGTTTACTTCTACTCTTATAGAGGTGCTCTATAGTAAATAGCAGGGTATTTATGCTAAAGCCATTTTCAAAAAAAGTACTCGCCGTCGTTACCTCTTTGTTTTTACTGTGTGTATTTCTTTTATCTTGCGTATATTTTTTACTGGAACGCAGCTTACCGTTATTGAATGGGGAGTTGAGTGTAGAGGGGCTGCAATCAAGTATTACGATTACCCGAGATGTTCAGGGTATTCCTACCATTGAATCTAAAACCCGTGAAGACAGTGCATTTGCTTTGGGTTTCTTACATGCTCAAGAGCGCTTCTTTCAAATGGATGTTTTACGCCGTAATAGTGGTGGTGAATTAAGTCAGTTATTGGGTGCCCGCGCTGTCACACATGATAAAAAAATACGGGTTCATCAATTTAGAAAACGTGCAGGTAATGCGCTTAAGTCTATGCCTGATAAGCATGTGGCCATATTAATGGCCTATAAAAATGGCGTGAATACAGGGCTTAATCATTTCGCAACGCCTCCTTTTGAATACCTATTATTAAATGCCGAGGTGCGGCCATGGGAAATGGAAGATAGCCTAATGGTTTTATATAGCATGTACATAGATCTCCAGCCCATATGGGGACAAAGTGAGCGCTCATTGGCGGTGATGAGAGACTTATTGCCCAATGATTGGTTTGAGTTTTTACTGAGTCCGGGTGGCTATTGGGATGCGCCCATCGAAGGAGGCGCGTTTACCGAAAATAATATTCTGCCGGTGCGCCCGCTTAAATCGTTTGAAATGGCAGCGCTTACCACTCATGACCGCGCCAGCGTATACCAGGATAAAATTCATTATGGCTCCAATAATTGGTCGGTATCTGGGGCATTAACTCAGTACGGTGCTGGCATGGTGGCCAATGATATGCACTTGGGTTTACAGGTGCCTAATATCTGGTATCGGGCCAGCTGGTACTTGCCTAATGGTTGGCGTGTTACTGGAGCGACTTTACCCGGTACACCTGCATTAGTGGCCGGAAGCAATGAACATATTGCTTGGGGTTTTACTAACAGCCAAGGGGATTATAGCGATGTGATTGTCTTGCAAACTAATGAAGATGAATCGGAGTATTTAACAAAAGATGGCTGGAAAAAATTCTATATTGAAACTGAAACCATTTTCGTTAAAACACAAGAGCCAAAAAAAATTGAAGTTAACCATAGCCAGTGGGGACCTGTTATTGGCAAGAATCATAAAGATGAATTATTGGTATTACGCTGGGTCGCACATGATGTGGAAGGCGCTAATATGCAGTTACTGGAACTGGAAAATGCCAGCGACATTAACGATGCACTAAAAACCGCAGCGCTGACCGGTATGCCGGGTCAGAATTTAAATGTGGTGGATAAAAGTGGTCATCAGGCCTGGAGCATCATGGGCCGTTTACCCAAACGAGTTGGGTTTAAAAATTCAAAAACCAAACAAAATTTTTTTACCAGTCAATTTCCTACAGACTGGAGTGATGGTGAAAAATCCTGGCAGGGGTATCTAGCACCAAATGAATATCCTAAAGTGGCAAATCCAGCTCATGGCCGTATATGGACTGCCAATGCGCGGGTAGCCTCAAGTGATAATTTACAGAAAGTGGGTGTGAATAATTATGCGTTGGGAGCGCGTCAAAAACAAATACGTGATGGTTTATTTGAAAAAGAAACATTCTCTGAATTAGATTTTTTGAATATTCAATTGGATGATAAAGCTATTTTTTTACAGCGCTGGCAAAAATTAATGCTTAGCGTTATTAAAAAACACTCGCTGGCTGAGGGTGAGAAGATGCGCAGTAGTGCAAACAAAAAAATATATGAAGTTGCCCAGCATTTAGAAAACTGGCAAGGGCGAGCGAGTCAATCCAGTGTGGGTTACCTGCTGGTTAAGCGTTTTCGTGAGCGTGTTATTAACAACACCTTAGGACACATTTATCGCTATATTGAAACGCAAGTAACGGATTTCTGGCCCTCTTCCATTGACAACTTTATCGAGTACCCCGTTTGGCAGCTAGTGAGTGAGCAACCTATTCGGCATTTACCTCAGGGGTTTGATCACTGGCAAGACTTTTTAATAAAACAAATTAAAATGATACACAATAAGCTAACCATAAATGGCCAACCACTTGATAAACATACTTGGGGCCAGCGCAACACGCTTGCCATAAAGCACCCGCTTAGTGCGGCGTTGCCATTAATATCCTACTGGTTGGATATGCCAGAGGTGCCCATGGCGGGCGATACATATATGCCAAGGGTGCAGGACCCAGATACCGGTGCCAGCGAACGATTTTCGGTGGCACCGGGTCATGAGGACAAAGGCTATTTTCATATGGCCACCGGTCAAAGTGCTCATCCGCTTTCGCCATATTATAAACGAGGTCATAAAGATTGGGTTGAAGGACGTGCTTCGCCATTTTTACCTCAGCAAGCAATATGGACTTTATCAATCTCCCCCGAAGAGACTAAAGCTGGCACGAATTAACGTCACTTGTCTTTGAGCTAGTCAGGGTCATGGTCTATCGTTTAAGTGGTGGCTATACATTAGCGACATAGGAATTAATCTGAGAGAGCTAAATAAATGAAAGTTGCACATAAAGTTGCCGTTGTTTCCTCTTCAGTTCTCATTGTGGCCATTACTATACTTTCGTTGTTTCAGTATTTCTCCATTAAAGGCTCCTTATTGAGACAGACGCAAAGCAGTATTACCGAATCCAGCTCGGCGCTCTCGACTCAAATTTCTAACTGGCTCAATGGCAAACTTAATATCATCGATTATATTAGCGAATCTATAGATGCAAATTTTGACGCCCAGTCTATAGGAGTATCTTTTCAGCAAGCCACGTTAAAAAGAGAGTTTTTATTAATGTTTGGTGGCCTAGCCACCGATGGCTTGGCTATTACCAATGACCCTAATTGGGCGGTAGATGGTTGGGATGCCCGTGGACGTCCTTGGTATCCACTGGCCAAACAGTCTTCCCGAGCGGTATTAACTGAACCCTATGAAGATTCTTCATCGGGAGAACTTTTAATTTCAGCGGTGGCCAAATTATCTGACCATGGTGAATTCAAGGGAGCCTTTGGGGGGGATTTAAGTTTAAAGACCGTATCTGATGCGGTGAACACTTTGACGTTTCACGACGCGGGCTATGCGTTTTTGCTGACTGAAGCAGGAACCATTATTAGTCATCCCAATAGTGAATTTAATGGCACTAAGGTTGGCGACTTTTTTAAAGAAGAAATACCTAACTTAACGTCAACACTGCAAAACATTCAGCTGAATGGCAAAGGGCATATGGTTTTCTTTACACCTCTGTCAGGTTTGAAGGGCATGAATTGGATGATTGGGGTGGTGCTTGATGAAAGTATTGTTATGGCAGAGGCTCGTGAAATAGGCATAACCGCTCTGATAGGCGTTATTTTAAGCGCTATTATTAGCACCTTTGCGCTTTATTATGTGATGGGTTTTATCTTGGCGCCTTTGCGAAACCTGCATGAATCCTTGGTTGAAATAAACCGTGGCGAAGGGGATTTAACCAAGCGTTTGCCTGTTTTGACTGTGGATGAATTTGGTAAGGTGTCTGAAGAATTCAATTCCTTTGTCGGTCACCTGCAAACCCTCATTAAAGACGTGCAAGGTTTGTCTGGGGACATTAGCAAAAACACCCACTTAACCTCGGATACTGCCTCAAATTCCTCGGAGAAATTAGTCACTCAGCTTTCAGAAATTGATCAGTTGGCTACGGCCATGCATGAGATGTCGGCCACTGCGCAAGATGTGGCCACCAATGCACAAAGAGCAGCCGATTCCGCTAGCTCGGCCGATCACTCAGCAGAAGAGGGCGCGGCCATTGTCTCTCAAACTTCGGGCTCAATTGGTCAGCTTTCGGTGGCGCTGGATGATACGGTGGAGACCGTGACTGAACTGGCTAATTTCAGTAACAACATCGCTTCTATTTTAACCGTGATTACCGGGATTGCTGAGCAAACGAATTTGCTGGCTTTAAATGCCGCCATTGAAGCCGCAAGAGCAGGAGAGCAAGGACGAGGTTTTGCTGTAGTGGCCGATGAAGTACGTGCTTTGGCGTCTAGAACTCAGGACTCCACCATGGAAATTCAGAAAATGATTGATCAACTTCAATCGGGTGTGAAGCGTGCCGAAGAAACCATTGTTAAAAGTAAATCACAAGCCAGTGATGCAGCCGGCATTGCCATTAAAGCCGATGAGGCTTTGACGGCTATTCGGGAAAATATAAAAGAAATAAATAATATGAATTTACAAATAGCCACGGCGGCGGAAGAGCAAAGTGCTACCACAGAGGAGATTAACAGGAATACTTCAAATATACGGGATATTAGTCAGACAGTTTCGGAAGGAGCAGAAGAGCAAAAGGTTCACTGTGAAACTACAGTGCAGCAAACCCTAAAGCAGGATAATTACTTATCTCAGTTTAAGGTTTAATAGGCAATTTAAAAACTAATTTACTCGCTTTGACTGCGTTAAAAAAGACTCAATATGCTCATTTATAAATATAAACTCCGCTTTTTCGTCTTTTTTTGTCTTGTCAAATTATCGCCTTAAACGTTTTTAAAGAGCCTAATAAATTTAGCTTTTATTCAGAAAGGCTAATTAGCATGCGTGGCATTTCACCCACATTCCATTTTTCATAAAGCGCGCTTAACTTACCCTCCGCAGATAAGTCTTCAATACGTTCATTGTAAATATCTATGAGTTCACGAGATAAATCATCGATCGAAAAGGCCAGGTACACATCCTTGCCTCTGGGCATTTGATAAATGGAGTATTCGTCAGTGGACATACTTTGTTTTTCCAAGGCCTCAATAATATCGTTACTATCACCCACTAGAAAATCTACTTGGCCCTCTTTTAACATCTTACTGCCTTTAAAAGCGCTGCGTACTTCACTTAAATTGTATGATTCTTGTCTTGGCAAAATGACATCTTGGCCTTTTTGCCATGCCACATTTTTACCTTGTAAACTGTCCATTCCCTGCCATTCAAAATCCACTTGTTTTTTAGTGAGCACTGAAAGGTATTTAACGCTGATAGGATAGGTGGGGAAAATTACGCTTTCTTTAGAATCGAGTGTCTCACCTACGATGGCACTGTAAGTTCGATATTTACTCACCATTTTAATACCACGTTTCCATGGCGCTTGGCTGGTTTTTACCTTAATGCCGATGGGTTCATAAACGGTTTTAATAATATCCCAATATAATCCTGTGCCGTCTTTGTTGGTGAGGTCTTGCCATATTGGGGCGACCACACTGATGGATTTAATATGCTCTCTTTTAAATTGAACGTCTGCTTGAGCGGTAAAGCTGAATACGCTTAAAAGGGTCAATGTATTTATTATTCGAAACAGCGACATAGATCTCCCGGTTATTAGAAAATGGTGAAGGCAATACATTACACTAACTCACTATGTGGATGTGGTTAATATGTGCCAAATAGGCTCGTATTATCTGCCAAATTAAAATAATCCCGACTTCTATCACTTTATTGGTATAAAAAAGGCGACCAAAGGTCGCCTAAATTGATTACTTCTTCTGTGTTAATTTCAGCCAATTAAGCCAGCATAATGGCTTAGTCGATCAAGTCGTAGTTATCTTTTAAGATTTGAATAATTTCGGCTTTTGGATTGGCACTCAAATTTAGCTTCTGCCCGATTATTTTTTCGGCAATGCCAATATAGGTTTGGCTAACTTGCTTAAATACGTCAGCAGGTAATACATTGTCACGGGCCAGGGCCTCGCGCTCATCCATGCGATTCTTGTTTAGTAGAATATCTGGGTCAGGGAAGGTTTTAAGCAACAACTGGCGGAATCCTTCTTTTGAATTCTCAACCACCTTACCGTCACGGTAGCTAGGACCATCCCAAATGCGTGAGCTGTCTGGTGTCCCTACTTCATCCATGTAGATTAATTTTTGCTGACCTTGCGCATCAGTGACATAACCAAATTCAAATTTGGTATCCACAAAGACCTGATCAATCTTTTCAAGGGCTTGGCTAATTAGCTCAAAGCCATCGCTTAATAGTTTCTCGTACAGCTCAATGTCTGTTTTATTGCGAAGTTTGAAAGCCTGATAGTTATCACGAATATCCTGGCGGCTCACGTTTACATCATCTTGTTCAGGCACGCCAGGAATGCCTTTTAAAATGCCCTTAGTGGAAGGGGTCATGAGTAACTCGGGCAGTTTCTGGTCCTTTTTAAGGTCCTCGGGTAATTGAATACCACAGAAATTGCGTTCGCCTTTTTCATAGGCCCGCCACATAGAGCCGGTAATATAACCGCGGCAGATGGCCTCAATCATCACTGGCTGAGCTTTTTGTACTATCCATACAAAAGGATGGGGGATATCAAGAATGTGGCTGTCGGCTAAGCCCTGTTCACGAAACAGCTTAAACCAGTGGTTGGAGATAGCATTTAGTGCTGCGCCTTTACCGGGGATGCCTTGTAAGCCACCTTCGCCTTGCCAAATACAATCAAACGCACTGATGCGGTCACTGATCACCATGATCGCCAAAGGCGCATCATTGGCCACGTTGTAGCCTTTTTCTTGAATCAGGCGCTTGCTATCGGCTTCGGTTAGCCAGTAAACCGAGCGTACTTTACCGCTGTGTACGGGCTTATCGGTGCGAATAGGTAGGTCGTTGTTAACCGCGAGAACGGTATCAGCAAGGCTCATGGTGCTTTTCTCTAATGTTCTGAATGCCTTCTCTTTAAGAAGCCATTAATGATTAGGGTGCAATTTGGCGGGCATTCTAACAGAGATTTGAAGCGTGAATTAGCCCAGATCAGCATTAAATTTCTTTCTGGTTTAGTCGGCAATCTAGGGTTAAAAGGTGTCTGTTTGGTTAATATTTCACGGTATATTTCAATGCAAAGGACTAAAAGGTGTATCACATGAAAAATGCGGCACTTTCAGGCATAATAGCGCCGAATTTTTACCCTTAATTTTTTCTTTATCTGCGGGGCTTCTCATGAGCATCGAACAAACTCTTAAAAAGCGTGCTGGCGACAAATGTGAATTGTGTTCTTCAACGGACGACTTGTCTGGCTTTGAAGTGGCGCCAGCCGATGGTAGCAGCGATCAGTATGTGTTGCTGTGTGGGACCTGTAAGGGACAAATTGAAACCCCTGATACCCTAGACGCGAATCACTGGCGTTGTCTTAACGACAGCATGTGGAGTCAGGAACCTGCGGTACAGGTAATGGCTTACCGTCAGCTTAAAACGTTAAACTCAAAAGGCGAAGGCTGGGCCAACGACCTTTTAGACATGCTGTATCTGGAAGAAGCCACACAAAAATGGGCTGATGCAGGCATTCCCGATGAAGATGATGAAGTAGAACAAACCAAGGATGTGAACGGCGCTATCTTACAGGCCGGTGATAACGTGACCTTGATTAAAGATTTGGTAGTAAAAGGCGCTAACTTTACCGCCAAACAGGGCACTATGGTTCGTGGTATTGGCATGTCACAAACCAATCCTAAACACATTGAAGGCAAGGTGAATGGATCGCGCATTGTGATCATTGCCGAATACTGCAAAAAAGCTTAAGTGTAAAATTGCTCAATGACAGGTCTAAATCTTGCTGATGACTTTAATGGTTGTTAGCAATGATCTTTGAAAGTTATGCCTGAAGCAGCCCAATGACCGGTTTAGATTTTATTAATGATTTTAGTCATCATTAACGATGATCTTTAAGGGATTGGGTTGTGAAAATATTGAGGAAGGGGTCATGCCGATCATGCCCCTGAATGTATGGGAAAAATGTGAAGAGTCGGTAAAGCCAGCGCTTAATGCTGCTTCGGTTAAGCTTAATCCCTGACCCATCTTAACGGCTGTAACAAACAGTCGGTGCCATAATCGATAGCGCCGCATGGGCACGCCAGTTTGTTGTTTAAAAAGCTGCACTAAACGCGGCACCGACAGGTTTACACTGTTGGCCAAATCCTCCACCGATAAATTATCATCCACGTTTTTTTTAATGTGTTCGACCACATGAACTACACGTTTATCTATGGTGTAACTGTCATCGTTACAATCAAGTAATTTGTCTGTGTAAATATAAGCCTGAGTTGAATTCATGGTTAAATTAATAGTTGAAACTTGTAATTCAATGAAGCCCTTTATAAAAGTATCTTCTTCGATTAAGCCATAAGCCGCTTTACCATGCTGATGCTGCATGCGCTTTGATAAGACATGAAAATCATTGCCCAAAGCATCTAGACTGACATTAACAATGGTTGAGTTTTGTGTGTCTACTTTTACGCTCATGCCGGCTGGTAATAATAGGCTACGGCATTCAATTACCTCACCCAACCCTTTGATGGTAAAAGAGATGGGGCCATTTAATGAAATGATTAAAGTAGCAGCACCTACAGACAATTGTACTGGCTCAAACATAGGGCCTAGATAAATAGTACGTTTATCCCATAGATAAAGCAGCGAGGGCTGTGTTTCGCTTGACATGAAATACTCGTGAAAGATTGTTTTTATTTGCTGTGATATTAACTTAAACAATCATTTTTCGCATTAATATAGTCAGATAAAAATGAGGTGGCAGTATTAATAAACGACTGCGTTAATGACAGTTTACGCCAATAAAGACTATTTCTAAAAAAATCATCAATTCATACAAGCGCTATCCTAAAAAATATTTTTGCTTTCCAGTTTTTTAAAAATAAATTTCTATTGCATTAGATTTAACGGCTAATAAGAGAGAGGGTAACCATTAGTAATAGATCAAAAGTGCGGGTGCTAGTGAGGAATTTTAACAACTCTATTCTTCTGGATCCTGATAAATAAAAACCGGTAACTCGTGCCCATCCCATTTGAAATGATTTTTCAATTTATCAATCATACCTTCATTAAGTACTGTGCCTTTGGCAATTAACAGCATACCTTCATGATTAATTAGGTCGCGATTAACCACCTGCTCGGCACACAATTTAATAAGCGGCACAATACGATCTTTGTATTGAGAGTTTGGCTGCGTTTTTTCCAACTCGATAACTAACTTTTGATATAGGCGGAATAATTCAGGATCGTATTTTTTACCCACGTTTGCTTTCATGAAAGACAAGGCATCTTCGCTGCTTAATACATTATGTAGGTAGCGGCCATTAATGAGCATTTGGTAATCAATGGCGAGGCGCAAGATACGAGAACCCAATGGGATTTTATTAGCACTGAGTTTATGGGGTTGGCCAGAGCCATCGTAGTTTTCATTTTGGTGGCGAATGAGCTTTGCGGTGTAATCTAGGCTGTTTAAAGGGGTTAACAAGTCGGCCCCTGTGGCACCGTGATGATTGTATTGTTTGAGTTGGTCCGGATCTAACAGATCTTGTGTTTTACTGAGTATGTTGTCATCTAACGGGATTTTTCCTAGCTGGTATAGTAAAGCGCCATGGCGAATTTCAGCGATGAGTTTACTTTCTAGCTTCAGCATTTTAGCCAGGGCCACAGCATGGTTTGCTACATTGTTATCCATGCCGCAAGGATTGGGTATGCGCATGTTAATAAGGTTGCTGATCACCTTAATGGTGGTGTTGAATTGATCCAGCAGTTCATCTTTGGCCATGTCGGCAAATGAAGCCACCTGTGCCAGCTCTTCATTAACCAAGGAGACCTGCTCCTTTAAGGCTTGATGCTCCTGTAAATCGGGTGAAAGAGCTTGCAGCCTTTGCTTTTCACCAATTTCAGCTTCTATGGTGGTGCGCAGTTCTGCATTGTCCCAAGGCTTACTAATGTATTGGTGGACCTGCCCTTCGTTGATGGCCCTAATGGTACTTTCTTGATCGCTGTAGCCGGTGAGAAGGATTCGGCGGCTATTGGGTGACTTATCGCAAGAGGCTGCCAGGAAGGTAGCACCATCCATTTCTGGCATGCGCATATCGGAGATAATCACATCAAAATGCTGATCATCTATTAGCGTCAGGCCTTCTTTACCGCTATTGGCTGTGGTGACCTCAAAGTCTTGGCCGCGAAATACGCGTACCAAAGCAGACAACATCTGGGCTTCGTCATCAACAAACAATATTTTAGCAGCCTGATCCATACACATTCCCTTCTTATGTATTGACTATATTTCAACCTGTCTAACCTGTCTAAGAATGAAATAGTCTAAAAGCTGACTATTATTTGTACACTGCGAAGCGTACCTTGTCTTAGTTAGTCTATTTAAATGATAGACACTTTTGCGCGCTTATCTTGCTGGCTGAAGCCTTGATGGATTGGGGGGGGGAGATTTGAATAAGGAGGGCTATTTTTGACTGAAGCGGTTTTTACCACAGGAGAAGTAGCTCGCTATACAGGTGTGAATTTCCGTACTGTTATTCGCTGGATCGAACGTGGTGAGCTGTCTGGCTATAAATTACCTGGCCGAGGTGACCACCGAGTCACTTTATCTGCTTTACTTGAGTTTATGCATGCCCACAATATTCCAATACCGCAAGAGTTCTTACCCAAGCAAAAAAAAGTATTAGTAGTAGATGACGATCCTGCCATGGCTAAAAGCATTGTGCGCCTACTTAAGCGTAATGGCTGGCAAACCCAAGTGGCGTTAGATGGTTTTGAAGCAGGTTTGGCATTAGGTCAATTTAAACCCTGTTTAATGACACTAGATTTAAAAATGCCGTATATGGATGGCTTTAAGGTATTACAGCTCACTCGGGAAAAATTCTCGCTGGATTCCTTGAAAATACTGGTGGTGTCTGCTCAGGGGTCAAAGGATTTAAATAAGGCGTTATTAAAAGGGGCCAATGGGATATTAGAAAAGCCGTTTGAAAATGATCAGTTTCTAAAAATCATTCATGGCTGGTTTAGGGAGGAGTAATGGATATTAGCCAGTATGGTGATGAGCTCAAGCAGGAGCAGGTAAAAAGGCATGCTGCTGAGAAAATGCTTGATGAAAAAACCCGCGAAGTCGATAGCAGTATCGCCATGATGCAGTATCAGTTTGATAACTTAATTGAGCAAAAAAAAGAAAGTGATTACCTCTTGTCGGTGGCTAGGCTTGCTCAAGGTGAGGAAAGCTTGTCACATATGGTTAAGATATTCCTGAAAGAAAGCTGTGAATATATGGGGGCCAAATTAGCCCGATATAGCTTTATTCAAGACAAAAAAGTAGTTGCCAGAAATATGCCGGGTCAAGCTGAAGATATTCCCCATTTAGGTTCTGATTTATATAAAAATATTTATGCTAAACAAGATCGATTTGTTTTAGCGGTGAAGGATTTACCGGGTGAAAAAATAGCGGCCGCTCTACAAGCCATTAACATACATAGTGTGGCATTTTTACCGATTAAACAATTTTCAAAAGTAGCCACTATATGTGAATTTTATTTCAATATTGATAGTGAGGTTAACCAAGAGAAACTGAACCAATGCCAGGTAGCGGGTTATCAGATTGGCGCCATTTTAGAACGTTCTGCCAATAAAAAGAAAATAGAAGAAAGTTATCAGGAAATAAAAAGTAGTCACGAAAAGCTTAAACAAGCTCAATCTCAGTTGGTGCAGTCAGAGAAGATGGCATCTCTTGGACAGCTGGCGGCTGGTGTGGCTCATGAAATTAATAATCCCATTGGTTTTGTCATGAGTAATGTGGATACCCTTAAAGAATATGCACAGTCATTGCAGGAGTATTTTGAATTAAGTCAGCAATATATTTTAGAACCTCATGAGACAATAGAAAAACAAATTATCAATCTGGATGAAAAACAAGATTTTAAATTTATCTTAACCGACATTCATGAATTAATTGGTGAATCTGTAGGGGGGCTAAAACGAGTTAAGGATATCGTAGCCAATTTAAAATCGTTTGCCCGGGCCGACGAAGAGCAAACAGATTTGTTTCAAGTTAATGATTGCATTGAAAAAATTGTGAAGGTGGTATGGAATGAGTTGAAATACCATGTGACCCTGCATAAACAGTTGGAAGAGCAACTGCCTGAGATAAATGGACATGAGGGTCAGATTGGTCAGGTCATTATGAATATATTGGTGAATGCCGCGCAGTCCATGGAGGCGGAAGGGGATATACATATACAAACCCATAAACGCGATGAACACATAGTGATTGATATAAAAGATACCGGTAAGGGCATGAGTCAGTCGGTACAGGATAAAATATTTGATCCTTTTTTCACCACTAAGGGTGTTAGCGAAGGCACGGGACTAGGGCTGTCTATTTCATACGGTATCATCGACAGTCATGGCGGCACCATAGGTGTGGAATCAGTAGAAGGACAAGGAACCTGTTTTAGTATTGCCTTACCTGCTGCTTAATAAATATAAACTTCTATTTCTATAATACATGTTTAGTGAAATTACATATTTTTCTCTAAATGCCTATTTATTGAAAAATACGTCACACAAAAAAAGCCCTACTATCGACGCGTGATAGCAGGGCTAAAGATTGAGTTTGCGATGAATCCTTTCTCTCAATTAATAATAACTTTTTTATACCTTCTTAAGCATTTTCTACTCGTCCATAATCATCTGAAAAACGCACGATGTCATCTTCCCCTAAATAGGCCCCTGATTGCACTTCAATCAATTCAAGAGAAATACTGCCTGGATTTTCTAAACAATGTATGGCCCCTATGGGAATATAAGTGGATTGGTTCTCGGTTAAAAACCAGGTTTCTTCATCTATAGTGATTTTGGCTGTACCCGATACTACAATCCAGTGCTCGGCTCTATGGTGATGTTTTTGCACCGACAGTTTTTGACCAGGGTCCACAGTAATGTGTTTTACCTGAAAACGGTTGCCGGTATCAATGGAGTCATACTTCCCCCAAGGACGATGCACCTTGCGATGGGACTCATGCTCTTTACGATGATTCTTTTTAAGCTCGCTAACCACCCCTTTAATATTTTGTACTTCATCGCGATGGGCCACCAGAATGGCATCATCTGTTTCAATGACAACGGCATTATCTATACCGACCAAGGATACGAGACGATTACTGCTGTGGACAAAATTATTATGGCCATTTTGACAAATGACATCACCTTGTAAACAATTTCCGTCGCCATCTTTATCAGCTAACTCCCACACAGAAGCCCAAGATCCGATATCAGACCATTGAGTATCCATGGTCACCACACAGGCTTTCTGAGTTTTCTCCATTACCACATAATCAATAGAATCGGCTGGGCATTGACTAAAAATAGTCTCATCAACCCGAGTGAAAATTGATCCATCTTGATTATCTAATAATGAATTAGCACAGCAGTCTAAAATGTCGGGCGCAAATTTTGATATCTCCTCCAAAAATACAGAGGCCTTAAAAATAAACATGCCGCTGTTCCAAAGGTAATTTCCTTCTTCAAGGAAACCCTTGGCAGTTTGGTAATCGGGCTTTTCCACAAAGTAACTGACTTCATGGCAATCTTTGGATATTTCATCTCCACGTTGAATATAACCGTAACCTGTTTCAATATGGTCAGGCTTAATTCCAATGGTGACTAATTGGTTTTCTTCTGCCAGGCGCACGCCTTTTTCCACCGCGCGATGAAACGTCACTTCATCTCGGATGAGATGATCGGCAGGTGTTACCAGTAAAATAGGGTTTTCGCCATTTTGACTGGCACTCAGTGCTGCCAAGGTAATCGCGGCGGCGGTATTTTTGCAAGCAGGTTCAAGGATAATACTTTGAGCCTTTTGCGATACTTTACTGATTTGATCCGCGAGGATAAACCGGTGGTTTTCATTGCAAACTAAAATAGCGGGAGCGCTTTGATCGGGCATCCGGCTTAACGTTGTTTGAAAAGTGGACTTGCCCTCCTCAATTAAATTTAAGAACTGTTTTGGATAGTTTGATCTTGATAATGGCCACATGCGCGTACCACTACCACCACACAATACTACAGGGACTAATTTATTCATGATCTTATCCTCGGCTACCAGCAAATACCTTGATATTGAGCTTTACAATCTGACGTAGGGTTTACCCGAACCAGATCAATGATTTTTTGTTCACTAGTGGATAACTGGCAGGCCAGTTGACTGTATTCGTCATTATGGGCAAGGATCATCATCTCACTATTCTCGACAAACTCGTTTATGTGCAAACTGCGTTTACGATGGATGTTCGAATTAGTTTCATCATCATGGTGAAATCTATATTGCCCATTTACCAGTGGATCAAAGAAAGTCACGTTCAAACCAAGCTCGGTTAATCGGTGCATTAATTCTTCATTAGGGCTTTCACGCATATCGTCGGTGCCGGCTTTAAAAGTGAGTCCACAAATGCCTATGTTTTGGCTGCCGGATTTCTTCACCATCTCCACCACATGATCTATGTGAGCGTTGTTCGATCGGTTAAGACCGTTTATTAATGGCGTATCTATCTTTAATGACTCAGCCAGATACTTAATGCCGCGGGTATCCTTGGGTAAACAAGAGCCGCCAAAAGCGAAGCCAGGCTTTAAATAATATGGAGAGATATTTAACTTAGTGTCTTTAACAAAGATATCCATCACTTCATGGCTGTCGACATTTAGGGCGCTGCATAGGCGGCCAATTTCGTTGGCAAAACATACCTTGGTAGCATGCCAAGTATTGTCTATGTATTTTACAAATTCGGCAGCCGCAATATTAGTAATATGAATTTCAGCATCTACTTCTTTAAATATGTTTGACGCAATTTTTGCGCTGCGGTCATCAATGGCGCCAATTAAAGTGATGGGAGGGTGATCAAAATCATCAAGCGCAGTGCTTTCTCGTAAAAACTCAGGGTTAAAGCACACACCAAAATCTTTGCCGCGTTCCATGTCTGAATAGATTTCAATAATGGGTACCAGCTTTTCTTCTGTGGTGCCAGGAGGTACGGTACTTTTAAATATAATGGTATGGAATTCTTTTTTTCTTCTTAGTGCCAAGCCAATGCGTTTACAAACATTAATGAGGTAAACCAAACTACAACCACCATTTTGATCACTGGGTGTACCCACACTAATGATAGTAATACTACTTCGAACAATGGCTTCCAATATGTTGTCGGTGGCAGACAGCGTTTTATTTAACAAGCCACTTTGAATTTCCTTTTCTAGGCCTTCTTCAAATATGGGGGAAATGCCTGAGTTAATGCTGTTAACTTTTTTCTTATCGGTATCAACCCCAATGACCGGGTAGCCCATCTTGGAAAAACAAGCCGAGGTGACCGCGCCCACATAACCTAAACCAATGATGCTGATGGTAGGCTTTTTCTCCTTGGCTGCATCCTCTTGTTGTTCTTCAAAAAGATCATCACATTCAAATGATCTGGCGGCATTGCCTGATTCGAAATTCATTAGACTTGACTCGTTCATGATATTTCCTCGTGTTTTTGAAACTGTGACAAGGCTTACTCAAGTTGCATGCCAGAGCGAAAAATTTGTAAGAAAATTGAATGTTTTCAGGTGGTTAGCTTATGGCGTTTATTTGATGCAAGTTGAAAGTAAGGCGAAGGCCCTAAAAATTTGCTAATTGATTTGCAAATTGCAAAAGGGTTTTTGCAAACTGCAAATCCACCCTTATATAGGAAGTTGTTTAAAGCCAGATTTTAAAATTAATGTACGTTAAATCAATGAGTTATGGCAATAAAGCGTTAGTGGCACTGCAATTGCTCTAACCCTAGGATCAGTAATAGGCTCGGGTAGAGAATATGAAAATCTCTAGGGAAAAACCCTCACAAAGACGTCATCATCGTGTTAATACGCCTATTGATGTAACCATTAATGAGCAGCTTTATAATGTTTCCGATTGGAGCCTTGGCGGGTTCAAAATTGAAGGCTGGGAAGATGAATCGCTTGAGCCAGGTGATGAATTTGAATGTCACTTCTCTTTACCGTTTCAGGGTTTCTTTGTTGCCTTTCATGTAAACCTAATTGCCATTCGTGCCGACAGCGGTATCTTGGCCGCTAAATTTACAAGCTTGGATGAACGCCAAACGGAATTGTTAGAGCACTTTATTGAAGAGTTAGTGCGCGGCAATATGACATCGGTGGGCGACACTATATTGCGTATTGACTCTCCAGTAACGCCAGTCTCAACTGAACCCGATCCAAACCCAAAAGGGGAGGTGCCCATTAAGCGATGGCCTACCAAACTTCTCGCCATGACGGCTATTTACGTGAGTGTGGGCTTAATATTATTTTCTTACATATTCTTCACGCTCTGGTCTAATTTTTTATCGCTTGAAGTGGAAACGGGTGTGGTCACCGCTCCCATTGAAGCGGTGGTATCTTCTACCGATGGAAAAATTAGAAAAGTATCTGCATCAATTAATCAGATGATCTCCCAGGGCAGTGCGCTCATTTCCATTGACAATCCTGCCATTGAAGAAAGCCTTGAACTAGCCAAGATAAAAGTCAGCCGTAATAAATTATTGCTAGAACGCTTAAGACAGGAGCGCGAAGTGGCCATTGAACAAATGGTGGACTACCACGGCTATTCAAAACTCAAATTTGAAAAACTAGAATTGCATGTGGAAACCTTAAGGAAGCAGGAGCGCATGGCCCACCTGCAAGATAATCGTATTCAGGAGCTTTTCTATTATGGTCATGCTTCAAAACGAGATGTGGATATTGCTGCTGCCGAGCATGCTAGTTTAAAGCGAGAAGTATTATCGGCAGTTAACGATTTGAATGGCCAAAGCCGCGCCATGGAAAGTTTGAAAAATGGTCGCTACTACACAGGTGACAAGTTTGAATTTGATATGAATAACCTCAATGTAAAAATAGAACAAGTTAAACAGAATATCACCATGGACACCCAAGAACTGCTGGCACTGTATGAGCATAAAGAAGATTTGAATTTGTATGCGCCTACTAACGGACGCTTGGTTGAATTGCTTAAGCATCCAGGCAGTGCCACGAAGCGCGGTGAAACCATCGCGGTGTTTGAACGAGACGAGCAACGTAAGCTCGAAGTATTCTTAACTCAGGAAGAAGTACTGTCTATACGGATTAACCAAATGGCCAGAGTGTATTTTACCTCTTTAGACATGGCGGTTGATGCCATCGTGACTGACATTGATCGCGCTTACAATTCGGTAGACTCGCTCGATACCAGTTTTACTTGGCATGACAATACTAAGCGAAATTCAAAGGTTACTTTAGACTTTGTTGGTTTAGACGACAATCCATATCGAGAAAACATTAAAGCAGGCATACCCGCAGTGGTGAACTTTCCAAATGTAAGTGTGGGCACCTTAGGTGATTTTATTCGTTCATTTAAAATTCAAACTCGGCCACCACAACCCAGTAGCAGAGGTAATTATGCCCCAACTATCTGAACGACCAAAGTGCTTGAAAAGTGGCTCTCTAATTTTGGAAAGCCCTAAAAAATGGGATCTAGCAGCCTATTATAAGGTGTTTCTATATATCGGTATTTGTTATGTACTGGTATTAAATATCCCCAATATCATTTGGGACACACAGATGAAAGAAATATGTTTAGTGGTGGGTACCATCGGGATGTGGCGCTATTCATGGTGGTTTGTACACCTAGTTCGCGCTGAAATATATGGACGAATTCGCTATCCACTAATTCGTCAAAAAGCAGATAAAGTTTGGAACGACGGTTGGCGGCCACCACATATGCATTTCATGATGACCACTTATCTTGAAAGACGCGATACCACAGAGCTTGTATTAAAAAGTATTTTACGTGAAGTACGCGAAACGGGTTTGCCTACCACCGTTTGGCTGGGCTCTGGTGATATTTATGACGAAAACATTATGGAACAATATTTACGGCAGTACGGGCAAGACCTGCCTATTGAATTAATTTTTGTTCGCCAAAATGTTTCCGGTAAACGCATGGCCATAGGCTTAGTACTAAGAGCCATGTCACGTCGAGGCATAGGTAAAGATGACATGATTTGTTTCATGGATGGCGATGCTATTTTGGATCCGGGTATTGTACAAAAGTGCACCTCGGTATTTGCCATGGACCCAGAATTACAAGCCGTTACCACCAACGAGGAAGTTTTGTGTTTTGGTCCGAAATGGGTAGGCATCTGGTTAACCATGCGCTTTGCCCAACGCCGCTTGGCCATGCAATCTCATGCCATGTCTAATAAAGTTTTAACGCTTACTGGACGCATGTCAGTATTTCGAGCTAAGCACCTTACTCGCCATGAATTCATTCGCAAGCTTGAAGCCGACCACCTTACTCATTGGTTATGGGGCGAGTTTCGATTTTTATCTGGTGATGACAAGAGTACCTGGTATTACATGCTCACCCAGGATGCCAAGATGCTCTACATTCCCGATGCGATGGTTTATACGGTAGAAGAAATAGATGGCTCTGGACTTGATCGCATGACGCAAAACTTTCGTCGCTGGTCCGGTAACATGCTACGTAACGGCTCACGCGCACTGGCATTAGGGCCTAGAAAAGTAGGGCCGTTTATTTGGTGGTGTGTATTGGATCAGCGTATTGCCATGTGGACCATGTTGGTGAGCCCTGTGGTCGCGGTGAGTGCCAGCCTGGTATTACAGCCAGCGTATATTCTGTCATACCTAGTATGGATTCTCTGTTCTCGCATGGCTTTATCACTGTTTTTATATCGCTACAGCAGCCAAATTTATATTAGTTTTCCACTTATTTTATACGCTAACCAATTACTAAACGCTTCGGTAAAAGTGTATTGCATTTTTCGATTATCCAAACAACGTTGGACCAATCGTGGTAATCAATCGGCAGGTATGGGCGAGGGTTGGGATGAGACAATTCGAAACTGGATTGCCTCCTGGGTCACAGCCGTGTGGGTGGGTGCTCTGATTATTTTTGTAGCCCTGTATTGCCAGATATTTCATATACCGTCTTATCAAAATTTATTAAGTTATTTTGTTACCTAATAAAATTTGAAATTTATTAACCCAGACTTTAGGACTTTTTAAATTTAAGGATGATGAAAACAGGAGACATAATTATGTCACAAGCAGTGCAAACTTTAATTGGAACAAATGAAGAAGACACGATTACCGGTACTTCCCAGCACGAGGTAATCTCGGGAAAGGGTGCGGCGGATACGTTAAATGGTAGTGGAGGAGACGACACAGTATGGGGTGGATCTGGCGGAGATTTAATAAACGGGCAATCAGGCGAAGATATTTTATACGGTGGCGGCGGGCCCACAGTGCTAAATATGAGCGCACTGACCATTAGTGAGGATTATACTGGCTCGGTAACCTTTGAATTCGAAAGCGCAGGTTACCGAAATACCTTAGGCAGTTACAAGGTGGCCGAAGACGGCACCATTACCGATATTCAAATGCATTTTGAAAATGCCAGTCTGCAATACTCAGGAGGGGATTTAATTTCAGGCGTCAGTAGTAGTGAATTGCAATTAAATGCTGGCGACCAAATTGGATTTTTTATTATCTCTAACGGTTATAGCGTGAATGGCGGTTACTCGGGAATTGATTTTTCCACAGGCAGTATGAGTTTTGTTGATGCCTCTGAAAATGCTGCCAATATTGATGACGCCAACCCCACACTTTATTACACCGCACCCGATGGCACGGTCACTCAACTTAATACCAATCTTTATCACAGTGCTGCCGGCAGCGATGGCGAAGATTACAGTTTAAATCCCGATAGCCTCGATCATACAGTGGGCATATTAAATCCTGATGCCGGTAAAATTACACTGGGGTTTGAAGATCTATATAACGGTGGCGATTTAGATTTTGATGATTGTGTATTCACCGTGGATATCGGTACCAGCAATGCACAAGTACTGGATGGCTCATCCTCTCACGGTGGCAGCGGAAGCTCTTCGAATACTGGTAGCACCTTGGATGAAGATGATGAAATTCATGGAGGAGGCAGCAGCGATTACATTTATGGTCGTGCTGGAGATGACCTTTTATATGGTGACGATGGTAACGATCACATTGAAGGGGATTCGGGCAATGATGTGGCCTACGGTGGTACCGGTAACGATACCATTAACGGTGGTAAGGGTAACGACACTCTAAATGGCGGTACCGGTAATGACATTGTCACTGGCGGCTCGGGGGATGATGAACTCAATGGTGGTTATGGTGCGGATGACATGAGCGGCGGCTCAGGGGCCGACGTATTATCTGGCGATGGTGGTGCCGACACTCTGGATGGCGGCAGCGGTGATGATGTTATTAGTGGTGATAAGGGTAGCGATACTCTCAATGGCGGCTCGGGTAATGACATACTTTATGGGGGGGATGGTATTGATGTATTAAGCGGAGGCTCAGGTATTGATGTGCTAAATGGCGGCAAGGGTCACGACACCCTTGATGGTGGCAATGGTGATGACACCCTGAACGGCGACACCGGACACGACACCATAAGCGGCGGCAAGGGTGAAGATGTCTTGTTTGGTAACGACGGTAACGATGAGTTAAATGGAGGTTCGGATAATGACACCTTGACCGGCGGGCGTGGTCAAGATGATATGGATGGCGGCTCGGGCAATGACGTACTTAACGGGGACTCAGGCCAGGATGTATTACACGGAGGCTCGGGCGACGATACTTTATACGGCGGCTCCAGTAACGACATGCTCACCGGTGGCAGCGGCAACGATGAACTTCACGGTGGCAGCGGCGTGGATTCATTAAGTGGAGGCTCGGGTAACGATACTCTGCATGGTAATAACAGTGGCGATAGTCTTTCGGGTGGCAGTGGCGATGATGTCTTATATGGCGATTCCGGTAACGATGATTTGCAAGGGGGCAGCGGTAACGACACATTCCATTCTGGTACCGGCAGTGACACTGTGAGTGGGGGCTCGGGCAGTGACACGGTTAACTATTCTGAAGCTCAAGGTTACGTGCAGGTGGATTTGCTGAATAATAAAACCACCAAGGGGGATTCCGACACCTTGTCTTCCATAGAGAATATTGTGGGCTCGAACTACGACGATAATCTTTATGGCAATGGTGTTGCCAATAACATTGACGGAGGCACAGGAGATGACTTGGTTCGGGGTGGGAAGGGAGAAGATACCCTAACCGGTGGCGAGGGTGATGACACTTTTTATTTTAAACAAAGTGACTTTGACGCCAGTGATGTGATCACCGATTTTGATGTGGCCAATGATTCATTTCTATTTTCTTTAAACGGAGATCAAAGTAGTGAAAATGTGAGTGACTGGTTAAACATCAGCGACGACGGCACCCATACCACCTTATCCATTGATCTTGATGGTGATAGTGTCTTTGATGATTTTGCTCAGTTGAGCAATGTGGTGGACCTGGAGATAGGGGATCTAACGGTTGTCGCTTAGCACAGTATTAGCGATTAATTAAAGTTAGTTTATAGGTAGTAGAAACCGACATTGTTTAGGAGGTCATATGTTAAATATTAAACGAAGCATAATCATGAGCATGGTTTTATTATTTGCTCTGAGTTTAATGACTAATTTATCCATGTTAGTTATTCCTTTGTTTAGTTTGCAAATATTTGACCGAGTACTAAGCAGTGGCAGTTTTGAAACCCTTTATATGTTACTGGCAGTGGCTACTTTAATAGGTATTTTTTACTGCTATTTTGAATATCGTCGCCAATATTTACCGACAAAACTTCTGCAGTTTCTTTTTTCTGGTGTACAAGCAGAGATGGCCAAACACTCTTGTGAAAAGAATGACGCCAGTATTTATCAGGATATGAGCAAGTTGCTAAGTGGTAATACCAATGGACTTTTATTGGCGGCCATAGACGCCTGCTTTTGTCCTTTGTTTATTCTTGTTTTATATCTATTACATCCAGCTTTTTCCTTGTT
>JBALXQ010000097.1:0-2364 GCA_036960565.1 Bermanella sp.
AGAACAAGGTAACCGCGCTAAGCATTAGTTTAGCGAATGCCATGCCGCCTGAGTCTGCATTATGGCGAGAAAACTTCATGATAATTTTGTACTCAGCATGAGCGTTATTAATATCAACTCTCTCAAACAAGTCATTATCGCGAAGGGCATTCAGTGCAAACAGGGAGGTATTATCAACGTAAGTGGTACAGCCATATTGATGGCATGTGGTGTCAGAATAGACATAACCATCATTTACGATAAGTGAGACGGCGGGGTAATTTTCTTTATCAATAGTTTCGTACATTTGAAACGTATTTTTTGCAGCGCACCCTGACAATAGTGTTAGTGCGATAAGAATAATTGCAATTTTCATTTTTGATTTCCTTTTCTATAACGCCGTAATTTTAGGCGAGTATCAACGAATCCAGCCCAGGTTATTTCTGGGCCAACCTTAATGGTTATGTTTTATTTTGAATAGTTTACTAGGCTCATGAGCTTCAGCTCACCGTTCTGTGTTTACTGTAATAATTTTTAATAATAAGCAATACCCAAAGCAGCGGTACGTTGTCACACATCTCCCTGCTTTGCTATCTGCACAACGCCGCTCTTTGCCATCCTTGGCACCACGTCATACCGTACATCCTGTACATACCCTATTTTGTGGCTACTTCATAAGCCCATTTTAACCAAGGCATTAACGCTTTAACATTTTCTTCTTCTACAGTGGCACCACACCAGATGCGCAAGCCGTCTGGGGCATCGCGGTAAGAGCCAATGTCGTAAGCCACGCCTTCAGTGTCTAGCAATTTAACCATGGCCTTCACTTGTGCGGCATCGGCTTTTAACGCAAGACACACACCTGTGTTAGAAATAGTCGCTGGATCTTTTGCTAAGAATTCAATCCAATCGTTTTGCGCTACAAATTCTTTAATTACTTCAAGGTTGTTCATGGAGTTTTGAATGGCAACTGATACACCGCCAATTTCTTCAACCCAGTTTAGGGCATCTAGATAGTCGGCTACCGCTAACATAGACGGGGTATTAATGGTGGCGCCTTTGAAGATGCCTTCAATTAACTTGCCGTTTTTAGCCAAGCGGAACAGTTTTGGTAATGGACGATCTGGTGTGAAGGTTTCCAGACGCTCTACCGCACGTGGGCTTAAAATAAGCATGCCGTGGGCCCCTTCGCCGCCCAGCACTTTCTGCCAAGAGAAAGTGGCTACATCTAATTTTTCCCAAGGCATGTCCATGGCAAATACCGCTGAAGTGGCATCACAAATGGTTAAACCTGTGCGGTCGTCGCTTATCCAGTCGCCATTAGGCACTTTCACACCGGATGTGGTGCCATTCCAAGTGAAGATCACATCGTGATCAAAATTCACCTCGTCAAAGTCGGGTAGCACTCCATACTCCCCTTTTAACGAACGGGCATCTTTCAGCTTAAGCTGGGTAGTAATGTCGTTGTGCCATTCAGAACCAAACGATTCCCAATGCATCACATCCACAGGGCGCTGGCCCAACATAGACCACAACACCATCTCCATGGCACCCGTATCAGAAGCCGGTACCACGCCAACGCGGTAACCCTCAGGCAGACCCAATAGCTCAGAAGTCTTAACACAAGCCAGCTCTAGCGCGGTTTTACCGATGGTAGAGCGGTGCGAACGACCCAAGGTAGATAAGTCGAGATTGTTCACATCGTAACCCGGGCGCTTGCTGCAGGGGCCAGATGAAAAGTTAGGATTGGCGGGCTTTACAGCCGGTTTAGTTACAACAGATGTCATCTTGAATCTCTCACTTGCCAATAGCGCCCCATGCACATAAAAAGGACTTAAAGGAGCCTAAAAAGGACCCAAAGGGCGCACTTATAAAATTTGCGCTGATTATGTCAGAACAGGCTTGGGGCGGGAAATGAAAATAGCTCATGGCTGATCAAATTTCGGGCGAGTTTGTCCGGTAAACAGCGAGTTAAAAGTCGAGCTTATCTTCCATATAGCCTAAATAACGCCACCCTAAGTGGCCGAATAACTACGATTTAAACTAATGGACATTCATACAGTATATTTTCAGAATCTATTAAATCCTTGCGCGTTTACACATATTTGTTTGTCAGTCGTGCGCGTTTATACTGGCCGTTTTAAAATAACTCGTGCAAAATCAGGCACTTATTAAAAGCGTGCCCGTGCATTATGAGGGTCTCGTTATTTAGAAAAACGCGCATGCGCGTTTACATGGAGCCTTGGAAATGGATTTTGAAATTTCCCCAGTCAAATTAAACAGTTACGCGGGTTTTCGGTTTGAGGCCGTTCCGTGCAAACGCGCATGCTTACAAATAAGCTGTTGCTTGCATATAACAGGCATCAAATTCTAAAGAAAAATCGT
>JBALXQ010000063.1:0-28614 GCA_036960565.1 Bermanella sp.
CCTAAAGTGTAAGGGCTATATATTGCTGCACGATGGGAGTAGAAAAGAAAATGTTAGTTCTTTTTGGCAGTAACTAATTACGGGGTTTTCAAAGTCCAGGAGTTGTTCGATGAGGTAACTATCCGTTAATCCGGATATTTCACTGACTGTACTTAGTTTATTGAATTCAACTCTATGCTTAAACAAAGTCATAGCTTGAACTTCTTTATCCCATTGCGCATAACGCATTTGTAAATCCATTTCAGTGGCTGACCAAGTAGCTACTAATGATGCGCCTATTAGAAACCCCATAGTGTAGCGAGCCAACCCGCTCAACTTTGTCTTCATACTCATACCAATTCCTTTTGCCTTGCGATCCATGAATTCAATGCAAGCTTCGAGTGTAAAGTAGATAGATAAAGGTAATCAATAACATATGTCAGTAACGGACAGCCCTGTAGGCCAGTATCCACGCTGAAAAGAAACAACCCAGGAAAAAATAACTCCTCCCCCCTCTGTCCGAGCCTTTCTTGATGCTTTTTTGTGCACGTTTTGAATAGTGCAATCTAGGTCTTTAGGGCCCGTGTCATACGGGGTTTAGGTCATCATGGGGTTTTGCACAAAATGCAGCTTTAAAACGTGTCAGCGCAGCTAGGAATTGGATGGAAGGGCTGAGAAGGGGATACCCAATAGGGTTACAGCCAGATTTAAGAAATTCACACTTGATGGTTTGGTGGATCAACTTATTCTTAAAGACTCAATCTAAAGCCTTA
Source organism: Bermanella sp. (assembly GCA_036960565.1). Taxonomy (GTDB): domain Bacteria; phylum Pseudomonadota; class Gammaproteobacteria; order Pseudomonadales; family Oceanobacteraceae; genus Bermanella. The sequence goes on from JBALXQ010000063.1 coordinate 753, forward strand.
TAGAATCAGCCTCTCAGCCATGCTTGGTGTTATTGCACAATGCGCAGTTTTGTCGAAACGCCTTGATACCTGTATATAAATACAGTAGTTTTCGAGGCGCATGAAGGATGCGCAAGCAAAGGAGTACTATGTTGTGCAACATGAAACCCAAAATACATTGAACCCTGTGAAGGGTATGTCTCCATTTGAAGCGGGTGAAACTGCGGAAAGCTTATTAAGTTTGATGCAGGCTTACATTGCTTCGGATGGGGGGGATAGTATTTCGGAGATGGAGAAGTTGGGGGTGGTAAACTTAATTGATTACATCAATTGTTTACTACGTCATTCAAAAACTCTTAACTAAATCAGGGCCGCTTTTTAGCGGCCTTTTTATTGAATCAGCCAAATCTTCCCGTCAATTTAAATACCCGTCTAGCAGCAAAAACAAGCCAAAATATTGTCAGAACCTGGACTTTTGAACCCTTAATGGCATCTAAAGTGTGTAACGGATGTGTAACTTTTGGGGTTATAGGGGGTATGTGTAACGCATGTGTAACTAAAATATAGAGTACTTAATATCGCTGTAGGCCGCATAAAGCCTAAGAATTGATGGTCTCCCCACCAGGACTCGAACCTGGAGCAGCCGCTTAGGAGGCGGCAGTTTTATCCTGTTAAACTATGGAGAGATCGCCGCATAATACCTAAAAAATCTAATAAAGTCATGAACTTGCACTTGTTGCGTGGGTCATAGCTCGCTAAGGTTACGCAAGCTATGGGCTAGGCCCAACAAATAATGTGAGTTCTGATTTATGCTCGATACCAAACCTCTGCTAATTGCTCGAGAATTTCCCCCGTTAAAGCGCGCCGATTTAGAAGTATTACAGGTAAACCTAGGGTACTTGTGTAACTTATCCTGCACCCATTGCCACGTTAATGCCGGCCCTAAGCGTACTGAGTTAATGGATAAAAGCACCATAGAGACTGTGCTTGAGGTCATTAAAATGCGTAACGTGAAAACTCTGGATTTAACAGGTGGCGCCCCTGAAATGAACCCTCATTTTCGCTACCTTGTGAGTGAAGCGCGCAAACTGGGCGTTGAGGTGATTGATCGCTGTAACCTGACTATTTTGTTGGAACCGGGATATGAAGACTTGGCTCAATTTTTGGCAGATGAAAAGGTAAGTGTGGCGGCATCATTGCCGTGTTACACCCAGGACAACGTTGATAAGCAGCGCGGTAAGGGGGTGTTTGATGGCAGCATTGAAGGATTGCTTAAACTAAATAAACTGGGGTATGGGCAGCCCGATAGCGGCTTAAGCCTAGATTTGGTTTATAACCCAGGTGGGGCGTCTTTACCGCCTGCCCAAACTCAGTTACAGCAAGACTATAAAGAGCGCTTGATGACAGACTGGGGCATTGAATTTAACGAATTGCATACCATTACCAACATGCCCATTTCCCGCTTTGGCAGTATGTTAATTTCCAAAGGTGAATTTCATAATTACATGCAGTTGTTAATTGATAATTATCAGGCGCAGAATTTAAAAACCGTTATGTGTCGTACCACCGTAAGTGTGGATTATTTAGGTAACTTGTATGATTGTGATTTTAATCAAATGTTAGAAATGAATATTGTGAATGACCAAGAGCCTCGTCACATCTCTGATTTATTGACTACCGATCTACAGGGTGAAGATATTGTGGTAGCGGGTCATTGTTTTGGTTGTACAGCAGGGCAAGGCAGTTCTTGTGGTGGTGCGTTGTAATCCCTTTGACCTCTACGTATTTGAGTTGATTAAAGGGAAAGGTTTGAGTGGTTAAAAATTTAATAATAATTTTTTAGAAAGCAGTTTTGATTGTTACCACTATTGGGGTGGGGTTGTTGCAAGTTAGATTAAGAGCGGTTAATGAAATTCTTGTTGCCGCTTAATTATTTGAATAATTTAGTTTTTCTTGTCCTTATCTGGGGGAGCCAATGAAGGCCTTTAATCTTTCTATTATTGTTCCTATTTACAACGAGTCAGAACAACTCGATCGTTTGGGTAAACGTTTGCGTTTATTGCAAGACGATTGGGTTAAAGAAATAATTATTGTGGATGGCGGCAGCACCGATGGCAGTGGTGAAACCCTTGCTAAGGAGTTTACGGTTATTAAAAGCGAGCAAGGTCGCGCCGCACAAATGAATGCGGGTGCCGAAAAAGCCAGTGGTACTTGGTTGTTGTTTTTACACGCCGATACCCACCTGGAAATAAGTCATATCAAGGCGGCCATGGGCGATGGCGTGCTGCATCATTGGGGGCGCTTTAATGTGCGCCTCAGTGGTGGCCACTTTATGTTTCGTGTTATCGAATGGTTTATTAACTGGCGCTCTCGTTTAACCGGTGTTGCCACCGGTGACCAGTGTTTATTTATTCGTAAAAGATTATTTGATGAGTTAAACGGCTTTGCCAACATTCCGTTAATGGAAGATGTTGAGTTATGTAAGCGTATGCGCAAGCAACATAAACCCATTAATATTAAAAAAACAGTGCTCACCTCTAGCCGGCGCTGGCGACAGTTTGGGGTGTACAAAACCATTTGGTTAATGTGGAAACTTAGGTTTTTATATTGGCGTGGTGTGAGCCCGGATCAATTAGCCAAAATGTATAAGAGTAATTAGTAGGCTATAAGTTAGGCACTTTTGCTGAATGGGTAAATAATGACAGATATAAAGAGCGTATGAAACTTGACTGCATGGTAATTCAATTTGCCAAATATCCTCGTAAGGGCGAGGTTAAAACCCGTTTAAAACCTTTATTAGAAGATGATGGTTGTTATCAATTGCACCAACAGCTTTTAACTAAGGTTAACGAGAATATAAGAAAAAGTGGTATTTTTAATGTGCTAGCTCTCGATCAATTGGGGCAACATGAAGCGGTTGATAACATTGCCAGTCATAGCTGTTTATTATTGCAACAGGGTTTAGATCTTGGCGAACGCATGAAAAATGCCCTGCACTGGGGGTTAGAAAGAGCGCACAAGGTTATTATTGTGGGCAGCGATTGCCCGGTTATTAAACCAAGCCATTTACAAGAAGTGGCTGAAAAACTCAACTCTAGCGATCATGTGTTTATTCCGGCAGAAGATGGTGGCTATGTATTAATTGCAGCCAATGAAGTTTTTTCGCCAATATTTGAAAATATGCCGTGGGGGGGAGATCAGGTAATGGTTCAAACCCGTGATAAACTTTCAAAAGCGAATAAAACGGTTTTGTATTTGTCTTCTTTGTGGGATGTAGACCGGCCAGATGATTATCAAAGGCTAACGCAGCTTTACCCTCATTGGCCTAATACTTAACAGCACCTTACAAGATAAAAGCCAGGGCAAAGCGTCATTAGTCTAAATATTATTGTGCTTGATCCTGCGCTTGCTGCTCGGCTAACTTTTTCTCTTCATGATCCTTAGCGGCCTGCTGTTTACGTTGCTCTTCAAATTGCAGGTTATTAACCAGTTGCTCTATATACCTTTGTTTCATACCGGTTAGCGGATGAAAGGAAAAGCCACAAATAGTTTGGTCTTTTTCTTCATTGAAAATAGCGTGACGGGCATCCAGACCACAGTCCATAGATTCATCGCCCACGTGCATAGTACTTTCGTCAAATATTTCAATGTCTTTTAAATCTTTACGTAAATCGCCTTTAAAATAAGCCTTAAAGCCACTGCCGGAAATATCCTGAAGCTTACCCTTTAAAACAGTTTCAGATCGACTGGAGCGAAACACAGTATGTACCGCATAGGTTCTGGGCACGATAGCGCGATAGGCGTTACGGCGCTGCAAGTACAAAAGCTTGCTAGGAAATTTACTAATGTATTCTTGGTTTTGTTGGCGGTACTTTAATTTACCTTCAATATGAAAGCGAACCAGTATGCCGCGGAAATCGGCGATGAGTTCGAGCTTTTTACCCTGTCGTAAAATATCGTTGCCGTTTTCGGGGATGAGTTTATCAAACGCAAAGGCTTTTGATTTTAAATCGACCTTGGTAATGGCGGTCGCGAAGGCTTGATCGTCTATGCCATCAAAGCGGGCGGTCAGCCTTGGGGCGTAACGAATAAGGCGTTGAATAGCTCGGTAAATTTCTTCCGGGCTTTCTAGGTAGTTTTCTTCTTGATTGACTTCTTCCATATACCAATCTTATTTATCAAGTGTAGGCCAGGTGCAGAAAATCCCGAATGAATATAACGGGAGCTAGGCTTCTCCCAGCGTTTTGGAGTTTAAATGCCCCTGCGCTGCACCACTTTCATTATATAAGTTTGGCTGATTTTTGTTGCCATGCAAGATATTGAGTAAATTTCTGGTTCTTAACTGACTATGGTGAATAATCAGGCCGTTACGTTCGTTTTCCTTTAGTAAGGCTTGAAAGTCTTGCTTGAGTACTTGCCATTGCTCTTTCAGGGGGGCTTGATGATCTTCAGGCAGGATAGACAGTAATTGAGTCATGCCTTGCTCAGACGCCTCTTGCTTTTGCGTGGACAGAAAGCGTAAGCGAACATTAACCTGTTTAGAAAAGGCATTAAGTAACCTTTTTTTATGCGATGCGCTGCTTTCGATGGTTTTAATGTCATGATGACTCAATGCAACGGATTCTTGTTGAAGAACCTGTTTCAATTGATCGACCGTAGCTTGCTCTTGGCTCAGTATTTCAGCCAATTCAACCACCAGTGTCTCAGACATAAAAAATCCTTTTTTTAGTTCAGTAGCCCATCGTATTTAATCATCTTGCCCGCAAGACGCTCATAGTCAATTTTGTATTCGTTGTTCGCCAACGCTCCCTTTATACGTTCAACTGCGGCGTCATCAATATCGGGAAGTTTGGCCACTTCCGCTTCAATTTGACGAATAGATTTACTCTGTTGACTTATCTTTACACTAGAGTCACCAGAGCTATCGGCTTTAATACTCGGTCCGGAACCCGCGCCGGACACCTTGTCGGTATTACGGGCTTGCCCGCCACCACCGATACCGGTAGTGATTTTATTTATGTTCATTTTCTTTACCTTCCACGCAAATGAGACTTCCTCGTAGACCTATAACGGCAGAGCTTCACCAGTCTTTAGGTTTTTTTAACATTTTTTTCAATTTTATTTGAATTTAGGCTAAATACTGCCTAAAAATATACCTCTACTAAGCCTTGAGCCACTACGGTTGCTTTAATAATTCGCTGGGAACGTTTGTTCTTAACTCTAATTTGGCGCCCTTCACGGCCATCATTTAATGCCTCCCCCGGCATCTTCACGCTCATGGCGCCCTTTGAGGCGGTAATCATGACATGGTCTCCCTTGTGAATCAGAAGTGCCGGTAACACTAAGTGGCTATTTACAACCGTTAACCCTTGTAATGCGCGCTTAGACTGTTTGCCTATAACGTCACTTTTTTTCAAATAATATCCGTTTCTTAACTGGGATAAATTTTGTTTTTGATAGTCAAGATGGCTGGCTTTTAATATGAGGCCCTTGGTAATAGGTTGGTTTAGCACCACTACCTGGGTAAACAGCTGAATTTCCACCGGTACATTTAGCGCCCAGATTTTGCCTTCTTTACAGTGGACTTTAATGTGGTTACGGCCCAGATTTAGCGGGCTTGGGGGGGTAATAAGTAGGGGCTTTGGGCAAACGGGTAGATTCAACCTAGGGTCAAGGTAGCTTATTTTAATGTTTGATTCATATTCCTTTAGCAGCATTTGCTCTGCCATTTGTTCCACCTTGCTACCCAGGTCGGTTTCCACCGCCAGTTGTAATTGGCTAAGCCAATCGCCGGCCTGACTAAAGGACGTCATCAGTAAAAAGAGTAAAACTGTAAAAACCCTGTTAATCACTTAAATTTGTCCTATTCTCAATTAGAGAATTCTATGATTTTCAGATGCGATGCCATGAAACTGGCGAATATTCTCGTATCGCCTTGGCTGCTTACAATCCTGCAAAGGGTATGCCGTAAGTGGCGAAAATGAGTTGAGATTGAGCGAACAGATTAGGCAAATGGCAGTTTGGTTCGCTTAACGAATGGAGTGCATGTATGGCAGGGTTAATGGAGACGGTCGATCAACGAACTCAGCTGGTGGGTGAAAATCGACTTGAACTGCTGCTGTTTCGTTTAAACGGCCCTCAGATTTACGGCATTAACGTCTTTAAAGTTAAAGAGGTTTTACAGTGCCCCCATTTAACCATCTTCCCTAAAAGTCATCATGTGGTGGTGGGCGTGGCGCATATTCGTACTGGCACTATTCCAATTATTGATATGGGCCTAGCTACTGGCAGTATTCCGGTAGGTGAACCCAAAGATTGTTTTGTCATTATTACCGAATACAACATGGCTACCCAGGGCTTTTTAGTGACAGGGGTAGAACGCATTGTGAATATGAATTGGGAAGAAATTCATCCACCGCCAAAGGGCACCGGTCGAGAACATTACTTAACAGCGGTTACCGAGGTGGAAGGCAGCCTAGTTGAAATAATTGATGTTGAAAAAATTCTGGCGGAAGTGTCTCCCGGGAATGACGAGATATCTGAAGAAATTTTGGAAACGGCTCTGGCGGAAGCACCAAAGGAAAAACCCAAAGTACTCATTGTTGACGACTCTAAAATTGCGCGTAAACAAGTGGCCAAGTGTTTGGAAGCGTTAGGAGTGGACGTTACGGCTAAGTGTGATGGCCGTGAAGCGTTAAATCACCTGCAGGAAATGGCAGGCTCGGGCACCAACCCGGCAGATTATTACGCCATGATGATCTCTGACATTGAAATGCCTGAAATGGACGGTTATACCCTCACCACGACCGTGAGGGGAGACAATAATTTGAGAGGGCTGCATATTATTTTACACACCTCTTTAAGTGGTGTGTTTAATCAGAATATGGTGCAGAAAGTGGGAGCCGATGACTTTATTGCTAAGTTTAACCCGGACGTATTAGCCTCAAAAGTGGCTGAACGAATTCAGGTGGTGAATAAATAGGCTGGACGGTTTAGTTTGTCTGTGACATTACGCAATCATAATTTAGGGTCTAATGAAATGTTGGTTGATGTTTGTGTTGCTGGCTGTTTGAGTCATTTAAATGCTGTAGAAGGCAATTTTCTATTATTTTGTGGCTGTGTTTTTCTAGCATACCAAGCCAATGGATTAAGGGTTTAGTTGAATGGATATCAGCAAGTCAGATTTTTCCTTATTTCGCGAATTTCTTGAGCGTGTCTGCGGAATTTTATTGGGTGACAACAAAGAATATTTAGTAGCCAGTCGCCTGCGCGGAATAATGAAAACTAAAGAACTGGCCAGCATTTATGATCTGGTAAAAAAAATTGAGGTAGACTCTCGTTTATGTGAAGAAGTGGTGGACGCCATGACCACCAACGAAACCCTATGGTTTCGAGATGCTCATCCTTTTAAAATCCTGCAAAATAAGCTGCTGCCTGAAATCTGTAAAAATCAAAAGAGCATCGATATTTGGTGTGCAGCTTCCTCCACTGGCCAAGAACCTTATTCCATAAGCATGATTATTGAAGAGTTTAAGCGTGGTAATCCTGGCAAACTGACATCTGAAAAGGTGATGGCCACAGATATATCTAGCTCGGTATTAGATGCCGCGCGTAAAGGGGAATACGATCAATTGGCATTAGGTCGTGGTATGCCTGAAGATTTATTGAGTCGATATTTTTCGAAGAGTAATGATGGTTGGAAAGTGAATGCTAACGTGTCTGCGCGGGTGCAATTTAGATTGCTAAATCTTTTGCACTCTTATTCCTTGTTAGGACGTTACGATATTGTTTTTTGTCGTAATGTTTTAATTTATTTTTCCAGTGATTTAAAAAAAGATATTCTTAGCCGATTACACGGAGTCATAAAACCTGGTGGCTATTTGTTTTTAGGGGCCAGTGAAGCCCTAAGTGGCCTTTCAGATAAGTTTGAAATGGTTCAATGCTCCCCTGGTATTATTTACCGTAAAATTGGATAGTGCCCTGCACTGCTAGAGCACTTCTAAAAATTATGATTAGAGTGCGGTTACCCTGTGGCGGGGGATAAATAGCTGGCGGCATTGCATTTGGCGGGGATCTTCATCACAAGCTTGCTTATTTACCTTCCAATCATTCTTTATTTCCCTGTTCCTCATCTTCTCTTTTTCGTTTTCACTGTGTCCCTTATAGGTGTAAACATTTCCTGTTAAACGGCAATTATTGCCGCTCATAAACTCCCCTTTAAAATGCTAAGTTGTTGAAATATATCACTATTTAATATTGGCATGAGCGTTGCTCTATCTCTATCAATAGAAATAGAAATACAGGTGCAACATGTCAGCATTAGGTTTTGATAATTCACTGGGCATTCACGAACACACTCTACAATTGAGAGCTTCTCGTGCCGAAGTGTTAGCAAATAATCTGGCTAACTCGGATACCCCTAATTTTAAAGCGCGCGACTTTGATTTTAATACAGTATTGGAAGGAGAGAGCAAACGCTCCCTGGCCATGAATGTCACCAACAATAGTCATCAACGGGGCACGGTTAATACAGAAACCGAGCTTCAATACCGCAACCCGTATCAACCAGCCATAGATGGCAATACTGTTGATAGTCAGATGGAGCAGTCTTTTTATACCGAGAATGCGCTTCGTTATAACGCTTCATTTCAGTTTTTAACTGGGCGTTTCAAGGGATTAAGCGGTGCCATTAAAGGCCAGTAATTTTTTATTTTTTATTTTTTATTTTTTAAAAAAATCAGGAGACGAATATGTCATTAACCAATGTTTTTAATATCGCCGGTACCGGTATGAATGCGCAGTCTATTCGCCTCAATACCACCGCCAGTAACATTGCCAACGCAGAGACAGTGGGCTCTAGCGAAGGGGATACTTATAAAGCTCGTAAGCCCTGGTTTAGTGTGTTGGAAAAACAGTGGGACGATGTAGACAGATTAAATCGTAAGTTGGATGTGCGCAGCCAAATAGGAGATGGCGTGAAAATTAACGGCATCGTTGAAAGTGAAGCGCCACTTAAAAAGCGCTTTGAGCCAAATCATCCCATGGCCGATGAAGAAGGGTATGTGTTGTACCCCAATGTAAACGTGGTGGAAGAAATGACCGACATGATGTCTTCATCAAGAAGTTACCAGATGAATGTAGAAGTGCTGAAGACCGCTAAACAAATGCTGCAACGCACGCTGACGCTAGGTCAATAGGGGGAAGCATGGGAAAAAATAATGACGTTAATTCCGCTTACATCCATGCACGCTTGTGTTGGACTCGCGGGATGATAAGGAGAATTGAGCATGGCAGAAGTTAATAATGTCGGCAGCTCCCAAGCTGCGTTAGATCAATATTCTTCTGATAACTTGGCAGTCGATAAAGATAACGAGCTGGGTAAAAACGAATTCATGAAGTTACTGGTTGCTCAGATGAACAATCAGAATCCACTAGAGCCACAAGACAATACCGAATTTATTGCCCAATTGGCGCAGTTTAGTCAGGTAGAAGGGGTTGAAAACTTAAATCAATCGGTTGATGACATGGCCGGAGACCTTCGTTCCAGTCAGGCTTTACAAGCGTCTTCCATGGTGGGGCAATCGGTTATTGTGCCTGGCAACGAATCAGGCTATTTGCAAAACGGTGATCTTATTGCCGGCTTTGCTGAGCTGCCCTCCACGACGATGAATTTAACTGTACAAATACAAACCGCTTCAGGGCAGTCCTTGGAAACCATTAACCTGGGTCACCATGGTCAGGGACCTGTGTCGTTGCGCTGGGATGGTGCCAACTTGGAAATGGATGGCGAAATTATTGAATTGGATCGCAGTTTGTTAAACAGAACAGATTACCTCGTGGATGAAGAGGGAGAAGTGTTAACCGACAGCTCCGGCAATCCGGTGCCGTCGCCTTATCCACCTGGGGGTTATAAGTTTGTAATGAGCGCATCCATCGATGGAAAAAATGAAACTCTGGATACCGCCATGAGTGGCAAGGTGGATAGCGTCACCATAGGAGCCAATTCCACCGTGACCTTAAACCTAGCAGGGGGCACCAAGGCCGCGCTCAGTGAAGTGAAACAAATTTTAGATTAATGAAATTGATAAATGCAAAAACGTTCTCTTAAAGAACGGGTTTAAAAACGGGTTTAATACACTAAACATGAATGTCTAAATCGCTAATCTGAACACGGTTTCAGTAGTAGCTGTTTGACGGGTGAGGAGCAAGTAATGGCGTTTAATATTGGTCTTAGTGGTATTCGTGCTGCGGCGACGGATCTTGAAGTAACGGGTAATAACGTGGCCAATGCCAGTACCGTGGGCTTTAAACAAAGCCGGGCTGAATTTGCCGACGTATTTACCACTACCATTTTAGGTACCGGCAGCACGCCTGTGGGCAGTGGGGTGCTGGTGGATAATGTTCGCCAGGAATTTAGCCAGGGGAATATTAGCGGTACAGGAAATGCGCTGGACATGGCGGTTGATGGTACCGGCTTTTTTATTCTCAATGACCAAGGCAGCGTCTCTTATACTCGAGCCGGGGTTTTTGGCTTAGACAAAGACGGTTTTGTAGTGGCTAACAATGACGCTAGGGTGCAGGGTTATGAAGCCAATGAAACCGGTGTAGTTAATGGTGTGCTGGGGGATTTACAAATTGTGATTGGCAACCAGCCCCCTGCACTGACGTCTAGGGTCGCTTCAATATTAAATTTGGATGCTTCTGAACTAGTTAAGCAGGAGCTTGGTCAACGGTTGGTTTCCAGCGGCTTGGCCATCGCTAACCCGGATTCAGGCATCGCTTCAGATACCAGTTCAACGTTCCTTACTGTGAATCAACCTACCTCGGCGGGTACTCGAACCTCCTACGCCTTTGACGGCGTCGGCTCCATTGATTGGGGCACAGACGTTCAATTTACCGCCCCCAACGCCACTCTCGCCATGGGCATAGATTTAGATCCATTGGATGGGACTGGTATTCAAACCATAGCCATTCCTGCCGTTCCTGCTGCTGCCAGCCAAACTCAAATGATCACGGATGTTTTGTCGGCCATTCAACTGGAGCTGGATACCGCCTTTGGCATAAATGAATTTGAGGCCACCACCACGCCAGTGGATTATGCCAATGCTTTGCCGGGCACGGTTAGTTTTACTTTAGAGCGTGTGGGTTTTGATGCCTCCAGTGGCGTTGGTTTTGGTATATCCAGTCCCACCGGGGATTGGACTAATGTGATTGGCACACTGGCCTCGGCTACCGTCACCACCGCCACCGCAGGCTCAAATTTATTTGTGGGGTCTAATCCATTAACCGCAGACCTTAGGAGCATTCCTGGTACGCCTACTACCACACGTACTGTGGCCACGCCGCCCTTAACCATGACCGATTTTGTCGCTGGCGGAGCTTCCACTCTAGTGGGCACAGCCGCTGGGCCGTTTGATTTAAGCGGTGCGAACACTCTAACGGTACAAGTGCAGGTGACCGACAATCTGGGCGCCACATCCACCACCAACGTGGTGTTTAATGCGGCTACCGGTGCTGTATCGGCAGCCACCACTTTGGCTGAAATCCAAGCAGGTTTTACCGCAGCTCTGGGGGCTGATGTCACTGTGTCGCAGCCACCTCTGACCTTTACCGGAGCCGGTGCCAATGCCAATGGCGGCACTATCGCTCTGGTGCCCACGGTGGAAACCGGTATTACCTTGAATACTCTGGGTTTCAGCAGTAGTAATCGGCTTAATATTGGTACTGCCGATATCACCCCTAATAATTTATTCAACATTCAGGTAACCGGGCCAAACACCGCAGATGATTCAGCGGCTTGGAACATAACAGTGCCAGCGAGCAGTTACGCTACTTTGGATGATTTGGCTGCGGCAGTTCAAACTGAAATTGACTTATTAATTGGTGCCACAGGTATTGCCGGTCGTGTGCAAGTTGAAGGGGTGGGGGGGCAATTGCTGTTTACCAACACCGAAGTGGGGGCTGGCTATGCCACGGTACTTACTCAGCATTCAACGTATTTGCCCGCTACCGATGCGGTTTCGTCATTCTCGTCCCTAGGTTTTAATAATATGTTTAGCATCACCGGGACAGATGACGTAGATAAAGCCAATTCCTTTCGTATAAACCTAACGGTACCGGCACCGGATACCGATGGGCGTTCAGGTACCACCACCATTACTCTAGATGAAGATTTTCGTTCAGTGCAACAGGTTGCGGCATCCATTAACCGGCAAATAAATTCCCTAGATTCTGAAGCTTTTATTGGGGTACGGGCCGAGGCTATAGAAATCACGCCGAATGTGACCCCGCCGGAATACAAACTTCAGTTTGTGGCCACCGAAACAGGTGAGGCCAGCATTATCACTATTACCGAATTTATTGCTTCCGGTGCGGACGTCACGGTAGATGAATTATATGGGTTGATTCAGGTGGATGAAGACGATAATAGTTTATTAACTTTAGGCATCGAAGGGGTCACCAACGAATACCCGGAAACTCAGGTAACCCTCACTGATCCAGACGGAATAGAGACGATATTAACCATTCCCGAAGACAGTGAAGCCAATGCTACCGCCAGCGTTTTTAACCGCCAACCCGGGGTAACGGCATCGGCTTCCACCACTGCTACGGTAACTCAATCTGGTTACAACAGCCCGGGCAACAACTTAAAACTAACCGTAAATGGCCAGGCGCTCACTGCCACGAGCCTGACCGAACTGGCCGACGAAATTAACAGTTTTTTCTCGACTACCTTGCCCGGTTTTGCCGCCGAAATTGATGCCAGTGGTGACCTAGTCATAAATAACACTATAGGTCGGGACATATTAATTGAAATTACCTCACCCACAGTAACCGACAGCATAGTGGTGACAGGTTCGGCCAATGCAGGTCCAGTAGTATTAGGGGGAACCGCGACTGCGGATGTGGCCGTGGCGGTAGGTGGCACCATTGAATTTATTTTGAATGAAGGTTACAGCATGGCCGATCCGCTGCCGAGTATTTCGGGTATTTTTGGCGCGCTAACGGCTGATGAATTTGAAGACTTTGTTATTAACAGTTTTGATCCTGATAATCAGGACACTTATAACCATGCCACCTCCACCACCATTTATGACAGCCTCGGCAACAGCCATATTATGACACAGTTTTTTGTGAAGGAGCCTTCGGACCCAACTCGGCCAACAGAGGAAAATATTTGGGCTATGTATATTCAAGTGGATGGCGAAGATGTAGGGGACCCGGATGCAACATTGTCTTTTCCTGAAAATCTAGACCCTACTACTGCTCGATTTGAATTATTTTTTAATACTGATGGCTCCTTAGATGAAGTGACCAGTGGTGATTTTTTCATATCTAATTGGGACCCAGTGGATGAAAGTGGTGATGCCACTGGTGCGTTAAGTTCGGTTAACGTTTTAGAGGGGGGGCTGCCACTAACAGAGCCGGCCAATAGTTCTAACTTCCAAATTTTTCTGGATGGTTCCACCCAGTTTGCCAGTGCCTTCAGCGTTACCGAAGTGACTCAAAATGGTTTTACTACGGGGCGATTGACGGGCCTTGAAATTGATAGCGATGGTTTAATGTTCGCCCGTTTTACTAACGGTCAGGCTCAGGTATTGGGCCAGGTGGCTCTGGCCAGTTTTAAAAACCCTGAAGGGTTAAATCCAATTGGGGCTACGTCCTGGGGTGAAACATTTGAATCAGGGGGCGCGACCGTGGGTTCACCGCGAACCGGTACCTTTGGAAATTTACGTTCCTCTTCCCTTGAAGACTCGAATGTAGATTTGTCCGAAGAATTGGTGGGGTTAATTATTGCCCAACGTAATTTCCAAGCCAGTGCCAAAACCATAGAAACTTCTGATACGGTGACTCAGACTATTATTCAGCTTTAATGGATGATGTTTTAGTGGGCCTTTAAAAAAGAAACAAAAGCGGCAAAACCCATAAGGCATTGCCGCTTTTATTTTATTTTTCCTCATCACTTTGCCAATCAACGGGCTTTCCCGTTGCACCGTCTAATCTGGCACCTACCTTGCAAACTCCCTTAGTAGTTAAAAAATTTGCCGCTTTATGCAAGGGAGTCATACATGGATCACGCGCTATATATCGCCATGTCGGGTGCAAAACAAAATGCGCTAGGGGTGGCGGCTTCGGCCAATAACCTGGCTAATGTTAGTACCACTGGTTTTCGCCAAGATTTTGAACAGGCCCGTTCTATGCCTGTATTTGGTGACTTTTATCCCACCCGGGCTTATGCCATGGAAGAGCGTCCTGCCAGCGATTTTAACCCCGGTACCCTAATTCATACCGGCCGTAACCTTGATTTAGCCATAGAAAACGAAGGTTGGTTTGCGGTACAAGATGACAGTGGCGAAGAAGCTTATACCCGCCGTGGTGATTTAAAAGTGGATCAGCTCGGACGTTTAATGAACGGCGAGGGCAAACAACTGATGGGCAATGCAGGTCCTATTGTATTGCCTCCTTTTGAAAAAATTGAAGTGGCCAAAGACGGCACCATTTCCATTCTGGCCCTGGGTGATGATCCCGCGGTGGTGGCCAATCTCACTCGCTTAAAACTGGTGAAGCCAGACTTAAGCGAAATGGAAAAAGGTGAAGATGGATTGTTTCATATCCGTGATGCGCAACAGGGTGATGTTCAGCCATTTGATGCCAGTGTGAATTTGGAAGTGGGCCATCTTGAACACAGTAATGTTAATTCAGTGCAAGCCTTAACCGACATGCTGGCCTTGCAGCGCCAGTATGAGATGCAGGTGAAAATGATGAAGACCGTGGATGAGAATGCACAAACCACATCATCGATTATGGATATTCAATAAAGCCGATGAAACCAATTTTAATGAGTAGAGGTAATACATTATGATGAATGCATTGTGGGTAGCCAAAACCGGTTTAAATGCTCAGGATCATGGTTTGTCGGTTATTTCCAACAACCTTGCTAACGTGGCTACCACTGGTTTTAAGAAAGACCGGGCGGTATTTGAAGATTTAGTTTATCAAATACAACGTCAACCTGGTGCACTCTCTAGTCAAGACAGTCGTCTGCCTTCAGGCTTGCAAGTGGGAACAGGGGTGAGGGTGGCGGGCACGCAAAAAATATTTACCACCGGCGGGCTGCAGGAAACATCTCAACCGTTGGATTTAGCCATGAACGGTCGTGGATTTTTCCAGATAAGCATGCCAGATGGCACCATCTCCTACACTCGAGATGGTACTTTTCACATGGATGCAGAGGGTCAAATTGTTAATGCCAGTGGCTTTTTGCTGGAGCCGGCGATTACTATTCCGGATCAAACCAATACACTGACGATTAGCCGAGACGGTATTGTTAGCACTACTATTTTTGGAGAAACCGAACCGTCAGAAATCGGTCAGATAGACGTAGTGGATTTTATTAACCCAGCCGGGCTACAAGCCGTGGGTGGGAACCTATTTTTAGAGACCGCATCAAGTGGTGCTCCCCAAGTGGGAGTGGCCAGTGAGGGTGGTTATGGGGCCATGGAGCAGGGCTTTTTAGAAAACTCCAACGTAAATGTGGTGGAAGAAATGGTGCAAATGATTACCGTGCAGCGGGCTTATGAAATGAATTCAAAGGTAGTGTCTTCGGCGGATCAAATGTTGCAGTACTTAGCGCAGAATACATAAAAAGTAGCGCAGAATACATAAAGAGCAGCACAGAACGTATGGCGAGTTGTTCCGGATATTCACCGTATAGCTCCGGCTATTCTTCGAGTTGCTCAGAAAGTTTAAAAGGGGGAAGCATGAAACACATCACTATTTTATTATTAGGCTATTTTCTATCTGCATGCAGCTCTATTGTACCGATGGATGCCGAACCCAATGATCCTAGCTATGCGCCGGTGCCAGCCCAATCCCTGAAGCCACCACCGGTGACCAATGGTTCGTTATTTCAAGATCACTACGCTATTTCACTTTATAGTGATCAACGAGCCAGGCGCATAGGTGATGTGATTACTGTGGTGTTGCAAGAACAAACCAATGCGCAGAAATCCAATTCAACCAACACCCAAAAAGACTCGGAAATAACACTTGGTCCTACGTCTGTATTTGGTTCTAATGTTTCCTTTTTACAAGCCGGTGTCACCGATGAACGTTCATTTACTGGCAAGGGTGATAGTGGCCAGAGCAACAGTTTACAAGGGCAAATTACCGTCACCATTAGTGATGTTTTACCCAATGGCATTTTAGAAGTACGCGGTGAAAAGTGGCTGAGTTTAAATGAAGGGGATGAATTTATTCGCGTACAAGGACTCATTCGCCCTCAGGATATTGGCTCGGACAATACCGTGCAGTCGTCAAAAATAGCCGATGCCAGAATTAGTTATGGCGGTACGGGGTCGGTGGCCAATGCCAGTAAACCCGGTTGGATGAGTAACTTTTTTAATAGCCCTTGGTGGCCTTTTTAATATCGCTTAGTAATTTTATATCTTAGCTAATAACTAAGAGTTTCTTTACTGAATTTCTGAATATGTTAATTCTTAATATATTAGCTCTTAATATATAAGCAATGAGATCACTATGAAGTATATAAAATTTATTGTTGTGTTTTTGGTGCTGTGTTCTCAGGTGAGTCATGCTCAGAGAATTAAAGATATCGTTACAGTGGCGGGTGTTCGCTCTAATCAGCTGGTGGGTTATGGCTTAGTAGTGGGGCTAGATGGTACGGGTGATAAAGCGCCGTTCACCAATCAAACTTTTATAAACATGATGAATGAATTCGGCATTACCATTCCACCTGGTACCGACCCTAAGTTAAAAAATGTTGCGGCGGTATCTCTTACCGCCAAACTGCCGCCTTTTGCTAAACCCGGACAACACATAGATGTAACGACATCTTCAATCGGTAATTCTAAGAGTTTAAGAGGCGGCACATTATTGTTTGCACCACTGCGCGGAGCAGATGGGCAAGTTTACGCCGTCGCCCAGGGAAATCTGGTAGTAGGGGGGTTCGGGGCAGAAGGGGCGGATGGTTCACGTATTACTGTTAATGTTCCCAGTGTTGGGCGTATCCCAAATGGTGCCACGGTAGAGCGAGCCGTGGCCAATGCCTTTTCTCGGGGTGACAGTTTAACGCTCAATTTAAATAGCCCAGACTTTACGACCGCCAAACGCTTGTCCGATCGAATTAATCAATTACTAGGGCCAGAAACCGCCTATTCAGTTGATGCCACCTCGGTACGGGTGAGTGCCCCCAGAGATCCAAACCAAAGGGTGGCATTTTTATCCTTGATTGAAAATTTAACCATCACGCCTGGTGAGGCCTCCGCTAAGGTAATTATTAATAGTCGCACTGGCACCATAGTTATCGGCAAACATGTAATTATAGATGCGGTAGCGGTCACCCACGGAAGCTTAACCGTCACGGTTAAGGAAAATATTGAGGTGAACCAGCCCGGCCCCTTTGGCGAAGGCGAAACCGCTGTGGTACCAAAATCAGAAGTGAACATAGATGAAGAAAACAATCGAATGTTTGTATTCTCCCCTGGTGTGTCCCTTGATGAAATTGTAAAGGCGGTAAACGAAGTAGGAGCCGCGCCAGGAGACTTAATGGCCATACTGGAAGCCTTGAAGCAAGCCGGGGCGTTAAATGCTGAGTTAATAGTGATTTAGAGATTATTGAAATGTCCTTGTTGGATGATAAACATGCTGCCCTTAAAATAATTGATCAATATAACAATGCGATTATAACCTGCTTAGAGCAAAATAATTTTTCTGCTATGCAAGAAACCTATGACCTTAGGAATGAGTTAATTACTCAATTCTTTGAGAAATACACTCCTGTTTTAAATGAACGTGATCAAGATTTTTTTGAAAATATAAAAACTAAAGACGCAAGTATTGTTAAGTCCATGCAGGATGTGAAGAAACAAGTGTTAAGAGATGTTTCATCGCAGAATAAAAAAAGAAAGGGCCTTAATAGCTACTATGATATCGCCAAGGACGAATAACGGCGGATTATTACCTGTCCCAATTAAAGCGGATGATTTTTTCCGACTTTAAATATCTAAGTGATTGATTTATAACAAAAACAAAATTGGCATGAGACATGCTTTTCCTTAACTATAAAAGAGGAAAACTCATGAACAGTATTGATAGCGCTTATAACTATAATGACCTGGCTGGTTTAAACGCCATCACTAAGCAGAGTGCCACAGATAAATCTGGTGCTTTGAGAGAAGTGGCTCGTCAATATGAATCCATGTTTGTCGGCATGATGCTAAAAAGCATGCGTGAAGCCAACGCCGTATTTGAAGAAGATAACCCCCTGCTGAGTAATGAATCAAAGTTCTATCGTCAGATGTTTGATGATCAATTGGTTTTATCTTTAAGTAAGGGCAAGGGCATGGGCTTGGCAGATACTCTGTACAGACAGCTAAAAGAGCAGTTTGATAATAAAGAGGCTGCCAACGACTCGTCATTAGATTCTGATAAAAACGCCCCGTTTGGACTTAAACAAAACGTTCCTCTAAACCCTTTTGAAAAAAATACCCAGTTTAAAAATAAAGAGGCCGTTCAGCTTGAAGACAGTGAAATTCTTCAAGTGGAAGAATTTGGGTTGGAAAATAAAAATAGCGAAATAGTTAGGGCTCCTATTGCTGATCAGGCAATCGGAAAGAATATTAGCAAGCTTCAACATAATGAAGAAAAAGATTTTGTAGAGAAGAAAAACGACCAGATTAATACATCAGCACCTGTTAGCAAGCAGTCTGCGTTTGAAACCCCGCAAGATTTTGTGAGTAAATTGTGGCCCTTTGCGCAAAAAGTGGCTGATGAGATAGGAGTAGAAGCCAAAGCGATTATGGCACAGGCCGCACTGGAAACTGGTTGGGGTAAACATATTATTCATCAATCCAATGGCGACAATAGCCATAATTTATTTGGCATTAAGGCTGATCGTCGCTGGAATGGGGAAGTCGCTAAGGTGAGTACGTTGGAATATAAAAACGGCTTGGCAAAAAAAGAAGTAGCACCTTTTAGAGTTTACGACTCTTATGAGTCCAGCCTTAAAGATTACGGGCGTTTTGTTAAAGACAGTGAACGCTATCAATCAGCCATTAGTAATGGCAAGAGCGTCAAAGGCTACAGCGAGGGACTGCAAGATGCAGGCTATGCCACCGATCCCAATTACGCCAAAAAGATTCAACGTATTGCTGGTGGCGATATATTAAATCAAGTTATAAACGACATTAAACGAGGCTAATCATGGCTGACCTGCTTAGCATTGGTATCTCTGGTTTAAAGGTTCATCAAACAGCCTTAGCCGTGACCGGTAATAATATTACCAATGTTAATACCGAAGGATATTCACGTCAGGAAGTGGATGTGGTGTCAAATACCCCTCAGTTTTTGGGTGGAATTTGGGTGGGCAGCGGTGCCAGGATTGACGATGTACAGCGAGTATACGATCAGTTTTTGGTTGATCAATTAAGAATAGATACATCCAACTTTAGTGAACTTGACTCTTTGGAGTTAAATGCAGGTCAAATTGATAGTCTCATGGCAGATCCAGGAACAGGATTACAGCCTGGCCTTGAGCGATTTTTTGGATCATTACAAGCGGCTATAGATGACCCCAGTTCTATTCCTGCGCGTCAGGTGGTGATCAGTGAATCCCAAGGCTTAGTGGATCGTTTTCAAACCATAGATAAACGTTTAACCGACCACAACGCCACTTTAAATGGCCAGATGGATGCCATAGTGGGCAACATAAATGCTCTTGGGGAAGCCATTGCAGTATTAAATGAACAAATTCTTTTTGCGTCTTCATCTGCTCAAGGTAGCCAACCTAATGAGTTGTTAGACAAGCGCGATCTTGCCCTTAAAGAATTATCTGAACTAGTGGGCACCACTGTTGTTGAACAAGATGGTAATTCAATAAATGTATCCATAGGCAATGGTCAATCGCTTGTGGTGGGAACCACCATTCAGAAACTTGAGGTAACCAATGGCAGTGGTGACCCGCAACGCAAAAGCATTGTGCTTACTCAAAACGGCGTGGAACTAGATATTACTCGAGAAATTAGTGGTGGTCAGTTAAGTGGTCTGTTGGCATTTCGTGAGCAGGTATTGGATCCAGCCATTAGTCAGTTGGGGAGAATATCGTTAGGTCTACAGGAGTTTATCAATGAGCAACATCAAAAGGGAATTGATATAGATGGTCAACCGGGTGAAATATTTTTTAAGGATTACAATGCAGCTGACATCGCACAACGTAGGGCGGTAGGTAACGATGATAACGCCAAGCCGGATGATAGGCAGCTGGCGGTTTATATTACCGATGCTACATCACTCACCGACAGCGATTATCGAGTGGAATTTACCGGGCCTAATGATGTGTCATTTAAAGTAATTCGAATTGATGATGGCGCCGAAGTATTGAAAACCGCGATTAGTACGGATTACCCCGATACCTTTGAAATCGATGGTTTTACCTTAAGTTTTGAAGCAGGTAATTATAAAGCCGGCGATGAATTTTATTTAATGCCCACCCGCAGTGGTGCTAAGGACATTGAATTAAATTTAGAATTGCCCCAGCAAATTGCGTTAGCGGTGCCGATTATGACAAACGCCTCTATAGGGAATAGAGGTTCGGGTGATATATCCAGTGGAGAAGTGTTTGATATTAATACCGCCGCTTTTGAAATACCCGGTCAATTGCAGCCGCCTATATTAATTAAATTTACCAGTGCCACTACCTATGATGTGTTGGATAACTCTGATCCAGCACATCCTATTCCATTATTTCCATCGCTAATGAATCAGCAGTACATCCCCGGCATTACCAACAACTTATTACCAACCGACAGTACGGTTTCTGCAGTGACCAGTCTTGGTGGGTTTGTGCCGCAATCGGCCACTTATCAGGATTGGCGATTGGCTCCTATCACTGCTGGGAATGGATTATTTCCCGGTAGGCTAACGATTAGTGAACTCGACCCCATTACCGGCATTATGGTTGATAGGCCAGAATTTTTTATTGCAGCTGATACGCCAGCTATAGAAACCGCAAGGTTGTTATCTCTGGAAAGTGGGATCGAAGCGACTGCACGAACCACAGTAGAGCTTAAAGATTTTGTAGCAGGTACTTATTTAACCAATTCCCCTTTTCCTGACGAGCCAGTGACACTTACTTTAAATGGAATAGTGCTCACTGATGTATTACCAGTTGATCAACTTAAATACGATACCCCGTACCCAGATGTGGTACCCGAACCGTTAACACCAGACTTTATTGCCGATCGTATTAATGCCAATTTTGATTTTCGTGACCAAGGCATCATGGCCAGAAGTGATGGTGAAAGTGTGGAAATAATTGCCATAAATGGTGAAGATCTTGCATTTGAAATTGATGGGGAATTGGGTGACGGTTTCAAATACTCTAATGGCAATGACATCTATTTAAAACCTACTGGAGAGGCTTTACCTACTCTGCTATCTGAATTTGATGGCTATGATTTTTCCGTCGGAGGGCCCTTTTCTTTTGAATTTGACGTGCCGGGTCAAGATGTATTTTCCATTGAATTGACGGGTACTCATGCCACAGGGGTTGATGTATTAAATGAAATTAAGACGCAGATTGAAGCTACAACCTATTCATTTACCGGAGATCTAGATGTAGATATTGATGCCAAGGGCAATATCACCTTTCAGCCTAGGTTAGAGGTGTTTGGTAATGGCGACTGGGGCAGTTACAAGGTGACCATGGGCGGGGAAATAAAGGTAATTTTAGATGAGGGACTTACCTTGTCGTCGGCTCCTAATTTAAGCAATCTGTTTGAAGAAGAGCCCAGTCACGAACCTGTGTATTTAGGGTATGAAGTTACGATGACAGGGATTCCTGATGAAGGGGATGAATACGAGGTAAATTTTAATTCCGATGCTGTCTCGGATAACCGTAACGGAAACCTATTATCCAATATACAAAACCTAGAAATCATTGAAGATGATATGACCCTAAGTGAAGGCTATGGTCGTATGGTGGAAGAAGTGGGATCAATTACTGCACGGGCGCAGATTAATGCCGAAAGCGCTAAGACTTTGCTTGATTTTAGTGAGGCCAGCGTGCAATCGGTGAGTGGCGTAAACCTTGATGAAGAAGCTGCCAAGCTTATTCAATACGAGCTTGGCTATAATGCCGCTGCTCAAGTTATAAGTGTAGCAAGAGATATCTTTTCAACCTTAATTGGCATCTTTAGATAACGAGTTATATAGGAGTTTGTAATGCGTATTTCAAGCATGCAGCAATTTCAACAGGGTGTTAACGGTATTATAAAAAACCAGGAAATTGTGAACAGATCACAACAACAAATTTCCAGTGGTAAAAGTATATTAACCCCAGCTGATGATCCCATTGCCTCCACTCGAATTTTGCAACTGCAGCAAGATATTGCATTAAGAGAGCAATACGCGGATAACCTCATTGCTGCCAAAAATCACCAAAACCATGAAGAAGTGGCATTAGAAGCCGTGATTGAAAATCTGCAGAAAATTCGAACACTTACGATTCAGTCTGGAAATGGTTCTACTACTAAAGATGATAGAGGATTTATTGCTGCCGAAATAGAGGAGCGTTTAAAGAGTGTGGTTGACCTGTTAAATACCAGAGATGCCAGTAACGTTTATATCTTTTCCGGATATAAAGGAGAAGTAAAACCTTTTGAAGAACGGGCTGGCGGTGGTTATAGTTTTGAAGGAGATCAAGGGCAGAGAGAGCTACAAATTAGTGCCAACGCCAGTGTAAAAGTGAATGACTCTGGTGAAGATTTGTTTGTGAATATTCCATCGGTAAATAATACATTCTTCACTCAAGATAATTCCGAAAATATTGGCACAGGAGTCATAAATGTAGGTTATATTCGTGATCAGGATGAGCTAGATAGCTTCTACCCTGAGGATTTCTATATTGAATTCAATTCTGATAATGAACTTACTCCTCCTCAAGAAAACTATAGTGTTAGGCGAAGGTCCGATGATAGGGCGGTCGACGGACTAAGTACGATCCCCTTTTCTGCTGGAGCGGATATTACCTTTGCAGGCGTGAGTGTAAAGGTATCGGGTAAGCCTGAACCAGGGGATACCTTCATCATTAATAGCAGTGAAAAACAATCGGTAACCGATACCATTCAAATGCTAGTGGAAGGGCTTAGAGAATTTGATGACTCGGTAGCAGGTGGTGACCAGATAAATGAAATGGTATCAGCGACACTGACTAACATAGACAGCTCAATTACTAAAATATCAACCACACGCAGTGAAATTGGTGCACGCTTAAACTCCATTGAAAGCGTTGATAATTTTCAACAAGATTTAGAATTAGTTAGTCAAGAAGCACTATCCACATTACAAGATCTAGACTTTGCAGAAGCGGTAAGTCGTTTATCTCTTGAAAGCTTTCTACTGGAAGCCTCACAACAAACTTACTCTAAAGTGAACAGCCTAAGCCTCTTTAACTATTTATAACCTAACTTAATATTGTCATAAGTTGTACATGGTCTGTTATTTGCTCAGCTTTACTACAGTTCTGAAATATTGACGATGTGAGGTCGTTATTATGTTTGATGGTAAAAGTGTATTAATAACAGGCGGTACTGGCTCATTTGGCCATAAATATACAGAAACTCTGTTAAGCCGATTTAAGCCAAAAAAAGTCATTATTTATTCTCGTGATGAATTAAAACAATATGAAATGCAGCAGGTGTTTGATCAGCCTGAAATGCGTTATTTTATTGGAGACGTACGTGATAAAGAGCGCCTGGAGCAGGCGCTTAGAGATGTTGATTACGTTATTCATGCTGCCGCGTTAAAGCAGGTCCCTGCTGCCGAATACAATCCAATGGAGTGCATTAAAACCAATGTCTATGGTGCTGAGAATGTCATTAGGGCTGCCATATCTTGTGGTGTCAAAAAAGTAATTGCATTATCCACCGATAAAGCAGCAAACCCAGTAAACTTGTATGGTGCGACTAAGCTGTGCAGTGATAAATTATTTGTCGCTGCAAATAACATAACAGGTGGAGAAACCACTCGTTTTTCTGTAGTGCGTTATGGCAATGTTGTAGGGTCAAGAGGATCAGTAGTGCCATTTTTTCAAGGGCTAATTGACAAGGGTGCTGAGTCATTGCCTATCACAGATTACAATATGACGCGATTTTGGATTTCATTACAGCAAGGTGTTGATTTTGTATTAAAGAATTTTGAACGAATGCAAGGAGGAGAGATATTTGTTCCCAAAATACCTTCTATTAAAATTACAGACATCACTGAAGCTTTAGCTCCAGGCTATAAAACTGAAGAAATAGGTATTCGTCCCGGAGAGAAGCTACATGAAACCATGTGCCCTAGAGATGATAGCCAAAGAACTTTAGAATTTTTAGATCATTATGTTATCTCCCCATCTATACAATTTACTCGACCGGTTGATTACAAAATTAATTGCATAGAGGAGCAAGGAAAGCCTGTTGAGAAAGGATTTTCTTACAATTCAGGTAGTAATCCTCATTTTTTAAGTGTACCCGATATTAAAAAATTACATAAAGAAGCAGCTGTGTGATTCCATATGGTAGACAAAATATATCTCAAGAAGACATTGATAGTGTTTGTGAAACGCTAAGGTCTGATTTTTTAACACAGGGCCCAAAAGTTCCTTTATTAGAGTCTGCTATTTGTAATGTTACACAGGCTAATCATGCCGTATGTGTGAATAGCGCTACATCCGCATTACATTTAGCATGCCTTGCATTAGATGTGTCCATTAATGACGAAGTATGGGTGTCACCAATATCCTTTGTAGCGAGTAGCAACTGCGTATTATATTGTGGAGCTAATCCAGTTTTTATTGATATTGATTCAAATACAAATAATATTTGTATAAAAAAGGTTGAAGAAAAACTTAAAACATATGAAAAACTAAGAAAACCTATGCCCAAGGCCATTATAGCAGTCCATCTTTCTGGCTTATCCTGTGATATGAAACAACTCTCAAATTTATCCAAAAAACATGGTTTTTCAATAATTGAAGATGCATCGCATGCAATTGGTGCGCATTATAATGGAAGCCCTGTGGGCTGCTGTGAATTCTCAGATGTAACTGTCTTCAGCTTTCACCCAGTTAAAATAATTACGACAGGTGAAGGTGGAGCTGCTGTCACAAATGACTCTTTGTTAGCTGAGAAAATTAGAAGTTTGAGAAGTCATGGTGTTACGCGTGATAAGACTCAACTTAAAGAAAACCATGGTCCATGGTATTACGAACAACAAGCATTAGGGTATAACTACCGTTTAACGGATATTCAAGCCGCATTGGGCGTATCTCAAATAAAGCGCTTAGAGAGCTTTATAAATAACCGCATACAAATCTCTAAATTCTACTTGGATTCACTCAAGAGTTTACCAATTGAATTACCATATGTTGACTCTGATTCAATATCGTCATGGCATTTATTTATTATTAAATTAAAGCTGCAGGCTATATCAAAAACACACAAACAGGTGTTTGAGGAGTTAAGACAAGAGGGTATTGGTGTGAATTTACATTATATTCCAATTTATAAGCAGCCATACTATAAAGAGAATGGCTTTAAAAATGACTTCTGTGAGGCTGCGGAAAATTATTATACTCGAGCAATAAGTATTCCTATCTATCACGGAATGACTCAGCAGCAGCAGCAAACGGTAGTAAATGCCCTTACTAAGGTACTATTATGAATGTGGCCATAATACCCGCTAGAGGCGGCAGTAAGCGCATTCCTAGAAAAAATATTAAATTATTTAAAGGCAAACCCATGCTCAGTTACTCTATTGAAGCAGCTATAAAAAGCGGTTGTTTTGATAGGGTTATTGTATCAACTGATGATATTGAAATTTCAAAAATGGCAATTTCAATGGGAGCTGAAGCACCGTTTTTAAGGCCCTCTAATCTCTCTGATGACCATACCGCTACCGTACCTGTTATAAAACACGCAATAGAATATATAAATGCAAGTGGTAGTAACATTGACTTTGCTTGTTGTATTTATGCCACCGCGCCATTTGTACAAGCAAGTGATTTGAAACAAGCTTTTGAGAAAATTTCCAATTCTAATAGTCATTACTGTTTAAGTGTAACGACCTTTCCTTATCCTATTCAAAGAGCGCTTAGAATTTCAGAGTCAGGAAGTATTGCAATGATTAATCCTGAAAACTATGAAGTACGAAGCCAAGATCTCGAAGAAACTTATCACGATGCAGGGCAGTTCTATTTTGGAACAGCTCAGGCTTGGTTAGAAGGACTTCCAATATTAGCCGATAAATCATTGCCGATTATTATTCCCAGATGTAGAGCCCAGGATATTGATACGCAAGAAGACTGGGATCAAGCTGAGCTTATGTATGAGGTAATAAATCGATAATTATGAATAAAAGTCCTTATATCGCCTTCAGAGCTGATGGTGGATCTGAATTAGGAATTGGTCATATCATGCGTTGCCTTACATTGGCTGACCGATTTAACTCTATGGGCTTTAATATATTATTTATTTCTTCTCCTTTTGAATTCTCTATTCAAAAAAAAATTACGGATAGAGGCTTTGAACTACGTTTTATTGAGGAAAATAAAGGTATAGATTCTGAGCAATGTATAAATATCATTAAAGATTATTTTACAAAAATATTGGTTGTTGATCATTACTCACTTGATAAGTCATGGGAAAAAAAACTTAAAGTGAGTGTGGGTGAGATGGTAGTAATTGATGACCTAGCAAACCGTCATCACGACTGCGATTTTTTAATCGATAGCGCCTACGGAAGATCTAAGAGAGATTATGACAAACTGGTTAATGTAAGTTGTAAATTGTTACTTTCAGCTGACTATATAATATTAAGACCTGAATTTTCAGAAATGAGATCACTCGCTTTAAATAAACGTGAAAATACTTCCAGTATTAATCGAGTTCTTATTAATTTTGGCGGTACAGATACACTAAATTTATCTATACCATGCATAGAAATATTGAAGCGTGTGGGCTTTATGGGTGGTATAGATATTCTTATTAGTTCTGCCTATTCAAACTT
The DNA here is from genome assembly GCA_036960565.1 of Bermanella sp. Classification (GTDB taxonomy): domain Bacteria; phylum Pseudomonadota; class Gammaproteobacteria; order Pseudomonadales; family Oceanobacteraceae; genus Bermanella. The sequence goes on from JBALXQ010000063.1 coordinate 27,801, forward strand.
AGTTGAATTAAATGATTTTTGTTCAAACCTAAATGATGTGATTTTGCATGTAGACTCCAGCAATGTAGCAGAGCTTATGCTAAATTCTGATTTAGCCATTGGTAGTTTAGGAACATCTACGTGGGAAAGATGCAGCTTGGGATTGCCTTGTATGAGTATAGTAGTTGCAGATAATCAATCTAATATTGCCATTCAATTAGATAAATATGGGGCGATTGATCTTACTACAATTCAGGATGTTGAAAATTCTATTGTCAGCTATATAAAATCATTTAACACAGAGAAATGGCGACTATTGAGTGATAAAGCTTTTACTCTTTGTGATGGAAATGGTGTTGATAATATAATGAATTCAATTTTTTCCAGTGAAGGTGATGCAAATAGCGTTAATCTAGAACCTATTTCTATTAAGGATGAGGAGTTATTACTTTCTTGGCAAACAGAAGAAGGAAATAGGGAGTTTAGTCGTATATCTCAGCCTCCTAGTCAGATTGAACATCACATTTGGTTTGAAAAATCCTTAAAAAATTCCAGTAGAAGAATGTGGATAGTATTATATCAAGGATTAAAGTGTGGGTATGTGAGGCTAGATGACCTTGGAAAATCAGAGGAAGTATCTGTACTTATTTCCAAAAAATTTCAAGGATTAGGAATCGCTTTTAGTGCGATAAGTATTTTAAAACGATTAAGCTTATATAATGATATAGACGCTGAAGTTTCTGAAGAAAACATCGCATCGAGTCACTTATTTAAGCGTCTTGAGTTTTCCAAGTTTACTCCTACCCAATATCGATGGGCTAAACCATGAAATATG
>JBALXQ010000064.1:0-28413 GCA_036960565.1 Bermanella sp.
CTGCCTTTCCCGTCACTAGATTATCCACTACTCGGGGATAAGGTAGAATTTGAATATTGGGTGTATAGCCTGCCTCCAAGATAACCAGCTTGGCAATATCATAAAAAATTCCCTGAGGAACATCCTTTTCTATAAATCCAGCGGGCGCAATTTGAAGGGATGAAACCTGAATTTCTGTTTTAGGCGCAGCCAACACGTTCCAAGCAGACAATAAAAAAACAGTAGCCAATACTAACGGTTTAAAGCAAGAAATTTTAAATTTGAGTCGGATTTTTATGAGCATGTTTTCAAGATAGAAAAGGCTAGAAAAACACACCATCGTCTCCCTCGTCACTCACATCTACTCCGGGAATAAATTGTTCAATGATCACTTTTTCAGGAAGCGAGGTCATTTTACTGACTAATTCTTGGCCAAAATTTAGCAGCCCCCCCTCATCTACCCGCTCATTTTTTTTCATTGAATCTCGGCAAGCGCTCCAACAATGATGAAAATGCCCTATATTTTCAATGTTCTGACGAATAATATCCTGGGACTGTAAAGCCACCATAAAAGACTGAATTAATTCAGATGCCTCTTCACTGTGTTTGGAACGGGCGCTGGCAATTTCACCAATCATATTACTGGCTTGCTGATTATTTAATGTTTGGCTTTTTGAGAGAATCGCTTTTATATCCGATAATGTTTCAGCCTTGTCGGTAAATAAATAGGCTACGTCATCCGACTCACCTGTGACTAGGTTAAGCAGAATTAACAGTTCATCAAATGCCTGCTGAGTTTGCTCAACACAGTCGTTAAGTGAAGCTTGTGAGAATTCAAATAGACGCTCTTGTAATGTATTAATATCTTCAATATCGTGGTTTACCTCTTCAAGGTCCTGCTGCACATATGGTGTTTTTAACACCCACTCAAAAAATCTATGATGTTCGTCTTCGCTGGATAAAAAATCGTCAAAAGTGGTAAGGGCCTCGCTAACATTCACAATCGTTTTACTGTTTAACAGCGACACCATATATTCCCAGCATTGGATTAGGCGTTGAATGCGATTTGATATTAAATCTTCGTACTGCATGCATTGCATCACCGGCACCATGCGTTCCTTAATATGGGCGTCCTGCTGAATGAGTGCTTCTAGCTCTTTTTGAACATTGGCCAATTCGTTTATTTTTTGCTGACTGCTATCGGTAAAGTTGACATCTACTTGAGCAGAAGCACTAGATTGGGCCGCTTCAAAGATGGCGTCGGCCTGCTGATTAATATCATCCTTTTGTGCGTCTAACTGGCTATTTTCTAAATACAGTTTGTGAAAATTTAGTAGTGCCTCAGACAGGTCTTTATCAAAAAACAAGCAGGCCACATCTAGCATCTTTCCCGCTGACGAGGAGATATTCCCCAAGGCATTATTAGCAAGGGCAGACAATAATTTAATGGAAAGATTATCGTATTCAATTAGGTGTTCACTAACGACCATTATCCACACTCTTTTTGCTGACACTTAAGTGAGTGTAGAAGAGAATTTGAAATTCGATTAGTAGTTAGTCTATTGGGTTTAGTGCTACAAGAATATGCAGCGGAAGGTTATTGAAGGCCGATAGGTTAGTGACAAACTACCCTTCGGCCTCAGTTTTAGCTTTATGACTTACCAATAAACTCTGGCTTTTGCTTATTTAAAAAAGCATGAATACCCGCCTGGCCATCAATGCCGCTGGCATTGGCTGCAATAGCGGCCGATTCCAACGCCATTTGTCCTTCCAATGACTGAGTATCTGCCGCCAATAGTAATGACTTAGCCGAACCAAAGGCATTGGTGGCGCCCTTTGCCAGAGTAGCCGCTAATGCTTGTGCCTCTGCTTGCAAGTTTTCATGAGCAACCACCTGGTTAACCAGCCCCCAATCAAGCGCTTCCTGAGCACTTAATTTACGATTGGTTATCATCATTTCTTTGGCGCGCTTTATTCCGATTGCCTTAGGCAGCAAATAAGTTGAGCCGCCATCAGGGCTTAAACCCGCAGCCGTATAAGCCATTAAAAAACTGGCCTTATCAGAAGCCAGAGTCATATCCGCTACTAACGCTAAGCTCATACCAATACCTGCAGCAGCACCGTTTATCACGGCAATAACAGGGGCACGCATGCGCGTCATAGTTGAATAAGCACCGTGAATCTGATCGGTGAGCGCTTTAAGGGCTGCCTCTACCTGATCCCCGGCTTCTGCCATGGATGCCAAATCACCACCAGCACAAAACAATTTGCCGTGAGCTTGTAATAACACCACTCGAACATTCGGATCATATTGGCAAGCATTCACCGCCTGATTTAATTCAGTGGCCAATAACAAATTAAAGGCATTACCCGCTTGTGGGCGATTTAGGGTAATACTGGCAATGCCATTATCAATTGAAAATTCAATCAGTTTAAATTCGTTCAAGCTCTTGGCCTCAATAATTATCAAATAGTGTTTAAAATGAGCCGGCTAGTTTAGCCCTTTTCTGAGCTTGCTGCTCGTGAGCACGCTCATATTCACTTTTTAATCGCTCAATTAGATCTTTGGCAGCCGGAGAATCGTCAATACTGCCCACACCGTGACCCGCTGACCAAATATCTTTCCAAGGCTTAGCTTTTGGATCAGAAGTATTATCATCGCTGGCGTGATCCAACTCAGCACCAAAATCCAGTTCGGTAGGACGCTCAAGCGTCGCTAAATCAAGACCCGCCGCTTCCACACTTTGGCGAATAAAATTGGCATTTACCCCTGAAATTAGCGGTGTGTAGACAATATCGCTGGCAGAGGTTTGGGTAATTTGCTGTTTGTATTCTTCCTGAGCCATGCACTCACGAGTATTAATGAAACGTGTGCCCATATAAGCCAGGTCGGCACCCATCATTTGCGCGGCGGCAATGTCACTGCCGGTGGATAAGCTACCGGAGAGTAAAACGGTTTTATCAAAGAAGGCACGAATCTCATTTACCAGAGCAATTGGATTTAACGAACCCGCATGGCCGCCAGCCCCTGCCGACACGGCAATTAAACCGTCAACCCCCACAGAATCCGCTTTTTTAGCGTGGCGTGCATTCACCACGTCATGAAAGACAATGCCACCGTAGCCATGAATGGCGTCCACCACTGAGCTCACAGCACCTAGAGAGGTAATAATCAAAGGCACCTTGTGCTTCACACAAATAGCCAGATCAGCCTCTAGGCGAGGGTTACTCTTATGGACAATCAGGTTCACACCAAAGGGAGCTGGTTTAATACCGGTTTCTTGGTGATGGCGCTCAAGTTCAGTTTCAATCTCGAATAACCATTCCTCAAAACCTTCGCTACTGCGTTGATTAAGCGCAGGGAACGTCCCTACTACGCCGGCTTTACAGCACTCAGTTACCAATTTAGTGCCCGACGCCAAAAACATAGGGGCCACTACGGCGGGTAAACTTAAACGATTTTCGAACTGCGCAGGAAGGCTCATAGATGCTCACAAGATAGAAAAAACCAAAGAAATAAGTCTAAGCAAAAGGTGCTGCCTGTGATATTGTCAAATTTGACAACTAGATAGCCATATTGGACAGATAGAGGTACCTGCCTTGTTTAACAGAAAAACAAATGTATAAAGTGGCCGTGGTGCTTTACGAGGGCTGCTACCTGTCGAGCCTATCTGGACCGGTGGATGCACTGCAAATAGCCAACACCCATATTAAGGCGCAACTGGGTAAGGATGCCAAACTCTTTCAATGGCAAACCATATCCATGGAACCAGGGCCGGTGGAAACTAGCGGCGGCTTTTCTTTGCATGCTGATACCCATATTGGTCAAAACAATCATTTTGATTTTATATATGTTCCCGGCTTTTTGTTTAAAGGCTTAAGCGAATTTGAAAAAATGATGGAGAATCTTAAGCCGTTAAAAGACTGGCTGATTCAAAGTTGGAAACAAAAATCCAGTATTGGTGCCAATTGCACCGGCACCTTCATTTTAGCCGAAACAGGGTTGCTTGATGGTCGTAAAGCCACCACCACCTGGTGGCTAGATAACACGTTTCGTCATCGCTACCCTGGGGTTAAATTAAATTCCCAGGCAATGCTTACCGAGCAAGACCGATTAATTTGTGCCGGCACCATGACCGCTTATTTTAATATGGCACTGCATATTATTGAGAGCCAGGTATCGGAAGAGCTGGCCATGCAATGTGCCAAAACCATGCTAATTAATACCAGTGAAAATGCTCAATCGCCTTATCATAATTTAATTTCCAGCGCTTCCAGCTCTGACCCCATAGTGGCCAAAACCCAGTACTGGATTAATAACCATTTGGAAGTGAGTGTGGATCAGGTTCGGCTAGCCGAAAAAGTCGGAGTGAGTCAGCGCACGTTAATTAGACGCTTTAAAACAGAATTAGGCATCACCCCGCTTACCTATTTGCAAAATGTTCGAATTGAAACCGCCAAGAGTTTATTAGAAAATTCAAGCACACCTTTATCACAAGTGGTAACGCGGGTGGGCTATAACGACATTAGCTCTTTCACTAAATTATTTAAGCAAAGGGTAGGGTTATCCCCCATTGGTTATCGGCGTCGCTTTACCCAAGCAGAATAAAGATTATTTTCCGCTTGGGTAAAAACTATAAGGGTTTTACCGGAATACATACTTCAATGATGTGCTTTTTGGTAGGGTGCATATTCGGGTCATTTAAATACCGCTCATAACAGAAATCACCACTGGGCTGAAAGCCGCTATTAGGTAACCATTGGCTGTATACCAATTCCCAAGCATCTGGATATTCGTGGGTATCTATTTCAAATTGAGCCACCGCGTACTGACCACCTGCAATAACCGATACTCCCACAGCCCCTTCTGGCTTGGTTCCCTTAGGGACCGATAAACTTAAATCACATTTAAACTTGGCAAACTCCGTGATGTTAATGTCATCTCTAAACACAGTGTAATAGTCAGTACCCGGACACTTTAACAAGTTTCTCGCCGCCGCCCATTGCGTTAACGTTTGAAATAACTGCGCCCATAATGCTTGTTGGCCCACAAACTCACCGATATGCCTAATATAAGCCACACTGGTTTCAGGCAGTTCTTTCACTTCTACCTGCACATTCGATAAATTCATTCTATAGATATCCCATTTCGCATTGTTGTCAGGGCCATCAATATACAAGGGGGACATTCCTTTCACTTGCCAATCACTGCTGGGCGTTTCCCTATTTTTGCTAAGCACTTGCCAATTCTTGCTAAAAGTTTCGTGACCACCGTTTCGCCATTGGGTCGCGGTCATGGAAAAATATTCTTTGAAGGTGCGGGAAAATACCGCGGAATTACTAAAACCACAATCTAGAGCAATGTCGGTTAATGGTTTATTTGGGAAAAACTGCACAGCATGAGCAGCCTTTTCAATACGGATACGTTGAATGTATTTATAAAGGGACTCCCCCACCACACCTGTAAAGATACGATGGAAGTGATACGGTGAAAAATTGGCCAGCTGCGCCAAAGACTCTAATGTGGCTGGCTGAGCATAAGAGCTGTTTAAATAATCGAGTACTTTATTAATCCGTTTAATGTATTCATTATTTTCAGGGGACTTTTGAGGCAAGGGTAAACTTTCCATGTTTTGATAAGCATTATGAATTTGTAGGTTAAGTTTACAGGACTCGCTAATTATCGTTAATCTTTTAATCGCTTAAGATAATGACTTTCTGTGTAAAGTCATTATCCTGCTCTCACATATTACCCAAATGATTAATCAGACACATATCTATTAATAATCCTGTTTTTCGCTTCTAACGCAACAGCCCTTTAAACCGACCTTCTTTTTCTAATTCAGAATACGAAGCCCTAAAGGTCTTAATCACTTTCTCAGAAGTATCTATACTAAAAGCCATATTGTCTGTGACTGTAAAAGCAAATAAGACTTTTTCAAATATGTCAGGGTTTATATTCAGCTTCTTAGCTTCTGATTTAAGCTGTTTCTCATCACTAATAACTAACTCATAACGTTTATTAATAAGCATATTTAGTAATTGTTTAGACTTATTACTTTGATGAATATTTTCTTCTTCAAAGCCATTAATATCCAAAAAATCATAATTATAAGTACCACGCATGGCACCTACCTTATGGTCTTTAGCTTGGGATAAATTAGTGATTTTAAGTGGATTTTGACTAAGTTTAAAAAAGTGTATCTCTAGTCCTTTAGAAATGGGGCCGATCCAGTGAAATAACTTTTCTCTTTTTGGAGTTCTACCAATACAGGCCACTAAAAAATTCTGTTGATTAAGGGCGTCGTTATACACTCTGGCCCAGGGTTGAAGTTGATAATCAAAGGGATGTTGACTGTGCTTTAATACCTGCATTGCAATTTCATAAGCAGGACCAGTTATTTTACCTTTTTCCTCATAGACAAAAGGTCGCCACTCAGCGCACCTGGCCTTAATAAACACCGAAGATTTATCTGTATCAGCATGATTTATGGGGGCCAGAAACAAAAACAAAGGCAGAAATAGCATTGCAACGTGAAATTGATAACCCATACCTATTCCTAACCAAGCTTTAGATACATTCGTTCAATTATAGCCCTCTACTAGAAACACTGCATTATTTGGATTGTTCAGTCATGCTGGAATAGTTATCTCTAAAGAGTGCGGGCATTTTACAGGGGCGACCTGATTGGATATTAATACAGACATAATCCAGAGTGGCTCTCACTAGAGTGACGCCGTCTGACACACGAATAACTTGAAACTGTCGAGTGGCACGCAAGCGGCCATCATTTTTTGTCATCCAGTTGCCTATTAACACGTTATCACCCAAGTGTGCCGCCGCTAAATAAGTCACATGGCTGTCTCTTACCGCCATGCCAAAACCCAGCTCACTGGCCGTATCGGGATCTATTCCTACAGATTTTGAGTTTTCCCGAGCACATTCATCCAGCCAGCGAATGTAAACCGAATTATTAACATGCTCATAGCTATCGATATCACTTTGTTGCGCCGCCACTTCTATCACAAAAGGATTGAGATGATCCCAGTTTAAGGCTGGCGTGACGTTGTCGTTGATAATTCCAGAATTCTGTGGGCACATATTAATTAACTAGCTGCTAAATTCGAAAAAACTATAACACAGGCAACATCTTTAATCAGCCATTAGTCCATTCACTTATGGGATGTTTTGCTCTGCACAGACAGCACTAGGCCGAGATTATTTACTAAAAAACAGCGCTGCCTCAACCCCCTATCTCTATATAATATTTACTTTCAATATTATAAAAAAGTCACTGTATTCAAGACATATCGCCCTTAATAACTTGACCCCTGATGTCATTGGGGAGCGATAGCAACTGGTATATTGTGTTCACATTGACAATCACACGCCTAATTATTACTCCCATGTAAGTCGTGATGCCCATTAAAAGTAATAGGGAAATAAGAAAAGTATGAAAAATTTATTTAGCTTAGAAGGTAAGGTTGCCATCGTCACTGGTGGTTCACGCGGCATAGGCGCTATGATGGCTCGTGGCTTTGTTGAAAACGGCGTTAAAACCTACATTACGGCTCGCAAAAAAGAAGAGCTTGATGCCACGGCTAAAGAGCTTAGCCAGTACGGTGAGTGCATTGCTATTGTTTCCGATATTTCCACCTTGGACGGCATTAAAGCATTGTGCGAAGAAATAATGGCCAAAGAAAACAAGATTGATATCTTAGTAAATAACGCCGGCGCTACCTGGGGCGCTTCGGTTAAAGATTTCCCTGAAGCGGGTTGGGATAAAATCATGGATTTAAATGTGAAGTCGCCTTTCTTTTTAATTCAGCAGTTATTGCCTGCGTTAAAGGCCGCGGGCACACAAGATGATCCTGCTCGAATTATTAATATAGGCTCGGTTAACGGCTTGTCTTACTCGGGTATGAACAACTATTCTTATACCGCCAGTAAAGCCGCCATCATTCATCTTACCAAGCATCTAGCCGCCGATCTGGTGAAAAGTAAAATTAATGTAAATGGCATTGCTCCTGGATTTTTCCCCAGCAAGATGACCGCATTTGTATTGGATGGGCATGAAGAACAAGCCGCTGCATCAATTCCCCGTGGTCGTATTGGCACTCCAGAAGATGCCGCTGGCACTGCAATTTACCTAGCGTCTCGTGCTTCGGCATGGATGACGGGAAATACAATGGTGCTAGATGGTGGCCAAATCATAAGCGCCAGTTAATAAACGTGCTTATAGGGCTGCTGTTATTTTTTGAAATATCGCAGCTTTATTGTCCTTCCCTTGTAACACAACATCACTACTTCCTTCCCCCTTTAAACTCTCTCTCGAAATCACCTAAAAACTTTATTGGCCAGGATTACGCACCTGTTGATTAATCACATAGTCTATAAAAATATCCCGATAATGTTTGTTTTTTCCATTCCACCTTTCAACTACTTTTAAGTGTTCCAGCAACAATTCATTGGTTAAAATTTTATTAATGCATTCCATAACCTTTTTGACAAAATTAGTTTTTGAACAATGACTATACATACGGGTGTACTTGTCCATTTCGGCAATATTGTAAAACTGATATACATTTGGCCGATCACTGGATGCAGGCTTTATTGTCACTGGATTCTATTGAGGAACGAGTTTTACATTAACAAAGCTAATATTGGTCACTTACAGATAGTTTAAAGCCGTAATATTAGCGCCTACTTAATTTTAAAACGTAAATTTTAAACCCAAGGAGGCAATGGTTTCCAGTTCAGATACCGGTGTACGAGTTTCATAATCATCACTGTATTCGTAATCGGTAATGTTCTGACGAGCATAAGCATTGCGCACATCAATGTAATAAACACGCCCTTCTCTTGGGGTATAGTCAAAACGTAAATCTAGGCTGTGTTTGGCGGGTAAACGTTGTGAGTTTAATTTCCCCTCGATGGGATCGTATAGGTATACATCAGGGTTAACAGGGTCAAGCACTCCAATGCATTCGTTATCAGAGGGGTTATCGGTCAGCACCGAACTATTAGAGTCGCCACATTGGTAAATGGCAACGCTACCAGAGATAGGTGTCACCAGAGAACCACTTTGATAACGCCACTTAGCACCTATTGTCATGGTGTGACTGATCTCATAGTTCGCCACTAAGTTAACGATCCAGGGCCGGTCGTAACTAAAATTAAAATTCTCACCGTTATTATGATTAGTGCGACGGGTACTACTATAAGCCACCGACAGCCAGCCATACCAATCATTAGAAAAGTTTTTATTAATGAGCAATTCTATGCCCGATGCGTAGCCACTGGCGTTGTTGACAAATTTTACCTGTTCTGGGGTTGTCTCTTCATCTTCATAAGATTCGTTTGAAATTATGATGTCATGAATGTCTTTGTAATACACTTCGAGCTTGGCACTTATTAAATCGTTTAATGCATATTCAAAGCCCACCACATAGTGCTCACTGTTGGGTTGCTTTAAATCTGGATTGCCCAAGGTTTTGGTAATGGCAAAGAAGTCTCGAGGGAACTGATAATGTCTCCCGACGGCCGAGGTCAGAGTCCAACTTTCATCTAGTTCATAACGGCTGGAAAGCCTCGGTTGATAGCTGCGTTCTTTTAAGTAATCGTCATAGTCACTGCCTAAACCAAATGTAATCTGCCAAAAAGGCGTGGCCAACCAGTCATAGGCACCAAAGACATAGAGCCCATTCATATCCAGCTTTTCTTTGGAATCAAAACGTTCACCTGTAGAAGCCGGGTCACAACTTTCCACATCATCGTTGCAGGGATTATATAGTCCTTCCATGGCGTATTTTAAGGCAAGATTGGTGCTTTCAAAACCGTAACGCAAATTGTCGCCACCAGTAAAGGGGGTTTGAAATTGAGCTTTTAAGCGCGTGTTATTACTGGTGGCATCTAGGTCAAACAGAGTACCCACCTTAAATTTAAAATCCTGTTCTATCTGGCTCACCACAAATAAGGCACTGGTGCCATTGGATAATACAGTGTCATATAAGATGCCCTGGCTATTATAGTCACCATCCAGATTGCCCTTACCTACCAAAGTCGGCTCTTTACCGGCCTCTTCAAATTCCTCGTCCACTTCAAAACTGACCCGATCCTTTGCACCGGTGGCTAAAAATCTTAGATTACTGGTGTTGTCGACCCGCCAATGATATTTCACCTGGTAATCAGAATTTTTAGGAACCTGAATAATGAGGCCTTCTTCGGCATTGGAAATTTCATCAAAATACCATTTTAATAAACTCTCACGATAACTCACATACAGAGCACTGTTTTCAGTGACCGCTCCTTCCACTAATATTCCAGCACGAATAAAACTCAAGTCTACTATGGTGGTAATATCTTCATGATAGGGGTCTCGTAAAGTGGTATCGAGTACGGCACCCATGGCATTGTTATATTGCGCATCCCAGGCCCCTGCCATTAATGAAAAATCAGAAATGATGTTGTCGTTATAGGTACTGCTACCATCGTTATGAAATAAATAACCCACCGACATGTGGTCGGTGATGTAACGATTATCGCTTGGGCTAGACCCCCTTACTGCCGGTTCACTATCTTCATCTCCATCTAGTACCACTCCGGGTAAAGCTTCAATGGCTCTGATGGGGTCACCATTGGCCCCGGGGACTTTTAGCAATTTTTGTGTGCTGATCTTTGGCCCAATATCTTCACCACCATGGATTTTAATGGTAGAAAGTTCAACAACATCTCCGTTTTCATATTCGCCCTGGCCAGTGGAGATATTTGTGTCTGTTTCGTTAGATGATTGAGAAAAAGCCAAAGCACTAGCAAACATGAGAATAAATAAAAGTGCGTGACAGTCCATGATTTTTTCCTTTAACCACCAGTGTATTGACCGCACATTATCAAATTAGTTAAGCGCTTAAAAGGCTAAATACTGCTAGTTTTTAACTCTTTCGCTTCGTTCAGCCTGGGTTCAGTTTCAGTTAAGGTAGGGTTCAGTCTCGGCCAAATTAGTACTAAAAATTAGTTACCTTAGTTTAAATAATTACCAAGAAATCAGCCGCTATTTTTAGAATAAGATTTATAAACACCTTTCTTATCCTGTTGCCAGCACTGGTAACTTTACGATTTAACAGAACATTTTTAGCCAAAAAAGATGGTTAGGAAATCAGCCTATTGCCGCATAAGAGACAAGTATTGCCGCCTAAAGGGCAATACTTGTCTAAAGTGAGTGCGCCATTAAAACTTCTGGGACTAAATTTCAATGCCTTTGCCTTACATCCATGATTTTAAGAAATATAAATATCAATCAAACAACTACTTTTCACATGAGCCTCCTTAAGCTCAGCTAAAACCAAGTGTCTGGCATACTAAATGCTCTTGCTCTTACAGAATTTCACACTTTCCAATTTCCAGCCAACTGTGAATTCGCTAACGGAGATCAAGATGAAAACCATAGGTTACGGAGCATTGCTTGGCCTCATGTTGAGCCTAGCAGGTTGTGGTTCTTCAGGTGGAGGCTCAGAACAAGCGGCATCGCAGCAGGATAGCGAAAATTCACAGGTGCAGTTTAACTATGAAATTCGCTCTAAGTACTTAGTGGCCAATGCTAGTGCCAGTCAGCGATCAGTCAGCCAGGATTTTACCCCGTCTTCACGGGCCATTTCAGATTGGCCCGAGTACAGCCCTCCTTCGTTATCATCCACTCTAGAGGGTCCGTTTGATTTCAGCGACGGTATTAACTTGTGGTTTAATATTAGATACACCAATGAAGTGGGCGCGTCTTCGACTTATTTAATAAAGTTAAATGACTCTATCGGTGAAGACCCCAGTGCCATTACTACTGCCGATATTTTTTTTGCAATTGCCGCCGCCACCGAAAACACCCTTATTCTTTCTCAAGATCCTCTTACCATTACCGGCCCTAATGAAAGTGGCGGTCAAATAGAACTTATTCCAGCCATTGAGCAAGGCATGTTTTTAAGTGAAATTGGTTTTGCCATTGATAACCGACTCGCCACCGGCGGCATTAGTAACGCATTTGAATCCCCGCAATTAACCGCCACCACCATAGGTCCTTTTGATTTAAGTGGAGACAACAACCTTTGGTTTAATATTTTATACACAGATGAATCCGACAACACTTCAAGCTACCAAATAAAACTCGACAGTACGGTGGGCGCCGATCCAGCTCAAACTACGCAAAGTGAAATTTTCACAACCATTACAGATATCGTAGGTGATGATCTTATTATTGATCAAACGCCACTTACTATTAAAGCTCCACTTGACGCCACCGGCACCCTTGAACTGGTGGCCGATATTGAACTGGGTATGACATTAACCGGGCTTGGCTTTGCAGAAGACAACCGCCTTTCTAACGGTGAAGGTAATGGCTCGGGAGAACAATTTTCAGGTACGCTAACGGTTTATAATCAGCTTTTAAATGAATACCAATATTTCCCCTGGTCTATTTATATCGAACAAGAAGGCTTTAGTGTCTTGTCTAACTCCACCCTGACATTGGCCCCTGGCAGTTACACTTTGAGTTTGTTGGTGAGTAACTTAACCAGACAATATGGTGGCGAAGGGGTTATTGAAGTAGGTGAAGATAATCAAGTGGATTTTGCCTTACAGCTGGCTCCGGTTGTAGGTTCGGTTAATGGCGAAGTAGAAGACATTTCCACCTATTCGCAGGTACAGGTGCAGTTTACTCTTTCGCAACTTGAAGAAATTGACGTGCCTAGGTTGGGAATATTTGTAAACGGCGAAAGCGAGTACATATTTGATATTAGTAAAACAGAAACAGTTAATCGCTTTTACCTAGATACTTTAGAAAGCGTTGATTATTTTCATTTGAAGTTTTATGACGACATTCAACTCATGGCTAAATCTGACAGTTTTAATTCCGATGTATTGTTCGATTCAGACGAAACTGTCTCGGTTGAGCTATATCCCTTAATCAGTGAAGTAAACTTTTCGTTTGAAAACAATCAAGAGTACCCAAGCCAAATAACGCTTAGGGTTCCTGCTGAAATCATTGATGAACTGGGTTTAATTGAAGACATTACCACCAGCATCACCATAGTGGGCACTGAAACACCCTATCAGCAATACACGCTTGAGCAACTATCGGAAGTAGACGACTGGTATCAAGCCACCACCAGCATCGACATAAACAGTTTTGAAAGCATAGAGTTTGAACTTGAATTTATAGACACAGAAACACAAAGTGTTTTAGGAGGATGCAGCAGTAGCTGGGAAGTTAGCTCATTTGCACAAACGCTAATTTGTGCCTCCAAGGTGGTGGGCGACAATGTGGTGTATACCAGCCTTAAATCCGTGGTGAGCATTAATACTATCTCTATATTGGGCAACCCTATGGCTGGGGTGATTATCGAAGATCAATATGATCAAGTCTGGGGGATTTCCGGTAACACCGGCAGCAGTCAGGGATATTTATCTTTCCGAGTATTGCCAGGGGATTATCAATTAACCGGCACTCTGGATGGCGAAGTGGTGATTAGTAAATCAATTACAGTACAAGCCCTTGAAGCAAAAAATATCACTCTCGTCATTAACGATGCCAGTGAAATTGCCTACCCTAATACCAGCTGTCGCCAACTCATAATTGATAATTCTGAATTGCCTTCAGGGTTTTACACCATAGATGTGGATGGCCCTAATCTGGCCGACAGCGAAGCCAATAGCGATCAGCAGGTCGTGTATTGCAACATGGATGAACAAGATGGTGGCTGGACTTTGGTGGGTTATCATGGCGACAACCTACCTTGGAAGCAGGTGTCCACCGTTTCACCTGATGCCAGTCACACTCTGGGCTCAGGTATGCTGGCCGATCCATTTTGGAATGTTGTAAAAGGCACGGTCACTCAAGGCATGATGTTTATAGATGATGCTGGCAATGTGAGCACCATATCTGCTGCCACCCTTAACAATGCCAGCTGTATTAACCCAATTACCGATATTGACAGCTTGGTAAATTATGAAGATAGCATTCATACCCTATTTCTAACAAACGATACTCTATGCGATTTCAACGATAACAGCAGAAGCTCGCTTGTATTACAAAGCAACTCAGACGATGGCATAAACTTAATTAACTACAGCGATGATGTCTTTGAACTGTGGCCCTATGCACAAAGTGAATCTAAAGAGTTTCACGATGGCATGTGGATATATATTAAGTAGTAAATACAGAGTGCGTTGAATAACAGCGCACTTCCTCCCCTCCCTTATCTCCTTCAAACCATTAACTTTATCTTGTGGTTAACACTCCTTTTGGCGTCTATTCTATTGAGTAGTCAAGCCATTTTACGACCACTTAAAATCCTTTACATGGCTCGTCCATTTTTTGCGTAAAACATCACTAAAGGCTCGTTCTTTGATAAGAGTATTACCACAACTATTGTTATGCCTTGCTTGCCTTACGATAGCTAGACAAGCCATTGCCACGGTGGAAACACTCGATGTAGCGGTGCCTCCCTTTGCCCCTTTTGCCTTTTTTAAAGAGAATACAAAATGTGAAGGGGCCAGTATCAGCATTTTAAATAGGCTGGCCAAAGACGTGGGGATTGAATTTCAACATGTAAGATACCCCTATGCGCGCATATTAAGTTCTCTAAAAACCGGTCAATTGGATATGGCCCTGATATTTAAAAACGACAGTATAAAAGAAAGTGTCAACTATATAGGCCCCATATCAAAATCCAAGGTGGTGGTTTTAACCAAGATAGATAAACCGGTGTCACACTATGAAGAGCTCGCAAGCCTTAATTTCATTGCGGTTATTCGCAAAGCTCATTTTGAGCCTCGTTTTGATAATGACACTAACATTAAAAAAGTAGCGGTAGAAAGTTATTTACAAGCTTTAAACATGTTCAGCTTTGATCGGGTTGACGCCGTCGTGGGTTCACTTTCGGGCTTAGAATACGCCATGCAAGAATTGAATTTGAACGTAAACCTGCTTGAAAATGCCTATTATCTTAGTGATAAGGAATGGTGGTTACATATATCAAAAAAAACATCTCACCCTCGTTTAATAGCCCGCATCACTAAGGCCGTAGAAAATATTTATCATCCCAACCTGATTTATCAGGCTTATAAGCAACAGGTTAACCGCTGTTTAATAGCTAATTAAAATCATGAACATCTTATTAAAACAGTAAATGGCTGACGGCTAAAATTTTACCCAACTATTTATTTTTAAACTGTTTCTAAAATTCTGAGTGTTATCAATATCCTGAGAACAGATAGATTATAAAGCCAACATACTCTTTTGTTAGCGCATGGATATTTTTCTTAATTCACTTAACATTTCGTATTTGCTTAACAAGGTATATTCATTGCTAATGTAAAAAGCCAAGTTATCCTGGCCATTCACATTAATAGGCGTCCCGTAAGAGTGCATATTCACACCCGATTTTTCAAATGATCCTGCCATATCATATTCATCGGTGCCGATGGTTTTAAGTCCATATTGGCTGATGGTATTAAATAAGGGTTTTCTCCAATATCCTCGAATCAGCTTTTTATCAAATTCCAATATGTGAATTATTCCCTTGGCACTTTTAATGTCTTCCCCGGCACGAGTGTAATAGTGACTGGTCACCCAGCCGCTATCCTGCATTTTTTGATGCTCGTAAGCCTCACCATTAAAAACAATATCTGTTTCAAATTCACCCTTATCTAAAAAGGTAAAATACAGCACGGTTAAGATGCTTAACCCCATAATTAGATTGTTCATCTATCGACTCCATCGATCAATACTTGCTAGGACAACTCGCCCCTTCTCCCAGCCATAATAGAGCTGCGTAATTGCGCTGAAGATTAAGAAGTTTGGGCTATTTGGGCCAGTGGTTTCGTTAATCAATAGCGGCATATTGGTTAATACAAGTTCGTTTCAACGGGTTTAAAGCAAAAAAAAGCCCCACCATAAAATGGTAGGGCTTTAGCTCTATTGATCAATGAAAGCTTGGTCTATCTGTTTATAGCATCTTAGGCCAGCTGGCCATTAGGCGCTTGCTCATGCCGCCCTTACCATCATGGCCTCGGGCGCGTTTAAAGGCCTTAATAATTTTCTTGCGTGTGTCCCTTGGGTCAATCACTTCATCCAGTAGGTTTAAACCTGCGGCTTCCCAAGGTTCGCTACTTTGCTGCATGGCTTGCATGTACATTTCTTTTTCGGCCTCACCGTTTTCCGACTGCGCCAGCTTACGGCCAAAGGCTACGTTAACGGCTACATCTGGTGCCATGAAAGAAACATCCGCCGTGGGCCAAGCCATAATGTGATCACTGCCCATCTTACCGCCGGACATATTACAGTGAGCCATGCCGTAAGATTTACGCACAATCAGGCTAACCCTTGGCACACTACAATGATGCAAGGCATCAATGAACCGCATAATTTTCAGTGACATCTTCTGGTCTTCGGCAGCCTTACCCACCAAAAACCCTGGCGTGTCGTGTAAAAACAATAATGGGATATTAAATGAGTCACACAGGGCAATGAACGCGGTGGCTTTCTCACAAGCCCCTGGCCCCATGGCACCCGCTGTGACCATAGGGTTATTGGCTAAAACCCCAGTAACATGACCGTCAATGCGCATAAAGGCGGTAATTAGGCTGGCATCAAAATAGGGGCGCAGTTCCAACACACTATCTTGGTCGGCAATGAGGTTCAGTAGGTGGTGCATATCATAAGGCTGCTTAGGGTTTTCGGGTACCACATCCAGCAGCGCATCCAGTTGTTCAGCAGGGTCATCATGACAGATTGTAACTTTGGGCAATTGCGCTGCGCTATTGGGCAAATATGACAGTACCTTGCGAATAAGCGATAAACACTCCGCTTCATCTTCGGCAAATAAGTCCACTAATCCGGTGTGCTGTGCATGCAACTCCCAACCACCCAGTTCTTCATCTGTGGTGTCTTCTCCTGTGGCTATTCTTAAAATAGACGAGCCCCCTACACACATCACAGTCCCTTTCACTTGAACCACTATGTCCGAGGTAGCAGCCACCCAAGTAGGCCCACCCATGCACTCTCCCATAATGGCTGTTACTAAGGGTGCCTTACGATCCCTTGGCTCACTAATGGTAGTGGAATAACTCATGCTCATCATGCCATCACTGCCCATGATGTCTGGAATACGCGCTCCACCTGCGTCCCCTAAATACACACAGGGTATGCCTTTCTTTTGCGCGTAAGACATTTTTTCATACACTTTGCTGACGCCAATGCGCCCACCCGCGCCTGCAAATACAGTAACATCGTCGGCGGCAACAAAGGTTTCACTGCCGTGAACATCACCAAAACCGCAAATTTTGCCATCACTGGGGGTTTTATTTTTTGCCGCTTTTAAATCGCTATGCGCCAGCATGCCGGTTTCTTCAAAGCTGCTTTCATCCAGCAACTTATTAATTCTTTCGCGAGCCGTCATGCGTCCCTTTTTATGCTGGCGCGCGATTTTATCTTCGCCTCCCATCTCTAACACTTTTTCTTGGCGTTTTTTTAAAGCGGGAATATTGTGGCTTTGTTTATTATTACTTTTTTTATTTAAGCTTGATTGAGTCATGGTGATTTCCTGAATTATTGTTCTTGAATGTCAATAAGGGTGTCACCCTTGTTCACCAAATTGCCTTCGGCCACAAATAACTCGGCCACCCGACCATCACTCTTTGCAAAGGTACTGTGTTCCATTTTCATGGATTCCATGGTTAACAGCTTATCCCCTTCTTTTACACTGTCACCAGAATTTACCAACACCTCAATGATGCGACCAGGCATAGCGGCCTGGTAACCTGCACCGTCGGTTTGTAAATTACTATTAGAAAAGCGCGAGACATAACTCACTTTATGAGCCGCTATTTTATTGCTATGCACAAACAAAGCATTTTTATCTATGGCATAGGTGTATCTCTCACTGTGCCCCTCTATGGCCAGCAGTATTTCTCCCACACCATTTTTTAAATCATGTTTTAGTATTTCAATTTCAAAATTTTCTTCTTCCAATTTAACGTCATATCCATCTTGGCCATTATGGCTTACGAATAAGCCATAACTGTGATCATTTAGTGCTAACTGAAAGTGACGGGTACTAGGCAAGTGATTAACTAGGCCAATTTCTTCGGCCAAGGCCCGCTGTGCCACCGCCACCAATAACAGTTTGTTTACATCCTGCTTTGTTAATGAAGGCGTGAGCGATTGAATATTATGTTCGATAAAATCAGTATTGGTTTTACCCATTAGAAAATCGGGGTGCTTTAATACAATTTTTAAGAAACTTTGATTGGTAGTAATTCCCAGTAACTGGGTATTTTCCAAATGGCGATTCATGGCGCGAATGGCAGTTGGGCGATCTTTGCCAAAACTAATGAGCTTAGCCAACATAGGGTCATAAAAACTAGATACCTGTGAGCCGCTGGCAATGCCTGCATCACTGCGAATGCCTTCACCACTAAAAGGGCTCCAGTGCAATACAGTGCCAACACTGGGTATAAAGTTTTGCTGAGGGTCTTCTGCGTATAATCGGCACTCAATGGCATGCCCAATAATTTTAATATCTTCTTGTCTCAAAGACAGCGCCTGGCCTTGGGCAATTTCAATTTGCAACACCACCAAATCCAAGCCGGTAATTTTTTCACTAATTCCATGTTCCACTTGCAAGCGCGTGTTCATTTCTAAAAAATAAAAATTATCGGTCCCCTCCTCCACCATAAACTCAACAGTACCTAGCCCCTGATAATTGACTGCTTGAGCTATTTTCACCGACGCTTGGCAAATTTTTTCACGCAGATTTTCACTAATAGAAGCAGCGGGTGCTTCTTCCACCACCTTTTGGCGGCGACGTTGAATGGAACATTCACGCTCGTAACAATGCAAGGCCTTACCATGTTGATCACACAACAATTGCACTTCAATATGACGAACCCTTTTAAAGTACTTTTCTACTAATACGTGATCATCACCAAACGAATTTTTAGCTTCTTGTTTAGTAGCCGCCAAGGCATTTTCAAATTCGTCTTTTGCATTCACCACACGCATGCCCATGCCGCCGCCGCCCGCAGAAGCTTTAATTAGTACAGGGTAACCAATATCAGTGGCTGCCTGAGACAAAGAGGCACTATCTTGTGGGGGGTTGGCAAGGCCAGGAATGATGGGTAAATCTAGAGAAGCCACCAGCTCTTTTGAGGCTGACTTAGATGACATTAACAACATGTTATCCGCAGAGGGACCAATGAAGTGGATGCCAGCTGTAATACAGTTTTTTGCAAATCCAGGGTTTTCAGATAAAAAACCAAAGCCTGGGTGAATAGCATCACTGCCCGTTAACCTTGCTGCCTGTAAAATCTTGTCCTGATTTAAATAAGATTCAGCTGCACGACTGTCACCGATATGAATCGCTTCATCGGCCATATTCACATATGGGCTGTGTTTGTCTGCATCGGAATATACAGCTACCGTAGCAATATGGAGTTTTTGGCAAGCTAAAATGATACGAACCGCCACTTCACCACGGTTTGCGATTAAAATTTTGTTAAATAGTTGCGCCACACACTTCCCCAAACATAAATGAAACTCGATTTATTCTATAAAACGACGAGCTTATAGGAACCATTTTGCGCTCAGTATAAAGGCTCTACATCGGCATGGCTCGGCTTTTTAGGACAGTCTTAGTGGCTTGATGAGTCGCCAAACCAGCCGATCTATATGCATTATTAATGACTGTTTATTAGCTGTGTGAATACAAAAGCTTTACCGGTTTAAAAAAGCCATCGGTTTTTCATAGGAAAGAGTTCACTAATTTTAAATAGATACAAACAGTAAGACTATATTGGGCACCATTGGAAACAATATGAGTCCAATCCCCTTCTGGGCTTTAGCCGCTTTTTTTCTAACCGTAAAATAGCATCAAAAAGGTTCATTACTCAGTCTTACTGGCGATTGTGAGGGAAAAGCCACTGCATTAAAGTGGCGCCCAAAATACTGCACCACCTCACCTTTTTAAAGAATTAAAAATATGAAATACATTCTCTTTTTACTGCTACTTCCCAGCTTGATTTGTCAGGCTAATATTCAAACTATTCCAGTAAAAAAAACCTGTTCTAAGACACAAACCGTTTGTGTAAAAGGCGCACTGTTATTTAACAGCAACAAGGGCAATATATCTTTTGATGGTAAAGTCATCAGCGCGCAACGGGCCAGTACTTTACAAATTGTGGTATGGGGGGATTATCAGAGTAAGGGCAGCCGCACCATGACAGGATCACGCTTTGATATTGATATTAACGGCCATGCTCAACAGGTAATAAGTGCCACTAGGTTTAATGAAATCTCAGTAGGTAAAAAAGGCATGAGCTGGAGAGTAGATTATATTGATTATAAAAATGCGGAATAAGACTTGTGTAAAAAATCTCGTTAATCAATATAGCGCTTCACGATTTCACTAAATTCTTTAGAAGCGCCGAGCTCGGAAATGGTTAGCCAAATTTGTTCGGTCAACTCAGGTTGATCACGAACAAACTGCCGAGAAAAAACCGTAAAGTAAGGTTTTGATTTCAACGGTATTTTCATCTTTACCACGTTTATGTATTTACTATTTTTATCAATTAATGCATCTCCCACAAATTTCAAGGTGGCCACGGCAGATAAACGTTTAGCCACCAGCATATCCATATTGGCTTTGGTGCTGTTATTTTCTAATACACTGATACCCTTACTTTTCAAATAGGCGGCACCAGAAAAACCCAAATTTACTCCTATCGGTTTATCTTGGCCTGTCATATTAACCCCATCCCATTTCATGCTTGAATTCTTTAAGGTGTAGAGCGAATAAGTACCTTCAACGATTTTTCTCTGGACATTAGGTTGGCCATTTTTCATAGGGTAAACCGCGAACTTTTCAGCGCGCTGTGAGCTATAACTTAGTGCAGGCATGGCATCTATATAGCCTTTGGCCAGCATCACCAAGCAGCGCTTCACAGGGCAGGCTTCATAAGAGAGGTTTATAGGCAAGCGCTTGGCCAATAAGCCCAGCAATTCAATGATAATACCCGGCTTTGATTGATCTAACTTCCCGTCTTTAAAATTTACTAAGGGATAAACATCCACCAAACCAAATAACAGTGGCTTAGGGCTAGCAAAGAGGGAGTGTGAAAAGGTAAAAACAAGCAAGAGCACAAGTAGATATTTCATAACCGCTCACCTGCATTAGTTTAAATGCCAATGAAAAATCAGCAGCATTAACGATAGATGCCCTTAATTAAAGACCCCATAGGGTCTGTTTTCAAGCGCAAGCCTAGCCTTACTAAACCACAAAAACAAAAAAGGCCCGAGGTTAGTCGGGCCTCTAATGCAAGAAATACGCGCACAAACACTAAGTATGTGAGCGCTAAGCATCAAGCATGGCTTAGTCCTTAAATGGCAGCGCACCAAGATAATCCATCTTGCCAATACTAAGACCGTTATGCCTTAAAATTGAATAGGCCGTGGTCACATGAAAATACATGTTAGGGATGGAGAATTGCACCGAGAAATCGTAACCGGTTAGGTGTTTATCACCCCAGCGTGGATGCTTTTGTTGGCTCTGGCTGGCGCTTGCAAAATCGGCTTCACTAAAGCTTTCAATGTAGGCTTTTACTTCACCGATACGCGCTTGTAATTGCTCAAGAGTGGCCTCGCCATCGTCATGTTTAGGCGCATTATCAAGATTGCCCGTTAAGCGAGCCACACCCAACTTAGCGGTATCGCAAGACGCCTGCACTTGACGGGCTAAATTAAATTGATCGGGCGCTAGGCGCGAATTTAACAACACCGCCACTTCAATATTTTTAGCGGTGGCGTACTCGTCGGCCTTCACCAGAATTTGGCTAAGGTTGCTAAGCATTTTTGAAAACTGGGTAACGGTTAAATCGTAAAGCATGGGACTATCCTTTTACTGAGGTTATTTTAGTTATTATCAGGTTAGGACATGGAGGCAGCAAAAGCAGTTACAAGGGGGGGAAATATAGAACGGTGTGTTTCAAGCTATAAAAGGGCATAAAAAGAACATCGCCGCTCTTTGAATGTGGATTTGAATTAAAGCAACCCAAACTAAAGAACGCCGCTCTTTGCCATGACCACCAAGGATGGTGGAAATGAAAATAATGCAGGAGCAGTTATTTTTCCATGACACCGCGTCACGCTTACATGGATGTAAGTACTTAGGATTTGCCGGGACAATTACATGGATGTAATTGGTAGGGCGAAGCAGGAGCTTGAGTCGAGCAAAATCCTGACCGTACATCCTGTACATAAAAAGGGCCTTCAATTGAAGACCCTTTCTCTTATCAGTGTAATGCTTGCGTTATTAGTTCAGGAAGATGAACTTGGCAGCAAATAGAACAGTCAATGCCCAAACACCTTTAGAAACCTGTGAAGACTTACCGGTTCCTACTTTCAATACTGTGTAAGTAATGAAACCAATGGCAATACCGTTCGCAATAGAGAAGGTAAACGCCATCATAATGGTGGTCATAATTGCCGGGGCGAATTCAGTGAAATCTTCCCAATCAATCTTAGACAAAGAACTCATCATCAACATGGCTACGTAAATTAGCGCACCGTCAACGGCGAAGCCAGGCAGCATCTTAGCCAGTGGCAAGAAGAACATACCCGCTAGGAACAACAGACCAATGGTCACAGCTGTCATACCCGTACGTCCACCAACAGAAACACCGGCAGCAGATTCAACATAAGACGTT
This sequence comes from Bermanella sp., assembly GCA_036960565.1. Lineage (GTDB taxonomy): Bacteria > Pseudomonadota > Gammaproteobacteria > Pseudomonadales > Oceanobacteraceae > Bermanella. The sequence goes on from JBALXQ010000064.1 coordinate 22,727, forward strand.
ACTGGTGGGCAACCAAACGCAGTACCCAATACTGAAGAGATAGAGTCAGCTTTCAAAGACTTACTTAAACCTTCGATCTTGCCATCTTCGTCTTGCAAGTTAGCACGTTCGGCTACACCCATTAGGGTACCGGCAGTGTCAAAAATGTTAACAAACAAGAAGGTTACGATTACAGGAATCATTGCCACTTGTAGGGCACCCATAATATCGGCTTTCCAGAAAACAGGCTCAAGTGCAGAGAAATCAGGTACAGCCAGCATGCCGCCATAAGATACAAAACCAGTAGCAGGCGCCCAGGCCTTGGCTTCTTCAGCCACTACAAAGAAATCAACCGGTAGCAAGAAGGTCATTAAGAAGGCAACCAGAGTAGTAATGGCGATACCAATTACAACGGCACCAAATACTTTACGGTAGCTAAGAACAGAGATAAGCAAGAAGCTTAACAAACCAAGAGCCGGAGCTTCAGGGCCAAACTTACCAAAACCAAAGTGAGTCAAATCGGCTAGTGCAAGAGCGTTGTTGGCATCAGGCACAACCAGTCCAGTGAAACGCAGACCAATGAAACCTAGAAACAAACCAACACCTGCGGTCATGGCCAAACGTAAACTCATGGGGATACTGTCTAGCATCCATTCCCTAAGCCGCGTGACACTCATTAGTACAAATAGCATACCCGCCAGGAATACCGAACCTAGCGCAATTTCCCAACCGTAGCCCATGGAACCAACAACGGTAAAAGTGAAGAAGGCATTCAAACCCATGCCTGGTGCAAGACCAACAGGCCAGTTAGCGTATAAACCCATGAATATGGTAGCAATGGCAGCACCGATACAGGTGGCCAGGAATAAACCGTCAAAAGGCATGCCGGTTTTAGACATGATAATGGGGTTAAGTACAATAATGTAAGACATGGTCACGAAAGTCGTAAGACCTGCCATCATCTCAATTTTGGGGGTGGTTTTATGCGCACTAAGCTTAAAAAGACGCTCTAACAATCCGCCATTACCATTTTTATTGGCCGCGTCGGATTCATAGGCTTGATTAACCTGTTCCATAACTACAGTACTCTATTGTTTTAATCATTAATGCCGCTTGTTTTTTTTATAACGGCGCGATTTGCTTGCTGAACTACATATTAGGGGGTAGTTACAACGAGCGGATTAGAGAAAAGAAAGCTGTGTTTGACCTTCCCTTTCTTAATACCTGACCGATTGTACAGGTTTAAAACTAGGAAGGAAGGGACAACATTTCCTATAAACAATAGCCTTTATGAATAGTGGCTATAAGGCAAATTTATAGTGGCTATTACTCTGGCGCAAACTGACCAAATAGTATACAGAAGTCAATAACCACGGGGACCTAAGTAATTGAAAAGGTGCTCAGCACTTCCCTCATTTATCCTGCTGCAAGCCCATTTAAAGCCTTTATTACCCTCAAAAAACAGCTAAACCCCCTTGAGTCTTCACATTCTGAAAACGAAGAAAATAGCCAGAAGATCGCCTTTAAGGCGCTAACGGCCTAAAAAATAACCGATAAAGCTGTGGAAATATATGAGTATATTCAGGTAAAAAACGGGATATTAGCGCCGCCATCAGTTTAGATGTCGGCTGGGGAGTAATTGATGGGTTCTGTCTGGGCCAGAAAAAGTTCAGCTGGGTAAATTTTCTAAAATTTCTTGCTGCAGCTTTTCTGGTTCACTGCGCAATTTGGTAATGAACTCCTGCGGCACCTCAGTTACATCATCGTATTTTTCTGCCCAGTCCATCATAGCCAGCATCATGGGTAACAGTTCTGTGCCTTTCTGAGTGAGGCTGTATATAAACCTTGAGCCCTTGAGCGGATCTCTTGTTTTACTAATGATCTCATTGTTTTCCAGATCCAATAGGCGACTGGCCAGCACATTAGTGGATATGCCCTCGCCTGCTTCCATAAATTCGTAGTAATACTTTCGGCCCTTAAACATGAGGTCGCGCAGAATAAGAAAGCTCCACTTATCCCCAAACTGGCTCATGCCAAACCGTACCGGGCAACCGGACCAAACTTTTGTTTTTTTATCTACCATGGGGCAAATATTACCCCAACAAAAAAACACTTGCAAAAAGAAAGTTAAATTACTAGAGTTTTACTTGTTAAAAGCAAGTTAATTTCAAGGAGATGAAATCATGAAACTCTACGCCATAGTGGGCTCACCCAATTCGCGCAAGGTATTAGCGGTGGCTCACCACACCGGTATTGATATCCAGGTTGAGTATCTGGATCTCTTTGCTGGTGACCATCAGCAAGCGGCTTACAAAGCCTTAAATCCCAATGCCATGGTGCCCACCTTAGTGGATGGTGACCTGAAACTATGGGAGTCCAATGCCATCATTCAATACCTAGCGGATATGTCCGAGGGGCACAGCCTGTTTCCCCAAGATCCGGCCCTAAGGGCCGATATTGTACGCTGGCAATGCTGGGAGCTGGCTCACTTTAATCAGGCCTTTGGCACCCTAGCCTTTGAAGCCGTGGCCAAACCCAATTTTATGAACATACCGGGTAATCAGGCCATCATTAGCTGGAGCCAGGAGCAGCTCACTCGCTTCGCATCAGTACTGAATGAACACATGTTGGGACGCACTTACCTGGTAGGCGATGCCATCACCCTAGCCGACTATTCAATGATTCATGTGGAGTTTTTCAAGCAGATGATTCCTTTTGATTGGTCAGGCTTCCCTCATCTTAATGCGTATTTTGAACGCATGGGGCAAGATCCCCATTGGCTGGCCACGGCAGCAAAAAGCCCGGAGGCCATTGGCCGAATTCCTGAAGAAGAAGTGAGCTCAATTTCTTAAACTTATAAAAAATTATACTGCTGGCCTAGGTTTAAAGCTGGGCCATGTAAAAAAGCTTTAAAAATCCGGAGGGTTTGTCATGAACTTTCAACTGCTGGCTAAAAAAGTAACTCTACAAAGTGGCGTGGCATTATCCACCATGATGAAAACCCCATGTCTGAGATACAAGGGCGAATTCATGGCCATGTTTTTTGAAAAAGAAGATGCGCTTATTATTAAAGTGGCCGCCGAACGAGTTAACGACCTCATTGAACAAGGCAAAGGCATCGAATTTAATTTCACCAAAAAACGTTTTAAAGAATGGGTATTAATTCCGCTGGAATTTGAAGATGAGTATGAGGATTTTATTGAAGAGTCATGGCAATACGCAAAAACTAAATAGGCGCGTTATAGGCGTCTATTTAGTTTTTGATTTTTATTCTACGTATTACTCCGCTTATTATTTCGTTCCTACGAAACCACCGCAATACGCAAGTTGTTGGTGCCGCCACTCGGGCTGCCCACATCGCCATGAGTAATGACAATGCGATCACCACTTTCCACCAACCCCTGCTCTTTCAATAGCGCAATGGCTTCTTGGGAGTTGTTTTTCAAATGGTTTTTATCACAGCTAATCGGGTGCACCCAGCGATAAATAGCCACGCGCTGCAAACTGCTTTGGTGCGCACTAAAGGCATAAATAGGAAAGTCAGTATTAAAGCGCGACATTAGCAAGGTCGTATTACCGGTTTCGGTTAAGGCCACGATGCACTTCACGCCAGGCAAGCTATTGGCCGTTTGAATAGCATAAGAAGCAATAGCCTGCTCTGAACTGGTAATTTCCATGTCTTGCAAGGCAGGCCTATCAATAAAGCGCTGCGTTTCTGCGCCATTACAGATATTGGCCATGGCGCGCACGGCTTCCACTGGGAAATCACCGGCGGCACTTTCCGCCGATAACATCACTGCATCACTGCCGTCTAATACGGCGTTGGCCACATCCATTACTTCAGCACGAGTAGGCGATGGCTGCTTAATCATAGACTCCATCATTTGCGTGGCGGTAATAACAAAGCGGCCTAATAAACGGGCACGGTGAATAATGTGCTTTTGCATGCCGACCAAGGCCGCATCACCAATTTCTACAGCCAAATCACCACGAGCCACCATCACACCGTCTGACGCGTTAATCACGTCATCAAGCAACTCTAAATCGTTGGCTAATTCAGCACGCTCTATCTTGGCAATTAAACCTGGGTTAAAACCCGCTTGCTTGGCAAGTTCGCGGGCTTCATTCATGTCTTGAGCGGATGATACAAACGACACCGCTAAAAAGTCAGCGCCTGTTTTGGCAGCATGCTTAATATCGTTTAAATCTTTCTGCGTTAACGAAGGCGCCGATAAGCCGCCGCCTAATTTATTAATGCCTTTATTGCTTTTTAATACCCCGCCCACCAACACAGTACAGTGAGTAATATTGCCATTAACACTCTCTACGGTTAATTGGATATAGCCGTCATCTAGCAATAATACATCGCCACTTTGTACCTGTTGCGGCAAGGTTTTGAAATCACAGCCAATGATGTTTTCATCTTTGGCCACAAAGTCAGGGTTAATGTCTATCGCGACCTTGGCACCATTGACTAAAGTAACCTTGCCATCGGGTAATTTTCCGATGCGAATCTTAGGCCCCTGTAAATCGGCCAATATCGCAACATATTGATTTTGCTGAGCCGCCACCTTGCGAATAAGCGCGGCAGTATCAATGTGGCCTTGCGCATCACCATGGGAGAAGTTTAAGCGAAACACATTGGCACCGGCCTCTATTAGCTGGCCAATTTTCTCTTCGCTGTTACTGCTTGGGCCTAATGTGGCGACAATTTTAGTTTCGTGCTGACTTTGATTATTCGTGTTTTTCATAATGTGATCTTTTATAGGTTAATTGGCTTTAAGAGTGTTGGTTGTTAAAGAAGTAATGGTTAAAGGTTAGTACAAATTTGTTAATGCTTTGCTTTTATTGAGCGCCGTTTTAATGGGCAGCTGAGCAGTTTTTGAGCGTCTATCTTGTGTTTTGCGTTGTCAGAGACAGGGGCTCTGGCTGGGTGACGAAAATGCATGTGTTATGAATAACACATTATTGTGATGGGTGTAGTGTTATTTTCATATTATGAAATTGGTTATAGGTGTTGGTGCATTTGATAGTTGTTTTTGTTGATGAATAGGGTCTTAGGTGGGATTGAGAATTGTTTATCTTCAAATTTTGGGTTTGGGGTTCGGGTGACGTTGAAGCTAGAACGGTTCTTTTTGTGGGACAGGTATTTGCTCCTGCAATACCTGCATTCCCTACATCCATGTAGGTTGACTTCCCCAACGAAAGAAAAAACCTAGCTTAAAAACTACTTATGTAAGAATTAACATCACCTAAATGAAGTGAATAATTGATTTACTAGCGCTTTAACGTCTATTAATCAGCGTATAGGTAATGCTAATCCGAAGAGTTAACCTCCACTTTTTCAGGGCGTTTTTCTCTAAAGTCAAAGGATTTAGTAAAGCACTTTCTTTTTATTGGCTTGGGAAATCTCAATTTTAAAAAGTACATTCGCACATATATTTCTAGGTTTGGAAGGTCACTGCTTTTCTTAGTTTCAATAGCTTCTATATAGCCGTTTTTATTTACACAAAACTCAAAAGTAAATAATTCGTCTTTAAACCTACCTCTTCCTATTAAATAGGATTGCATAATTCTAAGTTTATGCTGATTGATATTGAAGCAGTTTTGAATTGAACCTTCGTAATCTTCATACTCTTCTTCATCCATGTCTTCACAAGATATAGTAGGGTTAAATTCTTTTTTCTTGATAGGCTCATCCGTCGCAC
>JBALXQ010000065.1:0-27745 GCA_036960565.1 Bermanella sp.
CTACCACTAATGGAGGAAGACAAACTTATAATAAGACTACTGTTCCCGCATGTAAGGATTGCAATTCAAATATTTTAGGGTCATTAGAAAGAGAATTAAAACATGTATTTGATAGGGTGAATGTTGATGAAGATGCTTTTTCTAGAGAAACTATAGAGCTTATTATTCTTTGGCTTGAAAGTTTGGAGTATAAATTTCAAATTTTAGACCTACGTAGGAATTTGAATAGAATTAAAGGATCGGAATATATTCCATCTATCGGAAAGCTTCCAATATCTATGTTTCAAGGTCCTTTTGATACTAGCCCTGCAAAGGTGTTTTCAAATTTGAGGGCGGCTTTAAGGGTTATTAGCGTTAAATCAAAATCCAGTAAATTAAATTCTTTATGCATACTCTTTACCAAGAATTCAGATTTTCATTTTTTTCACTCCACTAATAATTATATATTTATTGAACTGGCCGAGTTTGGAGTAGCATTTTTCTACTTTTATAAGCAAACGTTTGATAGCTATCAAGATGCTAGTATAAAAGCACTGGATATTGTTAAAAAAGAGTATTCAGGTGAAAACACATAACAAGTCAAAGTATCCTTACTTAGTGAGGTTTTGGGCGTTATTGAAAAGAGATCAATCGCTAGCTAAAAAAGGTAACTAGAAAAGGTGGAAAATAAAGAAACTTACTGGACCATTTGCCTTAAGTGCCAAGGTCGCGGCAAAATAAACAAGGGCATTCGCAAGAAGGTAAAACTACGTTACCAGCGGGAACTGCTTCAATTTGAAAAAAACAATGGTGAAGGCATAGCGCCTGTTCGCCCAAAGGGCCATTTAGATACCTGCTTAAACTGCAAAGGCTCAGGTTTGGTTTCTTCAGCTACCCAATCGCTCAACAATACATCTGATAAAACCCTTAATACCGCACCTGATGAAAGCTACCCACACATTGCCATCATTGGCGGTGGCATAGGGGGTGTGGCGCTGGCCGTGGCGTGTTTGCATAGGCAAATTCCCTTTACGCTTTATGAGCGCGATATTGGTTTTAATACTCGCTCTCAGGGTTATGGGCTTACTTTGCAGCAAGCCAGCAACGCCATAGGGGGCTTGGGGGTTTTCTCGTTAGAGCAGGGCGTGATCTCAACTCGGCATGTTGTTCATACTACCCAAGGAAAAGTCATTGGTGATTGGGGCATTAGAGATTTGAGCCCGACAGATTTTAAAAAATCGCCCAAGCGCACCAATGTACATATCGCGAGGCAAGCGTTGCGTTTAGCCTTGCTTGAGCAACTAGGTGGCGATTCCAAGGTGCAGTGGGGGCACCAGTTGGTAGACTTTAAAGAATGTGAAGATGGCGGCGTAGATTTAACTTTTCAGGTTGAAGGCGAAAGCAAGAGCGAATTAAAACATACCAAAGCCGATTTGGTGGTGGGGGCCGATGGCATTCGCAGTGCGGTACGCCGGTTTCTAATAGGTGAAGACGCCTCTCCATTACGCTACCTGGGTTGCATTGTGATTTTGGGCATTTGTCCCTTAGAAGCAATCGAAAACGTTGATACCGATAATTCTCAAGAGAGCCTACTGGACTCAGCCACCGTATTCCAAACCGCCAACGGTAACGAGCGCATTTATATAATGCCTTATGATGCAAACTCGGTTATGTGGCAGCTTAGTTTTCCCATGTCAGAAGATGCCGCCAAAACATTAAGCGCAAAAGGCGTGCAAGCACTTAAAGAAGAAGCACTTTCAAGATGCCAATGGCACGATCCCATTCCGCAAATATTGGCGGCAACAAAGCCCGCGCAAGTTTCGGGTTATCCAGTGTATGACCGCGCATTGCTCAAACCTGAATTGTTAGAGTGTGGAAAACAGATCACTTTAATCGGCGATGCGGCACACCCTATGAGCCCGTTTAAAGGACAAGGGGCTAATCAAGCGCTATTGGATGCACTGGCGCTGGCGCGTGGTATAAAACGAGGTTGCCGTCCCGAATCGAATTGGCGCGAAGCTGGAATACGAGAAAGTGTATTAACCGAGTTTGAAGCCGAAATGTTGCAACGCAGCGCCAGCAAGGTAAAAGATTCAGCAGAAGCCGCAAGCTTTTTGCATTCCGATATTGTGTTGCATGAAGGGAACGAGCCAAGAGGGCGTTGTTTAAAGAGAGATGGTAAGGATGAAGCGTAGCTATTAAAAATAGATACTCTTAAATAGTGTCGCTTATTGCGTGTTGTTATTGTCTTGCTGTTGGGATTGTTTGGTTCATTGGAAACCACTAACTAATACTAAAAATACACATATCTATACTGTATGGTTAAATGCTTATCTACATAATTATCTGGAAAAATCATGACACGTTATATCCTCGATAAGTCTAAAATACACCCTAGTATCCAAAGTGCGATTAGTGAAAATCATCGAGACTTTGTTGAAGAAATTATCGGTATCGTTGAGAGCACACCTATCGTGGTTATTGGTATGGGCATTAACCCAGTTTGTAAAAAAGCGTGTAAATTATTAAGCAATCAAGGGTTTGACTTCGAGTACCTTGAATATGGAAGCTATTTTAAAGAATGGCGCAAAAGAAATGCCTTAAAAATGTGGACTGGCTGGAGAACTTTTCCAATGGTATTTGTTAATGGGACTTTAATAGGAGGAGCAGAAAACCTAAGCCTATTAATAAAATCTAATGAAATGGAAGGACTCACTAAGTGCTAAATTAGAAAGGCCTTCTGCTGGTAATTTTACTTATTGCGCAGCCAGTCTTTATAGAAGTTTTGGCGCTTGCGAAGAAAAATGCTGGCAGAACGTAATCTCAATTTAAAAGAGAAAGAGTACTGATCTTAAATCAAGAGCCTTATAATCAAACACTTAAATATGTACCAGCCATAAAACGATTAGCACAGGGCTGCCTCTAGCTAGACGCTCAGCCCCACAAGCCATTAAGGAAGATAATGAGCATTACCCGAATAAATGAATTCCAAGCAGCGCAAGGTAAGAGTGAAGAGTTATTCATCTTCTTGAAATCGTTAATGTCTTACATTTCATCGTCAGCGGGTTGTGTCTCCTGCGAGGTACTGCAAAGCAATGACAATGAAGGCAGTTTTGTTGTCATAGAGAAATGGGATTCAGAAAACGCTCATAAGCAGTCAATTGAAAACTATCCAAAAGAAAAAATGGCCGCTGCCATGCCCTTGATTGGCGCACCACCTAAAGGTGGTTTTTACCACGCTTAAAAGAAGTACGGGGTTAGGTCTGCGTAAGAACATAATGCAGACCTAAATTCAATGCCTGAACAGATGTCGCAAGCTTTCTGCATTCCGATATTGTGCTGCATGAAGGGAACGAGCCAAGAGGGCGTTGTTTAAAGAGAGGTGGTAAGGATGAAACATAGTGAAGGTGATGGGCGATATAATGTGGCGTTACACCGAATTGATGGCACTTCCTTTCATCGATCGTAAACTAGGTTTTTTATGAGCTGTAATGGTAACGAAGCTGTGCGATGAAAAGGGTGTCATTTTGATATTTGTAAACAATCCTGTGTTCATCGTTGATGCGCCTAGACCAATATCCTGCCAAGCCATGTTTTAGTGCCTCTGGCTTGCCGATACCCTCATAAGGGGATCTTTTTATGTCCTTAATTAGAAGGTTTATTCGTTTTAGGACTTTCTTATCGGTACTTTGCCAGAATAAATAACTTTCCCAAGCGATTGTGGAAAAGGTTAGCTTCATTCTATCAGGTCTCGTTCTGTGCCATTGCCAGCTTCAAGTTCGGCAATAGACTCCAGCAGAAGCCTTGCATTCGCTGGGGAACGGAGCAAATATGTTGTTTCTTCCATCGCTTGATAATCTTCAAGGGACATCATTACTACAGGCGCTTCGCTCTTGCGAGTGATAATTATAGGGGCATGATCGTTGCAAACTTGCGCCATAGTACTGGCCAAGTTTGCACGAGCGGATGTATAGCTAATTGCGTCCATTTTAGTCTCCAGGTTGTTCATGTACGGTATTCTGTACCACTGAGTATGGTCGCTCATAACAAAAAAATCAATATACGAAAAAACAACGCGCCAGCCTGCTTCACTGGGGAAGACGGCTTTAATAGCTCTCTATTCCCCCTCTATCCATCCTCAGAAAAGTTATCCTCAAGCCCTCACTGCCACTTAATTGATCGTTATTTAGTCTACTTTGTCCGTTAATGAGCCAAAATGACACTAAAGTGTGATGTGTGTCACACTTTTATCGAACCCAATGGTTCTTTTGTAGGCTCCCCCTTGTCTGTCACCTCTCTATGCTAAGACTCAAAGAAATAGGCATTTGGGCTTCATGGTTTGATTCGCTAAAAGATCGCCATAAAGCCCTCAATAAAAATAATAGGGATAGCGCATGTATATGAAACTCACAAAATCATTGTTAACCACAGTGGGCACACTCACCCTGTGTGTGGCTTGCGGCTCTGGCAGCAGTACAGAAACAGATGGCGACGGTTTCAACCCTCCTGCAGAAGACAGAGAGTTTGTGGTGCCACCGGTAGTAGGGGAAGTGAGTGATGATGTATTTGACTCTTCGCGCCTGTTGCAGGTGTACATGGATATGCCCGATGCCGACTTTGCCCAGCTACGTGGTGAAGGCCGCACCCTGAGTACCGCTTTAAGCGAATGCCCTTCTACCGATTTTGAATTTACCGATTTCACCGCCACGGTAAACATAGACGGCGAGCAAATGGACAACGTAGCCATTCGTAAAAAAGGCTACCTGGGTTCTATTAGCCGCAGCCGCCCTTCGGTTAAATTAAATTTTGATACTCATGTAGATGGCCGCACCTTTAAAACCATGAAACGCATGACCCTAAATAACGACCGACAAGACCCAAGTCATACTCACCAATGCATGGCTTACGATTTATATCGTGCGGCGGGTTTAGTGGCGCCTAGATGCAACCTGGCCCATGTAGTCATTAACGGAGAAGACCTAGGTGTGTATAGCCAGGTAGAGAGCATTAAGAAACCGTTTTTAGAGCGCAACTATGATGACAAGGGCGGTAACCTGTATGAATCTCAGGTGGCCGATTTTGGTACGCATTTAAACGACAAGTTTGAATTAAAAACCAATAAAACCGCAAACGATCGCACCGACCTAACGGCGTTGTCGGATATTCTGGCCATGGATGATGAAAACCTACTGGCCAACTTGCCTAATGTTTTGGCCATGGATGAATTCATTACCTACTGGGCGGTGGAAACGTTAATTGGTCATTGGGATTCGGCCACGGGCAATGCCAATAACTTTTATATTTACCACGACCCAACTGATGATTTGTTTCACTTTATTCCGTGGGGCACAGATGCAGCCTTTACTGGCGTGAATGTGTTTAAAGCTAACTCGGGTCCCTTGTATCGCAGCCTTAGTATTGCTTCGCGCTTGTATGGCATTGAGCAAACTCGCCAACAATACTTTGATGCCATCAATAACTTGCTGACTAATCATTGGAACGAAGCCGATTTACTGGCCAAGGTAGATGCCATTCGCACGGTCTCTGGTGCCCCTGCCGAAAGCGATGATGCCATGAAGATATTTATTGCAGGCTACGAAGACTTAAACATTAGAAGCCAGCGCACACGTTTAGAAAGTGCCATGGCTGGATTAGAGCCCGAGCAAATTGAATACCTATTAGAAGATGAGGCATTAGATTGTGATGAGCCTGAACTTACATCGGCTATTACCGCTAATTTTGCCAGCGCGGTCACGGGTGATACTGGCTCGTTTACCTTTACAACCGCTCAGGGTGAAACCATCACTGCCAACATGAACTTGGTATCCTTATTTGGCACCGATAGTCTGGTATACAAACTAGATGACTCTACCTTGCCAAGCGTGGTGAATTTAACGCTTATTGGTGCGGGTCCGGCTCCGCTTTATCAGCCTTATGCGTTGCAAGTATTTGTTGAAAGTCCTGAGTACGTGGAAGGGGATCATACTTTGCACGGCATCGTGACTAACATGATGTTATTCAAGGCCTTCACCGATACCAGTATTCCGATTATTTACATGGGGGCGGGCAGTACTGGCACCATCACGCTTGAATTAACCGGCGACGGCACAGGCGATAGCCCAATTAAAGGCAGCATAAACGCCACGATTGGCATAGTGGATATAGAAGCGAGTGCGGTCCAATAATATGGCCACTTCTTTCACCACGGCCATGGCCCTAGACCCGCAACATTATGAGGCCGCTCATATGGCCTTAAGTGCGGTGGGGTCAAATACTGTTGAACCTAGTGCGGCGGCTTCCACTGCAGGCTTAATGTCTTTGGCTGCGGTGAGCGAAGCCAATCACAAGGCCAGCAGTGTAATGCCCATACCGCACATGTCGCTTAACCAAGCACTTAATACTTTGCAGCCCCATAACCTGGTTAAGCAAAACGGCGCGGCGCTTATGGATAGGGTAGATACAAAATACTTAATCCCTAAAAAGTATTTAGTGTCTATGTTGGCCCAGCTGGCAACGGATTACACGGTATTGTGTGAAAACCATAAACGTATTTTTACTTATGAAACCACCTACTTTGATACGCCGCAAAAGCATTTTTACCACGCCCACCATAACGGCCATTTAAATCGGCGTAAGGTGCGCTATCGCCGCTACCTTGAATCGAATATTGGTTTTATGGAGGTGAAGCTAAAAAACAATAAGCGTCGCACCATTAAAAAACGCGTGCCTATGGATTGCGTGATGCCAGATCAGGCCCATGTTTCAAAATTTGTGGGTGAGTGTTTGGTAGGCGATGGCGTAATGCAGGGCAGCCACTCGGCCCCGGTGAGTTTGCAAACTTCCTTGTTTGTGAATTACCGCCGTATTACCTTGCTCAATAAACATCATCAGGAACGCTTAACCATAGACGTAGACTTGGGTTTTCAATGTGCCAATTCTAATAACTTTAAAAAGCTTAACGATGTATTCATTGTTGAAGTGAAACGTGATGCCAAACAGGCACCTAGTTGTTTTTCAAGCTTAATTAAACAACTTGGCATCAATCAAATTAATTTCAGTAAATACTGTATGGGGCTAGTGCTTACATCAGGTTCGGCACTTAAAACTAATCGCTTTAAACACACCTTATTAACGCTGAAAAAAACAACGGCACAAAACAGAATGTTGCCAATTAATAATATAAAGGAGATTCATAATGGAACTAACCCTGGGCAGTGATTTTTTTATTCGCTTGTGTATTAACACCTTCGCTATTTTAGTATTGGTGCGTGGCTGTTATTTTCAATACTCGCAACACCGATCTAACGCTTCATCTTTTATCTTGTTTGGCGTGGGTGTATTTTTAGTGACATCCTTGTTGCATTCGGCCGATATTTCCATGGGTTTTGCCTTTGGTTTGTTTGCTGTGTTTTCCATGCTTAGGTATCGCACCGAATCGATTGGTGTGAAGGAAATGACCTACTTGTTCTTGGTTATTAGCATTGCCTTGCTAAGTGCTGTTGGCCCCATGGGGCATCTTGAACTGGGTATTTTGGCGGCCTTCATTTGCTTGGTGACGTATCTGTTAGAGACCAGCCTGGTATTGCCACTGCTTTGTGAAATGGAGATTGCTTATGAAAAAATTGAAAATATTCCAAAGCATCGTCATTCGCACTTAATTAATGATTTAGCTTTGCGTACCGGCTTAGACGTACACAAGGTTGAAGTGATCTCCATTGATTTCTTGCGCGACAGTGCCCGTTTAAAAGTACATTACAAGTTAGATAAAACTGAAAAAGAGCCTGTGTCGGGTTCGGCTGAGTATAAGCCATCACAGGATATCTCTTAATAGAATGTTCATTTCTGATGCAGCAATAGATATAAGGAGGAGGTTGTAGATGGCTATGGTTGGGAAGGGAGCTATTCAAACAATAGGGCTTTATTTGCTGGTGGCTGCTTTACCCGCCGAGGCTTTTGCATTTAAAGATAACCAGTCTGATGAAAAAAATAAATTAAGCAACAGCCTATTAAGCAGCAGTGGCTCGGTGATGCTGGATTACGATCAATATGGCGATTTTTATAGTAAAAAGGAAAGTGGCAGTCAGGAACACTTTGAGGTGCGTCGCGCCAAGCTGGGTTTTAAGACAAATAGCTCTGGGCCTTTTAAAGGTGAGCTGGAATTTTCTTATAATAATGAATACCAGGGTGAAGAAGAGCTAGAGCTGGGCGATGCCTATGTGAAGTATCAAAGCAGTGTTATAGATATTAGCCTTGGACAAATGAAGGAGCCTTTTGGCTTGGAACGCCAAACGGGTTCCAGTAAAACCACCAGTATAGAACGCTCCATGGTGACGTCGGCTTTTTCACCGGGTAGAAGCTTGGGCTTAATGCTAAAAAAATCGAAAAAACGCTACACTCTTGCCCTAGGTGTTTTTCAGGAAGAGGATAAAACCAATTCGCCCCAAGCCATTACCGCAAGATTCACGCGTGCCTTTGAATATGCGCGCCAGCACCAACACTTAGGCATGTCGTTGACTCACAGAGAGCTTAAAGACCAAGAGTTTCAAATTAAGGAACGTGGAGAAATAAACAGTGGCGACAATATTATTCGCAGCGCTAAATTTGATGCCAATAGTCAGCGTGTTTTACAAATAGAAAGCGCTTGGTTTAGCGAGAAAATGCGCCTGCAAATGGAGGCCAGCATTGCCAGTATTGAGCAAACTGAGGGTGACGATTGGCTTTACAGTGGCTTTTACCTTCAGGCCAGTTATTTCTTAAAGGGCGGCGCTTACCAATATAAAAAGGGCATCATTAAAAACAAGGTTCATAAAGGCGCGTGGGAGTTGGTGAGTCGTTACAGTGGGCTTAATTTGCGTGATAATGAAATAGGCAGTGAGGCCGCCATTATTATGCTGGGGGTAAACTATTACGCCCATAAAAAATTACGCTTAATGGCCAATATTTTAATTCCAGATATTTCGGGCAATACCGTGAACGAAGATCAAACCGGTAATGGTGTTTCTTTGCGGGCACAGTATTCGTTTTAAACCGCGTTTAAAGCTAAAAAATAGCGTTAAAAAACGGCAATCACCTTAACGCTATCATCCACACTGTCTTCATCTATATAGCCAATTAACGCAGGGTTTTTAGCGACTAAATCTCTTAGCTGATCACTGTCGTTAAGCTCATTGGGTGGTGCGGCTTTGCCGGTAAACACCAGGCGCGACCAAAATGCCTTGTATTGGTTTTCGGTTTTTTTCAATACGGTGGCATTAAAATATTCTCTATAGCTATTGCCCCTAATTAAGGCAATAGGAATGGCCACACCGCCGCTGGGAAAGCTGGAAACCCTGCCTAAAAATAATTGCGAAATAGCCTCAGTGTTCATGTTGTCGGTATTGCTCAGGTGCACAATCACGGCAATTTCACCATGGCTGGAAAGGCTAAACACAAGCAAGAAAACGAGGCTTATGCAGCGGGTACGTAAAATGTTTTTCATGCTGCCTCCTAAAATACTAGGTCAACGCCAAAGGTAAATGCCTTGGCATCTCCCACTAATGCCAGAGTGCCCTTGTCTCTTATTTCATCCACCTGAACTTTAAAAGCCGCCTGGGGATGAAAATCCCAACGAAAGCCCAGTGAGGTAGTGGTGTGCTCTTCAAGGTCTTCGTTATCTATTTTTTCTTCTTGGTTAAATTCAGAAAAAGCCAAGTAGGAGGTAACGTTAAATAAACGATAACCTAATGAGGCCAGCCAGTTGCGTGTGGCAAAGCGGTCGGAGCTCCAGTGATTCCATTCACTTAAGAAAAAGTATTGGCCGTTGTCATAATTAAAAGACACCGCAAAAAAATCTACATTACTGTTTAAGACATCTTCTTCTGTAGAACCTGTGGTGGTGAAAAAACGGTCGAGCTTAAAGTTGGTATAAGACAACAGGGTTTGAAAATCCCCTATGGCATAGTCGGCGCGTATTCCTATGATGTCTTTCCATACTTCATCAGTGGGTTCGCTATAAAAGAAGGTACTTAATAAGCGGTTATTTTTAGACTCTTCCCGGCCCGTATAAAAGCTAGTGCCTAGGGTGCCATTCCCTAACCGGGTTTTATGCTCAAGACTTATGCCGTTGTAATTGAGTATTTGCCAGGTATATAAATCTGCTGGCGGCCGAATCCAAGGGTAGGCAAAACCCACATCAAAAAATTCAGAATAATACTGTAAGGGTAAGCGTTTCCTGCCCGCTTGTAGGGTAAGTTCGCTAGTGAGTTGGTAAATGATATAGGCGTAAGAAACTTCGGAGTTATAGTCATTTAGGCCACGAGCCACCCACTGGGTGGTAAAGGACAAACCTTGGTTTAAATCGGCCCTAGCTTGCAGGCCCATGGTGCTTTCCGGCTGAAAATTAATCTCGTCGCCATAGAGCCCTACTAGGGAATAATCGGCTAAAAAGGCGTCATCATTGTCACTAACCGTGCGCCCACCCACCACGGAAGCAAAGCCATTGAAGCGAATTTCGCCGTGGCTTACCAAGGAAAATATCAGCATAAAAACCAGAACTGGGTACCGCATGCAGGGTCTCCCGAGTGCGCGCAAGGCATTAGGCAAAAACAGCCCTATTCATTGAGAATAGGGGCCCAAAAGGAATGCGCCATGATTGATTAGGTTGTTTGGTTATTAGTAGCCGGGCTTAAATACGTTTACGGAATAAGAAGGGGAGTTGGCTCAATGGCGAGGGTGGAATCGTTTTATCCACACTGTTTGCATATTTTATCCATAATCGTCCTTTACAATTATTCCAATTCAAGACTATTCGCCAGCCAATTTATAAATTGGAGTGCTGGCCTTTTTAAATAGATTAATTAAAGGAAATTAGCATGTTAAAAATGATGATAAACGCCACCTTGGCGGCCAGCATTGCTCTGGTATCGGTTCAGGCCAGCGCTTATTCAGATAACGAGGGTGAAGACAGTGGAAAACGTCGTGGGCCACCTCCCTTTAGTGAGCTGGATCTAGACGGCGATGCTTCGCTCACCTTGGAAGAGTTTCAACAACACCAGATTCCACGCGGTGATCATGAAACCATATTCAATCACATAGATGCCGACGGTGATGGCGTGGTAACGGAAGATGAAATGAAGAATCATAAACCGCCGCGTCGTTCGCGTAATTAATTTGAATGCATAGCTAAGGTTGATTCAGGATTGTCCCCGACTCAAGCTCAGTACCTGCATTTTATAGGCACGGCTTGATTGTTCCCGACTCAAGCTCAGTACCTACTTCTTATAGGCACCGCTTGATTGTTCCCGACTCAAGCTCAGTACCTGCATCTTATAGGCACCGCTTGATTGTTCCCGACTCAAGCTCAGTACCTACTTCCTGTAGGCATAAAAAAGGCCGTTAAAAACGGCCTAAATAATCAGAAACAATATTTTAGCGCACGCGCTTCAATGCATTTTTACTAAACTGCGACGCCTTAAGCCCTGTTTGAAACTTGTAGTCTGAAAATTCCAATGTAGTGGACTTTCCGGTTTGATGATTGGTCATCAGGTTTTTATGAGCGCGCCAGTATTTACCCAGATAAATTTTATAATCTTCAAATACCTGTGTTTTCAAAAGGGACTTTTTACGATCGTAAAAATCCATTTTCTGAATGCGAAACTCTTTTTTATCAAGCCACACCACAATCTTGGTATAACCTGAATGTTTATACACTGGAATCATTTCAGACTTGTAGGCATCCAAGCCATTGGCTTTTTCTTCGCCAAGGTATTTGTATTTGTATTTGTCCACTTCAAATGAAGACAGATCTTCAAAAGCAAATTCGCTACCCATGAAAGGGCCCGATTTATTTTTAGAAGAAATACGTTTTATGCGTTTTAACGCCGGTAAATACAACCATTGATCGTCCGACTTGGTAATGTGCGAATAGCTCATTAAACCGGTGCCTTTTACATCTTTTGGCGAATCAAACACGGTTATGCTTTTATCGCCATCACCTTGAACTTCCAGACTTTTTAAACGTAATTCACGGCGACTCTCATCGCCTTGTTTATTGCGTAAGGTCATAGACATAGCCGTTTGGCTGTCGTTCCAACCGATATTGCGGCTGTCAGATTCCTGGGCAATGGCCAGGCCTTTTTCTTCGGCACTGCCTTCAAGGGTAAAGGCAAAAGAAGGCTGCATGGTCAGCATTAATAGCGAACCCATTACTGCGCTGAATAACATTTTTTTGCTAATGGCTTTGTTAGCGTGATTTGAATAATTAAACATGTGCTTGTTCTCCAGATTGTTCTTTATCAACTTCCTTTCCGCCTTCAATCTTTAATAGCAGGGCAGGCAAGAATAGAAAGTCCACGATTAAGGCGATGGCTATGGTTAAGGCGGTAAACAAGCCCATGGTATGGTTCATGCCAAAGTCACTGGTGGCCAATACCGAGAAGCCCGCAACCAATACAAAGGTGGTGACCCACAGGGCGACGCCCACAGATGAAAATGCATAGCGCACCGCTTCTTCTGCGGTTTTGCCTTGTTCACGTTTGGCTCGCTGGTATTTACTTAAAAAGTGTACGGTGTCATCTACCACAATACCCAGGGTCATGCCCACGGCAGTGGCCAGTGCGATGCTTAAGTTGCCATCGTAAATGGCCCATAAACCAAACGCCATGAACGCCGGGAACAGGTTAGGCGCCAAACTGATTAATCCTAATTT
Organism: Bermanella sp.; assembly: GCA_036960565.1. GTDB lineage: Bacteria > Pseudomonadota > Gammaproteobacteria > Pseudomonadales > Oceanobacteraceae > Bermanella. The sequence continues at coordinate 12,665 of JBALXQ010000065.1, forward strand.
TAAAGAACGCAGCGCTAAAATTAATACCAAGGATATTAAGAACAAGGCCAACAAGGTGCCGCCGACCATAGTGCGCACGTTACGCTCACCAATGTGGGAGAACATTAGGTTAGGGCTGGCAACATAGTAGCTGGCAAACGAAGTGTTGTTGTCTATCCAAGCATTAATCTCGTGCTCAAGAGCAATACTCTCCTGGCTATTAATGTTTTGAACGGTAACCACTAAGCGTGTGGAATCTTTATTAATGTTTACCTGGTTGTTTAAATCCAGTCCGTACGGCAAGGACATTTCATAAAGCAATAAGTACTGGGCAGAGAGTTCACGGCTATCGGGCAGTTTATAAAAGGCTTCATCGTCGGCGTGCATGTTTTTATTAAGACGTTTAAATACATCACTAATGGTATTCACATGCTCCACTTGCTCTTTAGTGCGCAGCCAAAGGGTTAGCTTTTCAACATCGGCCAAAAACTTAGGGTCGCTTATGCCGTTTTCTTCACCACTGTTTAACGAGTATTCCATGGTGTAGATACCGGTCATATTTGCTTCTAGGTAATCGGTGTCTTGACGGAAGTCGGTATTGGTAGAGAAGTATTTAACAAACTCATCGTTAATTTCATTTTTGCTGGCGGCAAATAATAAAACGGCAGTTAAGCCGACGGTGCCCCACAATAACCAAGTACGGTTATTGATAACAAAATTAGACAAGCCAATCATGGCACGGCTTTCGTGTTCTTCTTGTACTTTCACACGGACAGGCAATAACGACATAAGCGCAGGCAAGAAGAAAACCGAGAATAAAAACGCGGCGGTAATACCAATGGCCACAGTGTTACCCAAATCTCTAAATGGAGGCACTTCACTGAAGTTCATAGATAAAAAGCCCAGCACGGTGGTTAAGCTAGTAACAAATACAGGTTGAATATTAATGCGCACACTTTCTTTAATGGCTTGAGTTTTATCCGCGCCTGCGCGCATGTTATGCAGCATGGTCACCAGTATGTGTACACAGTCGGCTACGGCCATGGTCATTATAATAGTAGGAGCAGAAGCCGAAGGCGGCGTTAAGGTCCAGCCTAACCAGCCAAAGATGCCCATGCCGGTCATGATGGATAACACAATCACAATAAGTGTGGCGATGGTGCCGGTAATAGAGCGCAGCAATAACCCTAGGGTGATGAGTAGAATAAGAAACATGATGGGCATCAGGTTGGCCATGTCGCCTTGGGCCATTTCACTGAAGGCGTTGCTTAACATCACCATGCCGCTAATGCGGAACTCAATGTTAGGGTATAACGCTTCCATTTCATCTTTAAGGGCGCGTACTTTTACCACCAGTTGTGCGCCTTCCTGTTCGGATACTTCAGGCATTTGCACAGTGACGTTTACAACGGCCAGGTTCCCGTCTTTGGCCAATAAACGTTTAATGATCACGGGTTCATTTAGGGTGACTTGTTTAATGCGCTCAATGGCGGCGGCGTCTAGCTCTACTTCAGCATCCACCATGTCTTCTACCACCAAATCGTCTTCAAAGCCTTCGGTGTGCTGGTAGTTACTAATGGAGTCTACGCGGGTAGACCAAGGCAGTTGCCAGGATTGTTCGGTAACGTTTTGTACCGCCCCTAGAAATTCCTTAGTGAATATATCCCCTTTTTTGGGGGTCATGATGAACATGACGTTGTCACTTTTGGAATAGGTGTTTTGTAAGGAATCAAACGCCTGTAGCTGTTCGTTTCCTTCGGCGAAAAACACCCGATAATTAGAACTAAAGGTGATGTTTTCGCCGCCTTTACCGGCTGCCATTACCATGAGTAATGTCATCACGATAATTAACCAGCGCCAGCGTATTATGCCGTTAGCAAACCCTTCTGCCATGTGAATAACCCCTTTTATAGTTTTGGTATTTTAAGTGACGCAAATACTAGTATTGTTCCATAATGTTTTCTAGTCGGTTAAATTAAGATACTCTATGCCAAATATGGAACTATACTTGTGATGATAGACAGTTGGCGTCAGCGCAATGAAGCTCTGTGCCAAATCTGGTTCATCACCTATTCAATTGACAGCAGGAGTCAGGGTAATGGAGCTTAATGAAATGGGCGTATACGCCACGGTTGTGGATTTAGGTAGCTTTACCAAGGCCGCTGAAAAGCTGTCTATGCCTAAATCTACGGTGAGTCGCCACATTAGCCAGCTTGAAAGCCGCTTGGGTGTACGCCTCTTGAACCGCACCACTCGCCAACTTAAACCCACCGAAGTGGGCAAGCTCTATTTTCACCACTGTGCAAGAATTATAGAAGAAGCTGAGCAAGCCCGCGAAGTGATTCAAAATATGCAGGCTCAGCCCAGTGGATTATTACGAATAACCCTGCCGTTGGCGTTTGGTAGTGAGTTTATGCAGTACCTCATTCGTGACTTTTTAGCGTTGCACCCCAAAATTAAGGTAGAAGTGGTGTTGGATAACCGTGCACTGGATATGTTGGATGAAGAGCTGGATGTGGCCTTTCGCATGGGAGATTTAGCTGATTCAAGCCTAGTAGCCCGTCATATTGGTTATAGCCATCTCATTTTAGCGGCCACTCCCGAATACTTAAAAGAAAATGGCACCCCCAAAACCTTACAAGAGCTGGAAGAGCACCATTTAATTAGGCACCCTTATGCGGACATGTTTATGGTCCACAATAATAAGAAATATGAGGTTAAGGCGCAGAACCGTTTGCTGCTTAACGATATGGATCTTGTTCGCAGGATGACCTTAAAAGACATGGGCATTGGCTTGCTGCCCACCATAGTAGCTGCGGATGATCTGGATGCTGGCAATCTAGTGCGTGTACTGCCAGATTTCACTAGCCCTATTAAGAACTTTTACTTGGTATATGCCGGGCGACGTCAAAAGGCGGCCAAGGTGAGTGCTTTTATAGACTTTGCGTTGGAGCGCATTAAAGAGTCAGCTCCTTGGGATTTACCGGAAAATTGGGTTTAGTCGGTTTTCTTTCTAAATAAAGCAAGGGCCCTTATGTATTAGGGCCTTTGTTTTAGCGACAGATTAAAACGAGTTGATTTTTACGTTATTCTTGTATTGGATGCGAATTAAAAGGTAAGCCATGTGAATTTATTTATTCGTTACTCTATTCACAAAATAATATTGTGCTTCATTTCTATCAGTATCTTTTCGGCATCAATCTTAGCTGAGCCCGTACAAATTATTACCAATGACTTCCCGCCTTATTCCTACATAGAGAATGGTAAATTTAAAGGTTTAGCCACAGAAGTAGTGGAAGCTATTCTTACTGATTTAGGCATGGACTATGAAATCAAACAATACCCTTGGGCACGGGCCTATCAAATAGTCACCACTCAAAAAAATGTATTAATTTATACGCTAGCAAGAACACCGGTAAGAGAGGGTGTATTTAATTTTATAGGCGAAGTGGCACCAAGAACCATTTACTTTTACAAGCTAAAAAGTAGAAAAGATATAGAAATTGAATCGTTAGAAGGTCTTAAAAAGTATAAATATGGCGTTGTTCAAGGCTACGCGACCCATAAAAAACTCATGGAGCTTGGTGTAAAGGACATCCAGACAGTTGTCAGTGACATTCAAAATATTCAAAAGCTAGCTAAGGGGCGTATAGATTTATACCCACAAGATGAAATGATTCTTGCACACAATATTAGAATTTATAATGAACGTAATCATTCCAAAATTAGTCTTTCTGATTTTGAACGGGCTTTTGATTTTCCAGCAGAAGGCAAGGGTCGGACCTTGTCTTTTGGCCCCGATGCCGATAAAGAGTTAGTTAAAAAATTCCAACGATCATTTGAAAAAATTAAGGCGTCAGGAAAATTAGAGGCTATCAGGAAAAAATACCTGAAATAACAAATTAGATTAAAGTACACAGATATATAGCAGATCGAGATCATCTCTCGTATCTACTATATATCCTCATCATTCACATGTTTGTATTAATGATGTTTACGGTGACTTTCAATAAAATCTACCACCTGCGTTTTCTGCTCTTCAGTTAAGCTGGCATGAAAAGCTATAAAGCTAGGTATCACGTCATCTACGCTGGTATGCATGGAGGCCATAGCGCTATCCATAAATACCGTAATTTGATCGTGATCTATGCTGGGTTGTGAGATAAGCGCCACTAAATTGCTCTTCATTTCTGTTTTGTTGTCTTTCATAGTTTTACCTGCCAATAAGGCCTTATCTTTTAGCGTGTTAAGCAGGGCTTGTTGGGTTTCATTTAGCTCAAGCTCATCACTGATGCGCTCGCTTACAAATTCTGCTTTTTCTTCTGGGGTGCTGCGACAAGCGGATAAACCCAATACCATGGTTAAAGCCAGTGCGGCCATGCCTAAGGCAGAAAGACTCTTCTTGTTAACGTATTTCATGTAATGCTCCTGAACTTCGTAAGGTGGAAGTTCATATTAGAGCCTGTGGTGCAGGTATACTTTTCAGGATGGTATCTAGGTGTATCAAGTTGTAACAAATGAAAATTTGTTCATGTTATCCGTTTAGCAACCTCCTATAATAAGTAATAACCAAGGGGGTAGTGTAATTGAAAGTACTCATCATAGATGACGATGAATCGTTGGCCGATTTATTAACTCAGTATTTAGCCCGTTTTGACATGAAGCTGTTATCGGCCAATTGTCCGTCTTTGGGCTATGAGTTGCTGGCATTGGAAAAGCCTGACGCCATTATCTTAGATGTCATGCTGCCCGAGCAAGATGGCTTTGAGGTATGCAAACAAATACGCAAAGACAACGATATCCCCATTATTATGCTCACTGCCCGTGGCGATGTGATGGACAGAGTGGTGGGACTTGAAATAGGCGCCGATGATTATCTAGCCAAACCATTTGAACCCAGAGAGTTAGTGGCGCGTCTACAAACCATATTACGCCGTACCGTAAAAGCCAATAACCCAGTCAGTGTTAAAGACAGTAGTTTATTGGAGTTTAATGGCCTAACCATTAATATCCAGCGCCAGCAGGTGGTATTGCTAGATAAAACCTTAGAGTTAACCACCACTGAATATCGTTTATTAGTGCTGTTGGCACAATCCCCACAAACTGTATTTTCCCGCGACGATATCTTAAATCACTTAAAAGGCACAGAAGTAGAGCTGTTCTCTCGTTCGGTGGATATTGCGATTAGCCGCTTACGACAAAAACTAAAAGAAGAAAGTGAAACAGAGTTTATTAAAACGGTATGGGGCGCGGGTTATTGTTTTGTAGGTGAAACCTTATGACGTTGATTAAACGCTTAAAATCAATGCCATTAATGCTGCGGTTATTGATGATTTTTATCGCCACGGCTTTTTCCTTAATGTTTTTAATTTCAGGGGCCTTTCGTTTTATTGCCCAAGAAAATCAACATCGCTGGCGTGGCTTTGAAAATATATTTGCCGACTATAGCGCTAGTTTAGTAGAGCGTATTGGCAGTACCAGTGACTTAGCGCTGGCTAAAAAACTGGCTAATGAATTAAGGCTGAATATTACCATTATAGAAAAAGGTAAAAATTGGAGTAGCCATCCAGATCAGGAAGAGCACCAATTGGATGTATTGCAAGGACTTAACTTTAAGAAAAGTGAAATTACCAATGCCGAATATGCCCACCGCCGTGGTATTTTTTATATACGCATCTCAAGTAAATTAGAGTCAAATAAAAAAGAGCAAAATAAATTAGGGTTAAATAAAATAGCCTCCGATATAAAAGACCAAAAACTACAGGGTTTAATATCTGAAAACATAAAACAGGTGTATATCAGTAAACGCCGTGATTTCTCTGACTTTACCATTCCCTTTCGGGCTTATATGGTTTTTTTATTGATGGTGGTGGTGATGTATTTAAGTTATCGAGCCATTAAAAATATGTTTTCCCCCATACAAGATTTGCAAGTAGGTAGTTTAAATTTTACTAAGGGAGACCTTCAATACCGTATACCTATCAAGCGTGATGACGAGTTAGGGCGCTTAACTGAAGTGATGAATAACATGGCAGAACAAATTGAAAAAATGCTGCAAGCCAAGCGACAAATGCTATTGGCCATTAGCCATGAATTACGTACGCCGCTCACACGTATGAAACTGGCCACCGAGCTGATGGATGAAAACGCGCAGCAAGCCACTCTGCGCCGTGATATTCAGGAAATGGAAACTTTAATCAGTGAGATATTAGAGTCTGAGCGCTTAAACAGCTCTCATAAAGTCTTAAACTTAGAGCCTATTCAATTACCCGAATTAATACATGAGTTAGTGATGGAGCTGAATCAGTCGTGTAATGATCGGGTGATATGCAAGGGTGTGATAAATGATGCAGATAAGGAGCGCGAATTCCCTATTCTGCAATTAGACCCATTAAGAATGCGCCTATTAATGCGCAATCTTATTAGCAATGCCTTACAGCACAGTGATAACCAGGTAGAAGTTTTAATTAAGGTGGAAAACAAGAGTGTTTGTATCAGTGTGCAAGATACTGGCGCGGGTATCGCCCCTGAACACATTCAATATTTAACACAAGCATTTTACCGAGTAGATGATGCCCGCTTGAGAAAAACAGGGGGATTTGGTTTGGGATTGTATTTGTGCCAGTTGATTGTGCAGGCTCATGGTGGGGAATTAAATATTAGCAGCGAAGTAGATAAGGGAACTTGTGTGACGGTAGAGCTTGAAATAGATGCTGAATAAAGAAGCACTTAACAAAGGCAGCTTCATTTTTTAGGTAGGTAGGTCTTGATATGTGCCATGGCTTCCTCTTCATTATTAAAGGCGCCATAATTCATATTAGCATCTTGGTAACACTTCTGTATTTCACCGGGTATTATATGTGAACCTTCGACCCCATCCTTGAAAACATAGGCCGAAATCAATGGAATCAAATTGTTGCTCTTCATTGATTTCAAGTAAGAGGTAAATTCTAAAAAGAGTTCCTTGGTCGCCATGCACGATTCTTCAAATATAATCAGGTCTACCCAACTTTTAGTCTCTTTATCTATCTCCTTTAAAATATTAGATTGTAGTACTTCAAATGTTTTGAATAGCTCGACATTAAAGGGGCCGCGGGCATGGTAGATAATGATATTTTTATCCTGAATTGTAAAAGTCACTTGACCATGAGGGGTGAGTTTCTCGTGATCCTGACTGTCCGTATTGTATGTTTTCATAGCTTTGTTCCTGCCGGTAACCTCAAGGTAATTATAGAGTAACTTTCTATGTATTGAACTAGTAAATGAAGCAGGCAAGTGGAGAGTGATAAAACCAAAAGGTTCTGATTGGGCTTTAATCTCCATACCCAATATAGATTAAATGGATGGCTTCCATATTTCTTTATGGAATAAAGTGTGAAGTTTATATTTAAGCAGAATCTTTATAGTAGAGAAAAGGAGCAATCGTTTGCTCCTTTTCTATTGGCTTTATCTAATTAGCTAAGCCATAGCTTGTTTTATTTTGGAGTCACTCACTGTGTAATGTGTATTTTCAAAGGCAGCAAGCCCACTTTTTTGATTGGCAATATTGGCCAGCTCCAATTCTTCTTTACTGGCGTATTTTTTGTCCCACTCCAATACCTTGGGAGTCATTAATTTATTCCAAAGCGGAGGGATAAGTGCCACTACCATAGTAGTAAGGTAACCACCTACCATCATAGGGGCGTCGGTATAAGGCTTTAATTCATGATATGGCACTTCCCCTTGTGCATGATGATGGGAGTGGCGGGTTAAATTAAACATGGCCCATGAGCTTGCGCGCTTATTCGTATTCCATGAATGTCTAGGTTGTACGGGCACCTGAGGGTTTCGCACTATGCCATAGTGCTCCATGAAATTTACGATCTCTAAAGTGGCTTTGCCAGCTAAGGCGGCAGCTGTAAAAAATCCAAGCCCAGCCCATCCTGCCATTAAATAAGCCAACCCCATTAAAATCACGCTTAATAAATAGCCGCGAATAGCCACATTATTTAACGAGAATACTCCTTGGCCTTTTTTCGCTAAGCGAGACTTTTCAATATTCCATGCACTGACATTGCCGCGAATAGTCGAAATAAGTATGTGGGCATAAACATTACGGCCTCTGGGGGCGGTGGCTGGATCATCCTTAGTGCTCACATAACGGTGATGGCCGTATACATGCTCTATGGAAAAATTCGCATCAAAACTAAACGACAGTAACCAACGACCAATTAACATGGAAACCGGGTCCCAGGTACGATGGGTTAGCTCGTGACCGGTAATGGTACCAATAATGCCTATGGCCAAGCCCACAAAAAATACTAGAACTACCTGCTGAATAACACCTGTATTGTCTCTGGCAGACAATATGTCATATCCCGAGATATTCGAAAACCAAGCGCCGTAACCGAGCACATCTATTTGGGAAAAATGCCAAACGGAAACAAAGGTAATCATGGCCACAATGGGCAGTGCTAACCATAATTGCCAGGTGAGTAGTTTTGGAAACTGATAAGTGGGTTCGGTAACATCATCACCAAATACCATGTCGGCAACCATGTAAACGGAAACCCAAATTCCAAAGCCAATGCTAATATAGCTTTCACCCAGGCTTATGCTAATAATCGCAATGAGCCCCATGATATGGAATGACATAAATTTTAAATATTTAAACATTTTTTCTAACCTTTTTTATTGTGAGTTAAGCGGCGACCACGTCGGCCTTAGTAATGAATTTGTCGAAGAATATTTTATTGGCTGGAATACTGTATTTTCGCAGGGTAGCCACAGCAGCATTTATCATTAACGTAGGGCCACATAAATAAGCCTGCTCATTACCACTTAAAAACTCAGCCATCACATCCGTGACATAACCTCTGTGTCCTCTCCAATTTGAGGTTTTGGGTTCGTCAGATAACACCACCACAAATTTAAAATTGGCAGGCCAGTTTTTTTCGATATTTTTTATTTCATCTAGGCAATACAAATCTTGCTGGGTGCGGGCTGCAAAAATAAAAGTGACATCTCGCTTCACGTTTTCACTGAGAGCCTGCTCTAACAATGCTTTTACAGGGGCCAAACCACTGCCGCCGGCAATACAAATAATGGCAGAGGAGTCTTCTCTCAAATGAAAATCTCCATAGGGACCATCTATCTGGATTTGCTGGCCTACTAGCTTTTTCTGCATGACAATAGGCGAAAGCTCGCCACCGGGAACATGTTTTATAAAAAACTGAATCAGGTTCTTATTAGCATCATAGGGTTTTGAAAATGAGTATGAACGGCTGGCATCAGACAGGCCGGGTAAACTTATGTCGGCGTATTGGCCCGATACAAATGGAAGGGGAGTTGGCAGTTCAACTTCAAGTGCAGTGATATCATGAGTCAGTGGCCACTGTTTAACAACACTTCCTGTGAGGGACTTCGCTTCAAACTGTGAGGTGTGAGTGTCTAACGCTACCTCTATGCTTATGTCGCCTTTGGGCACGCTTTGACACGCCAGTATGTAGCCTTGTTTTAGCTCCTGGGCACTTAACACGTAAGAGCTTTCGATTAATTCTTTTACGTGCCCGGATGCAAGTTTACATTTGCAAGCAGCACAGCCGCCCACACGACAACTATGAGGAAACGCAACGTTTGAACGCAATGCAGCTTGCAGTATGGTTTCTTTGGCTTGAACCTCTATAACCTGCTCAATGCCCTTGATGCTAAGGCGTTTTGGCCCCTTTTTTGAGAACAGTGAAAACATGAATACACCCTCGTTAATACAGGGTAATACTGTAAATCTATAGGGAAAATAGCGTGAGGGTTGTGATGGTCAATCAAAGGTCATTTGTAGACATACAGGTTTAAGTGCGCTTAATATATACACTTCAATGATTAACTGTGTCGTAAAATGTGAATAATCCAAACCTGACATTGCCCATTTATTACTTGGCAAAAATTTATGATCTGCTCAATATTTGGCAGATAGACACTGATGCCTGGCTGGCCGATAATCAGTTAACATTGGAGCAGCTTAGAGACTTTGATAGCAATATTAACTTTAAGACTTTTGAGTCTGTCATCACCAGCGCCATCGACATATCAGGGCAGGAAAGTCTGGGGTTGAATGTAGGTCAGCGTCTTGGGGTGACAGCCCATGGCATGATGGGATACGCCATGATTAACAGTGGATCATTAAGAGAAGCCATTGAATTATTTAAGCGATTTATTAACACACGTACCCCCTTAATGTCGGTTGACCTTATAGAGGAGGACAATAAATTAACCATTAAATTTAATGAATTGTATTCAATTGGCAGTATCCAATACACATTTTATGAAGCGTTATTATTAACTTTAAATAATATTTTGTTGCAAATTTCATTTTCTGAAGTTCAAGTATTACAGGTTAGTTTTAATTACTCTGCTCCACATTATAAAGAAAAATATCAAGATTTTTTTCAGTGCCCGATTAAATTTAATACTACCTCCACTAGCCTAGTAATTTCCACTGAAGGTTTGGACGATACATTGAAGATGTCAGATCCAACCTCACTTCAACAGGCGCAACAGTTGTGTGAAGAAGAGTTACAAAAAATGGGTAAACTGGATACGCTTTCGGAGAAAATTAAAGAACTTATGCTCATGTCCATAGGCCATTTTCCTTCATTACAACAAACGGCCGATCGCTTTCATATGTCTGCTCGAACATTACATCGTCATCTAAAACAGGAAGAAACCTCATTTAAAGGCATAGTGGAAGAGGTGAGTCATAAGCTAGCAAAAGAATATTTAAGCAACTCAACTTTGAGCATTCAAGAGATTTCTTATCTACTAGGGTACATGGATAATTCCAACTTTAGACGGGCGTTTAAACGTTGGCAAGGAATGGCTCCCAGTGAATTCAGGGAGCAATCCCAGCCAGGCTAACAGCAGGAACCGGACCTATTTTTGAAGCTATTTATTCAGTAATACCTGGCCATGAGGATTATCTAAAACCATCAGCCATTGGCCATCAGTTTGCTTGCGCAATACCGCGACAGATAATCCACTTTGCTCTATGGTTGTGCCGTCTGGTGCTTGGCCGGTCATTACCCATGGGGCGATATGTAAGGCAATGTCATTGCTCATGTAGACCTCATGTCCATTGGGGTAGTCAAATATAGGGTTAATTTGAAAAGCCCCTTCAAACATTTGTTTTATGGTAGCAGGGTCGCTAATGGCTTGGCCGGGTTCAAACAATACTGCGGCACCTTCTTCATAGCTGTTTAATACCCCAGTAATGTTCTTTTGTTGAAAGGCGTGCGTCATCGTTTGAATAGCTTGTAAAACTTGGTTACTTGCAGTCATTTCAGTATTGTTCTCTTTGCTGGCGGCCATAGATGAACCTAATAGGCCAGATAGTAGAAGAAGAATCACCCGTGTGTGCTTGGTCATTTTTATTCCTCATATAATGATAAATGCATTAAAGGATTTCAGTGCATGTAGGGTTAGACGGGAAAGAACAATGAAGTGTGACTAGAATATGTAAAAATTTCGGGAAGAATTAATGCTTAATGATATTCGCTGCAGTATTTTTTTGGCTTGCGGCACTTTATATTTTATACAAAGTATTAACGATGATAAACAAACCTAAAATCATTCACTATTTAGCCAATCTAAAGCGGTTTCTTCGGAAGCGAATTCTTTAAGTCGCAGGTTGGCTTGCAGTACCGAAATATCTAATAGCTCCTCTGGAACGCTGGCATTTTTACTTAACAAGGCCACATGGGCATATTCAAATTCTTTTAAAGAAACCAGATATTTAGCAAATATTTTCTGCTCTAATGCCGTCATTTTGTGTTTCACAGGGCTCACGTCAATCAATAGTCGTAAGGGCTTATTTTGTTGTTTATAAGTACACAATTCGCTGACCACAGCAGTTCGCTCTTCCATGGTGACTACGCCACTGTAGCGTACACAAATAATGCCTTTTTTATTTAAAGGCTCAATTTTATAAACCATGGGAACCTACTATTAGATAATTTTATTTTTTATATTCAGACTGGCTTTTTTACTTTGCCGCTATCCAGGCAGGGACTAATAATAAGGGTTAGTTTGCTGCGACTGTTTACTCATAGCTGGCCCCTTTATTGTTTTAACCAACTCAGGGCATCCTGCTCTGAGTTAAACTCCATGAGGTTATAACCTGCTTGCACCGATACCTTATTAATTAAAGTATTAGGGTTGTGAATTTCAGGAGTGAGCACAGCCACTAAGGCGGTTTTGAATTCTTCTACCGATGCTAGATATTTGCCAAAGATAGCTTGCTCTGACTCATTCATTTTTTGTTTGACCTTTCTCACATCAATCAGCAGGCGCAAAGGTTTAAAATTGTCTTTTTTTATAGATACTTCATGCACGGCGGCCATACGCTCAGTCATGGTGACGCCGCAATTGTATCTGACACAAATCACATCATTTTCTTTTATGCTTTCAATTTTATAAGTCATGATAAATTAACTAAGGTTATAGCTCTTCTCCTGCAAAAGTTTGTGGCGGCGCCATTACTCCTGCACTTTTCATGGCGTCCGCAAGGGATGGGTCTGCCAACATGTCTCTCATGGCTTGAGTATCATTTCCCTCAAATACGACCAATACATTATTGCCATTATCAAACTGACGGAATACTCCCACGGTGCTGAGTCCTGCACTGGAGCGTCTTGATTCATCGGCATCAAACACGGGTTTCCAAGCATCAAAATCTTTTACTGGGTGACTCAAATAGAAACGTGTCATTGAGAGCTCCAAATAAGGTGGGTGTTCAATATTAACCAAGGCTAACCGTTTGTTCCCGCCTATTTAGATTAGCAGTGCCGGGTCATTTCTGGGTGTTTTGGTTGTATATATTTTGATCTCTTCTAATAATTCTCATATTTACATTTCCTCTCCATATTGTTGATAACTTCTTTAAAAACAGTCGGTTACAAGTATTTATGGTTTATGGGGTATGACTTCTTAAAATTATATTTAACCAAAAGGTTGAATGTTTGTTTTGGTTTGCTATATTTAACCATAAGGTTAAATGAGAAAGAGGCAGTTTTGACCACTACTAAATCAGATCCCCTCGATCAGGTCTTCATGGCCTTGGCCGATGGCACTCGCCGAGAAATCGTGCAGATGTTGTCAAAAGGGGAAAAAACCATGTCGCAATTATCCGAGCCGTTTGCCATGTCTATGGCCGCGGTATCCAAGCACGTAAAAGTGCTGGAAAAATCGGGTTTGCTAAAACGCAGGATAGAAGGGCGTACCCATTATTTAATGTTGGTACCCGAACAGTTAACCGGCGCATTAGACTGGATTAGCGTTTATCGTTATTTTTGGTCACAGCGCTTGGATGAATTAGATAAATTAATTTCAGAGGATTGATCATGTTTGAACTTACCATACAGCGCACGTTTAACACTCCAGTAGCCAAGTTATTTGAAGCCTGGTGCCAGCCTGAAATTATTCAAAAATGGTTTGCCCCCGGTAACATGACGGTGCCTGAAGCCGTTAGTGACCTTAAAGAAGGTGGCAAATATCGTATTGTCATGCATGACGGTGATGAAGGTACCGATCATATTGTGGGCGGCGAATATCAAAACATCATTAAAGACAAATTTTTAAAATTTACCTGGCAATGGGAAGGGAATCCTATGGTGACTCAAGTGGCGATAAAGTTTAACGCTCTGGATGATAATAAATCTGAGCTTGAGCTTAACCACAGTGAATTTGCCGAACAGGAGGCCTGTGATAAACATGAAATGGGTTGGAATGGTTGCTTGGCAAATTTAAGTAAAATAACCGAATAACGTCTTATTAGCAGGAGATACACAGGTGGCATCAGTCAGTACCAACATTCAAAAAGGTTTTTTGATTTTTTTCGTGGCATTAATGCTGGTGGCGGCCGTATTTGTTTCCACTAAAAAAATATCGCCTATCTCCATGAAAATTTGGGGGGACATTAACACTAGTTCAGATGTGGCTATTAAAGGTTACGATCCTGTGGCGTTTTATACACAGGATAAAGCGGTAATGGGTGTAAAGGCATTCAATTACCAATGGCAAGACGTGCAATGGCAGTTTGAAAGCCAGCAAAACAAACAGGCCTTTATTGAGCAGCCTGAGAAGTATGCACCTCAATACGGCGGTTATTGTTCATTTGCGGTAAGCCAGGGTGTAACGGCGGAAATTAATCCAAAAGTTTGGCATCTTGAAAATAAAAAACTGTATTTATTTATGGATGAAGCGGTTAAGGCACAGTGGTTAAAAGAGGGAGGACGTGAGCTGGCCGACGCCAACTGGCTTTAACTAAGTATGCCAATGCTAGATAGCAAAAGGAGCCTAACGGCTCCTTTTTATTTTGAAACAAAGCTCGGTTGTTTATTGCATGGCCGGTGCACTGGATTTTTTATACTGGCTGGGTGTTAGTTCGGTTTGGCGTTTAAACTCGGTATAAAACACCGACTTGCTGTTATAACCCACTTCATAGGTGATGTCGGCAATGCTAAAAGCGGTTTCACGTAATAATCGTTTGGCCTCGCTAATGCGGTATTTATGAATTAAATCGTAATAACTGCCTTGGTATTGCTGATTAATAATCTGTGAAAGGTGGTGATTGCTTACCTTCATCTCGCTGGCTAATTTCCCTAGGGACAGGGTGGAGTCCTTATAAATCCCCTCGTCTAATAACTGGGTGAGGGCTTGCATAGATTGGTTGGCCATCTTCTGTGTTACCGATGAGCGATAATTCTTTTCAGAATTTATCCCTTGATCTGCGGCAGTCTCTTCTACCTCACCTGAGTTATCAACCGCTTGAGTATCTGGTGTGCGACGGTTATGCCCCATTTCAGGCAATTTAATAAATAGCCAGCTCGTGGCGAAGGCCATGGCCATTAATAACACCGATAGTAACCAGGTGAACTCTCTAGGAAGGCGCATCAAGATGAATAAAAAGATAATGACAATACCTAAGGACATGACCAGGTAATTACGTTTTAGGTGTTTCGCGGTTTTTAAAACATCCTGCTTTTTAAGATTTACCTCGCTATGCAATTCTTGCCAGCACAGTTGTAAGTAAAAGATGCCCAGTACCGCAGCAGTTGCCAAGCGTGTAAA
>JBALXQ010000066.1:0-27620 GCA_036960565.1 Bermanella sp.
GGTCTCCCCATGTGAGAGTAGGTCATTGTCAAGCTTTAAACACTAAGAAACCCCAATCGCTTACGCGGTTGGGGTTTTTTTTATGCCTACAAGATGTAGGTACTGAGCGTATGTCGGGAACATATACGCGGTGCCCAGGGATTGGGCGGTATCCTGAAAAATGCCGGGAGCATTTTTAGGGTTGCCTACAGGATGTCGGTACTGAGCGTGGGTCGGGGACATACACGCGGTGCCTATAGATTGGGTACTTACTTTATAAATGGTCTAAAAATGCAGGAGCAATTTTTAGGGTTCTACTCGTTACCCAAATAATTGATTACATATACAAGCAGCGACAACAAAACCACAAAGACAAAAATTAAAAAGCCCCTGATGCTCGCGCATCAGGGGCTTTTTAATATCACCACTTAGATAAGCTAAAATACTACTACAAATTCCAGCGGCGCTTACGACCAGTATCCATGTGGATAAAACCACTTCTGGCATAGTAACCAACTCCTCCTGCCGAAGAGGCTAAGGTAGCTTTATGAACATGGCGTAAATTTAGGCCAGGGATTAGGAAATCCATGGCCTTCCCCTTCATATGCAGGCTATTGCGAGACACTGAGTGATTAGATTTTCGCAGATTTTCGTTTGTCTTAGGGCTTCGGTAGCCAGACACCAGTAGAATTTCCTTCTGGCTTTCTAGTTTTTGTTGAACATGGTGAAGCTGGTCAAGCAAGCGTATGTCTATCGGGGCAATGCTGTTTTCTCTGTGATCCCGCATCAGTAAATATATATCGGCTAAAGCATCAATTACATACTCCCCCTGTTCCCAATAAGTCACGTTGGCCTTTTCGCCCGTATGAAGATTATTAAGTTTTAACTGACGAAACTCTTCTTTGGGTGAATGGGTTAATGCCGAAGCTGACTGACTGCTAAAAAGAAGCGGTGCAGATGCTAATAAAGGCGCTTTACTTGACCATTTTAAAAACTGACGACGATTCAGGCTCATGGGTTTCCGTGTCTAATGCCTTATTCTTATAGTGCTGTATATTTCGGCGCATTATGCCATTTACAGACGGTTATAAGCAAAGCTGCTATCTATTACGTTTTTTAAAACTGTACGAACAATAGACAGGCGAACAGGAGTAACTAAGGTGTGAAACTTAACGAAGAGCAAGGTCGTGTAGGGCTTTCTAAAGAATAATAGAGTCTAGTTTGTGGCTCTCACCATGAATTTGATCGCGCTTATAAATATCATCACGTACCTGAAGTTGTCCGCTACTGTCTACCCAAGTGGTCCAATACATGAGATATACAGGTATTGGGTTCTTCAGTTGTACCGGACGTGTTTTTGATTTATCTATTACGTTACTAATAAGTGCTTTATCCCAGTTTTGCTCTTTTAATAAGGCATGAGCTAATTCTCTAGGTTTTTCAACTCGTATACAGCCACTGCTTAAGGCCCGCATTTTTCTACCGAATAACTCTTTGTGGTTGGTGTCATGTAAGTAAATAGATTTGTCATTGGGGAAAACAAACTTAACATCGCCCAACGCATTGTTCTTACCTGGAGCCTGTAGCATCCGATAAGTATTGATACGATTATTGAAGCCTTCCCAATTAATGTTTTCCAAGCCTATTTCGGCAGCACTTTCTTGCCAGCCTTCAAAAATACGATAGTGATTATTCTGTAAATATTGTGGGTTTCTTTGAGCAACCGGCAGGATATCTCTTACTGCAATGCGATGAGGCACGTTCCAAGCTGGAGCTAATACCACGCTGCTTATGGTCTCAGCCAATACAGGAGTGCGCCTTTGGTTCCGGCCTATCACTACCTTCATACTCAATTCAGACTTACCCTTTTTTATTAAATCTAGGTGGAAGTTGGCTAAATTTACCAGTATGTACCGGTCACCCAAGTCTTTGGGTAAATAACGCCACCGTTTCATATTTAAAGCGATGCGTTGTGCAATAAAATAGGGAGCTTCATTTAATTGGCTTATGGTTTCACTGGTGAGTATGCCGCTTTGATTTAAACCATTTCTATTTTGATAATGTTTAAGTGCCGCGAAAACATCTTGGTCGAATAAATAGGCTGGCTTGTCGCTGCCCCTGCGAAAATCCTGTTCGAGTAGTAACGGGTTTTCTTGATCTTTCTTAGGTAAAAGCCAGGTTAATTTACTTTGTTGGTAGTCACCATACGCTTTTAACATCCAGCGTAGCCGAGGCAGCTGGGCGTGAGTATCACCCAAAGTTAGGCCGGTGGTTACGTTAAGCGGGTACCACAAGCCACTATCGGCAATACTTTGATAGCGGTCGAGCTCATTGGCTAGATTTTGGTAGCCAGGCTGCTGCGGAACAAGCCCTTTCACTAGGCTATGTAGCTTCCCTTGGTCAAGACTTTGGGATAAAAGGCTTATTACATCAAGCGAGGTAATACGGGTTGCCGGAGGAGCTGCGACTTTTTTAAATGAAGGATGGTCTAATTCGCCTGTATTAGGCAACAGTTCGTTATTCAGAACCTGCTGTGCGTAATCTATATAAGCGTCCGATAACAGAATATCGATGGCTGCGGCATGTTTGGGTTGATTGCTCAAACGGGATATCTCGGTTTGCAATTTACTTATACGATATCCATAAGCTTTCCATTCATCGCTGGCCGTGTGTTGAAGGCTTTTGACCAGATCTTTAGCGGCAGGCGTTAATTGAAAATGATCCATCCAAATAGTTTGAAATTGATTCTTGCGGTAGAGAGCATCTAGCTCATCTCGATACTTTAAACTTATATTACCAACCACTTCTCCAGGGGCATCATATAGCCAGTATTCAATGCTTTCTTTTGCAACAAGCTGGCTAATAACAGGGCGAGCACTACCGCTAATGAATAGCGCAAGGTAAAAAAGAGCAAGACAGGCGCCAACTAAAATCATAACAATATGATTTTGCTTAAGTTTGATGCCTTGCGTCTCTATATTACTTTTTACGCCAGCTTTGTTTTCTCTGGCGCTTAGGCATCGACGATTGTATAACGCAGCAGATCTACCCATGATTATAAAGTATGGCAGGGCTTTAAAGATTCTGTGATGAAATTCACGTTTTGTTTGGTAACGCTAGGTGACTAACTATATATGTTGAGTAACGGTAAAGCTGACCCCTTATAAAACAGACGGTTATAGGGGGTTGCACATCAGAATGAGGTTAACGTTATTTTTGGCTGCGCTTAAATAAATTTTAATTATAAGAACACTGTTTAAATAAAGGCTTTTAGCTATTAAAAAGAGTGCTCAATGAGCTGGGTCTGTTGTCCTTTAGGGTCATAGCTAACTTCTTGCCATTGAATACTGTCGCTATGCAATTGCAAAGCCGTGGTGGCCCTTGTTCCATAGTCTGGAGTAACTATAAAGGGCGAAGATAACAGCGTTTCAAGGACTATGCTGATGCCTGTGCTGGGGAGTTCGTGCCGGGCATAAGGCGTTTTGCGTTGCAGTGCTTGGTATAAGGGGGTGTTTGGTTGATTGAGCCAATCCTGCAAAGATTGCTTAGCATAAACAGCCTTAGGCCAAGGGCTATCAAGTTGTGCGTTGCTTAAACCATATAAGCCTGGCTTCAGGGCTATTGGGCCTCGATCATTACGGTTGCCTAAGTACCAGCATTGCTCACGGTTACCCACCACTAAATTAAAGCCTTCACACAAATGTGCGATTTCTTGAACGCTGGCTAGGTATTCTTGAGGGGACTGCAAATCTGCAAGGTAATCTAATACCAGTCTACCCCGGGATATTTTATCTTGTTCGTTTATCTCAAAAGGAGAGGGTACCTGACGCACATTGGTGAGAGCCGCAAAGCGCCCATCAAGAGTGGCACCCATCCAAGTACCGCCGGCTTCTAAATCTTGGCCAGCAATAATATGAGGTAAATCAGGCCAAAAACGCGAGGCTTGAGTGGGCCGTTTATGAAATTCATCACGGTTGGCCACCATTACTAATGGCGTTTGGCTGGCAGGTTGCCAGTGGAAGCTTATTAAACACATGGGCGGATTGTACGTGAACCGTCTGGCGCTGCAAGTCTAGCTTAGTCGCGGTTAAAGCCAATCAGGAAGCTGGCGAGAAGTGGGTAAAGTCTTCATAATGCGCCCTCATAATTTCAGTTTAACAAGTTGCGCTAGATGATTTTATTGCTTTCCTATTTATTGGTGGGAGCCTTTGCTGGGTTGCTGGCTGGGCTATTTGGCATTGGTGGCGGCCTGGTTATCGTGCCCGTATTGGTCATTACCTTTGAAAGTCTGAATTTTTCACCCTCTGTGCTAACCCATATGGCAGTAGCCACATCTTTGGCCACCATTGCTTTTACCTCGTTAAGCTCTGTGTACAGCCATAACAAAAAAGGCGCGGTAGACTGGCCTGTGGTGAAAGGGTTAAGCGCTGGTATTTTAATTGGTGCGATGTTTGGTGTATTAACCGCTGATTCCTTAAGCGGTGCCAGCTTACAAATTGTGATTGGAATATCAGCATTATTAGTGGCGGCCCAAATGGGCTTTGGCCTGAAACCTAAGCCTACTCGCAGCTTGCCTATTTCGGCTGGTCTAATGGGGGCCGGTGGTGCCATTGGTTGGGCTTCGGCTTTGTTTGGCATTGGTGGCGGCTCACTTACTGTGCCCTACCTCACCTGGTGTAATCACCCTATGCAGCGCAGTGTCGCCACGGCCGCCGCGTGCGGCTTCCCCATCGCTTTAGTGGGCGGCATATCGAATATGGTGGTGGGCTGGGACAATAGCGAATTGCCAGCGCAATCGTTTGGATATGTTTATTGGCCTGCGCTCATTGGCATTGTGGTCATGAGCGTACCTTTTGCTCGTCTCGGTGCTCATCTGGCTCATAAGTTATCGGCTGAGAAATTAAAAAAGCTGTTTGCGATCATGCTGGTGATGGTAGCGGTGAAGTTTTTAAGTAACAGTTTATAAATACTTATTAGTGCGAACATTTATGCACTTACACACTCTGAATGAAGCAAGTTAAAAGAATAACGCTAGGGATAAAACGTTTATGCTCACATACCCCAATATAGACCCAGTGGCCATTAGCATCGGCCCGCTCAGCATTCACTGGTATGGACTTATGTACCTGCTGGGTTTTGCTGCTGCCTACTATTTGCTGCTGCATCGTGCTAACAAAGCAGGTTCTGGCTGGAATAAAGATAAAGTGAGTGATCTTATTTTTTATGGTGCCATGGGAGTCGTACTGGGCGGGCGCATGGGTTACGTCTTATTTTATAACTTTCCTAAATTCCTTGAAGATCCTTTGTGGTTGTTTGCCGTTTGGGAAGGAGGCATGTCTTTTCACGGAGGTCTACTAGGTGTGATCGTGGCCTGTATTGTATTTGGCCGCCGTTATAAAAAGACATTTTTTACCACCATTGATTTTGCCGCTCCAGTGGTGCCATTAGGATTGTTAACCGGCCGTTTAGGTAATTTTATTGGCGGTGAATTATGGGGCCGAGTAACCGACGGACCTTGGGGCATGGTATTTCCAAAGGGCGGACCATTACCGCGTCATCCAAGCCAGTTATATGAGATGTTTTTGGAAGGCTTTGTACTGTTTATTATTCTTTGGGTATTTACCAGTAAACCACGTCCGGCCATGGCCGCATCTGGTGTATTTATGATTGGCTATGGCGTATTTCGCTTCACGGTGGAATTTGTACGTCAGCCCGACAGCCACATTGGCTTTGATATTTTAGGCTGGATGACGCGTGGCCAAATTTTATGTGTGCCCATGGTTGTGGTGGGGGCGTTTATTTTAAGCAAAGCCTATGGCAAGCAAAATATGCTGGCAGGTAAATAAACATGAAGCAATATTTAGATTTGTGCCAACGCATTGTCGATACCGGTACTTGGATTGAAAATGAGCGTACTGGAAAGCGTTGCTTAACTGTCATTAACGCCGACCTTGAGTATCGGGTTGATAAAAACGAATTCCCTATGATCACCACCCGTAAGAGCTTTTTTAAGTCGGCGATTGCGGAGTTTTTGGGCTATATTCGTGGTTATGATAACGCTGCCGATTTTAGAAAGCTGGGCACTAAAACCTGGGATGCCAACGCTAACTTAAATGATTCTTGGTTGAACAATACTCACCGTAAAGGCGAGGACGATATGGGGCGCGTTTATGGCGTGCAAGGCCGAGCTTGGGCTAAGCCAGATGGCGGCACCATTGATCAATTAAAGAAAATTGTAGATAACTTGTCGCGAGGCGTAGATGACCGCGGTGAGATCATGACATTTTATAACCCAGGTGAATTCCACATGGGCTGCTTGCGCCCTTGTATGCATACCCATAACTTTTCGTTATTGGGTGATACATTGCACCTCACCAGTTTTCAGCGTTCTTGTGATGTGCCTTTGGGTTTGAACTTCAACCAGGTTCAGGTGTTTACCTTTTTAGCGCTGATGGCGCAAATCACCGGCAATAAGCCTGGTATTGCCTATCACAAGATTGTGAATGCTCACATTTATGAAGACCAATTAGATTTAATGCAAAACGTTCAGCTAAAGCGTGAACCGTTTGCTTCACCTCGTTTGTCTATTAACCCCGATATTAAATCGTTAAAAGATTTGGAGACCTGGGTCACCATGGATGATTTTGAAGTGCTCGATTACCAGCACCACGAAAGCATTAAATACCCCTTCTCGGTTTAAGCTAAATAATATGAAAAGCCCATTGGGCTTTTCATATATCCCCCACCTCTACTTTTTACTCTGAAAGTGCAGGCAAAATAACTACTCTTGATAATCACTTCTATACTCAAAGCAATGATGGCTGGTCAAAGGAACCTGACACGGCCAGTGGAGATTATTCATTGTCCATATGAGCCTGCAATATTTACGCTGAATACTCAGGCAAAATAACGACTATTGATAATCACCTCTATACTCTGAGCAATAATGGCTAGTCAAAGGAACCTGACATGGCAAAGCGCGCCATTGCACTGCATGACAAGCGAACCCTGCATGTTTATTCCTCATCGCCTCAAGATTTAAAATCTTGGCTTACAGAATTTAGCTGGGTGAGCAGTGTTAGCTTTGTTGAAATACGCCAGCGCCTGCTAAGTGATAACCCTGAGCTGTTACTAATAGACATGCGCAGAAATCCACATGAAGCCTTACTCCAAGTTCGTTACCTGAATAAACATTTTTCCAATGTGGTGATGCTGGTACTGATAGATGAGGCTCAGCTTTATTTGGGGCAAGAAGCGTTAACCATGGGAGCAGATGCCTATGTGAGTTGTGAGCATTGCACCGCCGCGGGTTTATGGATGCAGCTAGATGGTCTGTTAAAGCAAAAGAGCCAACATTTATTACTGCTTAATAATCAAAATAACGATGAGCCCTTAATTCATCAAAGCTTGTACTTTGATCGCTTAAAGCATGCACTCATGAGCGCTACTCGGCATAGCTGTTGTACCGGAATTTTACTGGTTAGTTTAGATGATTACGGAGCATTACTTGAAGAGTTTAGTGATGCCTTAAGTGAAGGCTTGTTAACGCAACTAGAGTTAAGGCTAGCCAGTGTGATGCGCAATAGCGATAGTCTGGCGCGATTGCACGCGGGAGTGTATGGAGTCATCTTAGAAGGGCTTCAGGATGAAACCACTGTCGCTAACGTGGCGCGAAAAATTCAAGGGGTTTTTGAAAAAGACATTCGGGTATGCAAATCGCCTTATCATTTAAGCGTTAGTATTGGCGGCCACCTTTGTCAGCCAGGAAAGCAAGACGCCAATGCATTTTATCAACAAGCGTGTGTTGCCCTTCAACATGCAAAACAAAATAATAGATTAGACCTGTGCTTTTACGAACAGGCTTTAAATTTAAAAAATACGGCGCGCATAAATATAGAAGAGGGTTTGAGGCACGCTATAAAAAACAAAGAATTCTTCTTACAGTTTTTACCTTGCCACACGGGTAGTGGCTTTATAATTAGTGGTATGAGTGCGTTGTTACGCTGGAAACACCCTGGTTCGGGTACAGTATTGCCCAGTGTTTTTATGGGGTTACTGCAAGGAAGTGGCTTAATTATCGAAGTGGGTAATTGGTGGATTGACGCTGCACTTTCACAATTTAGCATTTGGGCAGGTGCGGGTGATGTGAATGCACGTCAGCAATTATTTATCGAGTTAAGTGAAAAGCAATTGCTAGATGAAAATTTCATAAGAATGCTTACCCGAAAAATGGCTCTTTATAATGTCGCCTCTGAAAAAATTGTTTTTAAGGTTAGCGAAAACATGGCCATCGACAATATCGAACCTTTAAGGAATTTAAGTAAGTGTATTCCCGGAATTTGTCTGGCGGTACATCTTGGAGAGTTTACCAAGGGCTATAGCTCGTTAACCTATTTGAAGGAAATAGATGTAGATTATTTAAGTTTGGATGGCCGTTTTGTTCAGAGTTCTTACCTTAATTTAAGGGCGTCTTCTATAGCCAAAATTATTATTGATATTACCCATACTATGGGTATTGAGGTAATGGCAACTGGAGTAAATAGTCAATCTCAGCTTGATAAAATGCAGGCCTTGGGATGTGATTGCGTGCAAGGGGACTATTTTAGCCCTGCTTTGTATGCTGAACTATGGCCTAAATACGTGAATAAAAAATTGTTTTAATTTTTACTCTCCAGCTCGATTCCGTGCCAGCTCTTAAGCCACTATGTGTACATTCACACCCTGCCATCAGCGCTGTATTTCAGTTAAAATAGCGCCATTATTTTTAAGTACCGAGAATATCCATGAAAATTGTTCTAATAGCGGCCTTTGCGCAAAATCGTGTAGTGGGCATCAACAACACATTGCCATGGCATTTACCTGAAGATTTAAAATATTTTAAACGTACCACTACGGGCAAGGCTATTATCATGGGGCGTAAAACCTATGACTCCATTGGACGCCCGTTACCCAATCGTACCAATATTGTTATTAGTCGAAATACTGAACTTAACGTTGAAGGGGTGAAAGTAGTGGATAGCTTGCAAGCGGCTATCGACCTGGCTAAAGAAGTGAATCTTATTAATGGCGTAGAAGAAATCATGGTAATAGGTGGTGCCAGTATATATGAGGAGGCATTACCACAAGCCGATCGCCTATACATAACCCATGTTCAGGCTGAAGTGGCTGGGGACGCATACTTTCCTGAAGTGGATTTCAGTCAGTGGCAGGAAGTATCCCGTGATGATTATGTTGCCAGCGAAGGTAATCCATATGATTACAGTTTTGTGGTTTATGATATTAAGTAAGTTTTACTAGTTACCCTGATGTACTGACATTTTGGAGTGCATCAGATTTCCACATTTCTCTTTCTTTGTTGTTGCTATATCACTTCTTCTAGCGCTTTTGTACACAGAGTGTGCGATTCGGATAAGGCCTTTAATGCATCCTTTAAAGATCTGGCTAGATTCCTTTCAATGTGATAATTTTCGCGCCCCTTAAAAATAGCGCTCTCAATACAGGTGCCAGCATGATCACAGGCTTCGATTACGGTACATCTAATTGTGCCATGGGTGTGGTGCGCCCAGCTGAACCCGTAGGGAAAGATATAGAGCTTTTAGCCATTGAACAGGGCAAGGCGTTTATGCCTTCTACCCTTTATGCGCTAGATCGTGACTTGATCTGTGAACAGGTGGGTTTACGCATTAGTGATAAACAAACCCAGCAAGATTTTATTAAATTGCGCTCTGGTCCTTTGGCCCGTGCTCAAAGGGTACGTCTTGAAGAGGGCTTTGATAGTCAGGAGCAAAGTTTGTTTGTGGGGCAAGACGCGTTTGACCAGTATCTTGCTTGGCCCAGTGAAGGCTACTTTGTTAAATCTCCTAAGTCTTTTTTAGGGGCCAGTGGTTTACGCCCAGAATCCATAGCTTTTTTTGAAGATATCGTCACCGCCATGATGCAAGGAATAAAGCAGCGTGCCGAAACTGCTCTGGGTGACAGTATTAATCATACCGTCATTGGTCGCCCAGTTAATTTTCAGGGTTTGAATGCCGAAAAAAGTAATAAACAAGCCATCGATATTCTTACAATTGCCGCCAAACGTGCCGGATTTAAATCGGTTGAGTTTTTGTTTGAACCCATTGCTGCGGGTTTAAATTTTGAAGAACGACTTACTGAAAATAAAACAGTTTTGGTGGTGGATGTAGGTGGAGGTACTACCGACTGTGCCATGGTGCGTATGGGCCCGGGACATAGAGATAAAGAGCTGCGCGAAAATGATTTTCTTGGCCACAGCGGTGAGCGTATAGGCGGTAACGATCTTGATATTCAGTTAGCTGGCAAGAATTTAATGCCACTATTTGGTATGGAGTCCAGCTTAAAAAATGGTCTGCACATGCCAACTCGAGCATATTGGAATGCGGTGAGCACCAACGATGTGGGCGCTCAAACTACGTTTAATCATCAGCAAACGGGTTTTCATTTAGAACAGCTTTTAAGAGACTGTGTAGACCCATTTTTAATTCAGCGCTTTATTAATCTACGTGATGAAAAACAAAATCACCACCTAGTGCGCAGTTCCGAACAGGCAAAAATTGCATTATCAAATAGTGAATTTACATCGGTTGAGTTGAGCTATATAGAAGCTGGTTTGAACCGCGATATCAGTCGTGAGCAATTCGCACACGCTATTCATCGGCCGCTCAATAAAATGTTAATGCTAATGGAAGAGGCTATTAATCAAGCATCTTGCCAGCCCGATTTAATTTACGTGACAGGCGGCTCGGCCCAGTCTCCCGTTATTCGTCAAGCCATAGAGAAAAAATTAGGAATGATCGAGGTCGTAGATGGGGATCACTTTGGCAGTGTCGCCGCAGGACTTACTGTATGGGCTAAGAAAATTTTTTCCTAAAGAATTAACTTAATTACTTATGGGATATTATTTATTTTGACTGTTAAATGATACCACCTGATTTCGCCCCATACTCTTGGCTTTATATAAAGCTTGGTCAGCTTGATTAATCATATGCTGGCGATCTAGGGTTTGAGTATTGCTATGGTCAAGGCTGCTCAGGCCTAAACTAATAGACATTTTAATAATCTGGCCTTCCCAATTTACCACCAAATTTTCTACTGCTTTGCGAATGCACTGGGCAACTTGTAAAGCGCCAGCTTCATCTGTTCCCGGTAATATAACGACGAATTCTTCACCGCCATAACGGCAAACGATATCAGGTTCTCTGGCCACGTGTTTTTTAATGCAATTGGCCACTTCAATTAAACAAAGGTCTCCGGCTGGATGGCCATAGCGATCATTAACAAATTTAAAATGATCCACATCTAGCATAATAATACAAAGTACACTTTTTTCTCGGATGGCACGCTTATGCTCAACACGCCAACGTTCATTGAAATAGTAACGATTATTCAATTCAGTTAGAGCATCTGTAATACTAATTGTTTGCAGGTTGTCATAGGCTAGAGAGAGTTTTTCCATGGCACTGTTTAATTCATTGGTGCGTTCATTTACCAATTGTTCTAATTTTTGTGAATGTTCTTTTTCGATTTTTAAATTTCTAGTTTCGTTTAAATATATTTTTTCTTTAGCTTGTTGAACCTGATTTGACAGAAATAAAGACTCTTCTTGTGCGCTAATTTTATCTCTTTGGCTATTACTAAGTCGATCGGCAAGGGCCAATGATAAAAACATCATTTCTAATGCAGCCCCAAACTGCATGCCATACTCGCTATAAATAGTAATGGGGATAAGACCGAATTTATTACCCGCTAACATGGTGGCGCCGGCTAAGAAAACCAGCCAAGCCAATGAGAAATAACGGGCGTTGGAATGATTGATTTTAAGCATGTATAGGGTAATTACAATCACGCTGACAATTCCAAATAACGCCATAAAGAATGCTAGTTCAATAGCCAAGTAATAAGGAATAAAAATATTACTAATGGCCATTACAATGTAACTATTAAACGAGAGTATTAAGAATGTATGAAGTTTGGGAGAAGATTTTTTAGTCTCAAAAAAATCGCCAATAAAAAGGCTTAAAGAGGCCAGCATTAGAGCCAGTGATAAGGGGGTTATAAGGTGATTTAATCCCGGATAATTAGACCATATAAATTGAAATCCAATTCCATTAATACTAATTTGAAATAATGTAAATAATAGAATATAAACAACATAGTTTAAATTAATGCCTTCCCTTTCAAATAGCCAAACCACAAAGCTATACAGGGCCATGATTAATACCATGCCATAAAAAATCCCCTGCCACAGATAATAGACCAGTGAGTAGTAGCTAAATTCCTGCCATTGCCAAAGTGTAATGGGAACTTGAACCGCCCCTTGGCTTTCAATACGAATATAAACTTGCCGAGGATGGTTAGTAGGCAAGGATACGGCAAAAACAATATGAGGGTGTTTTATGGTTTTGTATTTCACTTCAATTTGATCGCCACCATAAAAATAGCTTTCTACTTCTCCTTGCTCATTCACCACGTAAGCATCTACATGATCAAGCATGGGGTAATTAATTTCGAATACCCAGTCTTGGACTAATTCATTGTGATTTTCTAATTCTATTCTTAACCAATAGACCGACTTGCTGAAACCAAAGTTTAATTCGTTTGCCTGGTTTTTCTGCCAGGCCAATTCATATTCGCCAGCCAGAATTTCCTCAATGGAATAATCTTGGTTCTCCATGTCCAAATAAGAAATGAAAGGCGCCAAGCGATATTGGCCTTTTTCAAATAGCACCAAGGGGCTGGCATAAGCCTGTGCTAGGTAAAAAACGCTAATTAGTATCAGTAGTAGGCGTAGCATGACGGTTTTCAAACAGCTGTTTATCCAGATAATAGACTCATTTATGTTAACAATAACCGCCCACAATACTGGCCACTAAAATGATGTTATGAATTATTAAGGCTAGCCATATAAACCCTAGCTCATCCATATTTTAGGCATGGTTATTGTTAAGGCTAGATGAGGCTCATGTTTAGTCAAAGCAGACGAAAAATGACGCTTTTTTGGGGTGCTCAGCGGGCGTTTTGAACTAAGCTTGTTACATGAGCAAATCAATTTCACGACGACAATTGTTAACTAATGCCTTAAAGGATGGCCCTGTACTGGCGCTAGGTGCGGGCCTGCTGGATATGGCCACTTTTAGCCATGTCCAGGCCTTCTCTTCTAATGGTTATCCACAAGAGCCACTACAAGACGCAGATGAAAATGGCATCCGTTTGCCTAGGGGGTTTAAGTCTAAAATAGTGGCTATATCGGATGAAACCGTAAAAAAAAGTGACGGTAAAAAAACGGAATATATCTGGCATGGTAGCCCAGATGGTGGGGCCTGTTTTACGAAGCCTGAGGGCGGCTGGGTATACGTTAGCAACAGTGAGGAATACTTCCCCAGCGGTGGCTGTGGGGCTATTTCATTTGATGTAAGCGGTGCTGTGGATAATGCCTATTCTATTCTTTGGGGAACGGTAGGTAACTGTGCTGGCGGTGCCACGCCTTGGCAAACTTGGCTGAGTTGTGAAGAAGTGGATTGTGGCGCCGTTTATGAGTGTGATCCATTTGGAAAAAAGCAGGCTATTAAGCAAGCTGCACTGGGGTATTTTAAACACGAGGCTGTGGCAGTAGACCCAGAGCGGGGCCAGCTATATCTCACCGAAGATGAAAAAGACGGTTGTCTGTATCGCTTTACCCCCACCAATGCCTTACCCGATTTAACAGATGGCGTGCTGGAAGTTGCCTGTGTTGATGAGCAACATCAGGTTAGTTGGAAGCCTGTGAGCAATGCCTGCCCTCATAAGATATTGATGAATACCCGAACCCGCTACCAAGTGCCTGAGGCTAAAAAATTCAGAGGTGGTGAAGGCATCTGGTATCAAAGGGGCCTGATCATATTAGCCACTAAGCGTGATAACCGTATTTGGGTGCTAGATGTTGTTAGCCAGGAACTGCAAATACTTTACGATGCAGCTCAGTCCCAAGATGCTATTTTAAGTGGTGTGGATAATTTAACCGCAACCCCTTGGGGAGAGGTGTTAGTGGCCGAAGATGGTGGCGACATGCAATTGGTCTCACTGGATGCCAATGGTAAGGCGCAGCCCTTACTACAAGTTGTGAATCAGGAGGGAAGTGAAATAACCGGGCCAGCCTTTAGCCCTGATGGGAAGTATTTATATTTCAGTTCTCAGCGCGGAAAAGATGCCGAAAAAAGATTAGGTATTACCTATCAAATATGGGCCAGCGGCAATACATAAAAAGATGATTAGCTTCATATGTATTGCTCTTTTCAGGCTTACTTTTTAATAATAACTATTCAAATTTTCAAACCCAATTTCAATACTAATACCCCACTGTAAATCGTTGATTTATATGCTGCGGTTGTTCGGCTTCATTGAGCATGGCCACGGCTAAATCCTCCATGGAAACACTTGATTGGCCTAGTTCATCTAGGATCAATTCATCAAGCCCTAACCTAAATTGCCCAGTGCGCTCTCCAGGGGCTAGGTTTGCCGCTGGACTTAAATAGCTCCAGTTTACTAAGTTGCTGTTGCGGCATATCTCCAGTTGCTCGGTGCAGGCCACCGCAATGTCCCGCCAGGCTAAAGGCACAAATTGAGGGTCATCTACTACTAGGCGGCCTTGTGAGTTGGGCACTACTAACCCGCCTGCACCACCCACTAAAAGTAGTCGTACAGGACTGCCTTTTAGTGCAGCCATGAATGCATGGGTGATCTCTGCCAGTTCGTGCTCTTGGCCCTGTTGTGGGCGCGTGGCGGTAATGATCAGGTCTTGGCCAGCGCCTAAGGCTCGTATGTCTTCAACCTTACTGGCATCACCCGCGACTGCCTTTACGCCTTTGGGCAATTCATGTGCGCGATTAAGGTTGCGCATGACGGCTGTGACTTCATGGCCACGATCTAGGGCTTCGCGAACAATTCGACTACTCACGTTTCCAGCTGCTCCAAATACGGTAATTCGCATGACATTTTCCTGTGTTGGTTATTTCAAGATTGGAATGCAGTGTAGTCATGGAAAAAGGGCTAAGCCTTAACCTAGGTTTAGTGATCTGTAGTTTTTATTGCAGGCAAATAAATTCACCAAGACTAAACCTAGGTTTATTACAAAGCTCAGTGCTTACTATATATTAGCGTCATTAACTGATGATATGAATGAAGCTAACGCCATGACAGACACTTTAAACATGCCACAAATGAGCACTGAATATTTACGAGATTTAAATATTCCTTTTGAAGAACGAGACATTGAATTTCTAAAATCGATACAAAGTGCCCACATTGCCAAATACAGTTTTAATAGCTTGGCGGTGGTATTGGGGCAAAGTATTTCCTTAGAAATAACCGATATTTTTCATAAAATAGTAAGGCAGCATAAAGGTGGATATTGCTTTGAACACAATAAGTTATTGCAAAATGTCTTAGCGGAACAAGATTTTGATGTTCGCCTATTGTTAGCAAGAGTGGTGTATAACCAAGACGTAGATTCCCCTCGTACCCATCGCATGATGATCGTGAACCTTAATGGCAGTGATTATATTGTAGATGTGGGATTTGGACACTTTGGCGCTCGCTATCCGGTTAAAATGGAAATGGGCTTAGATCAAGACCAAGGGGATGCTCGCTACCGTATTATTAATAATGCAAAGGGAGAATATTGCTACCAAATATTTAAAGATGGAGACTTCTTTACGCTATACACCTTTACACTTGAGCAACATGCCGAATCCGATTGTATGCTCGGACACTTTTATTCTCATCAATCTCCTAATGCGGCTTTTGTAAATAATCTAGTGGTATGTCGAAAATATTTTAATAACATCCAGTCGCTTCGCAATGGGGAGCTGCATCAAATTCGCGATGGTGATACTCATACCACCATCATAAAAACGGCTTCTCAGCTGCATTCAATTTTAATAGACACGTATGAGCTAGATGTAGATATTGCCGTGTCGAAATTTTTATTCTCAAAATTTGTTTCTCGATCTTCTAGCTAAAAAATAGAGGAATAATTTGTGAAACAAGTTTTTTATCAAAATGCCACCTTGCTTTTATGGGTGAGCCTGATGGCTTCTTCATTTGCGGTGTCCCAGGCCTTATTGCCCTTTGCGAGCCCATTAGTGGGCACAGCACTTCGATTCATTTTGGGTAGCATTTTAATGCTGCCCTTTGTCTTCTATCAATGGGCTTCTTTTAGTGAAGAAAGTTTGGGTGTAAAAGGTTTAAGTGTAAAGATTTTCATCCAATATGGATTTATTAGCTTATTTCTAGTGCTTTTTTTTGTGGGATTATTTACAGCGTTAAAAACCACGAGTCCATTACATACTTCGATTATTTATACCTTGGTGCCAGTGGTGAGTGTGCTGTTTACCTTTGTTGGGCTAAAAGTGGTTACGCCTAAGCATCAACTTTTTGGCTTTTTATTGGGGATTATGGGTGCCGTATGGATATTGTTAGCCTTGCATTCAACCTCTTCAAATTTGGAAAATATAAACAGTGGTGATGCTATTTTCTTGTTGGCTTGCTGCAGTTTAGCTATGCATGTGACGCTGGTTAAAAAATGGGGCACCCAAGTGCCCGCGGTATTAGGTTCTTTTTATATTATGGTATGTGGCAGTATTATTTTACTTCCTATTATCTTGTTGTTTTCAT
Organism: Bermanella sp.; assembly: GCA_036960565.1. GTDB lineage: Bacteria > Pseudomonadota > Gammaproteobacteria > Pseudomonadales > Oceanobacteraceae > Bermanella. Next base: position 16,648 of record JBALXQ010000066.1, read on the forward strand.
CATTTGAAGATACAGCCTGGCAAGATTTTAATTTTTGGAAAATATTATTGTACTTAACCATATTTACCACTATGGCCACTTTTTTCTTGCAGCAGTATTTGGTTCAAACAGTAGGGCCTAATCGGCTTTTGGCTTTTACCTATTTGATTCCCATATTAGTGGCATTGCCTCAGTTTTATTTATTGATGGTTGAGGATGGTGATCTTAGTTCTGTGCTGTTTAGCATGCCTGGCTTAATATTGACGCTTCTGGCATTGTACTTGATTTCAAGGCAGCCAAAATTTGCCATTTAGGCTATGAGAGCAGCCATGGAAGTGGTTAGGGGGAAGCGTGAATATACAATCACAACAGGAAAGCTTTGTTGGCTATTTTAGTGGGCCAGATGGTAATTTAGAAATTGAAAGTTTTGAAAAGTTTGGGCTAAAAGGTGAGCTTAAACATTATAAAGAAGGTGAGTTATTAATTAGCCAGGGCAAGCTGGCCCCTAAGCTATTTTTTTTAGTGAAGGGATTTGTACGTTTTATGAGTGTCTCAGTTGAAGGCAAAGAATTCACCCAATCTTTTGCCAGTGCACCGAGCATAGCTGGTTCGACTCGCGCTATGACTCGAAAGAAAGCGGCACTTTTTAGCATTGAAGCGCTGAGTGATGTTTTATGTTTTGAATTTGATTGGGATGAGTTTTTCGAGAAAATGAAATCGAAACCGGGATTTTTAGAGTCTTATAATAGTTTATTAGAAACTCTATTTATAAAAAAAGAAGAACGTGAATATGCCTTTGTACAGCAAAGTGCCGAGCAGCGTTATTTACAGTTTTTAGAGAATAATCCACAACTTAAAGATAATATTCCCTTAAAAATGATTGCCTCGCATATAGGAATTACGCCAATAGCCTTAAGCCGTATCCGCAAAAAACTAAAATAGCTAAACAAGCATGCCAGAATTTTATGGGCATGCTTGGGTTGTATTTCTAGCTCACATCTTTAAGCTTAATTTCTGTGGCAAGATCGCCACTCCCCGTTAACTGGGATACCTGACCTTCTAACATAGAACTAAACAACACAGGTTTTATTGTGTCTGCTCGCTCTTTGTTGAAGACTGGCAGCTTGCTCATGGCATGCTCAGTAAGGGCAAGAATGGTTAAAGATGGATTCACACCCATATTACCCGGAATAATAGAACCATCCAGCACACGTAAATTTTTATAGCCAAATACTTTGCCAGTTTTATCAATTACGCCGTTAGACGCATCTGACCCCATGGCCACGCCACTCATTATGTGTGCGGTTATAGGAGTATCGGCCACAATTTCCCCCAGTATATTGGAAGCATCACCATTGGTTTTTTTGGTGAACATGCGCGCCACCTTTTGAGCAATAGGAAACAAAGCGGTAAGCGGGCTATCTCCTTCTTTCTGTACCGCTTCCCAGTCGTTAATGAAGCCTTTATACCAGCGGCGTTTAAATTCAAAATGCACAAACGCTTCTTTTTTCTGCATGACCAATAACCATACTGTATTTTTTGCTTTACCCAGTGGGTACCAGGTTCGAATGGCTTTAATGGGATTTTTAACTATGTTAAACAGCATTTGAATTACACGGGGTAAAGGGCCGTTGTTATCGGTTAAAGGCATAGTTACCATGCCAATATTGGCAAAGTCAGAACCCTTGCCATAGCGGACAATCTCAATATTGGTTTCATCATCAGGTGATATGATGCTGGAAATACTGGGGCCTTCGCAGGTTTCAATTGCTTTGCCTTGTGCGTCCTTGAGACGAGTGCTTACTGGAATGAGCGTTTCTGAATTGGTGCGTATTTTTCGGCCCAATTCATCTGAAATATTGGGTAACGTTTTATCCACCATTTTTTGCTTAAGCAATAAAGGTACGGTACCCATAACCCCTGCCGATAACACCACACCTTGGGTTTTAATGGTGTAAATGCGGCTACGAAAATAATTAGAAATGTCCTTAATGGTAATCTCATAACCGTCTTCGCCTGTGCCATTACCTAGTGGTTGAATGCGCGTCACTTTACTTTCTGCGCGCACCTCTACGCCATTGCGTTCTGCAAAATACAGATAGTTCTTAACCAAGGTATTCTTGGCGCTGTGGCGACAACCGCTTAAGCAGTTAGCACAATATTCGCAACTTTTTCGTTGCGGACCATCGCCATTGAAATAAGGGTCACCCCGTTCTTCACCTAGTTTTTCTTTTCCATTTTTATCTTTTAACGGAAACAAAATGCCGGTATTGACTGTGTCATAGCTGCTACCTTTTCCTAGATCTTCGGCGACGGCTTTAAGAGTAAGGTCGGCTGAGTTTTCATAGGTACTTTTCGCCACGCCAATCATACGTTGTGCTAGCCCATAAAAAGGCAATAAATCTTCTTTCCAGTGTTTGTTACTGGCTTGCCAGTTATCCGAGTTGAAGACTTCATCGCTCGGGATAAGGTGCACATTACCGTACACCAAAGAGCCACCGCCGACGCCAGCGCCATGAAGGCCAATGAACTTTTTAGTGAGAGATACCTGATTTAAACCTTTTAACCCCAGTAAAGGTGCCCAAACATAGCGCTTTAAATTTAAATTGGTCTTAGGGAAATCTTCATCTTTCCAGCGCTGGCCTTTTTCCAAAACCAATACTTTGTGGCCTTTTTCACTTAAGCGTAATGCGCTGCAAGAGCCTCCAAAACCAGACCCAATAATAACTTGGTCAAAATCAAATTCGTTAACCGCCATAAAAACCTCAACATCTAAAACGTATATATGTCAGAAATTTTAGGCCTTGAGTATGAACAGGGCATTATCCTGGGGTGCCATGTATTGTCTTTGAATGCCAAATGAGTGGTGTGTTTAAGGGTCAATGGCACGATAAGCCAGTTGGGTTGGTGAAAGGCACTGAAATGAAAAATGGTAGGAAATCGAAGACCCCGAGGTGTGACTTACAAGGGTCTTCTTAGAGTGGGAAAATATTCTAGTTAGGCTTTTTTAACCTCGCTTGCGTCCATCATTTTTATTTTCTGACAAAGATCACCCGTTCCATCCAGTGCGGATACTTGGCCCTCTAGCATCGAACTAAACAACACCGGTTTAATCTTGTCCGCTCGCTCTTGGTTAAAGACTGGCAGCTTGCTCATGGCATGCTCAGTAAGGGCAAGAATGGTTAAAGATGGATTCACGCCCATGTTGCCGGGAATAATAGAGCCATCGAGCACACGTAAATTTTCATAGCCAAACACTTCCCCTGTTTTATCAATAACCCCGTTTGAAGCATCAGAACCCATGGCGACACCGCTCATGATGTGTGCGGTAATGGGTGTATCGGCCACTATCTCACCTAAGATATTGACTGCGTCTCCTTTGGACTTCTTCTCAAACATGCGCGCTACTTTTTGGGCGATGGGGAAGAAAGCCGTGAGTGGGCTATCGCCGTCCTTTTGCACAGCTTCCCAATTATTGATAAAGCCTTTATACCAACGGCGTTTATATTGAAAATGCACAAACGCCTCTTTTTTCTGCATCACCAATAACCACACGGTAATTTTGGCGGTGGTAAAGGGAAACATACCGCGCACGGCTTTTACTGGGTTTTTTAGAATATTAACCAATAGCTGAATCGGGCGCGGTAAAATAGTATCGCCATCGGTAAGTGGCATTAATACCATGCCCATGTTGGCAAAGTCTGAGCCCTTGCTGTAACGCACAATCTCAATGTTGGTTTCATCATCGGGAGAGAAAATGGTCGAAATGCCAGGGCCCTGCCAGGTTTCAATTTTTTTGCCATCTTCGTCTTTTAAGCGTGTGCTCACAGGAATTAATGTTTCAGAGTTGGTGCGAACTTTACTGCCTAACTCATCTGAAATATTAGGCAGGGTTTTATCCACCATTTTTTGTTTAAGCAATAGCGGCACGGTACCCATAACACCAGCTGACAATACTAGACCGCGGGTTTTAATAGTGTAGGTTCGACTGCGGAAATAATTGGAAATATCTTTAACGGTTACTTCATAACCGTCCTTGCCTGTGCCATCACCTAGCGGTTGAATACGCATCACTTTGCTTTCGGCACGAATCTCTACACCATTACGTTCGGCAAAATACAGGTAGTTTTTAACCAAGGTGTTTTTTGCGTTGTTGCGACACCCCACCATGCAGGCTCCACAGTAGTTGCAGCTATTACGTTCAGGCCCGTCACCGTTAAAATAAGGGTCACCACGCTTGGCGCCTACCACTTCGGCGTCGGGCACTTCATCTTTTTTGGGGAATAAGATACCTGTGTTGACGGTATCGTAGGTGTGTCCTTTGCCCATCTCTTCAGCCACTTCTTTAAGAATAAGGTCGGCTTTATTTTCATAGGTATTTTTAGCGACGCCAATCATGCGTTGCGCCAAACCGTAAAACGGTAAGAGGTCATCTTTCCAGTTTTTATTACTGGCTTGCCAGCTTGGAGAATTAAATACTTCATCGCTTGGAATGAGGTGTACGTTGCCATAGATCAGTGAGCCGCCACCCACGCCCGCGCCATGCAAGCCAATGAATTTTTTAGTTAGAGCAATTTGAAACAAACCACGACAACCCATGAAAGGTAGCCATACATAGCGTTTTACATTCCAGCTGGTTTTAGGCAGTTCTTCATCGCTCCAACGTTTGCCTTTTTCAAGTATTAATACGCGGTGGCCTTTTTCACTTAAACGTAACGCACTGGCCGAGCCGCCAAAGCCTGAGCCTACTATCACCTGGTCGTAATCAAATTCAGTACTTGTATCAATGTCAGACATATTCATCCTTCTTATTATTGTGAGGCCAAGCGAGGCGCTTAAGTGTGTGGAAGTATAAAAATTGTAGAGTTCGATCGGGGTTATGGCTTCATCATGGTATGCCAATGACTAGTCTTTCGGTGCCAAATTGCCTAGTATGCTGAGGTTATCCACTTTAATAACCCAGTGTAGAGCGAGCAAAATTTAATGATCAAGGTCTATCAGTGAGATCCTCGCAGGACATGGCGGCGACTTGGGTACGTTTAATGGTGTATGCCTTTGAAGCTGCCAAGCTTAACCCTGCTGAATTATTTGAGTCGGTGGGGCTAGATTTAGAAGCGCTTAACGATAGTCGTAATGGCTTTAAGCAGGATGACCTAAGCCGCCTATGGCACGAGGCGAGCCGTTTGTCTGCTAATCCTGCCATAGGCCTACTCATGTCTACTAGCCCAGTGGTGAGTGTATTCAATACCTTTAGTTACGGTATTTTGGCCAGTGAGAATATTGAAGAGGCCTTGGCAAGGCTCATTCGTTATCAGCGCATTATTGGCGAGGCTATGAACGCTAATCTTAGTGAAGAGCCACAAGGCTATCGCTTGAACATTCACGTGGAAGGTAATCTGGAACCGTTAGCTTATCAGGGCTTTGATGGGGCCTTAGCGATCATGATGACCACCATTTGTTGGGCGGCACAAATGGAAGTGAAGCCTCTTGAGGTTTGTTTCATGCAGCCTGAGCCCATTGATAGGCTGCCTTATGATGAGCAATTTCGCTGCCCATTAAAGTTTAACCAAGCTCATACCTCCATACTCTTTAGCCGTGGCGATTATGTGCGACCCTCGCCAATAGGCAATAAAACCATATCGCGCATGCACGATGGGGAGCTGGATCAATCTATTAAGGATTTAGAGGAATCTAGTCTGACGGATATCGTTATTAAGTTGTTTGCAAGCGAGCTGGTTAACCAAGAGCCTCATATTGAAAACATTGCTTCGCAGTTAAATATGAGCAAGCGTACCTTTCAACGCCGCTTAAAAGCTGAAGGTTGGACCTTTGTGGCACTGGTAGATCACACCCGTAAAACCATGGCCATGGATTATGTATTGCAGCCCAAGTATTCATTGCAACAAATTAGTCATTTATTGGGGTTTACCGAGCACAGTAATTTTTACCGAGCTTTTAAGCGCTGGTATGGCTTAACACCTAGGCAATATAGGGATAAAGAGCAGAAATAGTCACGAGGGGTGAATCAAAAAAGTAGTGTGTTCTGGCATACCTTTATTTTTGTTCCCTACAAAATAAAGATACAGCCCTTCCCTGGGCATAAAAAAAGGCAAACCCATGGGTTTGCCTTTTCATTATCACACGCTATTTATCACTAAACGGCGTGGGATGGATCGTTTTCTAATTAAAGAACAACGATTTCTTCAGCTTGTGGGCCTTTTTCGCCTTGAGTAACAGTAAACTGTACTTTTTGGCCTTCAGTCAAAGTTTTGAAACCAGAACCAGTGATAGCACGGAAGTGAGCGAAAACGTCAGGGCCGTTTTCTTGCTCGATGAATCCAAAACCTTTAGCTTCGTTGAACCACTTAACTGTACCAGTAGTAGTAGACATAATGTTATTCCTATAAATCAAAGTAATTAAAGCCTGATAAGGCCATTTAACGCTGGAAGTTTTGCTATTAATTATGATTTACAGGCCGAAGACAATAAATAGACAACGAAATGTGCATAAGTTTTAGGCGTACTTTCAAGCTGATAAAAGTATATGCGGCTTTAGATACATGTCAACGTGCTGAGCCCTAAATTCCCATTAAGAATGAAATAGATTGATCTAAAAGCCTATTTGATTATTTTAAAGGGAAATTAGCACAAATTTTCACTTAAAAAGTGTGATAGTAATTTCTTATGACAAACAAGAAAAATAATACATTTTTTACTGTTTAGTCAGAAATTATCAGGGCTAAGAAAAAAGGGGTGGTTAATAAAAGAGCGGGAATTTAAAGGAATAAAACGAGACCACCCATGAAAGTAGGGTGGCCATGTTTAAAAAACTAACGAATATTAAGCCGTGGTGACGTATTTCAAAATTTCGACCACTTGCGCTGGGGTTTGCGCCCAGCCCATAGCAGAACCATCTACTTCTTTTAAAGGGTGGATAATGCTTTCATCATGCAAAGTGATGTAAGGCTTGCCTAAAGCGGCACAAAATCCCGCATCAAAGGCTGCATTCCATTGTTTGTATTTGTCACCAAAACGTACAACGGCAATATCACATTTCTCGATCATGTTTTTAGTACGAATCGAGTTCACTTTTGAAGACTTATGATCGCGCCAAAAGCCAGTTTCTTCATTTCCAATAACATCACCCGCCGCATCGCTGCTTTCATGATCAGTGACTGCCGACACAAATGTAATGGGTAGATTATGGGTTTTAGCGCCGTCTTCTAATTGTTGGCGCCAATCTGTGTGTATTTCACCTGATAAATATACGGTCCAGTTATTCATATTCTCTCTCTTACGATATTTTAAAGGGTTCAGGTTACTGCGCGTCTTGGCTTTCGCGCATTAAGTGTAGGCAATCTTCTTGGTTGGGCTCGACGGGTGACTCTTCAATAAACTTTATTTTATTGAATAAGAACTGCTTTACCCCTTGCAGCTCTTTCATTTTTTTATCTATATCGGCCATGCGCTCTTTAAGCATGCTCACCTGTTCTGGCTGAGAAATACTGCCGGAATAGTAGTCTTCAATTTGTTGGGAAATTTCACCTAGGGTAAAACCCATGTACTTGGCCATGCGAATGGTTTCAAGGCGCTCGATGTTTTCATCGCTGAATTCTTTGTAAATGCGGCTGCCTGCTTGGCGTGCATTGCTAATTAACAAACCCAGTTCATCATAATGACGAATGGTGTCTTTGGTGGTCTGTGTGGCCTTGGCCAGTTCGCCTATTAGCATTTATTTCTCGTAAAGCACTTATGGCTATTGACTGTGGGGTATACCCTATAGGGTAAAGTAAGTGCATCATCCATGTAAATAGCAGCAGGTTTCACATGGTAGAACTTGGTTAAGCCAATAGGCCAACTAAAATAAACGCTGAGCGGTGTTTTATATGAGTAATCGCGACAGCCTAAAGCAGTTTGTTAAATTCAATTACAAGCCAAAACAATTATTATAAAAGCGCTTGAGACGAGGGTTACATGATCACATTTGAATTAAATGGCAAAACCGTACAGTTTGACGCCAGCAGCGATACACCCCTGTTATGGGTTATACGCGATCATTTTAAGCTTAAAGGCAGTAAATTTGGTTGTGGCATGGGTTTGTGTGGTGCTTGCAGCATGCTGGTGGATGGCCAATCTACGCGAACCTGTATTTTACCCGTAGCCGCGGTTGCCAATAAGAAAATCACCACTATTGAAGGGGTGGGTAACCCTGAAATGTTATCCATATTACAACAAGCTTGGGTGGAAGCCAGCGTGCCACAATGTGGTTATTGCCAATCGGGCCAGCTCATCAGTGCCACGGCATTGCTAAGCAGTAACCCAAGCCCCTCTAGTGAAGAAATTGACCAAGCCATGAGCGGTAACATATGCCGTTGTGGAACCTATCCGCGTATTAAAAAGGCCATTCAAAGTGCGGCGTTTAAATCAGGGCTAGCTCATCAATCAGATCCGCAGCCTAACCAAAATGGTGGGGTAAATATCTTTGAGCCAGCCGTATCTACCAAGGAGGACAGGGTATGAGTCAGCACTCAGTTGGGCCATTGAGCTCTCGTCGTTCTTTCTTGAAAAATTCCACCATGCTAGGTGGGGGCTTAATGATTGGTTTGCCGCTGTCTGCATGTGCCACCGCGGGCATGCCTAAAGTAGGTGATAAAGACTTTCAGCCCGATGCGTTTTTGCAAATCACCCCTGATAACCAAGTGCACTTTTACATGCCGCGTAGTGAAATGGGTCAGGGTACTTATACCGGTTTAACCACGTTAATTGCCGAAGAGTTAGATGTAGAGCCTTCTGCCATTCACGTACACCATGTGGGCCCACTAAGTGATTACGAAAACCCTGAAATAGGTTTTCAGGCCACGGGTGGCAGCACCAGTATGCGTGTGAGCTTTAAGCCATTACGCCAAGCGGCAGCGAATGCTCGAGCCGCTATTTTAGATGCGGCAGCCCAGCAGTTAAATTTACCCGTAACAGAATTAACCACTGAAAATGCTCAGGTTTTTGCTAAAGGCAAAGCCTTTGAGTATGGCGAGTTCGTGGTAGTGGCCGCAAAATTGGGTGTGCCTGATGAAGCGCCTTTAAAGCGCCCTAACGAATTTAAATACATGGGCAAAGATAGGCCTCGTTTAGATGGTGTTGCTAAGAGTACCGGTACTGCTCAGTTTGGTTTAGACGTGGACTTTCCAGGTTTGCATCGTGCGGTATTAGTGCGATGCCCTGTGGCGGGTGGCACGGTAAAATCGGTAGATGATAGTTCGGCTTTGGCCATGGCTGGCGTTAAGAAGATTGTTACCATTTATAATGGTGTGGCTGTGGTAGCGGACAGTTATTGGCAAGCCAAACAAGCGTCATTGGCTTTAAGTATTGAATGGAATGAACCTGAAAAATTGGCCAGCTTCTCGTCGACAACCGGTAAAAAATGGTTTGAAGATGCGCTAAATTTGGGTGACACAGAAGACGCATTTGAAGAAGGTGAAGGTAAGGATGGTTTAGAAACAGCCAGCAAGGTCTATAGCGCTGAATACTGGGCACCGTATCTTGCTCATAGCACTATGGAGCCCATGAACTGTGCCGTGAAAATTGAAGGCGGTCATTGCGATATTTGGGTAGGTTGCCAAACGCCAGATGTTGCCCGTGGCCTAGCCGCGCGTATTTGTGATTTATCTATTGATGACGTGACTCTGCATTCGACCTTTTTAGGCGGCGGTTTTGGGCGTCGTTTTAATTCAGATTTTGTTGCCGAAGCCACTGAAATTGCAAAAGCCAGTGGCTTGGCGATTCAGCTTATTTGGAGCCGTGAAGACGATACCCGTCATGATTTTTATCGCCCAGCTTCCTTGGCGCGCTTTGAAGTCGGCGTAGGTAAAGACGGCATGATTGAAAGCTGGACCGCACAGCGTGCTGGCCCCAATATCATGCCTTATACCCTAGACGAAGTAGTCGATGGCAAAGCCCCAGGCTTCATCCCTAATGGCTTAGTAGATTGGTTAAGTAAGCGTGGTTATGGCTTATTTAATGGCTTAACGGTGGATCACTCCAGTGTGGAAGGCTTGTATGAAGATTATGACGCTGTCAATAAAGATGTTCAGCACGTCACCGTAGACCCTGGTTTACCTGTTGGGTTCTGGCGCTCAGTGGGGCATTCATTTAGTGGCTTCTTTAAAGAAGGCATGATGGATGAAGTGGCCCAAGGCCAAAAACAAGACAGCGTGGCCTATCGTTTGGCGCACACAAAAAACAACCCTAAATTGCACGGTGTGATTAAGCTGGCGGCTGAAAAGAGTCAGTGGGGTAAGTCATTACCGAGTAAGCATTTTCACGGTGTGGCTTGTCATAACTCATTTGAATCAAGCGTTGCGCAAGTGGCTGAGGTTTCAGTTGAGAATAATGAAATCAAAATCCACAAAATAACCTGCGCCGTGGATTGCGGATTTGTAGTAAACCCTGACATAGTAAAAGCACAAATGGAAAGTGGAATTATTTTTGCGCTAAGTGCTGCCCTTTATGGTGAAATAACCTTGAAAGATGGCAAGGTTCAGCAAAGTAATTTTCACGATTATCCCGTGTTGCGCATGGCGCAATCCCCTGAAATTGAAGTACACATCGTAACAAGTGATCAAGCCCCAACGGGCGTGGGTGAACCTGGTGTGCCGCCTGTGGCTGCTGCTGTTGCAAACGCTGTGTTTGCCGCCACGGGTAAGCGCTTACGCAGTTTGCCCTTGTCATTAAGTTAACGATATAGGAAAGAAGAAAATGCAAAACTCACAGCTAGAAGTGTTATTAGGCTGTCTTGAGTGTTTGAAGCAGGGTCAGCAAATGACCCTTGCTTCGGTAGCTAATGATTTTTGGCGGAACGGCTCCGTGGAATTTAAAATTCACACAGTGCGAGGGCTGTAATATGCAAAACTCGCAATTAGAGGTGTTATTAGGTTGTCTTGAATGTTTACAGCAGGGCCAGAAAATAACACTGGTCTGTGTTGCTAATGATTTTTGGC
>JBALXQ010000067.1:0-26815 GCA_036960565.1 Bermanella sp.
ATGTACAGGATGTACGGTATGACGCGGTGCCATGGATGGCAAAGAGCGGCGTGTAGCGATAATCGACACCCTAGTTTCTCAGGAGCGGGTATGTACAGGATGTACGGTATGACGCGGTGCCATGGATGGCAAAGAGCGGCGTGTAGCGATAATCGACACCCTAGTTTCTCAGGAGCGGGTATGTACAGGATGTACGGTATGACGCGGTGCCATGGATGGCAAAGAGCGGCGTGTAACGATAGCCGACACCCTAGTTTACTCAGGAGCAGCTGTAGCGATGATCTATGACCTAATTTTTGATACCCCCTAGTATCCTGCCCAACTGCACTGTGTAAACTCAAAAACAGAATGATTACTTCGCCCCTTGGTTCTAATTGAATTGTTATTAATTTTCTAGATTATCGCCTGATTTTTTTCCTTCAAAGGGGAGGCCCCTTCCACCCCCTTTGCTCCCCCTTGTGGCCTTTGGTCATTTATATATTCGATTAGGCTTTGGTTATAAAGGCCACAAAAGGTCGCGACTTAGTATCGGGGCTTGTATGGTTTGGTTAGAAGACTAGAAACGGCGTCTTTCACAGATAAAACCTGGTAAAAATTATGGAGGTATTAAAGTTTTAGGTTAGGTGCTCTTGGATTACATTGAAAAACTGGACGTATTCAAAAGGTTAGAAGTGTTGGGTTTTGTGTAAGGCGCATAAAAAGGCAATGTTTATTGACCAACTAAGCTGGAGGCGAGATGATTGCTGCCTTTAAAATTGAGTCGTAAAGACGTCGCCTGAAAAGACGTCGGAGCGACGTAGAATAAACTGTTAGCACTAATTCAGTACCATCTGAGAGTAAGTAAGTTGAAGAAAAGTATTGTTGAAATAGATCCGAAAATTAGACTTAGTTCAGTTCCTCTGTTTAGGATTACATTTACAGTTCTTCCTACATTGGCTCTGTTATGCTTTGTGGTTATTGTCTTTAATTCAAACCTAGAATTCGACCTCTCTTTTTCTGGTTTTAACCATGGTCTCTTTACTGTTTCAAAAGTTCCTCTCGCTATATTGGCTGCATGTATTGCGATATTAGGGGTCATGGCGGCCATTCACCGATCTGCTCAAACGACTCTTCAGATTGAGAAGGCTATAGAACAAAATACTTTCTCAAACTTCTATAAGCATCGACAGGAATATGTCGAGCACTTCAATGAAATGAAGGTGGAATTGTCAGATCATATTTCGACAAATTTTTCTGACAAAGTAATAAGAGGATATTACTCATCTAGCTTCCCGCTTAATAACCCTTCTAGCTTCAGCATAAAACCACATTTGGGATGGGTAGAGTCATTCGATAAAGGGCTTATTGAAATGGCCTATATACTATCAAAAATGGCAAGAACTAAAGAAGTTGGCCCAGTTATCCTGCTTTATAAGGAGTTTCTTCGCCAAGAAACTTCAATTCGACAAGGGTTATTCGATTTAAGGCGGCCCGAAGATGCTGAGATATCAATTGATGAATGCCAAGGAGTTGAGATTTGCTATTGGAATGATTCTCGGTCTGAGATTTATATCTGCAAAAGCTTGTTGGCATCCAGCTTCCAGAGAATACAAAATTATGCAGATTTTCTGACCAAACTGAAATATTTATGTGATGAGTTTGAGGGGACTATGCTTTATGGAACTGATATCTATTCCGGTCTTTCTACGATGGAATACCATAAGAAGTTTAACGAAGATCTAATTAACAATATATTTGCTGAAGAAGGGAAGATCCTACATATTACAGAGGATGACAACAAGAATGTTTCGATAATATTCGGAGAAATTCGAAAGTCATTTGATAGAAAGATAGCTGAACTAGATTCTATTAGGGATGCTAACAATGATGAATCATAATAACGTACTAACAAAGTTAGGCATGCTCGCCTTCGGCAACTTTCACCTTTTGTGCAAAGAGCCGCACAAAATCCGCCAGTTACCTACGGCCCATGCTAACGGCGTTAAATGTATGGGGTATTAATGACTAACGAGGAAGTTTTGAACAAAGCAAAATCGGCTTTTAAGATTCTATTGCTTGTCAACTTGTTCTTTGCAATTGGAGTTTTGACAGCTCTTTTAGTCTTTAAAGAAAAAGAAATTGCTACTACGCTTTTTATCTTTTTCCCTGTGGAGCTGTTGATGTTCATAGTATTTTTTGTGCCAGTGTTTATATATAACCTGGTAAAAGGGAGGGGGATAAAATACTCTTTATCAAAAGGTATACTGGCTGTAGGAGATTTTTATATATATTTTTCACCGCAGTAGGATTCCATTAACAAGCACATTAAAAATCGCTTCACTTCGTTGAGCCGTCGCTGACGACAGGCCTTCTATGTGGGCGTAAATAGTTGGAGTACTCCTCGTGAAAATAGTTGCTGTGGCAATGTTAATACTCATAGGCTTGTTAATGGCACTATTGGGTTTAGCTTTAACGATATTTCCCTTTTTAGAAAGTGATGATAAAGCGATAAAAATTATTTTTGGCTTATTCATTACGGCCACAGGAATTTACTTAATTAAAGAAGGTGTGAAAGGTGATACAAGCCAGTTGGCAACATCTATTCAAGGCTTTCTTTCAGGTTACTTTTGATTATTAAGGAAGGTATGTCCTCATAGAAAAGATTAATAAAACCATTAAGATTGACCCACCAAAGGCGTGGGTCGGACGGCAATTTATTGGAATGCGCTAGCCCCCCCCTACAACCGATCCAAAACCCCCTTTTTAACCCCATCCTTATCCACCCTCAACGCTTCAGAAAACTCCTTAGGCGTATTAGTCAAAGCGTCATAAGTACTGCTCCACTGGGTCACTTCCAGCATAATCGGTAACAAGGCTTTGCCTTTTTCAGTCAGCGCATAAATAAATTTAGATTTATGATCGGGGTCTTTTTCTTTGGTGATTACCCCGTGCGTCTCTAGGCGCTGAAGGCGTTCCGCTAATATATTGGTGGATATCTTTTCATCGGACTCTAAAAATTCCCCATAGTATTTCTTGCCCTTAAACATAAGGTCACGCACCACCAACAGGGTCCATTTGTCACCAAATGTCTCCAGTATGAAGTTGATAGGGCAGTTGGATCGGCAGTTTTCTGAATTATGTTCCATTTGGGGATTATAATGAAAAGTACTTGCAAAACACAAGTGGTGTGATCAAGATAAAGCACTTGCATTACACAAGTGCTTTTAAGGGGTGGTCATGGTTAATAAAATTGCAGGTTCGGTGCTGGTTTTAATTGGGTTTCTGCTCGTTATCTTTTTAGTCTGGTATTCCCCAGGGGCAGAAAGGTTAACCAAACAAGAAGTGAATAATTTAATTGGCCAAATACGAGGCCAGTCAAAAACACCCGGCGGGCAGCATGACATTCCAGCTTTGCAGCAGTTTTTAAATGAAGACGATGGCCAGCCTTTTTACACTGTGAACTTATACAAGTATTACGAGCATGCTCAGTATCAATATGGCTCTGGCTTGCCTAAAGAGTTGGAAGGCAGTGGCCGCGAAGCATTTGATCGTTTTAGCGAAGTCATGGTGGGCTTATTGGCAAAACATGCCAGTCATCCCATATTTGGCAGCGATTGGATGGATACAAATATTGCTGGCTGGGATCGTTTGGTGATTGTACGTTATCGCAGCCGCCGTGATATCGCTCAAATATTTGCCAGTGATGCATTTGCACAGGCCAATGCGCATAAGTGGGCAGGGCTAGAAAAAAATCAGCGTTTGTTAGTGCAGGGATTGCACATCCCTGAATTAATATTAGTGGCAGCGGGAATGTTATTAATGCTGTTGGGGCTAGGATTTATTTATATGACTACATACAAGGTATTAAAAACACTGCCTGAGTGATTTTACTGGTTGTAATGCCCAAGTTTAAAATTATTAAAATACGTTTTGTATTGGCCATTTGATTTATATTTTGCCAACAGTTGATTAAAGCGCTTAACTAAATTTTTGCTCTCTTTTAGGTGTTTTGGAAATAATACGTAGCTTAGGTTATTGAGTAAGGGCTTTGGGTGATGTGTTATTTGTTTTTGCTCGCTTAACGTAAAATGTTTTTTTAACGAGGAGTAACCCACGTTAATTTCTAGTGGGTGCAATTGAATTCGATCAATTAATAACTTTTTAAAATTTTGTCTCGGATAAGTAATACGTTCCATTTTTACTAGGCCTTGTTTTAGAGCAAGGTCTAAATCAGGCCCATAACTCGAAACAAGACTGCCTCCCATTTTTATGCCGGTTAAATCAGCTACGGTATCCCAGTTAAATGGGTAAGATTTTTTATGAAAGAATACAAACTGCTCGGTTAATATTGGCTCGCTGTAAATAAAATCCTTTTCTCTGTCTGTTTGATGCATCCACACACCAGTAGCCGTAAATGTACCAATGGCCGTATCCTTATATGCTCGAGCCCAAGGCATAAAGCTAATGCTAGGTGTCATGCCCATATCCGTAAATATATCGGTAATAATGTGCGATATGACACCGTCGTGTTTATGTTCTTGTGAAATGTAAGGTGGCCAATCCCCTACGGCGATAGTGACGGGTTGAGCCAAGGCAAAATTAGGAATGCTTATTAGTAAAATTAAAGCGAGGATTTGAACGTGAGCTGGCAAGCGCATAACCATGATAATAACTAACCTAATATATGCCTAACGTGGTCTGTATCCAATTAGTTTAGGCATGAAATGACATACTTTCAATGTGTTAGGTAATCGCCACGGGCAATAAAAGCATTAACTCTTAAGGTTAGTTTTACTTGAATTACGGTACAGATCTAATTCCTTTATCAACCAGTCCTGGCTGGTTTGCTCGCTAAGCCCTTTGCAATGTACCTTGTATCTTTTACCGGACATTTTACTTTTAGTCGCTGAATACTCAATAAAGTCTTCGGCCGTTTTAATGTCATCTAAATAGTAATCATATTTCTTTTTAATGTGCTCTACCGCTTCAACCCCTGTGTGTTGTGTGCCGTTGCGTTCATATTGGCAATTAGTGAGTTTTACATATTCTAATAAATGCTGGATTTCTTTCTGGCTTTCTATGTAAGGGGTAGCGTGGCTGGTGACTGCTAACAGCAAGCTAAATAATATAAGCCATCTTGAGATAATCATAGTGTGCCTTAACCAATTAACGGTCATTGAAAAATAGAGATTTTGCCGGATATATGACCATTGCTCAATCAAAGGCGTAAATTTTTGTCTAATGGCTTGGACTTATTGTGAGCTGCCCTTCTTTAATAGTGTTATCACGAACAGGTTAAATTTGTCTTCTGAGCTAATCTATGGAAAACGGTCGAATAAACATAAGGCATAAAGATGCATTATTTTGTCATATCTTTGTCATGTGGGGCTTCTATTCTGGCCGATCTACTCTTTGTTGGAACGCACTATGAAAAACTGGCTTTTAGCATCTTTTACATTGTTAAGCTTGATGGCGAATGCCATCTCGGCAGAGGAGAATCTACATACTTTGGCGGAGCAATATCAAGTTAGCCATGCAGTGTTATCTGACTATGTGAATAGTTATAACTTTAAATGCCCAGATGAAGTAAACACTGCACAATTAACCAGTATGCTTTCTCACCTAAATGAAGATACTGAATTAAGCGTCATGTTAGAGAGTGATAAAATGCAATGGCGCGACCTATACGTGGAGGCGCGCGCTTTAATTGACTGCTTTAGCGAGGGTGAAGTTTCTCGTAGTGACTAACTGTAATTTCTTATCAATACAAATGTTGAAGCTAATTCTTACCTAGCACTTAAAGTGTCTGACGGTAACGAGTGGCACTTTTTCCTGCTTTTAACGTTTGCACTTGTGGCTTGTTATAACTCACGGTGATGGCGCCAAGCTCTTTGGGAAAGTGTATATTTAATTGGGAATTACTGGCGCCTTTTGGAACAAAGCCATCTATTTCAATGACCAAATCATTATTACCATGATGATCACCTGGTTGTTTTCCTTGGCGTTTCTGCATAACTTTTTGGGCCAGTATTTTTTGCAACTTTGATTGTAATTGTCGTGGACTGGGCAGCCTGGCTTTTTTTGAGTCCATCTCTATATCCCCAATGCTCACCTGCATTTTTTTAGTGAATAAAGCATGCAATGCCACGCTCATGGGTTTTAGCTTGGCTTCAGTGGTGGTGGCCAGTTCAGTAAATGATTGGGGTTTGCCTTGCCAGTGTAACTGGGCCAACAAATCTTTTAACGACGTATGCACTCGAATACTAATGTGATTGTTTTGGCGTAATGTCACCTGAGCACTGCTCATATTGAGACCATGGGCGCTGGCATTTGCCGCCATGATTAACGTTAATAGGGTGCTAAACAGTAATGCGATAAATTTCATAAATAAGCATCCTTAATGTGCTTCAAGGTTGAAACTAAATTTTGATAAACCCACAGGCACATTTTTTATGTACCTGTGGGTTCTGTTTTTATAGCGCTTGCTTACCGTTAATAGATAAACGCTAATAAATAAACGTTAATAAATAAACGCTAATAGATTAACGGCAATGCGTTGCCACTGTGTCTGCGCTACCCGTGGTATCGGTGTTATCTAAGCGATAACGAAATGCGTAACAATTTTCCGTCGCGCTGTAATCGGTATCCGCTTCCACTAATTGGCGATACATAATTAATGCTACGTCACCATCGCTGATGCTGTTGTTACTGTCGCCTGGGGTGACTTCAATAAAAGACCAGGTATTACCATCAAAGGTCATGGTGCCATCGTCGGTTAGGCTCACATCGCTGCCACTCCAAGATAGGTCTCTGTCTTCACTCCATTGTGGATAGGTATAAGCGGTGCCAGCTTGATCGGCCACGCCGCGAAAGCAACCAATGGAATAAGGCGCTTCGCTTGAGCTGTAATAAATGTACCCGCTAGTCACACCATCTCCATTTATATCGTAGGCGTTGCATTCGTCCAGTGGATTAGTAGCGATGTCGGCTGGTAAGTAATCTAATTCATCGTATCGTCCTGCACCATAGTCGGTGCCAACACCGCCAGATAGTACGCCGCCGGCTGTACCAAAATAAAGTGGGATGCCATCAAACATATAGGCCAGTGGCAACGACGGATCATGGGTATCCATTAAACAAAACGGTGCCGAATGGTAATGGTAATCTTCGCCGTTACCGGCATGGGCACCACACTGATCCACTTCACCTAATAGCAGTGTGTCTCGGTCTGAATAATCCGTGCCTACTTGGGCGGTTTCGCCGCTGTCGGTTTCTTTGGCGTAATGCAAAATGGGCACGCCATCTACCGAGATGCCAATGGGGTTATGTACATTCACGTTGCTGGTGACGCTTGAGATGTAATCGGGTTGCAGCGGAAATGTCCAAGTGGATTCTTCTTCAACCGGCACGCGGCCAATCCAAGATTGAATACCCACATTGGGTTTATCGCCATCAAGGTCCGAGCGATAAGGTAGGCCGCTGGCACTGGTGATGGTCATAGCGGTATCTGAACAACTTACCGATACCAATTCACTGTATGGCGCAAAAGCGGCCGTTTTAGTGGTACAGGTACTGGGCACACTGGTGGGGACGTGATCGGTGTTCATGGGGTTGTAGCGTATTCGGGTTAAATCTAATACAGCGGTATCTAATGTGGTGCTGGTAATGGCGGTATCTAAGGCTTCGACGCCGGTGCTGCTGGCGGTGAGCCCTAGGCTGTCTACGGTGTCACTGATGGCGTAAAGGGTAATGGTATAGGTGTTTTCAGTGGCCTCAGCGGAACACGGTGGGTGATATTCTTGATCACCTGCGTCACTAATACCAAAGGTGCCAATACTGGTTTGGCCTTCAGTTAAGGATGTGGTGCCAGAAGGAATGTCGTAAATCACGATCTGACTACTGGCCTTACTTAAATCACCTGCATCGTCAGGGTTTGGATACGTGACCATAGTTACGGCCAATGAACCTGTGCCGGTGGGTACGTTGCTCCAAGATAAGGGAATCATAGCGCCACCGTCTTTCCCATCGCATAAGGCACTTAGGGGTAATATAAAGTCACTTTTTAAGGCGTCACTGCTTAAAGTAAAATCGGTGCTGGCGTCTTCTTCTATGGTGCCTCGGACTAAAATTTCATTATCTAAAACCAGGTTTGTGCTCCAAATGAATTGAGCATCGCTGGTGGCATCATCAAAGATGTCGGTAAAGTTTGTGTAAGACGGTTTGTTATCCACACCGACGGTATCGTTGGTGTAAGTACTGGCCGATGGCCAGCTGCTGTCGTTGAAAGATTCGGTCATCCAGTTATCAGGACGTGCCCAATGGGCGCCATAAACAGCCGCTAAACTACTGGGGGCATCGGTAGAGCAACCTGTAGAAAGTCGGCTGTTGTTGCTGGTGGATAAACAGCTGGTATCGCTCACCGGGGCGGTGTAATAGGTTTGGGCTTTCCAAGTGGCGTCGGTGATACCAATGATTGCATCGCTGCTGTCTTTAAATACGGCCACTAAGCCGCCGTCTCCCGGGTGGTAATCGCTACCGCCATTGGCTTCGGTGCCGCTGCCTAGGTTTTCTTCCCAATCCACCAATAACATGGCCACGGTAAAGGGGCGGTTCACTTTAAAGCGCACAATGTTGGAATTAAATTCTGTAAAAGGTACTGGGTCTTTGCCCACGGCGGTGCCGTTTATGTACATTTCAAAATAGTTATCGGCAAACACGTAGGCGGTAACGATTTCGCCATTACTGTCGATTTCAATGATGTCACTGTCATCAAGCGCTGCCACTGCATTTGCTGCATTTGCATAGCTGTGATCGGTGACATATGAGTTGTATAAGTCCGAGGCAAATGGCATTGAGGCATCTGTGTATAACACATCGGCCGGTACTACCCAGTCCACACTGTCACTGTCTGTCACTGTGCCTAAAGCGGCTACTCGGCCGGCTGCTGCAAATAAGTTAGTGGTGGTTATCGTAGGGCTGCTGCCAAGGATTAGGGTGGCGGTGTCATCAGTGCCGGTATCGGTGTCAGTATCGGTATTTGGATCAGGGGGCGTGCCTGGGTCATCGCTTGAACTGGAAGAGCTGCCGCCACAGCCACTCATGGCCAGTAGCATTAGTGTGAATATCACCACCATGGGTTTTATTTTTTGCATACTGCTATCCCCTGTTTAATTTATTTCTTTAACTATCTTCTTTAACTCTCAAGGGTAGCTTACAAGTCAAAAATGGGGGAAATATGAAGATTTAAAAAAATTGGCTACAGACCCTTAGCCATAGGGGCTTAGTGGCGAAAAGGCATGTAATTGGAAAGAAAAATCTGCATTTAAAAGGGTAAACTCGCTATGATGTGGCGCTTAATCTCTAAAGGCTACAGATCTATGTTTTCAATGCTATTTAACAAAGCCTGCATGGCTGGGATGTTATTACTGATTTCACAAGTATCCATTGCCTTTGAATATACCCTTGAATTTACCCAGCCAGAGCTACAAGCAAAAATTTCGGCCATGATGCCGGTGACCAAGAAAACCATGTTGGCCACGGTAGTGGTAGACAATGCCAAACTAGAATTAATCGAAGGCTCAGATAAACTGGCCATTGCCGCAAAATTAAATGCGGTTTTATTGGGCAACTTAAATGCCACTGGAGATTTGAAAATTCAGGGCACGCTTTCTTATAATGCCAAAGAAGGTGCTTTTTATTTAAAGGACCCTGAAATTATTGAATTAAATATCAATGAAATACCACCTCGCTTTCATGACCAAATTAAACAGCTAGCGCAAAAAGGCGTAGCAAAGAAACTATCTAATCAGCCTGTATATAAATTAAAAGACGACGACATGAAGCAAAACCTGGCCAAGAGCATGTTGAAATCTTTACAAGTGAAAAACAAAACCCTCATTGCCACGCTGGGATTGTTTTAAGGCTCATTTATGGAAGTTAAAATTTTCTTTAGTATTTTTACGGCAGTTTTTATTGCGGAGCTAGGCGATAAAACCCAACTTGCCACTATGCTGTTTGCCTCAGATAAAGACATCAGTAAGTGGTTGGTATTTTTTGCTGCGTCTGCCGCGCTAGTGGTGGCATCAGGAATAGGTGTGCTGGCGGGTAGTTTATTGTCGTCTTATATAAGCGAAAGAACCCTATCCTATATTGCAGGAACAGGCTTCATGCTAATTGGCGCTTATACCTTGTATCAGGCTTAACTTTTTATACTCGTTAACCCCAATTATTTTTAAGCCCAATAAAAATGAGGGGTAGGGGTGGCGCTGTAGATAAGTTCAGTTTCAAAGGTGTCGCTAAGACGCTTAGCGGTTAAAACATCTTCTACCTTTCCTTGTTTTATAAGCTGACTGCCTTTTAATAAAATGCTGTGGCTGCAATATCTAAGCGCTAGATTGACATCGTGTAACACCATAATAATGGTGATGCCTTTGTCTTGAAGCTCGGTCAGTAATTTAAAGAGTCGTACTTGATGACTAATGTCTAAGCCAGTAAGAGGCTCATCAAGCAGCAAAATAGAATTGCCAAAGCCGTTAGGCAATATTTGCAAAAAACTGCGTGCTAAATTGCAGCGTTGACGCTCGCCACCCGATAGCTGTCCGTAAGGGCGTGTCTTTAAGTGCTCCAGTTCAAACCATTCTAACATCTGCTGTAGATGCTCTTCTTTAACGGCTTTACCCCAGGGGTAAGCGGCCATGCTTAATATTTCTTCACAGCTAAAACTAATATCATCGTTGTTTTGCTGACTTAAGTAAGCGCGCTGTTGAGCAAGATCTAGCGCGGCAATGCTATCCATGGTTTGATCGTTTAAGCGGATCTCTCCACTTGAGGGTTTACTCATGCCGGCCAATAAATTCATTAAAGTAGATTTACCAGCACCATTGGGACCAACAACCCCCCAGATTTCTCCTGTCTGAAAACTCAGGCTCATTGGGTTTAAAAGGGTTTTTCCCTTAATGACTTGGCTTATATTATTAGTGGTTAACATTACGCCCAGCCTCTCTTTTGCACTTTATTGAGCAACAAAATAAACAGCGGTCCGCCGCCAATGGCCAGTATTAAGCTTAATGGTAACTGCGCCGGTGCTAACAATATTTGAGCTAACCAGTCGGCCAATAAAACCAAACAGCCTCCTAACAACATAGATAACGGCAAAACCTTGTTGGTATCCATGCCCACAATTGCACGCACACTATGGGGGACTAATAGGCCGATAAAACCAATGACGCCGCAAAATGCTACCGCCAACCCCACCATGACACTGATTAACAGCACTAGGTGAATAGTTAGACGTCGGGTGTTAATGCCCAATTGTTTGGCATGGTGTTCGCCCATTAACCAGATATTAAGCTGGGGAAGATAGCGCGGCATAATTAAGCACAACACTACGAGGCCGGTGATGAGTATGGCCAGCTCTGAAAAATGAATGGCGCTTAAATTGCCAAAGCTCCAGAAGCTAATGCTACGCATGATGCGCTCATCTGATAAATAGGTTAATAAACCCAAGGTGGCGGTGGCAGTGAAATTCAGCGCCACACCCACCAAAATAAACTGACTTAGCTGATGACCAATTAAGTTGCGACCAATAGATAACAACACCACAACCGCTGTAAATGCACCTATGCAGGCGGCGACAGGCAATACCCACATGGCGCTCTGAGTAAAAATAGCTAAGGCGGCACCAAGAGCCGCACCACTGGAAATACCTATTACACCGGGCTCGGCCAAGGGGTTGCGAAATAGCCCTTGAATTAATACACCGCTGGCGGCCAGTAAAGCGCCGATGCAAAAACCACCCAAGGTACGCGGTAAACGTATTTCCACAAAAATTTGTCGCCAAGCATGCTGGCTATCGACTAGTGCTTGCCAGGGCAGAGCACTGGGGGCAAATAAGATACTGCAGGCTATAACCAAAAGGCTAAACAGTAGGGTGAGAATGAGCAGGTTTTTATATGTGGGCATAAGGTCTTTGTTTTCTGGCGTCGCTATATTTGGCCCAGCCAAATAAAAGAGTGTATTTATATTTGAATACTTGTTTGGCGGCATGATGGGCCAAGCCTGAATTGAAATCAATGCATTAGGGTACCAAGTTCAATCTAGTTCTTTATGGGTAGTCACTTTTGTTTGGGTGGCGCTGACCTATACTTTCAAATGAATTAATGGATTAGTGAAGTATGGTTTGGATTTTTAATAATCGCTCGGAACTGGCGCGGCTGCGTAAAGAGAACGCCGAGCTTAAGGCAAAAGCCGAAAAAGATGCCTCGCTTATTGACCTTATGTACGGGGTCAAAGAAGTGGCCGACCGGCAAATTGCTTATGCGCTTCATCAAATGGATGAAAAGGAGCGGCTTCATAGTATGTGGGTTGAAGGCGCCCAGACCATCGACACCATTCGTCAGGCCGTGGCGGTAAGCTCAGGTAAACTCAGTGAACAACACACAGCCTTAAGCGAATCGGTGGGCAGCTTTGATCAAATAAATGTATTACTCAGCCATATTGCCAGCAGTTTATCCCACATAGATGAGCGTACTCAAAATGCCTGTCTAGCCGTTGAAGCCTTGTCTGGGCACGGCAGTAATATCGTGGGTTTTGTGAGTGAGATTCAAACCATCAGCGCCCAAACTAACTTATTGGCTTTAAATGCCGCGATTGAGGCCGCCCGCGCGGGTGAGCAGGGAAGAGGTTTTGCTGTGGTCGCCGATGAAGTACGGGCACTGGCGCAAAAAAGTGCCGAAGCCAGCAGTGAAATTACAAAACTGGTGGCAGCCATTACCTCGCAAACCCAGCAAGTGAGTGGACAAATTAATGAGATGGGCACGTCTACCCAGTCTTTATCTGAGCAAACCGGTTCAGTGAAAAGCATCATAGGTGACATCACCAATGTATCTAAAAGCATGTTTAAAGTTATTCAAGGGTCAACACACACTAGTTTTTTGCAAACCGTAAAGCTTGATCATGTGGTGTGGAAGTCAGAAATTTATCGGCATATCTGGGGACTGTCTGAGGGGAAAGACAAACAAGATTATACGACTTCCACCAGTTGTCGATTTGGCCAGTGGTACTATCAGGGAGATGGTCGTAACTATGAAAAGTTAAGCGGTTACAGGGCAGTGTCTTCCCCTCATGAAAGTCTGCACCAGCATGGCATGAAGGCCATTGACTCTTATGATAATAAAAATGAAAAAGAGCTTCTGGATAACCTTGGCGCCATGGAAAAATGCAGCGACCAATTCATTGCAGTGTTAAGTGATTTTGAAACGCAAATAATTGAGCAGGGAGAAACGTTGCCGGACCATGTTCAAGGGGAGGACGAGGTGGATTTATTTTAGATTGGATATTCTTACCGCACTATTTAGGCGCTAGGCTCAAGACAAAATCTAACCCCTGGTTTAGCCAATAGATTAAAGACACTTCTTCCCCGACTAACTCACCGTCCACGTAAACCCAACCCGCCAAGGGCTTGCCAGTAAAATCAAACTCAGACACACCAAGGTTATCGAGTGCTTGCTGATAACGCTCCTTACCCACGCGCACCACTAAGTTATCTTTGACCACGGCTACACACATGTGGCCATTTATCATTATGGCCATGCCACCAAACATATTTTTAGCGATATAGGGATGAAGGACATTAAATTGCTCCATTACCTGTTGGGCAAGTCGAGTGTCGTAGGCCACGTTTCCTCCTGTGCTTATACATATATGTATCGAAAGATTTCTAAACGGAAAGCAACTTAGTACTCCAGCGTGAATCCGTGCGCACTTTTTGAAAGGCAGCTAAAACAAATACACCCAGTAACAGGTTAGCTAATGCACAACCCCAGAATAAGCCGGTTAGGCCCCAGAAGTGATTGCCCAGCCAGGAAAGGGGAATATACAAAACAAATAATCTAAGGAAATTAATGCCCAGGGAAATGCGTGGCTTATGCAGGGAATTAATGGTGGCAGTGCAGACGAGGCTAATGCCTAGCCCGGCGTAGCTGATTGGCAGAATATAAATAAAGGTTTTAATGATGCTGCGCACCGCTTCGTCTTCACTGAACAACTGACTGATGGGCTCGGCAAAGATACACAGCCCGGCGTAGACCAATATTTGCCAAACTAAAATAAATTGAATGCTTTTAATGACAGCACTTTCAATGCGCCCATTTTTCCCAGCGCCATGATTCTGCCCCACAAAAGGTGGCAAGCTTGCGGTAAATGCCATGATAACAATGAGCGCCAAGGGCTCCAATCGACTGCCTACCCCATAAGCGGCCACCGCCACCGTGCCGTATTTAGCCACCCAGGCTACCAATATTCCATTGGCCAGTGGTCCTAGCATGTTAGTGAGCGCCGCAGGAAGGCCAAGAGAAATTAACTTATTCCAATTTTTCACAAGCTTAGTGGATAAGCTCAAACTAATTAATTGCTGACGCATCAATACGCGCATCATGACGAGAAACGCCAGTACCCAGGCAATAAGAGTGGCAATAGCTGCCCCTTGAATGCCCATTTGTGGAATGGGACCCAAGCCAAAGATAAGAATAGGGTCGAGTACACCATTTAATAGAGCACTGAACAGCATGACCAAACTGGGTAACTTAGTGTTACCTGTGGCGCGAATGCTGGCGTTTATAACAATGAGCACAATTAAGAAAATGCTGCCGGCAAACCACCAGTTCATGTAGGAGGCAATGACAGGAATAAGCTCTTCACTGGCACCAAGCATAAGAAAAACGGGCTTTTGAATTAACACACCAATAATGGCTAGGGTAAGCCCAATGAATATAGATAAGTAAAAGCTGCTGCTTATCCAGCCCTTTGCTTGTTCGTGATCTTTTTGACCTATAGCGCGAGAAACTACTGCACCTGTGGCAATGCTTAAGCCAATGGCCATGTTCATAACCATCATGGTCACGGGGAAGGTAAAACTCACGGCGGCTAGAGGGAGGGTGCCGAGCATGCTGATAAAATAAGTATCAACCAAATTGAAAAGAAACATGGCCATAATGCCTAACACCATGGGCGCGGTGAGTCGGTATAGCCAGGGACCAATGGCCCCCTGGGTTAAATCATTGGCCATGAAGTGTCCAGTAGAATAGATAAGCTCGCTAGGCGGGCAGTGTAGAGAATCTTTAGCTACAAACCCAGCGCCTTTTAGAAGATTAGCTGGAACAGTTAATCTAGAGGAATGAGCAATAATGATACTAACGAAAGGAAGTGACGGGCATGAAATTAAAACAAGAGCATGCAATATCCGATAACGTTTTAGTTCTAGAATATGTGTTTTAAAAAGCCGTAATTTTATAAGTCAATGGATTGAAAAATTTAAGTATCCCCACTATCTGTGGATAACTTTGGGGGTAGTCTTGGGGCAATTCTCCAAGAGTGAGCGCTGGCGTGTGGGTTAGTTAACTTGGGCGTTTTTTATTCGATTAAATTATTTTATAAATATTATGCGTTTAATTTTTATTAGAAAATAAAAAAGCCCTCATTTTTAAGTGAGGGCTTTTTTAAACGCGAGCTAAGAAATAATTATAATTCGCTAAAGACCTTGTCGGCGGCCTGCAAAGTAAACTCAATATCTTCCTCGGTTAAGGCCGAGCATACGAAGCCTGCTTCAAATGAAGACGGCGCTAGGTAAATGCCTTGGTTTAGCATGCCGTGATAAAACTTTTTAAATCTCTCTTGATCACATTGGCTAACTTGTTCAAAGCGGCTGATATCTTTTTCTTTACTAAAGAAATAGCCAAACATGCTACCCACTTGGTTGGTGGTGAAATCGATATTGTGATTGCGTGCTAAAGCTTCAAGTCCCTGACATAGCATCTGGGTTTTTGCGGTAAGTGCGTCATAAAAGCCGGGCTGACTAATGGCGTTGAGCATGGCCATGCCTGCAGCCATGGCAATAGGATTACCCGATAAAGTACCCGCCTGATATACTGGGCCTAACGGGGCCAGGCAATTCATTATTTCTTGCTTACCACCAAACGCACCCACTGGCATACCGCCACCAATAACCTTGCCTAGAGTTGTCATATCAGGGGTGACACCATATACCTGTTGCGCGCCGCCTTTAGCTGCACGAAAACCACACATCACTTCATCAAAGATTAATACCACACCGTGTTCATCACAAACGTCACGCAGGCCTTGTAAGAAACCCGCTTCAGGTGGAATAAGGTTCATGTTGCCGGCAATGGGCTCCACGATAATACAAGCAACACTTTTGCCTTCTTTGGCAAAATACGCTTTAACACCTTTAAGGTCATTGTGGGTAAGTGTCACAGTTAAGTCGGCAAGGGCATTGGGTACGCCAGGCGAGCTAGGTACACCCAAGGTTAATGCACCTGAGCCGGCTTTAACCAATAAAGAGTCAGAGTGACCGTGGTAGCAGCCTTCAAATTTTACTAATTTGTCACGACCGGTAAAACCACGGGCTAGGCGAATAGCACTCATGGTGGCTTCGGTGCCGCTTGATACCATGCGCACCATATCCATACTGGGATAAATCTCACAAACCTTTTGCGCCATTTCAATTTCAAGCTCGGTGGGCGCACCAAAACTCAAACCGTTTTCCAATTGTGCTTTTACCGCATCCACCACTGGCTGAGCGCCGTGCCCTAAAATTAAAGGCCCCCATGAATTAACAAAATCTACATAACGGTTATCGTCTTCATCAAATACATAAGCTCCTTTGCCGCTTTTGAAAAAGATAGGCGTGCCGCCCACACCATTAAAGGCACGAACTGGGGAATTTACTCCCCCTGGGATATGTTGCTGAGCCTGTTCAAATAAAGCGGCTGAACGGGAAGTATCCATGATTGTCTCTCCACAAAACTGTATAAAAGCTAATTAATAAAAATGTAAATATCAGGAATTAAAAAGGGCGAACCACCGCCAAAATTACAATGGCCACTAACATAAATACCGGCACTTCATTGAGTACGCGATAGAATTTGTGGCTCTTTTGATTTTTATCGTCTCTAAACTGTTTAAGTATGTGGCCACAATAAAAGTGAAATACGATCAACAAGCCCACTAGTGTGAGTTTGGCGTGAAGCCAACCTTGAGAAAAATAATAATCAGGGTTAAAGCTAATGAGCCAGCCGCCCAATATTAAAACCGCCACCATGGAGGGGGTCATGATGCCGCGATAAAGTTTTCGCTCCATAATCTTAAAGCGGTCGTTACTAGGTTCGTCTTTGCTTTCGCTATGGTAAACAAATAAACGGGGTAGATAAAAAATGGCAGCAAACCAGCAGATTACCGCGATAATGTGAAAGGCTTTAACCCACAGCATATGAGTCCTTAGGTGTTATGTAAGAGTTGTGTAAGAAACAGTAGATATGGATTTTATCATGATTGCTGATAACGATAATGAGTCCTTAAGTATTGTGTCAGAAACAGTTGGGGTGAATTTTATCATGATTGCTGATAGCGATAATGGTTGTGAATTGTATCATGCTTGATAATTCCCATGACCGACGAGCTATGATCATCTTTAGAGTAATGAATACTTAAGCACTCTACCTGCTGCTCACTCATACTGTGCAGGGCTTCTTGTAAGTTGGCTTGCATATGAATGCTGCCACATGATTCACGCTGGGCTGGAATATCCATTAAATTAAGGCAGCTTTTTTCCTGGTGCAGCTGCAGCCAATTAGGGAGTTGCTCCTCATCCAGTAATAAGGTGGCCACATCGGCTGCTGAGATAATGGCCAATACCTGTTTGGCCTGGCTGTGAATAACCAGCCATTGAGGATTGCCCTTTAGCAAAAATTCTAACTCAGAGATGGCCGCAAATTTATTCACAGTTTTAATGTTTTTTTCACTGATGCTTAGCACACTGCTTTGCCTAAGCATTTGCTCCACTGGGTTGGTATCTACAGTGAGGCCACGCAGTTGCAGTAATCTTGGAAATAAGGCTTTTTGTTTAAATACTTCACTGGCGGTTAAATTCGCAATGACCACCACCAGCATAGCGGGCATTAAGATGCTGGCGTTACTGGTGAGTTCTAGCAGTGTCATAAGGGCTGTTAATGGTGCTTGCAGGCAAGCCGACATCATGGCGGCCATGCCCAACATGGCATAAAAGCCAGTACTGCTGGCATGCTCGGGGGCCAGGTAATTACCTAATTCGCCAATTAAGCCTCCGGCGCAGGCCCCAATAAACAGCATAGGGCCGATGGCGCCGCCGGGTTGACCAAGGCCCAAATTTAAACTGGTGATTAATAGTTTGGCCAAAGCAAAGATAAACAGCGCGATAAGGGGTATTTGTCCTATTAAGGCTAAATTTACAGTGTCATAGCCAATGCCCATAATCTGCGGAATCATCACCGCTAATAAACCGTTTAATACCCCTATGATTAAAAATCGTGAAAACAGATTCTTTGGGGCTTTTTTTGCAGTATTCACACACACCCAAATAAACATGGCTGCAAGCGCGCCCATAAAGAGCCCTTCCAGCATTAAAAAGGGGAATTCCAGCAGCGATTGCATTTGTATAGGTGGGACAGTAAATGCGGGTTCCGAGCCATAAACGGCGCGGGTGAGTAAAACGCCCGTCACCGATGCCAAAATTACTGGGATTAAACTGATGAAACTGTAGCCCATGACAATCACCTCCATGGCAAAAATCACGCCGGCAATGGGGGTATTAAAGGAAGCAGAAATCGCCGCGGCCACGCCACTGGCTAATAGTAGTTGCACATGATTGCTGGGTAGCTCAAATTTTCGCCCCATAATACTGCCCGTCGCGGCACCTAGGTGAACCGCGGGCCCTTCACGGCCTGTGCTTTGGCCACTCAGGGCACAAATGATTCCGCCAAAAAACTGTGCCAAGAAATTGGTAAATGGCATATGCCCTTGATGATGTTTAATGCGCTCTAGTACATGGCTAATACCGACAATGCGCGATTGTAAACTTAATTGATAAAAAATAATGGCCAGTAAAATTGAACCGCTTAAAGGCAGGAAAAATCGCAACCAAGGGTTAAGACTTTCAAAGTATTCATGGTGTTGTCCGGGCAAGGCCGAATCTAAAGGCACCTCAATGGCCAGACGAAATAATAGTATGGTGCCACTGGTTAATAATCCTGCTAACACACCTAAAATCGATAAAAGAACCAAAGTATCGTTCTGAGCAAGCTGCAGTCTTAGGCGGCGGATCAAAGAAGCCATGAATTGTTCTGTCACTTTTTATGGAAGACGCTATTATAAGGCCCTCTTTAAACAATTGAAAAAGAAGGTGGTATTGTGATCAATGTAGGTCTCGTGGGCGGAACAGGTTATACCGGCGTTGAATTGCTGCGTATTTTAGTACAGCACCCGCAGGTTAACCTTAAAATTGTCACGTCTCGTGGTGAGGACGGCAAGCTTGTATCAAGTATGTTTCCTAACCTACGACCTTTTACTGATGTCTGCTTCAGTGTACCGGATGTCAATTCCCTATGTGAGTGCGATTTGGTGTTTTTTGCTACCCCTCACGGCGTTGCCATGGAAATGGCCCCTGCATTACTAAAAGCAGGCGTGCGAGTCATTGATCTTGGCGCAGATTTTAGAATTAAAGATGTGGTGGAATGGTCCAAGTGGTATGGCATGGAACATACCTGTCAGAATCTTGTGGAAGAAGCGGTTTACGGTTTGCCAGAAGTGAATCGTGAGCAAATTAAAACCGCTAAGCTAGTGGCTAACCCTGGTTGTTACCCTACCGCTGCGCAATTGGGTTTATTGCCTCTGATTGAAAACGGTTTAATAGAAACACAAAACTTAATAGCTGACTGTAAGTCAGGTGTTAGTGGTGCTGGTCGTCAGGCTAAATTAGGTTTGTTGTTATGTGAAACCAGTGAAAGTTTTAGCGCTTACGGGGTAGCAGGGCACAGACACTTGCCTGAAATAAAGCAGGGTTTGCAAATTGCCAATGAAGGTCATGAAGTGGGGCTGACTTTCGTTCCTCATTTAACGCCTATGATGCGGGGCATTCACGCCACTCTTTATGCCAAGCTGAAAGATACTTCGGTGGATCTTCAAGCTTTATACGAAGAGCGCTATGCCGATGAGCCATTTGTAGATGTACTGCCAGCAGGTTCCCACCCCGCTACTCGTAATGTGAAGGGCAGCAATTACAATCAGATTGCGATTCATATTCCACAAGGTGGCGATACCGTAGTGATCTTGTCTGTCATAGATAACTTAGTAAAAGGTGCGGCCGGTCAGGCGGTGCAGAATATGAATATTATGTTTGGTTTTGATGAAAACCTAGCGATGACTCAACCAGCTACACTGCTGTAAAAACAATAAAAATAGAATAATAATTCAAGGATTGCATGCTATGACTGTAAAAGGCAGCAAACAAGATAAATTAGTTGTGGTCAGCTATGACCCTTGGTCACAATTTTGGCGACGATTGTTGCTGCTAATATTGGTGGTGGTACTCGGTGGTGCCAGTTATGTTTATGGGCGCCTCGAATCTCGAGAAATTCAGGCTAAGGCCATAGCAGAGCGCGATCAGCTATTGGGCGATTTGAAAGTGGCTCAAGAAAAAGTTGCCTCTTTTGGGAATCGCGTTAGCTATTTGGAAAAAAGTGGCGATGTAGGGCGTATTTCTACTGAGAGCTTGCGACAAAACATGGTGGATTTACATGAGCAAATAGCCACCTTACAAGAGGAGGTCGCTTTTTATAAAGGCATCATGGCTCCTTCAACACGTAAGCATGATTTACGTATTCAAAAGATGGAAATTGTAAAAGCACTTGAAAAAAACCGCTTCCGTTATAAGTTGGTAGTGACGCAGGTGGGCACCAATCAAACCTACATTAGTGGCCTTGCTGCGCTGAATGTAAAAGGCATTGAGAATGGCAAGCAAAAAATTTATGGCTTGCGTGATATTTCTGATGACGTGCAAGACTACGGCATCAAATTTAAATTCCGTTACTTCCAAGAAATAGCGGGGGACCTAGTGTTACCGGTTGGTTTCACGCCAGAGCTTGTTGAAGTAGTTTTACAGTCTAAAGGTACAAAGGCCGGACGGGTAACTCAAACCACGCCCTGGCCAGGTAAGGAGCAGAAAAATGCTAAGCAGTAAAAATAAAAAATCTGAATCATTTGATACTTTCATTTCTGGTAAATCAGAAATAGTAGGGGATCTTCACTTTAGTGGTGGCTTGCATGTTGATGGCCGTATTAAAGGAAATATTATCGCCGATGATCAAAGTAGCGCCTTGGTACGTATCAGCGAATCCGGTTCGGTAGAAGGTGAAATTCGCTCTCCCAATATAATTATCAATGGTCATGTTGTGGGTAATGTTCACTCTGCTCAGCATATTGAATTGGCTAAGAAAGCCGTAGTTACTGGAGATGTGCATTACACTATGATGGAAATGGTGATGGGTGCTCAGGTAAATGGCAGCCTAATTCATCAAGGTGAAGCAAAAGTGGTTAAAAGCCGCAAGTCTAAGGAACCCATGCTTTCTGACTTGGGCGCAGAACTGTCTGCCAATAAAACCAGCTAATTCCCCCTCAAGCGCAGATACAGAGTTGATTAACTCTGTATCTGCGCCAAAAATGAATGCTTTCTTGTCTCGATTGCTGACACTTCTATTAGCCCAGATAGATAAACTAAAGTTGACTAAATTAGTCGGATAAATCCATAATAGGGCCTATTCTCATATTCACCTGAAGGTTTAGCTGTATGAACGTTCTTTCTCTTACCTCCTCTGCGGTTAATAAAATGCAGACGTTACTGGAAGAAGAAGCTGATGATAGCCTTTGCTTACGCGTATTTGTAACCGGTGGTGGTTGCTCTGGCTTTCAGTATGGTTTTACTTTTGATACTGAAACAGCTGAAGATGACGCCCAAATTGTGCAAAGTGGCGTAACTGTGCTGGTGGATTCGCTCAGCTATCCTTACTTAGATGGTGCCAGTGTTGATTATCAGGAAAGCTTGGAAGGCTCTCGCTTTGTGGTAAGTAATCCACAGGCTTCTGCAACTTGCGGCTGTGGCTCCTCTTTTACTATTTAATTCTCTAATAACAAAGGCTTCATTGTGCGGATAAAAGCTTCTTTGCTGCCCATTAGTGGCTTCCTTAAAGTCTTCGCACTTTTATTGTTAAGCGTATTTAACCTAGTCACCTGGGCAGAAAGTGATCAGTACCTTGCCCAATTGCACGCCCACACCCCACAAGAGTTAGCCACCTTATTAAACCGCGCAGAAGACTGGGCCAATAAAAGCAATGCTTACCCTGAGCACCCTATTGCAATTGTGTTACATGGTTCAGAAGCTAACGTTTTTGTTAAAAAAAATTATCAGCAATATAAGGAACTAGTGGATCAAGCTGCTAAGTTGGATGCTTTTAAAGTGGTCGATATTAAAATATGTGAGCGCTGGATGGGGTTTAACAATATAGAGCGAAATCAACTTCCACCCTTCTTAGACACCGTGCCGTTTGGCCCAGCTGAAGAGAAGCGTCTTATTAAAGCAGGTTACCAAAGCTTTTAATGAGTCCCCCAGCTCTAAGCTGGGTAAATGGCGCCCAACACCCTTTTGCCTAAAGCCCCTGTTACCTCTGGTACATTTCCAGGCTTTCTTTCAATGCATTGTTGGGCCAGCCAAGCAAATGCCATGGCCTCAATACATTGTGGGTCTAGATCTAATAAGGCGCAGCTGAACACATTGTAATTGCGTAATTGCTGCTGCAGGCAAGTCATCAAATAACCGTTTAAAGCCCCGCCCCCGCAAATGATCACATCACCGTCATGACCCAAGCTCTGTATTTCTTGGGCAATACTATTAACGGTTAATTGGGTGAGGGTAGCCATGACATTTTTATCTGTGACGCCCTGCAACGAAAACTGCTTTAGCCAGGGTAGATTGAACAACTCTCGGCCAGTGCTTTTGGGAGCAGGAAGTTTAAAGTAACTTTCTTCTATCATGGCTAAAAGTAATGATTCATTAACTTGCCCTGTGGCTGCCCATTCACCATTCTCATCATAATCTTTCTGGGTGTGTAACTGGCACCAAGCATCCATTAATACATTGCCAGGTCCTGTGTCGTAACCCAAAATTACGCCATCAGCCTTTAAGAAAGACACATTCGCCATACCGCCAATGTTAACCACAAATACATCTTCATTTTCTTTTTGAAATAAAGAACGGTGAAAGGCAGGAACTAAAGGGGCACCTTGCCCTGTGGCGGCCATGTCACGACTTCGAAAATCACACACCACATCTATATTGGTTAATTCAGCCAACAAGGCCCCATTGATAAGTTGCACTGTGTATTGAGGTGGCATATGGCGCACAGTTTGGCCATGACAGCCAATGGCAGCAACCAGCGAAGCAGAAATAGACGACTGCCTTAAAACAGCTTTTACGCCTTGTGCATAAAGTTGGCTAAGTGCATTAGAAGTAATCGCACACAGATGTAACTCATCTTGCGTACCATTACATAAGTTTAATACTTGTTCTTTAAGAGGGGGAGGGAAGGCTAAATGGTGTTGAGTCACCAAGGTAAACTGTCCGCCGGTTACGTTTATTAATACGGTGTCCACGCCATCAAGGCTGGTACCCGACATTTGTCCGATATAAAAAACCGATGAAGGTTTATCCATTACACCCTCTCTTAAATTGATCTGCTTAAGGTCGTACTGGTTATTATCGTGAGGCGTAGTAGTCGCCGTAAAGGTGGCTTTCTAAACGCATGACCATGACTTTAGCAAAATGTAAAAACTGGTCTTTTCTCGATTTTTCAATGGGCTTAGCATGAGGCAAGCGTACTTTTAAAGGATCTCGGTGAGAGCCATTCACACGAAACTCGTAGTGCAAGTGAGGTCCTGAAGCCAACCCTGAGCTGCCGACATAGGCGACCACTTGCCCTTGTTTAACACGCTTCCCTACGCGCACGCCTTTCCGAAAGGCTTTTAAGTGAGCATATAAAGTGGTGTAACTGGTGCCGTGTTGCAATATTAATACACGGCCATAACCACCCTTACGGCCTGCAAAAATAACCTTACCATCACCTGCCGCTTTTATAGGGGTGCCGCGAGCAGCTGCATAGTCCACACCTTTATGGGCGCGAATTTTATGCAATATAGGGTGCTTACGACTGAGGTTAAAACGGGAACTGATACGAGTAAAATCAACAGGTGTTCGTAAAAAAGCTTTACGCATACTCAAACCTTTTGGTGTGAAGTACTGGCTGTAACCTTTTTTGTCTTCATAGCGCACGGCGGTATAGGTATTACCTTGGTTTTCAAAGCGGGCCACTAATATGTCGCCGTCGCCTACTTTTTTACCGTCTAAATATTCCTCTTGGTAAATTAAGCTGAAGTTATCTCCTTGGCGAATATCTAAAGCAAAATCCACATCCCAGCCAAAAATGGTGGCCAGCTCCATAATGACATTATTGCTCATGCCGGCCTCAAGGCCTGTTTCAAACAATGAACTGGAAATGGTGCCTTGAGCAAAGGACTCGACAATGTCTGGTTTTAATAAAATTTTGCGGCTCTGATATTCTTTATCTACCTTTGAAAACTCGTAGCTTTCAAATTGATTCTTCTCTAAGCGGAAGCTTTGCAGGTCTTTTTGCTTATCTATATTAAATGCAATTTTGTCTTTGGGGTGTAGCTTACTGAGCGTTTTACCATGATCACTTTGCGTAAGCCTATAAAGAGTCTGTGAGGAAAGGCCTTGATCTTGAAATAATTGCGCAAGTGTATCGCCTGGCTTAATGGCTTTCATTTGCCACTCATGTTCAGGCTTTATTAAACCTTGAGCACTGACGTCGGGTACCGGAATTTCGTAGGCAAAGGTACGGCGTTCAAGCTCTTGCTGAACTGGAATTAAAATTAACAAAGCAGCCACAAACAAACAGCTCAATCCCAACGCAATCCAATGTCGCTTAGGTAAGATGTTAAATGCTGATAAGTCCTTGTTTTTCATGGGCTTGCCTGTACCAATGGGATATGAAGCATACCATCACCTCTTAGAAAATATAGTTCTCAATAAGCAGTATAAGAGGTGGTCGCCAGCTAATTGGTTGCAACAACTTGCAAATCCCTCCAAATCCGTTAATTTGCCAGCTTCTTTTACATAGTATTGAACAATTTTTAGGCTAGATTCATGACTGCGGCATTAATAGACGATTTAAAAGCACGGGGCTTATACAACGATTGTACCGGCGAGGCTGATTTAGTAGCTCGTTTAGAATCAGGATGCCAAACTCTATATTGTGGCTTCGACCCTACCGCTGACAGTCTGCACATAGGTAGCCTAGTGCCTCTATTGGTATTGAAGCGTTTCCAACAAGCTGGCCATAAACCACTTGCTTTGGTGGGAGGTGCCACGGGCTTAATTGGCGACCCTAGCTTTAAAGCGGCCGAACGCAAACTAAATGGTCCGGAAGTTGTTGGTCAGTGGGTAGAGAAACTTAAAGCTCAGGTAAGTCGCTTTATAGATTTTGACTCTCATGGAGATAAGGGAGAAAACAGTGCCAAGGTCGTTAACAACCTAGATTGGGTTGGCGGCATGAACATGCTCGATTTCTTACGAGATGTGGGTAAGTATTTCTCTGTTAACCAAATGATTCAAAAAGAATCTGTAAAGCAGCGTCTTGATCGCGATAGCGGCGGCATATCCTTTACTGAATTTAGCTATATGATTTTGCAAAGCTATGATTTCGCAAAGCTTAATGAATTAGAAAACTGCATATTGCAAATAGGCGGCTCAGATCAGTGGGGTAATATCACTGGTGGCACCGAGTTAACGCGCCGTATGAATGGCAATCAGGTATTTGGCCTGACCTTACCTTTGGTCACTAAATCCGACGGTACCAAATTTGGTAAAACAGAAAGTGGCACTATTTGGCTAGACTCATTTAAAACATCTCCTTATGCATTCTACCAGTTTTGGTTAAATACAGCGGATGCCGATGCGTACAAGTTTCTTAAATACTTCACTTTCTTAAGTGTTGAAGAAATTGATGCTATTGAAGCGCAGGATGCGCAAATCCAAGGTCGTAAAACAGCTCAGCCTATATTAGCCAAAGAAGTGACCCAGTTACTTCATGGTGAAGAAGGTCTAATAGGGGCGCGACGTATCACCGAAGCTTTGTTTTCAGGTGACGCAGCGCAATTATCTGAAACCGATCTAGAGCAAATTAAGCTAGATGGGTTGCCATCAAGTGATTTAAGCGCTGGTGAGCTAGTAGATAAGCCGCTTACTTCACTATTAAGTGATGCTGGCCTAGGCCAGGGTAAGCAAATTAAGGATGCATTAGGGCGGAATGCTGTAATTGTGAACGGTGAAGCGTACGGAATGGATGCGTTAATGGCTGCACCGCGAATCTTTAGTAAAGAGAAGGCCCTGTTTGGTCGTTTTTTCATCACTAAACTGGGTAAAAAGAAGCATCATCTGTTCGAATTGAAGTAGTTTCTAACTATTTAATATTAACTGTTGACCCTTCAAGTATTCTGCCTATAATGCGCGCCTCCTTCAACGGGAAGGTGCGTTTTCTAAGTCATTTTTTAAGTAAAATATACCCAAGAAAATAACCGTTAAAGGTGCTTAGTTTTAATCGCTAAAACGAAAAAAACTAAACAAAAACAAAGTGTTGACAGCTAATCGAAACACTGTAAACTGCGCCTCCGCTTCAAGGCAAACGTCTAGAGCGGGACATGAAAATTTAAGAATTTCTTATGAAGCTTTTAAAAAAACATGTTGACATACAGATGCGAATCATTAAAATACGCATCCGCTTTGAGAGATAAGCGACAAGAATGGCCAGTCCGAGCGACGGTCACGATCTTTAAAAACGAATTCAGACAATTCGTGTGGGTACTTACCGAGAGTCGAGAT
>JBALXQ010000068.1:0-25517 GCA_036960565.1 Bermanella sp.
CAGTCAATCATCTTATTCAGATCGAATCATAGATGAGTCCTTGCTTTTTTTACCGCTAAACTTTTCCCCTAAAGAGATTAAAACCCTCTATATTCACTACCGAATACTGGGTGATGCACCAATATCATTGAGGGTGTTTTCTGAAAATAAATTTAAAAAATACCAATTTCTGAATAACTCACTGAATTCTTCTGTACTTGGGTTTATGTCTGCTGTTTTGATTTTAGTGGTTATTTTTTTGGTTCTTAATCCTTCAATTTCATATTTTTATTTTGCTTGTTTAATACTGGCAATGAGTTTCGTAATTGCTGACATGGCAGGATATAACCACAAATATTTTTGGCCTGAAAATGGAACAAATGCAGAAAAATACATTGAATATATAATGGTACTGACTCACCTTTTCTACTTGTTGTTTATTAGGGAGGTTATGCACTTAAAGACACTAAATTCCACGCTATATCAGATATATTCTGGGTTAATACTGATAGCTTTATTGATGCTGTCTATCAGCACTTTATATAATGTATTTGAGCCTCTCCTTATCATTGGAACATTACTAGTTCCTGTCTTTATTTACACATCAATATGGGGATTAAGAAACAAGCTAACTTCGGCGAGAATTTTTGCGCTGAGCATTATTAGCCATACCTTTTTTGTTTTTGGTTTGTTCATGTTTTCAATGTTAGTCACCAACCCATTCCCTAGTATCAGTCTTTTTAGTTACGTCAGTATTGGCTATGTATTAGAAGCTATTTTTTTTACGATGACCTTATCTCATAGAAATTATACAACCAAGAAACGCTATCAAGACTCTCTGCTGAGCCGAATTAATGAAGCCAATGAGCAGCTATTGACCGAGCAGAAAAACAACCAATTACTTAAAGAAAAACAAGAACAGTTACTTAAATTCACTGGTACGGTACATGATTTATTTCAGCCTCTCTCTTCTGTCAGAATGGCTGCAGGCGTGATACCTGAAGAGTCAGGTAAAGACATCAAAAATCACATTGATAATACAGTAGGATATGCAGAGTCTCTATTGAAGTCCTTTATGTTAGAGAGTAAAGGTGACTTTCAAAGCTTAAATCGTGGCCTGGTTTTGGGGGACGTATTTGAGAGTGTAACTTTAAGGCATCAATCTTCTGCCAATGAGAAAAACCTTAAAATTAAATTTTTTAATAGCCATATAACTTGTGAAGCTTATCAAGAAAACCTAGTACGAATATTGGATAATCTAATGACCAATGCCATACGTTATACCCATTCCGGTGGTGTATTAATAGGCTCTCGGTATAATTCAAAAGGGGTAGAAATTCAAGTAATTGATACCGGTATAGGAATGTCCCTATTAGAGAGCCAAAAGCTCCTTAAACCCTTTGAACAAAGCAAAACGGGGAAACAAGGCTACGGCATTGGCTTATATGTGGTTAAAAAACTATGTGAACAGTCTGGTTTTGAACTGTCCGTTAGCAGTGTAATAAATCAAGGAACACGCTTTAAAATATTGATACCTAGATAAGCCACCTCATCTTTATCCTGTCTAGGGGCTATCACTTATTCAGTGTCACCCTATAGTAGGAAAGTAAGCTACGGCCATAAACATTCATATCCCCCTAAAACCTATCAGTTAACGGTTAGCGGTTAGCGGTTGATAATATCGGTATCCTTCCTATACTTTTTTATCAACCTTCAACTTCCTTATCATGAACCAATATCCACTCCTGCTGCTAGTGATCACCAGCAATTAAGAGAGCTCAAATCCAGTGGATGTATAAAACTAAAATTAGCCAATGGAATAGGACCACCAGGAAGGAACATATGCCTAACATTATCAAGAAAGAGGACATCATCATTTCCATTGGGGAGTATAAGGAAAAGGGCGAAACCAAACAGCGCCTAAAAGTCATTGGTGAATTAATTACCCTGTGTGCCGATAATGGATCTGAATACCAATATGGAGAGCTCTGGGGGCCTACTGGTTCAACCCAGTTTAACCTACTCGCGCAAGAGCATAGTTCACCGGAAATTCAAACACCTCAAGTAAAACCCGCAGAGCCAGAACCAGAGCCTGGTTATTATTTTGCAAACGGCTCTGTCATGAGTTCACAAGAAGCCTCTCATTATCGTGACCGAGGCATTGCTCCCTGGAATATGGGCACTGCACCACCTGACTTTAATTAACAAAAATGCAGCTAAAAATTTGTAATTTAAATTAAAGCAAGCTGGCTTTAATTCCGTTAATTAATGACATAGATCAGCTCCAGCGCAGGTTTATGGTATGGCAGGCCGCCATGATCACCACTGTGTCCTCAAACGCCATTGAGTATTTCAACTTTAAATATTACCTTCAAAAACGATTCCTATTTAACTGACTAACGCCTAAATTAAATTGAACAATTATTCTTTCTAGACACGATTAAAATCAAGGCCAGCTAGCACTCACCCGTTTGCCTGGATCATTAAAAAGTAGCTAGCCCAAAAGTAAAAAAACATAAATATTAATAATAAATAGTAAAGGTGCATTATGAGCAACGGTGCTAAAGCTTTAATTCAAACCCTGACTAATTCTGGTGTAGACGTTTGTTTTACCAATCCAGGCACCTCAGAAATGCATTTTGTGGCAGCGCTAGATGGTTCAGAAATGCGCGCGGTCTTAACCTTGTTTGAAGGGGTCGCCACCGGTGCCGCCGACGGTTATGCCCGCATGGCCAATAAACCGGCTGCCACCTTATTACATTTAGGCTGCGGCTTGGGCAATGGCCTAGCCAATTTGCACAATGCCCGTAAGGCGCGTGTGCCCATGATCAATATAATTGGCGACCATGCCAGCTACCACAAACAATACGATGCACCGTTAGAATCAGATATTGAAACTGTCGCGCGCAATGTTTCAAGCTGGATTCGCACTAGCCCTTCAACCGAAAATGTGGGTTCTGATATTGCCGAAGCCATTGAAGTGGCGCAAAAAGCGCCCCAACAAATATCCACTTTAATTCTTCCTGCTGATGTCTCTTGGGGCGAAGGCGGCACCGCCGTAACTGCCGCTGAAAGAAACAATGGCGATAAAGCCGAAACAAGCCTCATTACCCACATTGCAGACGTATTATTAACCCACGGCAAGAAAACCGCATTATTACTCGGACGCCGAGTTCTTCTTGAAGAAGGATTATTAGCAGCGGCAAAAATTGCCGAGAAAACCGGCGCCAAATTACTTACCGAAGTATTTCCCACACGATTAGAGCGTGGCGCTGGCTTACCTCATGTGGAGAGAATTGCCTATCTAGCCGAAATGGCTTCGGTTCAACTTAATGGCTATGACCACCTAGTGATTATAGATGCCATGGAGCCGGTTTCATTTTTTGCCTACCCGGGTAAAAAAAGTTACCTAGTACCAGAAGGCTGCGCTGTGCATAAGTTAGTGCAACCTGATCAAGATGCCCTGGCCAGTTTGCATGCCTTGGTAACCGCAGTGAATGCCGACGCCAGCCAGCCAAAGCTGCAAACTGCCGAGCGACCCAAGTTGCCATCGGGCAAGCTCAACGCGGCCAAAGTATGTCAGGCGCTGGGGGCACTGATGCCAGAAAATGCAATCATCTCTGATGAAGCCCAAACCTCGGGAATTAAGTTGCCCAGTTATACCGCCGGCGCGCCCAGGCATGACCTGCTCACTCTCACCGGTGGTGCCATTGGCCAAGGCTTGCCGGTGGCGGTGGGTGCGGCTATCGCAGGTGGTGATCGTCCGGTGATCGCGCTCATTGGTGATGGTTCGGCCATGTATACCATTCAGTCGCTGTGGACCATCATGAATGAAAATCTCGATATCACCGTTATCATTTTGAACAATCGATCTTACGCCATTTTAAATATTGAACTGGAGAGAACCGGTGCCCAAGGTGCTGGTCCCAAAGCAAAATCACAGTTGGACTTATCTAAAACCGAAATTGATTTTGTTTCAATCGCAAAAGGCATGGGCATGCCAAGTGAAACCGCTACCACCGCCAAAGAATTTAATGAGGCCTTGGAAAGAGCCATACGTGAGCCTGGCCCACATTTAATTGATGCGGTTGTGCCCAGTGAATACGAAGGATTAAAATTAAAAATACTGCCACATTTGTTGGGGGCAATGGATAAAATTCCGGCCCCTATTGCTAGGACCATAAAGAAAAAATTGGCGCCCTAGCATTTCCAGTAAACCCATTGACCCCCGTGTTTATCGCATTTTTGTAAAGTGAGGATGCGGGGGTTATTTTAGGGTGTTTTGACAAAAATAAATTCACTCAATAGATAAGTATTCTTCACGAACAATTTTACCGTCTAGCCAGGTTTGAATGTGCTTGCCGGTAAATGCATTGATTTTCGAATCGGCTCCAGTCATTTTATAGCTAAATACCAGTTCTGCCACGTTGTCGGTAATTTCTGACGAAACCAGCCTAACATCAAATTCTTTGATAGAACCTACAAATCCTTTTTGCTTATCATAAGACTCGCGCATTGACTTTGCAAAAACAGATCCATTGTTAAGCATCACCACATTATCAGCGTAGTATTTTTCGCATAGTTCTAAAATTAAGCCATGGGTGTTCATGGTAATGAAGTCATCTACTTGCTGTTGCATGGGTGAATTTCCTTTTCTTAAGTGAGAAACCGGCCAATAGGCTTTAACTTGATTATACAAATATTCATGGCCTTTACATAATTTTTCCAATGTACCAACAACAAAGTAAATCCTTTTTCCTAGGTTAAAAGTGGCACCCGTATTCACGACTATCTAAAATGTGAAAATACGGGGGCAATATAAAGAACTGTAACTTTATTCCTTACAAAGTCACTGAATCCTAAAACGCTTTAAGCATCTACAAATATTACTTCACCATTTAAAAAGCCGTCTACCGACCTTTCAAAGGCCTTGCCTACTAACTTACCCGGAACTGGCTGGAAGCCTGGCATCATTTCACCGTAAACATCCCAAGCTTCTTCTAACACTGTTGGGTTCACCACATTCACCCGAATATTACGTGGCATTTCTAGCGCCACACATTTAGCAAAGGAATCAATGGCACTGCTGGTAACCGCATCTGCAATGGCCAAAGGAATGGGTTTAACATTTAAAATACCGGAGATAAGCGTGAATGAGCCGCCGTCGTTTATATATTCTTGGCCAATGCGCACCAGATTAATTTGCCCCATCATTTTGCTCATGATAGTACTCATCCATTGTTGCTGCGACATATCTACAAAGTGTTCATATTCACAAGCCCCTACGGTATTCACCACCGCATCAAAAGAACCGACACTTTTAAAAAATGCTCTTATGGAATTTTCATCGGTAATATCTATTTTGTGATCACAACCTTTTCCAGAACGGCTAGCGGTAATCACTTGGTGGTTACCTAAGCCTGTCAGTGCGGCTTGTCCCATTTTTCCTTGTGCGCCAATTAATATAACTTTTTTCATATTGATAACCCTGATGTATTAAATGATAGTCACCCAAAAATCCTGAGCGGCTGATGGTGGTCAATCTTATATAAGGCATTTTCTATTGAGAAACAGACTTCACTTGTGATGGATACAAGTATGAACCGTGTTAATAAATAGCCCATATGCCGTAAACTCAACATGACAATTAGCCGGTTAAATAATTTGTCTACTATTTTAAAATTGAACTGTATGGCAGTGCAGTTAACACCTGACAGCGTTTAATCTTTCCGCCTTTATGCCGCTTCACCCAATGACATTTTTCATGGGAATCGCTAACGTCACTGTTTTGCTGTGGTCTTTGAGATGTTTGAATTGGGCTACAGGCACTCAGCGTTAAACTGGCCAGTAATATTAGGATTGTGTAATGCATATTAACCTCTGGATAATTGATTTTTTGAGTTTTTAAAACGGATGCTTGTTACAGGCTAGTTTTGAAAAACTTCAATATGGCTATCCTAAAAAACAGCCGCTACAATTAGAAACAGACTTCACTTGTTAGGGTTACCAATTGAATAAGATTAACCGTTTAGAAGTTAAGCAATTGCGAATTTTATTGGCGCTATTACAGGAGAAAAACGTCTCCAATGTGGCCAATCAGGTTGGCTTAACGCAGCAAGCTGTAAGTGATCAATTGCGCAAACTTAGAGATATTTTTGACGACAGGCTCTTCATAAGAAGCGCTCAAGGCTTAGTACCCACGGCTTTTGCACTGGGGCTTGAAGGGCAAATTCAGAATATTATTAAGGGCATTGAGGTTCTACTAACCCCAGATGAATTTGAGCCCGCTAAAGTCACTGGCAGCTATACCATTAGCGCTACCGATTATGCGCAGAAACTAATATTGCCGCAGTTATTGAGTGAAATAAGGAAAAAAGCCCCTCATTTAAAAATCATTATTCGTGACTTTGAAATAGAAGGGTTAAATGAATTAATGGTGAATGATAGGGTGAACCTGGCCCTAGCGTTTCCCAGTTATGTGCCCGATTCT
Source organism: Bermanella sp. (assembly GCA_036960565.1). Lineage (GTDB taxonomy): Bacteria > Pseudomonadota > Gammaproteobacteria > Pseudomonadales > Oceanobacteraceae > Bermanella. The sequence continues at coordinate 6,470 of JBALXQ010000068.1, forward strand.
TATCCCAGTGTAAAATTGTTTAGCGAGTACCATGTTTGTGTGGCTTCTAACAAGTCTCACCTAGCCGGCAGAGAACTAAGTTTAAGCGATGTGGCGCAGGAGCCTCAAATTGTGGTTAGCGCTTCTACATCCAACCTAAAAAATTCTGTGGATACCTGGTTTGAAAATGCAGGTTTACAAAGAAATGTGGTCATTTCTGTGCCTTGTTTCTCTGTGGTGCCGGGTTACATTGAAAGCACTGATGCCATTTCTTTTTTACCTTCAAAAGCCAAATTAAATGACAACATGGTTGAGCTTAAAATCATTGAGCCCCCTATTGAATTTGACGTCATTGCCGCCTGGCATGTCCGTTCTAATCAAGACAAATTGCATAACTGGGTGGTGGGCTTGTTAAAAGTTCAATACGGTATTGATTGATTTTTCTGTGTATTAAAAATTAACGCTTTCAATAAGCAATTATTGTGAGCGTCTACACACATAAACACTGCAATTTAAATTGGCCTTTATCACCACCCTCATCCGCATTTTGTCCCGTTAATAGCTCCTTCCCTCTCCCCAGAAACAAACAAAATACTAAATAGCATTTGACATTAGTATGGGTACGAACTAATTTGGTTCGCACCCATACTATATGAATTAACAGTTATTGGATAAACATGGAAAAAAGACTTTTCTTTTTGATTCACCAAGTGCATCGAAAACTGTTTAAAGAGGCCAATCGTCTATCTGAAGAAGACGTGGGTGCCCCGATCTCCCAGGTGGCGGCGTTGCTGGCACTGCGTAGAGGAGCGGTGAAGGTAAACGACATTGGTGAAGCGTTAAAACTAAACAAGGCAGCCAATTCAGAATTAATTGCCCGTATGGAAAGCAAAGGTTTAGTGACCAAAAAACGCGACCCCAATGATGGCCGTGCACAAATAGTGGAATCCACCGACATAGGCTCGGTGATGCAAGACAAAGCCTTGCCCGTTATTACCGGCCTTAATGATCGTATTCGTGGCGAATTTAGCGATGACGAGATGAAGGTGGTGGGCCGTTTTCTTGAACGATTAATGGATGAATTTTAGGAGCATACTATGACACAGCAACAACCCGCGCCAATACCCGCGCCTACACTAGCATCTGAGAGTGATTGGCCATTCCAAGAAAATTATGACGAACAGCGCAACCAATTTCAGCGCTCAGTTTTTCAAGCGCACCCCTTGGTAGGCCATTTAGATTTTCAATATGGGGGCGCCAAGCAAGGTTATTTTCGCATTGATGTACCTTGGCAAGAAAATTTAAGTAATTACGGACAAGAAATGCATGGCGGCATTCACGCGGTATTAGTGGATTCGGTTTCAGGCCAAGCGATTTATTCTTTGCTCAAAAAAGATTTTGGTTTATCTACAGTGAGCTTAACGACCCAGTACCATCGCCCATTCAAAAAAGGGGTGATGAAGGCCGAAGGTTGGGTAACACGCTGGGGGCGCAACGTTTGTCACACCCAGGCAAGATTAACGGTGGACGATGTAATCATCGCCGAAGGCAGCACCGTGTATTCAATTTTTGAGCACAAAAAATCGCAACGATCCCACTGGGTAAAAGAACGCCCATAGCGTACCCATGATTAGACAATTAGCTTTACTGGGCTTGGTATAAATCCATCGAGCCCATTTTATTTAGCATGTGAATAGACATAGCATTATCTGCTTGGGCTTTTTGAATAATAAAATCCATTGAGCCATCAAAATCGTCCATGGCTTTTATCATAGGTTGCAACGGTTCATTAAAGGGGCGGGTAAAATCATCCCAGTGTATCGGCACAATTCGTGTGGCCCCCACCGTACTCACGACTTCCTTGAAATACTGCTGTTGATATTGTGAATCTTTTTTTCCTAAGCCAGCAATGCCCAAAAACACAACGTCGGCTTTAAAGCCCGCCAATGCGCCTGCCTTAATGCCGGCACTGCCATGAATTAGGACATTGCCTAACGGGTGTTCTATTAATACCGAATAGCTGCCGCCCTCTTTAAAGTCGGAAAGCTCAGCGGGAAATACCAGTGGCTGACTAATACTTTGCCCGGCTCCGGTTAGCACTTCAATTTCCGTAGGGGCCGGCGCGTGTTCCGAGGCAATTAAGCGCACTTTAAACTGGCCAAACTGCAAAGGCGCTTGAGAATTAACCACCTCTATTTGATTTTCATTAAGCCCCCAACCTCGTCCAATATTGGCGGTAGATTCTGAGCCTACTAACATTGCACCGGTTTGCATGGCCACCTCTGGTGCGTCCATAGCATGGTCGTGATGAGAGTGCACCGGGATCACCGCCGCCAATTTGGTAATATTAGCCTGCTGCAAGACTTCTTTAATAAGTGTTTTATTCGGCATAATTTCACCAAAAAACAAATCCAACACGCTTGGGCGCGTAAAAAACCCATCGGTCATGATGGTGGTTTCACCATCGCTAAGTACCACCGTTGAAGTGCCGAGGTAGGTAGCTACCAATTTATTCTGTGTATCTGCTATGGAAGTAGAAACAGGAATAGAAGCCTTAAAATAGGATTCATAAGGCGCAAGGCTAGGATAGTTATTGGCCTGATAAACCAGGGTAGTAATAGCCACCCCCAAGATGGCGAAACAGGATAGTGATATCCATTTAATTAAACCCATGCCTTACTCCTTTTTCTTTCTTATTTTTAGCGAGACTATTTACGTTAGCCTTAATTAAAAAAGCTGATCAAAGATAAACGAAGCCGCCCTTCTGGTGCCTTCTTTTTCTAACGCATCCACCATGACATTGGGTTTATTAGGTTGGCTGCCATTATTAGACTGTCTGTTAGTGCTGCCATTGCGTTGAGAGGCAGTCATTGCATTCTGTTTTTGTATTTTTTCTATCTTGACTAGATTTTTAGCATTCTCTTTGCGGATTTTATACAGGGTATCGATGCGCTTGCCCCTAAAGAAACGGCACTCCTCGTACTCCCCTTCAAATAAACAAATGGCGCCGCCATCAGGTTTATCATTTTTAAGATCCCCTGAAAAAATCATTTCATCATTTTGCAATATATCTCCTTTAACACGCTCACCCGCTTTAAAGGTACCCACAAACTTTAAGCCTTGGCGGTCAATAGATGAACCTTCTCCATCAGCCAAACCCTCTTTACAGTGGCTGCCTAAATACACCCAGCTACTATTGGTGACTTGGCATTTGGCCTGTTGCTGACGCTTAGCAAATTTAGCCTGTTCTTGTTTTTGCTTGGTTTCTGCCTTTAGTCGTTTTTGCTCTTCCATTTTTTGTGCATAAGAAGCCACTCTAGAATCCGATAATTTATCATCACTATTATCTTCGAGCCGCCTTGCTCTTTCGGCGGCGCGTTTTTCTCTATCTGCTTTAAACTTGGCCATGGTGCGTTCATGTTCGGCAGTGCGATTTTGTGAATTAAGTGTCATTTGATAAATATTATCCACATAAACATCTTGTCCACCAATTTGCTCATCACTAACCTTAACGCATTTATTATTGGCCACTATTTTAAAAACATTGTGCTTTTCACCCAGGTCATAACAGCTGTTCGTGTACTTATTTTTGGTTTTGTCAGATGCGTACATATAGTTATCTGAAATCATGAGCCCGTGCATTTTACCATCGAGCATGGCCATTAAAGTATGATTACCAATGATGGTAATTCTACTGTCGTGACCTTTGGGTTTATCGACAATCGTAAGCGAATTACTTAATTTATCGCCCGTTTCAGATCGAGAAAGGGCCACGCTTGTAATGCCGTCACTGGACAGGGTTTGAGGGCTCAAGGTCAAAGAATAGGTTTTCATTTTTATGGTAGGCATGACTATATTAGAGATTTGGTACAACTCTTTAGAGTAGACACTATCAATTGGATTTTTAGCCTGGGTATAAAGAGTGTGCAAGACATATTCTGAATTGCTTTCAGACTCATGCTCTTTACCATTAATATTGTGCACGTACTGGTGAGTGGCTTCGTAATCGGCGTAAATGAAATAGCTGTAGGTGAAGTCACTAGGCACCTGGTAGTACTTGTATTTATTGTTGGGGATAGGCTCTAGAATCACTTTAGCTAAGGCCGCACAGCCTGCTACAGAACTGGACACTTCAAGGTCATTGATATCTAGGTCTAGTTCAACTTCTATATCTTTATTATCGGCATAGACAGATAACATGGTCTCTTCATTAACACCCGATAGCCTAGCCAGCTTATTGGAGCTTAACGAACACTTTTCAAAACCCTGCGTTAATGCTTCAAGATTATTGGGTTCACTTTCAAACACCTCAATGAAACGTGTCTTTATGGGGTTAATATCTAACCCATCATAACTTGGCCATTCTTGAATACTTTCAGACTGGGCCAGTAACGGTATCGCAAGGCTTAGCCATAACAAGCTTACAGGCTTTAAATTCAACATATTAATTTGTCCCTAACATCACAGCCACACCCTAGAAAAGCGCAGCCGCTTTCCACCATAAAGCATCTGGCGGAGTCTTATAATTATTTGCAAAGAACGATACCAGAATTAAAGAAAATTTGAAGCACACCTTTGGCAGTTAAAATACAAAATTACCTTCTTGGCAATTTAGTACAAACCCACACAACAGCGCTTCTATTAACCCGCTTTTATTCCACCTAGCCCCAGCACTGTCTATACTGAAGGGTGAATGAAAGCGGTTGTATATATGAATAGACTCTTTCAACCCATGCTTATTATTACGTTTTTTCTAGCTTACATAGCCTCACCGCTAGGCCAGAGCTGTGAGCTAGTGATGGGCTACCAAAATAAAGCCAAGCCCCCTCTTATTAATAAAGCCCCTGATAACTCGGGTATTTACCTTGATATTTACTCGCTAGCCGCACAAAAAATAGATTGCGCCTTTAAAGTAATTCGCTTACCCAAAATACGTGTATTACAACAAATGAAACGGGGGATTGTTGATTTTTACCCCGGTATGAAATTTAGTGAAGAGCGCTCTATCTACGCCCATTTCATCCCCAATAGCTTAACCACTGGCCGCGTGGGTTTGTCACTTATTGGGATGCCACTGATCACCCATAAAACGCAATTGGCAGGTTTTTCTGTATTAATTGCTTTAGGAGGCATTAATTATGTAGATGAAATTGACGGATTAAAAGTACATCAAGTTTTGAATTTAGACATTGAAAAAGCCGCTAAAATGCTGGTATTAAAAAGAGGCCATTTCTTTGCAACCGACCCTTTTGTGGTGGATAACTTTTTAAAAAACACAAAAGAAGCTATTTATAAAAAACATCCAAACTGCTGTGGCGGCATAAAACCCATGTACATAGGTTTTTCTAAAAAATCTGAATACTTAATTGAAATGAGTAACCCTAAATACAACAAAGAACTTGCCATTAATATTAATAACTTTTCGCATATCCTAAAGAAAGACAGCATTGCTTATGAGTTTGGGGCAGCGGTTAGGGAAGTGGTTAAGGGTTACCAGTACCAATAGAGGTGCCCTAATTGAACAAAACCATTTTGGGCTCTGCCTTAAAGGCAAAACAAAAGGCTGAATTTTGAAACCGATTTATCCCTATAATCATGACAAGGCTTTCTAGTTAGGGGCCATTGCATTTACAATGCGCCATTCTTATTTATAGTGCCTGCCGATGTCCGAACTATCGCTTATACAATACAGCCTGATTGGCCTGATTTTTATCTGGAGTGGCTTTGTGCGCTCTGGCCTTGGCTTTGGTGGCGCGGTGTTATCACTGCCCTTCCTGCTACTAGTGGATAATCGTCCTTTGGTATACCTGCCAATTATTTCGGTTCACCTACTATTTTTTGCATTTTTAACAGTCTATCTAAATAACCGCTCAAATAACCGCTCAAATAATCGTAAGGCGGAAAAAGCAGCGGATGATAGTGTGGATAATGCAGCGCCTTTAGGCACAGTGAACTGGTCCTACTTAAAATATGCCCTTGGCATTATGATTATCCCCAAGTTGATTGGGGTATTTGGCTTAATCACCCTGCCACCGGCGTTAATGAGCAGCATTATTTTTACAATAGTGGCCTGCTACGCGCTGACCTATATATTTAATCGGCCCTTTAAAAGTAACAGTAAAACGCTGGATATTTTTTTCCTGATGTTAGGGGGTTATATCAGCGGCACCTCGCTAATTGGGGCACCACTGATTATTGCTGTGTTTATGACCCACGTGGCGGCACACCAGTTACGCGATACATTGTTCACGCTTTGGTTTATTTTGGTGGCCATAAAAATGTCGGCGTTTGTTTGGGCAGGTATTGATCTGCAACTACTGCATACACTTATATTATTACCCTGTGCGGGTATTGGCCATGTATTAGGATTGAAGGTTCACGAGAAAATTCTAAAGGCGGAAACAAAGGTGTTTTTCCGTGTTTTAGGCAGTGTGTTGTTGGTGATTAGTGGCATTGGATTGGGGAGGGTGTTGTTTTAAAGGGGTTCTGCTTGGTTGAAGTTGGCCATCCAGCTACTATGGGAAGTCTTGCGTTTTTCTTAAGGTAGAATGCAAGAGCTAAAACTAACACCTTTTTACAATAAAATTTTAGCCACCTAATAGATTAAAGCTCGATGGTTTCTTTTGTGGGGACTTCCCCCACTCCCCGCTTCACTCCCCTACCTTCGCCACCGCCCTTATATATATTCAATTAGAGTGGAGTGATGCGGCTCGATAAACGTCGCATTTATTATCGACTCAAGTTCGAAGCTTGCCTAAATGTAGAGATGAGCAAAAAGCTATGGTTTTTATTCAAATCGATAGCTCTGCCTCCTAAATCCACTTAGTAACTGCTATCTTCGTTACCCTCCCTCCAGTGGGTCTGTCCATTATTCACCTCACCTATTTGGCACTGCAGTGCACATTTTATTAAATTAGGGTAGAGTGATGTTTCTCGATGGTCGAGGTATTGATAATCGACGCTAATTTAACGACTGTTTTTAAAAAATATAATAATAAAGGGCACGATATAAGCCCAGAGCCCATATCTCGCAAAATTCACATACTGAACATTGGCCACTCCAATGCTTGGTATTTGTTTAATAACAATAAAGCAGGAACTGTAAATTATGTTACTTCCGCAGGACAAGTTAATGTTAGCACTGATGGTGTTCATCATTATGCTAGGCATGGGCGCCACGCTTAGGTCTAACGATTTCCTTAACGTTTTAAAAAATCCACGGGGAGTATTTGTTGGACTTTTATCTCAGTTTGGTTGGATGCCCTTCATCGCCTACCTGTTAGCGGTAATGTTAAATTTACCTAACTATGTTGCCTTGTCGCTGATTTTATTGGGCGCCACACCGGGTGGCACCACCTCTAATTTGTTTACCTATTATTCTCGCGGCAGCGTTAGCTTAAGTGTTTCCATGACAGTGTGCTCCACCATCGCCGCCATATTCATGATGCCTCTATTATTAGGTTTGTATGCCACCGAGTTTTCTGCCGGTTTAACCATTCCCTATAAAAATATTGCAGGGGCTTTGGCCATGCTGTTAATTCCTGTGGCCATAGGAATGTACATTCGTAAACTAAGTACCACTTGGGCGCGCCGGATTGAGAAGCTAGCAGGTGTCACTGGCATTGGCGTTGTATTATTTTTGGTGGGTATCTACAGTCTTCGAAACCAAGAACTGCTCATGAGTACTCCCCCAAGCTACTATATTGCGGCCATCATGCTGGGAATATGCGGGTTTGTGCTGGGCTACTTGGCAAGCCGAGTACTGGGCTTAAGACACAAAGAATGTAAAACCGTATCCTTGGAAACAGGCATTCAAAACGGGCCGCTTACCCTGGGAATTATTGCCTTAACCTTCACCAGCCAGGGAGCTGAAATGATGTTATTACCCTCGATTTACGGCATCACTATATTACTGACAGCCTCACTGGCTACGCTGGTATACAGGAAAATAGACACCAAAGAACAGATTCAAGGAAACTTAGAATTAAACGCGTCTTAACGTAAGGTGCGTAAAATCAAAAAAGCAGGTTCCAATTGGTACCTGCTTTTCTTTTATTACATCCTCTTCAATTAGAATAAATGTAATGGGTAGAACTCTTACTATTTGTTATTTCCTCACTGGAAAGTTCGCATCCGCTTTGGCGGTTAACTCGGCTTCATTACCATCATTCCAAAGCGCTAAGGCATCTGTTTCATCATTTTTTAAAAACAAAAACAAACGGCCATCTACTATTTTGAAATTGGTGGGATCAATCGTAAAGTTTTCTTTAATAGATGTGCCAAAGGCACATGCTCCGCCAAAAGCCGGTACAAATTTGGCGGGCTCTGCGTCAAAGACATCTTTTGCCTCGTCACTCACAAAATAGTAGGTTGTATTGTTATAAGTAGATACAAACTCTGCTGAACCTTTTAACGGCTTATCGGCTAGGAAATAGGCAACCGGGCAGTATCCTTCAATGGCGACATTATTCATTTTAAAACTCCAAAATATTACAATTTATTAAAATCAGTTTGATAATTCAAGCCGCAACAACTCTTGTTGTTACGGCTCAATTTTTATAACGTAGCCGCGGCACTGTGTTGGATTTTGCTCCATTTTTGGCTGGCGCTTTTAATAGTGCCTTTGCGATCTTTTTGATAAAGCTTGTAAATATCTTCATTTAAAAATACATACAACTTGCCATTTTCAACCGAGGCGTAATTTGGATTACCATCAAACTTTTTGCCAACCGATACACCAAAGGTACAAAAGCCTCCGTTTTTCGGCGTATATTTTTTGGGGTTTTGCTTAAAGGTTGTCATGTTTTTCTGGCTAGAAAAATAGTAAGCCACACCATCATATTTATCGGTATAAGCGGCTGAACCGGCAATGCGGTTTCCTATTTGTATAAAAGAAACTGGGTCCATTCCGTGCAGCCCTAAGGGCGCACCCACGGCGGTTAATCCAGGCACCACATTATGCTCATCAGCGGCCATAACAGATGCTGTGAACGACACCGCAGTGACCAGGGCAACAGTGGCTAGGCTTAATTTAGTAAGGGATAGTTTTGACATTTTTTTGCTCCGTTAGATGTTTTGTGACTTCGGGAGCAATCTTGTTACTTACAAGACGATAGATCAATAATCCGCTATCAACTTGGGACTAGGTGCAAACCTATTGGGACGAATTGTAAGATTTAAGCCATATTTCGACGATAATCACTGGGTGATGAGCCAAATTTACTTGAAAATGCGCGGGTAAAGGCCGACGGCGATTGATAGCCACTGCTGTCTGCAATTTGCTGAACACTCATACGAGAGCTGTCCAATAAGGCCAGGGCTTTTTGCAATCGCCAGTCGGAAAGATAGGCCATGGGGCCAGTCCCCATTAACTCGCTAAAGCGATTGGCAAAACGGCTGCGTGACATGGCCACCTTTGAGGCCAGACTTTCCACGGTCCAGGGTTGCGAATGCTCGGCATGGATGAGTTTTAACGAAAGACCAATTTTGGGATCACGAAAGGCCTCAAGAATAGACGCCAAGGCCGAATTTTGGCCGATGCCGGAGCGAATCAATTCAATAAAGACAATTTCGGATAACCGGGTAACAGAAGCGGCCGAGCCCAGTTGATCGGCAAATATCCGTCGTGAAATAAGACGCAATACTTCATCTAGCAATGGTTGGCGCGCCCTAATGGCTGTAGAAGTCACTAGATAGTCTGGCAATGCTTTAAGAATAGGATGGTCGGCTTCATCTCTAAAGGAAAAGTGGCCGCATACCAATTGCGCTGTGGCATTTGGATCACCTTCCCCCACCGCTAATACACCATCTCCTTGGTAACCCGCATCTGTTAATACGGTTTCAAGCGGCGGCGCGGTTGCACAGGGGGCATCTGATAAAATATGCGATACCCCTCTTGGAATTAAAATAAGGTCTCCTGCATTAAGCTCAAGTGCTTCACCGTCTGCAATCTGAACATGGCACTTGCCTTGTATCACCAAATGAAAGCGCGCAGCATCGGCATAGGCGGGCACTGTGACTCCCCAAGGGGGTGAAAAGTCGGTGCGAAAATATAAGGCCCCTTTTAGATTAAGGGTGTTAAAAATGTCGTCTAAAATGTCCATAAATTCATTAAACTCGGCAATTTGTACCAACAAATGATACAAATTGTATAGTTGACTGTTTTTTAGTCAAGACATTATCGGCAGCTAAGCCGGCTAAAGAGTTAAATGTTTACCAGTAAGCTAGATATCACAAAGATGAGTTATGCCGCCGACAATAGGAAAGAGGCCTTTAACAGGTTTATGATTTTGTTCGAATATGCGTAAAAAATAAAAAGAACACGGTGCAAGCGCCAATGGATAACCCGCCCTCCTTTACTTATATCCTTCTACAATGACTTAACTTAAATTTGGAGCGGGGTACGGGAATCGAACCCGCGACTTTCAGCTTGGGAAACTGACACTCTACCAACTGAGCTAACCCCGCCTGCGTATTTTCAGGCTAGGGTTTGCTTAGGTCAAGGGTAGATCAAGAGGGATTGATTTGCTCTTACGGAAAACCACGCATAACCAAGCCTGACCCTATCGCTTGCTGTAGTTACTCTGTCCACTTTGTAATAATTGCTTGGTATGTCCCATTTTTCTTTATTTGTTTTAATGCCTTTTTATATCGGTTTACCACAATGTCATCGGTTTCATTACTGAAGGCTAGATTTAGACTAGCCCCAAACTCTGGAATGAAATAAACCTTTTCGATACGGTTTTCATAATCGTCACGACCTAGCTGCCATTTGAGGGTAAAGGGCGTTTCTGCAAACAAGTCGCCACGGCCTCTAAAAATTAATTTATAACGCTGTTGAGTATCAATAACCATATGCAGGTTATCCTTAAGGCCATACTCATTTTTAAATATTTGATGATCGCCTCCATTACGTTGCACCACGATTTTATATTTAGATAAATCCTGACGAGAATTAATTGTAATATCGCCTCTAGATGAATCCTTCCATAGATAACTTTTAGAGTTGTGCAGCTCCCCTACCCATTTAAAAAGAGGGTCCCTTTCTTTGGTATAACTCATAGAAAAAATGGCGACGTTTTTTTGCTCAAGAGCCATATTGTAGATTCTGGCCCAGGGAAACATCTTAATTTTATTTTCGGTGTCTCCTGCTTCAACTAACATGGCTTTAATCACATCAACCGCCAAGCCTTCGATCTTTCCCGTTTCATCGTTAATAAAGTTATAAGGGGCGTGATTTTCTGTGCCAAATATAATTTGCTGTGAGCAAGAGATTGGGGCAAATAAGGCAGATATGATTAACACAATAAAGATTGTAAAAATGGTTATATGCGATATTTTGGTCATTCTTTATAGCCCGGCCATCAGCGAGGAAACAAGGCAAGTATAGCATAGCGATTTTTAGTCAATATTTTGATGAGAACAGAAGGAATCTCGTGAATAATTTAAGGGAAACGATTAGTTTTAATACATCAGCTTAATAGCTGGGCCCATTATTTTGTCATAGGTTCCATCTTCTTTAAGAGTTTTTGATGCTTGCCTAATTTTTTCCACTAAGTCAGGGTCACTTTTACTGCCAGTGGTGAGCCAAAGATTAACCGCTAAATCTTTTATCATTGCTTGACGTTCAATGAGTGATGGGTCTAAATTTTCTGCCTCTACTTGTATAGCTAACCCGCCAATATCATAGACAATTAAGTCCACTCTAGATTTATATAACTTCCTAAGGTTAATTACATTGTAGGTAACAGCGGTCATATTTTTGTGGATTTCAAATCCCTGTTTTTGCAGGTACTGAGTGGATGCATCTAAAGTCACCACGCCTACCATATAATTTTTGGCATTTTCCACGCTGTTTACGGTAATTTCTTTTCTAGATTTTAACTTCCAAAAATATGGCGTGTAAGGGAGTATGGTATCAATCCATATTAAAGAGTTTTCCCGTTTTTCATTTCGAGCAACCACAAATAAGAATATATCTTTTTCATTTTGAGTGGTGGTGAGTGACCTAGCCCAAGGCAATACCTTTATATTTACTTTAAGACCTGCACGTTTAAATATGGCACGAATAAATTCCACACTATAACCACCGGATTTCCCATCAATATAGGTTTGGTAAGGGGGCCAGGGTTCGGTGAGTGCGATATAGGTTTTGTCTTCAGCCACAAGCGAACCAGGGCTAATAAGAATGAAAGATAAAAGCGATATGACGACTAGTTTCATGTAAAACCATCATAAGAAAAGCATTGTTTATTCCAAGTATCACTACAATTTTGGCCAACTATATGGGTATCGTAACCCTATAGATAATAGCCTCTTTTACTGAAAAACCTTCATAAATGCATTTAAAGGCGGCGCTCAAAATGAATATTAAAACCGATGGTAACTAGAAGGGATTAGAGTGTCGGCGGAGTATAGATCTGGTGCCGAAAAACTCCTTTAACAAAAAAGAGATAATTATTCTGAAAATGCACCTGCAATTTATGAGCGGCCACATTTACTAAGATCAATAACTATTTTAATTGTGTATTCCCTACAACCATTTAGCACTACGTGTGTTTTAATCTATCCACATTGTCCGCTCTAAAATAACTAGGGTTATCTCGACAATATTTGACACTATTTAGTCGATTACAAATGGGAGATAGGGTCTTATATTGCTTTTGACCCTCTCGCTTTTATGCAGTTTTAACCGACATTAGCGTTTCCACCGATACTGACCTTACATACTTCTGCTCAGTGTGATTTGAACCCCATACAAGATGTTCTATTTCTTCCTGTAGTGTAAAACCGGATGCTATATAAATATTTTTTGCGGCCTCCAAACCTTTTACTGTCCACAGTGAAATTTCTTCATAAGATTGTTCTTTAGCAAAGTCTATTAGAGAGTTGAGCAATTTTTTACCCACACCCTTGCCTCGCAATTCAGGGCTTACTAAGAACCAACGTAGTTGTGCTTCTTTAGCCGATACTTCGCACAAGGCTATGGAGCCTAGTACTTCACCATTATCTTCGACGATCCAAATTCTCTCTCGGGCATTTGAGCGTTTTGCAAATTGGCCAAGTGGTTCGGCTACATAAGCCTCGAATGTATAGTCGTACCCATGTTCTTTTGCATATAGAACACCATGAAGATAGGTAATACGCCCAATGTCACCAATTTTAAGTGCATGTCTTATTAACATTTGATACTCAATTTTGCATGTATTGGTTTAGTCATAGTTAAGCGTATATCTGAAATAACCAAAAGACCCTAGTATTTCAGTATGGTTTTTTTATAAACGATCGAGTATTCCGCGTTAATTTAAGATCATCCAGAGCAAGTCCAAAATTAAGCCAAGTGGCCATACTGATGGCTTCTTATATTTCAATTCGATTACTTGGATCTTTGTAAATCAATAATCTACCTAATTTTAGAGAGAGGAACTCCCCACAAAGAAAGATCATGAAAAAAGAAACTTATGATCTGTATCTATTTTCTCCTGCCTGAATAACGTTAACGTACCCTCTCAACAAGCAATCTTTGAGAAACAATTATGTTTGATTTCATGAGTACTCTGAATATTGATGGACAGATTTTTATGGGTTACATAGTTTTTGCGGTAACAGTGACGGTAACTGGGGCCTTTATGTTAAGGCACTATGCCAAGAAAGAAGCGAGTTAGGGTTTTTCAATATATAATGTGCTTTTTCAAGTCGCTGATCGATTAGCCATTGATTAGGTGTGGCATTGTATAACGTCTTAAACTCTCTAATGAAAGTAGACTTACTTCGCCCTGTTAGTTGCGCATAATCATCCACATTAAGGTTTTTCAAATAATTCCGTTTCATAAAGTCTCGTATATCACGACTTTCTGCAGGGTGTAAAAAGGTGTTAAACAACAAAAGGAATTCTTCACCATTATCTTGCAACCTAATTAACGCAATTAATTCCGATAGTGTTAGATCCATTAATACTTCGTTATTATCCGAATTTAGATAGACAGTTAAAAGTGCATCGATATACCTCTTAATTTGAGGGTGTGCAGCAATGTTGCTATAACCTTTTCTGGTTGTTCGCTAGATGGTTTAGTTCGTGATTCGCGCTCAATAAACTCATCACCAATAAAGAATATAACTGCTTCAAATTCATTGTTTTTGGTTACAAAATCCGAAACGAGATACATGGCCTTGGACAGATAGAGTAACTCTCCTTGGCTAACTCTCACTTTCGTCCCATCGTAGTTACTTATAATCTGCTCACCCTTAACAACAAATAGTATAGCGACAGATGATCAATACATTTGCTTGTTTAGGATATTTTCATTTAAAACCTTATGAATAATTGATGATTTATTATCTCGGAATATTACGTTTATATTTGGCAGATGGTAAAGCTGGCTTGGTAATATCTCAAGAAGCATAAAGAAACCTATGAAAAATCAATATTTTGAATATTTATGGGGATAGTATTGCGTTTAATTAAATCCCAATCAATTTATATAAGGATTATGGGCAAAAATTATGGAATAGGGGTTGGGTCATTGGGTTAAGGGCTTTAGACCCCTTAGCGCTAAAAAGCGCCTTTAGCAGCACTAAAAAGTAGTTTCAACAACAACTCTCCTGTGGCATTAACAAGCTATGCTATTAATAACAGCACCAGTTATATTCTGGCCAACACAATAAACCTTCAGATTGCATTTAATGGGTTCATGGATGACAACGACACAGACAGATAAAACCAGATTATTTAAAGAAATGGGAGGAATAACCGAGATTAAGCGTGTCACAAAGGTATTTTATGATTACATCTACGATGACCCGTGGTTAAAACTATTTTTTGATGGCATACCAAGAGATCATATTGAGTCACAGCAAAATTTTTTCATGCAGGCTGCCTTGGGGGGAGAAAACAAATACGGGGGGAAAACACCACCTAGCGGTCACCAGCACATGAACATTACCGAAGAGATCTATCAAACCCGACAATCACATTTAAAGCAATCCTTTAAGGATTGTAATACCAACCCCAAAATGGCTGAGCGCTGGTTAGAGCTAGATGAAATTTTTCATAACCGAATTGTAAAAAAGTCAAAAGATGACTGCGTCATGCGTTATCCAGCCGAGGGCATTCGGGACTTTCCGAAGCCAGCCTAAACTTGGTGGCCTGCAATTAGAAGGAGGAATATTTCAACTGCTGAAACAGCATCCGTGAACTTGGAGGATACAGTGTTCCAAATTTTCTTCAGGCATTTAAAACATCAATCTTGGTTTTTAGACGCCATAAGGAAGCACTATCAAGGATGTAAAGAATGCCGCGATGCCTAGAACAACCCTTACCCAATGCCATTTTGCCCATTTGGCTAATTCTTCCGATAACCCATCAACCCCTACTGAACCCGTTTTAAAGCTATCATTGGCTCCTTTAAAATAACCAAAATATATTGTCAACATAACCAGGGTAATGATTGCGGGCACTAGCGAAAGCCAATGGGGCGTGGTGCCGATTATAATCGGCATAGCCGCAGCAAAAACTGGCAGCATAGTGGCTAAGATAGTTAAGGGTGCAAAATACGTGTATAGCCTAGGACCAAGGGTACTGTGTAACCTTAAAAATTCCTTTGGCTCCATTGAGCGCCAATACGGTACTAAAATCATGGCCTCGGTAAGCAAACTTCCTACCAGCAAACCTAACGCTAAAGATGATATCAGTTGAAGTATTTCAATAATCATTGTTTTATATTCCTCTCATTATGTTTACCTAACGATTACATTTACGACGGGGTTAGATTTAAAGCGATTGTGCAATCATAGTAGAACCATAAGAATGGAGGCTTGAGCAGACTAAAGCATTTACATATGTAGATAATCCTTCGTCAATCGGGGGCTTTTTGGCGGATTCGGCTAAGTTGTGTTGGGCTAATCCCTAGATATGAGGCTATATGGTATTGCGGGATCAAGTTCTCAATCCCAGGATGCTCTGCTTTAAAAATTAAATATCGTTCTTTTGCCTCTAGTAAAGCCATTTCAAGCTGTTTCTTTTCATTGCCTACAAAAAACTGCTCAGCAATTTTCCTGCGTAGATGTTCAATTTCGTAGTTATTGACAGATAGATTCTCAATCATCTCAAACTTGGCGCGCCAGATTTTACAATCGCATAAGGCTTGCTGCGGTAATCTATTTTTCTCTTTACTGATCAACGCAGCGTAAGAGCCAATTATGGAGGGGCCAACAAAAAATGTTTTGTTGTACTCTTTACCCTGGCTATTGATATAAAAGGCCCTTACTACGCCAGTTTCCAAAAAGGCTATTTCCTTTGCGTACTCACCTTCCCGTACAAAATAGTCCCCTTTTTTTAGCTCATCAAATACAAAAACAGATTCTACCAGCGCTAAGGTCTGTTCCGATAACGGACTAATTTCTTTTAAGAAGGATAATATATTTTTCATTCTATTTAACGCCCAGCTAAAGCGGCGACGTAGCCGAGTGTTTTGTTATGCAATTGACTTGCTACCATGCTAATGTCCCCCTAAACCAAGACTCACTAGAAAAAAGGCAGCCATGCCTAGCCCAATGATCATGATGTATATTAGCGGTATTTCGCCATAGAGCCTACAACTAACAAACGCCGATAAAATACTTGAAGTGCCGTTGTTATACATTTTCCCTATAACTATTTGGATAATGAAAAATGGCATATTAGGAGCATGTATTTGAAACTGGAATTTATTAAACGTAAAAAACAATTCCTGACTCCTTTCATGCTCTTTTTTAGGTTCTCTTTTTATGAGAGAATTAGACTGTATACCCTGGAATTATCGAGACCCAACCATTTGTAATTTCCTTTCTAAGCACCGCTACGTCTTGGCTGCTATCTTCGTAATACCATTTGGTTGCAATCTCTATATTCTCAAACTCGTACATTACAATATGAGGAAGGGCCTTACCCTCTACGCTTTCAACACAGGTTGCAGCCACTAGTTTTGATTTGTACTTGGAATTAGCATCGCTAATTTTAGAGCGTTGGGATAGCTCTTCAATTCTAGATCTATCTGTAATCTCATAATTAAATATTATATAAGCAGGCATAAATTTCCCTTTCAGTCTTAACGCCTTACTCACCGAACAAGCGAGCGTAGCGTAGTTTACTTTTGTGCAGCTACTTGGAATGTACCTTGGGCTCCACATGTGTTCCAACAAAGCCATTTAACTCAGAAATAGAGCGAATCACATATAAAGATTTGTTGGCCGACATTTCCTCTAAATTTTTAGTTTCTTGTGATTTTTTCAGCTTTTGTAAAAAAGCATCATTCCAAAACTTGGGACAAAGCTTTAACACTTTATAGCTTTGCAAAGTGCCTTTTAAAATTGAACTGCCATCTGGCCAACCTTCGGGCTTAATAAACAAGCCTTTTAAAAGTCGCTTTGTCACTAACCAATAGCTGACAACATAGGGCAAGTCTATGTAGATCAAGGTATCGGCTACTTCTAGTCGTTTATTAAACGAGCCCATTGGGCCAAAGCCATCGATAATCCAACTACTCGAGCCCAGTATATTTTCATGGGCCTTATCGTAAATCTCTCGATCAACCAGATCACCATTTTTGGTATACACAATTGAATCTAATTGATGCAATGGTATACCTGTGGCTGCTGCCAGACTTTTACTCAAGGTAGATTTACCACTACCCGGTTTACCAAAAACGGCTACCTTTTTCATACTGCCTCCATTCACTATGGTGAAAGTTAAAACTAATGTGGAAACCGTTCCTAAAAGGCAGAAATAAAAAACCCGCCTCTTGGGCGGGTTTGATAAATTATAAACGCATCAAAATCCCCACCATTCCTATGGAATGATGATAATTCGGGTTTCCTGTTGCGTAAGATTTATATTCATATAATTCATCTTGGTAGATGGGTGTATTTATGTCAACTGCTAATCGTATAAAAAGTGTTCGCGAAAATACATTACAGCTTGATGATTATAAGTAGCCGAATTATCAGGGTTAAAAGTGTCCTGCGAAACACGCGCATGGACACTGGCGGTTTGTCTATATGGTTACTAGGTCTTGCATTTTACTAGATGCATAATGCCAACCTGGTCTTAGCGCTTCTTATTCTTAAAACTCATATCCAACTTTAAAGCCGTGCGCGAAGTATTCTCGAGAATCACCTTTAAAGGTTTTGTAAAGGCGGCTATAGGCACCCAAGGTAAACTTTTGAATTGACAATATAACACCCACTTCTGGGTACATACCGTAAGTATAAATTGAAACGCAGTCTTTTTCGGCTTTAGAAAAATCCACCTCACAATCATCATATTTTGCGAAGAAACCACCCACTCCAGCATAGGCTTTAAGTTTATCTCCAATGAATAGGCTAGCGCTAACATTGACGCCTTTGTAGGTGTTTTCTTTATGATTAAACTCCATAACAGAAACACTGCCTAAAGTATTGGGACCAGCCTTAGAATGCATGCCCAACTCATTAAGTGAACCATAGCCAAATTCGCTTTCTAAACTGCCAACATACAGGGTAGGCGTTTGGGCTTGTGTTTGGGCTTGCGAAAAGCTTGTTAGTGAAATTAGCAATATAAAAGATAAGGTTTTCATTGAATTCTTAGTATCTGATATTGGTATTTAGGCAGGGTTAAGAATCTGATTATCAAGTCTTGCATTTAACTAAACATACAATGCAAGACCCGACCTTTGCCTCCACTCACTTTTACTAAATTAACTCACCACTTCAGGTGATGGCTCTAATTTTTCTGAAGGCCTTTTTTCGATAAAGGTCGCTTTTACTCGCTTTGATAAAAGCATATAAGGCACCCAGATCACAGCGCCAACAAGGGTTCTCGCCAGCTCTTTTATTGTATCGGGACCAAACATAGGTTCATTAGGCATGACTATTTTCAAAAGCCACGCATCTAGCGGAATAAACACCAGAGCGATAGAAATTATAATTATGTAAACTTTTGGAAACCAGTAATGCTTGGTGAAAAATAAGTAGATTAAATAAACTGAGACTAAAACCATAAGGCTATTAAATACAATTTCACCTATTAGAAGGGGAGCCCACATAACGTTGTATG
>JBALXQ010000009.1:0-128459 GCA_036960565.1 Bermanella sp.
TGCGGACCTTCCTATTATAGAAGCGTTAAAGCAGCAAGCCAAAGCTCAGCCTACGGCTGAGTTCTATTCCAATAATGCTAAAGCCTATTATGACGACACCTTCGCTAACGATGTGAATCATGTTAGTGATCGCTTCTTATCGACTTTATCTTCTGCTCCTTCAGATAAACAGCATATTCTAGATTTAGGCTGTGGCGCGGGTCGTGATAGCAAGGTATTCATTGATGCTGGCTTTACGGTTACCGCATTAGAAGCTTCAAAAGAACTCGCTTTGTTAGCCGAAAAACATACTGGTCAGCCTGTTTTGAATATGCGCTATCAACAGCTTCAGGAAAAAAATACCTACGATGGTATTTGGGCCTGTGCCAGTTTATTACATTGCCCTAAAAGCCAAATTGAATATGTAATGCAGAGTTGTATTGATGCTTTGAAAGAAGGCGGCGTATTTTATTTTTCTTTTAAGCACGGCGAAGGCGAACGCCTAGATGATTGGGGCCGTTTCTTTAATGATTACACGCTTGAGAGTTTAAAAGCGCTGATCGCTAAATTTGACGAATTAGACGTTATCGAACTGTGGCAAGAAACAGAGTTATTACGGGGTAAAGATCAAACTTGGATAAATGGCCTTGTTCGTAAAGTCGATGAGTCTAATAAAGACGGTGTGCCTAAACAAGCAGTGAAAAAGGTTAAGTTGTAAATGAATACGCAAACCTCTTCTTAAAATTTCGGCTCAAACCAAAAGTGTTCGTTGTTAAGCAGTGGTATCAGTAGTGGTAATTTTCTTAATCGAATCAGCGGATTAATGCTCTAGAAAAATATTCTGGCTTCGTTAATAATCGTGATTAGAAAATGTTCAATTATTAGATATAACCCTCGCAGATGCTACGTAAAGAATAAAAACTATAAATTTCAATAGGCACCTCTCTAGATTATGAATTCACTTAACTGGGGCCTGTTTGGCCCTGAAAAATTGGAAAGCGCACGTAGAACCCGTGCCTTAGGGTTAGGGGCTTGCGTTAGTAACTTTCACGAACTGGCTGTGCCCGGCATGGGTTCTGTTTGGTTTGAAGGCAGTTGATATCGCCTTTAATAGGCATACACTTGGCTACAGAAGCTAGGGGAAGGGGGCTAAAGGTGTGTGGAACGCGGTTAAAGCTGCTCATAAGCAGTTAGGGTTGCATGGCTCTTTTTTACCATGAATTACCAGAATATTTTTATAGCAAAGAGCTATATAGCGTGGGTACTAATAAGTGACTGAAGAAATTGAAGATAGCAATGTGCGCAATCGATTACTTGAAGCTGGGTCTGAATTGTTTTTAGAAAATGATTTTCATTCGGTTAGTCTGCGTGAAATTGCAGAAAAGGCCCAAACCACCAGTGCCATGATAAATTATTACTTTAAAAGTAAACATGGTCTATTTGAAGAGATGGTCATATACCAATACGGCAAGATAATGAACACCTTTGCAGAAGATGCGTTAAAGGGTGAGCCACTTGACCATGTTGTGATTATTAAGAAAGTTTTACAGGTGTATCGGGATAATCCTGGCTTGGCTCATTTTATTGTTAAAACAACTGCCATTCAATCGGGGCCGGGCAGTCAATTCTTACGGGATATGTTTCATTTTGAAAAAGACATGACCGAAAAAATGGCCATTGAGCATAAGCAAAAAGGCATTGTTCGCGAAGAAGTTGATGTAGAGGTTATGCGCATATTATCAATATGTGTCACTATTTTTCCGGCCTATATGGCCGATGGCTTAAGATCGCTTTATGGTAGTGATGAAGAATACTATGACTTTGAAGATAGATTCGCCAATGTGGTCGGTAGCCTAATGAGTAAAGCGGTTTACCATGATCATGTTAAGTTTAAATAATTAAGAGCCTTGATACGTCTGTTGGTGAATCTATTCGCAAGTGTAGCTAGAAAAAACGGGAGGTATACAGTAAGTGGTTAGCGCTATTTTTAAGTAAGCACCATATTTTGTAAAAATGCCAACTTACTGTATTTACTCTGCTAAGAACTTGTTTATTGCAGTTGCAGCATTCCTTCAAAATCTTTTAGTGTGGGTAGGTTTAGGCCTTCATTAATATCCCAGGTGTTGAAAAAATCTAAAGATAGAAAGCTGCTCTGGCGGTAATATTGTACTGGTGGGGTGTCCCAGCAAAGAATATCCCCTTGAAGGCTTGGCGAGTAGGTCTCACCCACTAGGCAATGCTCGTCATCATTATAACCATTAACGTTTTTAGCCAGCACGTTGTTTAATTTCCCATATTTTGTTTTGCCTATTGCCGCCCCCACACGGCCCCCATTTGCAAATGTAATGTCTACGCTTGAGTAGGCGTCGTATACATGGGCAGAGTCGTTTAGTAAACCCATGAGTCCACCGGCATTTTGAATTTGGTAATTCATGGCGCTAACACTGCCTGTTGCGAATACCTGCCTTATTTCCATTGCAGAGCCCGCTATGCCGCCGGTAAATAAAACCTTATTGCAGTTATTAAGGTTAAAATTTATTTCTGCAAAACTCTGAATTATTTTATAAGTTTCGCCTACTAGCCCACCAAGATAATTAACTTTAGCGTTAGATTCGCAGCTAACACTAATTTGAGCACTGGAATTGGTTAAGGTACTAAGCCCGCCTAAGTAACCAAACAAGCCCCCAACCTTTGAATCTGGATAGTAGCCCGAGCTGGGAGTGGCCACTAGAGTGAAGCGGCTATTGCGAACATGTAAATTATTTAAAGTGGTGGCGATGTCTACATCGGAATAGGCCGATATTGCTCCCATCTCGTTTCCTTTTATGTCGGCATTTCTTACTAATATATTCGAAAAATGGGTGGCGTTAGAATTAGCTACTAAGGCAGCTGCCTTTGAATTTTCATAGGCTGGTGTTGCTAGGGCGGTGATATTTTCAAGAGTTAAGTTTTTAAATTCGGCGCCATAGCTGGAAGAAAATAGGGCTATATTTGATGAGATTGTTGATAGAAAAAGGTTTGTTATGCTGAAATTCTTTCCATCTAATACACCAGTAAAAGGCTCGTTGGAATTGAATTGGCTGGAAAATACTAGGGGGCTAAAGACGATTCCAGTACAGTCAATATCATTTGCCAATTGATAATTTCCATCGGCTTGTGAAATGTTTTGCAGCTCGCTGCAATTGGTTATATTAAAGTTTAGGGTTTCACTGTTTTCAACTTCACTGGCTAATTCAGCCATGCTGTTGGTCGCCAGTGAAAGGCATAATAGCGATTTGGTTACTAAGGCTGTTATCTGTTTATAATTGCTCATACATTTCCTATATAAATGCATTAATTTTGGTTGGCAATAACAACGATAGAAGGGAAAGCAAAAGCTTCAAATTATATAGTTAATCAAAATCACCAAATTGATTAACTATAAAATTAAAGGTGCTAATTAGGCGGGTGTTACAGGCGAGTCTGGCGAGTGTGATCTCTCAAATTAACCTTAGCAATTATCTTCAATCCACAAACCAGCATTGTCTCTTACATCAATTGCTCTGGCTTTAATGCATAAGGTTTCTGCGCTGTTGGTTCCGTTCAAATTTTTGAAGGTAACGTCTAAAATATAATCTTGGGTGGTGGCATTAAAACGCTCAGCGAAGATTTCAAAACCGTTAAAACTGCCAATTTGGTTGTTGTCTTCTAGGGTATTATCAATGTGCACGTTGGCGTTATAAGTAGTGGGCAGTGATTCATGAAACGGGCTTTCATATATTCCGCCAAATTCAAATTCAGCCCATGGAAACTGGCTGGTATCTTGATATGTATATTGGCGGTTTAATTGCTGCATATCATAGATCGGAGGTGACACAAAATAGCCGCCTCCTTCGGGTGTTAAGCCAAGGGGTGTTTCACCTGATTGAACTATGGGTGTTAAGGTTGTGCTTGAAGTTTTTTCAAACAGTGCTATTTCTAAACGATTTAAATCCAGTTCAATGTTGTGGTTTATGGTGGCGGTTAAAGTAACTTTTGGCTGTAGCGAATTGCTTTTATCTATTAGTTTAAAACTTAAATTTATATTGTTGGCATTTACATTTTCAGTGGCCAAATACTTAATGGGGTGAATGGCATCCCGTTGTAATGCGCTGGTAATATTATGATTGCCGGGCACTTCACGAATTTCAAAGTGTAGGTGTGCAAAGCCACTGCTACTGGCGCCCGTATAAGCAATCAGTTGCCCCTTTAAAATGTCGTCTCCTTCGTTTACTACCCAGTTAGATAAATGAAAATACAGACTGTGCAAGCAGTTTGAAATATCACAGTTGGCGCTGGTTTCATCATAGTGCCGCAAGATCACAATAGGGTCTTGATAGGCTTCGTAAGCACCTGCTCGGGTGACTTTGCCATTTGCCATAGCAAATACTGGGCTGCCCAGCGGGGCAGGAATATCTATGCCCCTATGAAAATCGTACCTTAAGTCTTCATTGGCTAGTTGGCGTGGACCATAGGTGCTGGAAAGCGGCCCATCGTGAAATGCACTGGTATGGCGGTTAGTGGGGCAGTTATCCAAGGGCGTCCAGCCAGTAGGTGCAGACAAGTATATATGGCCACACAATGGCCAGATAAAATCGGCGGGCACAGTGACTTGGGCGGAAGGCTCGTTACTTGAGTTATCAGGCAGGCAAGCGCACAAAAATAAAGCCAAGATGAATAACGATTTAGGCATGTGATGCTCCTTTCTTATCCCTAAGAATAGAGCATTTCATGCTGGTTATTAGCTTGGGGTTGAATGGTGTGCAGGGGGGTGCGAGGGTTTAATATTGCATTTTACCTACCCCCCATTTAGGCAATTTTCTTAAGTTCATTTAACTGCTCTAGCCTTTGTTCTATCTGCTTTACCGCCTGTTTATAGCTGGCGCGTAAATGCTTCTTTAAATGCTGTGTGGCATTTTTATTGTTAATGCCTTTTATTTGGCAAAAAAGCGCTAACGCAAACACGCTGTCTAGCTCTGTTAATGCGGGTTGGCGATTGGCCATGGCGTTATAACAAGAGCCACAACCGCCCCGAAAAGTATAAGCAGAATTGGTGAGCAGTACTCCAAAGCCCATCATACTGGCGAGCACTTCACTGGCTTCGGCAAAAAACTGCGGACCTCCGGGAGGCTGCTGCCCCGACTGAATGATCAAATGCTGGGCAATAATGTGGGCGTAACTGGCGCTTAAATCTTCGGGCTTAAGAGTTTGCTGCGGATCATAAAAAACAAATAGCGGCTGTGCAGTATTGATAACAGGGACTTGCTTTCCATACACGCCGGTCGCTTTGATAGACTCTTCAATAGGCGTGGCTACTTGTGGAAATGAATTGCGCTGAATAATCGCCAATTCAGGCTGAGGGGTAGGCTGTACCTGGCACTCACTGTTTACTTTGCGCTCAAGCATTGATCTAAGTTCAAACGGCCAATGACGTAATCCGGCGTAACGCACAGTATGCGCAAAGATATTCTGTGCCTTCTCATCCACACTGCTCACACGCCCAGGGAAAAACTCATTACTGGGGGCCACTAGCTGCGTTCGTTTAAAAAACTCTTCATGATCAAAATTCTGAAGCACCCAGGCTACGCTTGCGAAAATAAAGTCGGCACTAGTTTGATCAATTAATGGTTTGCTTTTAAGAAAACCCGGCTTTGAAAAGGAAGTCTTTAAAAATGAAGGTAATAAGCTTTGCATCTTGCTCTCTTATTGAAACGAACTGCTGAATAAATTAAGACAGTAAAGATAGTATTAATGAAGCTATAAATGGCTATTAACATACCATAATGAAAGGGGAGAGTGGTCGGCGATTATTGATTTAAGGCAGGATGCAACAATCTTTTATGGTTGCGAGGTTTATAGTTTCATTTTTCCTGCATGCTTAGTACTTGAATCGCTCATAAATGACACGTTTATTAAACCACATCACTAAAATTTTCATTGCCAATAATGCAAACGACGACTCAAAATTTGAGTCCGCTAATCCCCAAAAAGCCTAACCACGCCATTTCCATATCCCTTCATAGAATAAAGCGACCCATTAGCTCAACTATACTTATCACCCACCCCTACACTTTTAGTGTTCTGCATTTCTCGGGATGGCCGCGTCCTAACTGGTTTATTGCCAAGGTGATTTGTATGTCAATTCCATTCTGTGTTTTACGTGCATCTCTCTTATTTATAAGCCTGTTATTGCTACAAGGCTGCCCCTTTGATGACGATTCGAAGGCTACCCTTATTGGTCATTTAACCGGCCCGGTGATTGAGGGTATAACTTACCAGGCCGACAGTGGCAGCGGCATTACCGACAGCAGTGGTCAATATGAATATGAAGAGGGCGATAATATTCGCTTTTTAGTAGGGGCCACTGTGTTAGGGGATACGGTTGCTGCCAAAAAATCCATGACCACACTAGACCTAATAAATGGGGCTGTTTTATATACCAATACCACTCAGGTCAATGAAGTGGTGTACAGCAATCTTAATAACCCGGCCCGGGTCGCTTTGTATCGGTTTCATAATGTGTTAACACTTTTATTACACCTAGATGACGATCGGGACCCTACTAACGGTGTGAATATATCGCCGCAAGTGGCAGCATTGTTTGATGATGTGACACTGGATTTTTATTTGCAAAAAACCCTATCGGTTTTGCCTGTTGTGATTCGCCGGCGTTTATATCAGGCTGTAAAAGATGGCTTATTGCTAACAGTTCCTTTGCCTCCAAAAGGGTATGCCTTAGATCAGTATTACCAAATTAATAATGTTGAATCGAATTTGGCGGTGAGTATGTTCCACACCACCGATGAATTGAATGACGGTTCTGTGCAGTTTAGTTATTACCGCGAATACGACGAGGTGGGTAATTATATTCGCGATGCTTATTCAGTCGATGGGCAAATTCAAAGAGATAGTCGTTACACTTATGACCAGTTGTATAGAGCGTTACTGTATACGTCCGACAACGACGGTGACGGGATCTTAGATGCTCGCACCACATGGGAATATAATGCCCTTGGGCAAACTCTTTTTGCATACAGAGATACAAATGGCGATAACGACGGTAGCGCTCAAGCCGACTATATAACCGGCTATGAATATAACGAGTTGGGCAGTCTCATTACAATAATCACTCAAACAGACCCAGTAGAGGTGGATGGCGTGATTGCCTATACCACTCAAAGCAGTTCTAGAGCGTATACCTTTGACGATGACGACCAGTTAATCACCACTGTGGCGACCATTGATGATAATAACTATTCCACTAGTCATTATAGTTACCATAGCTCTGGATTAATGCTGACCATGCAGAGTATTAACACAGCAGAGGGAGTGGTGAGTCACGACTCTACCGTAACCAACACCTATGATGACAATCTTAATTTGTTAAGTAAAAAGCGAGTGACTGTCGGTGGGTTTAGTTTTGAAGATATTTATACTTTTGACGAGGATGATCACCTGCTTACAAAAGCCCGCGATAGTGATGTAGATGGCAATCTAGATAGTATAACTACCTACGGCTATAACGATGCAGGTCAGCGTATTACTCGCGAGTTAGATTCCGACGCCGATGGCGTGGCGAATTACTGGTACACATACACCTTTGATGAACATGGCAATATCAGCACACGCTCCCATTTTAGCCCTTCAAATACTGAAGAGCCTTCTGCGGTATATACTTTTGTTTACGACCAACAGCAAAACCTGCTGTCCAGCAGTTACTTTTATGCAACGGAAATATTTTATCCTGAAAGGGCGTCTTGGCGGGCGGTGTTGGTGCAACCAAAAATTGAGCAATAATTAATATTTTTTGGGTTTGTAACGCGCCTTTTTTAGCTTTTCACTTATGTTGCTGCTGCCAATCACGTTCAAAAAAATTCCAGATCTCCAGCGCAGATTCAATGTCCGCGTTGGTGTCTCCAAATAACCCACCTAGGCTAACTAGTTTTGAAGGGATCGAGTGGCCACCACCCATAATTGTATATAGATTTATTTCTGGCCCGCCTTCTTGCTGCCAAGTTGAGATTTCTATAGTGGATTGGTCTGATTTATTGGAGTCGGTGATTTTCTTTCTAATTTCTAATACGTTTTGATAGCCAGCTAATTTAAGCCAGTAGTTAATCGTGTCTTTAGATGATAATACTTCGCCTCGGCTTTCATTGCCTAAAATAGAAACCAAGCCGCCTTCGTAAGGGTTAAACGAATCGGCTGTGCCGTTAAACAAGGATATCGAAATAGCTTGTCCTTTTGGCTTACAATCTAAATTTTTGGTGACGGGTAAATTGGCTGCGATAGGGGCGATGGCGGCCACCAAATTAGGAGTCTCCATTGCTAGTCGAAAACTTAAATGACCACCGTTGGAATATCCCGTTGCATAAACTCTTTTTGTGTTGATACCGTAGTGGCTAGAGAACCAATTTCGCATCTGTGTGACAAAAACGACATCATTGATATTTTCAATGTTGGCGGCATAATCAGCGCTGGCTCGACAATCATTCCAATGACGATCGTAGCCATCAGGGTAAGCCACAATGAATCCTTCCTTATCTGCAATAACATCAAATTGGTAAGCGGTGCGCTCACGCATTTTCTTGCCACTGGATAAGGAACTGTGAAAAACAAACACTAGAGCTGGCTCGGATTTTAGTTTTTGTGGTACGTAGTAATGAAATGTGCGCTGGTGACCATTAAGTAAGATGGTTTTACTTTGTAAACTTGCACTAAGAGAGGGCTCTGGAATAGCTTGGGGGTAGAGTAGGTATAAATAGCTACCAATTATTATCGTAGTTAATACTAATAATGCGATCACAGATGCTTTAATTTTTTTCACTGTAGTGCTTACCATTTGTTTTGGATTTACAAAGTAAATGTTTCATTGCTTGAAAATTAATTCATCTCTGCTTTTAGTATTCTATTTTCCCTAGGGCATTATAATCACAGAGAGTTTTAATTAGCGCATAAGTAAGATCTTAATTGGGGGCTTGGCGGATTGGGCCAGTAAGATGACTTAAAATATTATAACCGTTCTAATATTGTGAATGTTGAAACCCAAAAATAAAGGTGAAAAAATAGATGGCGGGCAAACTGTATTACATTCACGACCCAATGTGCAGCTGGTGCTGGGGCTACCGCCCGGTATGGGATGCGTTACAGGCGAGTTTGCCTTCTTCAGTAAAGGTTGAATATGTGGCAGGTGGTTTAGCGCCCGATTCCAATGAGCCTATGCCAATGGAGTTGCAGGCCACCATTCAGGGTCATTGGCGAAATATTGAGTCTAAGCTGGGCACTGAATTCAATTTTGATTTTTGGGCAAACAACAAGCCCCGTCGTTCCACGTATATGGCTTGCCGCGCAGCCATAGCAGCTTATGCCCAGGGCTGCCAAGTGGAGATGATTCATGCTATTCAGCAAGGTTACTATTTAAGGGCGCTAAACCCGTCCGATGACGATGTACTTATTCAGTTGGCGGCAGAGCTTAGCGCGTCAGAGTGCTCTTTAGACGTGGCTCGTTTTGGTGCTGATCTAGTGTCTAGCGCCACTCAAACTGAATTAGAAAGGCAAATACGGCTTGCCCGCCGATTGCCTATACAAGGGTTCCCTTCCTTGGTACTCGAGTGGGAAGGAGGTCTCCAACCTATCGAGATTAACTATATGAACTCCAGTGAGGCACTGTCCGAAATTAAGAAGCTACTTTAGCTTCTTAAAGTAAAGTTGTTAGGAGTAGGGGGTAATTGAAGTAGGGGGTTATTCGATTCTAAACGGATCCAGTTCCACCTGGAGGATACTACTGCCCAAGGTTTCAATTCTACCGTCATAGCGTTGTTCACCGGTGGAGGTGAATTCGAACGAAAAGCAGCGTCTAATTTTCCAATTACCTTTGCTGTTCTTGCTTAGGCCCATATTGCTTAAGCGAATATTGTCATCTAACAGTTGTATGTCGTGCTCATTACAGTATTTTTTGGCATAGCCATAAGCCCACTGCATGATGCCGCGCTCAATCCACCAAACCCAGCCTAGCAAGGCTAAAAACAACACCCAAAATAAATCGTAAATTTGCATTTATCGCACTCAAATTAGCTTTGGGCTTCACTTTACCCAAATTTTAGAAGGTTACAAACCCATTCATAACTATTTCAATATATTTTGAAATAGGATGAGTGTCATTCATGTTGGGCTTGAGGCTATCTCACTATCTGTGTACGGGCTATTTAAGTATAATCCGCGCCAATTACCGTTCACTGGATACAAAAATGAACCGCTCGGTTGTAGAAGAGTTAAATAGCACGCTTGCTAAGCGCATCATGGTACTTGATGGTGCCATGGGTACCTCTATTCAGCAGTATCCTTTGGAAGAAGCCGATTTTCGTAAAGGCCACTTTGAAGATCATCCTAGCCCACTAAAAGGCAATAACGATTTATTGTCTCTTACTCGCCCTGAAGTGATTGAAGAGATTCACGATTCCTACTTTGCTATAGGAGCCGATTTCGCCTGTACCAATGCTTTTAGTGGAACGACGATCGCTCAAGCTGATTACGGGCTAGAAGACGCTGTTTATAAGATTAACTATGAGTCGGCTCAGTGCGCGCGTCGCAGTGCCGATAACTGGACTAAAAAAACGCCAGATCAGCGCCGCTATGTCGTGGGCTGCCTTGGGCCGACCAACCGAACGGCTTCTATGTCTCCTGATGTAAATGATCCCGGCATGCGGATGGTAACCTTTGATGAATTGGTCGCCGCTTATTTTCAGGCAGCCAATGCGCTCATGGATGGTGGCTCAGACATCATCATGATTGAAACAGTATTTGATACGTTAAATGCTAAGGCCGCTTTGTTTGCGGTACTTAAAATGAAGCAAGAGCGTAATTTAGACACGCCTATCATGATATCTGGCACCATAACTGATGCCAGTGGCCGTACTTTGTCGGGCCAAACACCCGAAGCGTTTTGGGTATCCTTGATGCACGGTAATCTATTTAGCATTGGTTTGAATTGTGCGCTGGGCGCCGATGATATGTTGCCGCACATTAAAGCCTTGGATAAAAACGCTACCTGCATGATTTCTGCGCACCCTAACGCAGGCCTGCCTAATGAGTTTGGTGAATATGATCAAACCCCAAGTGAGATGGCTGAGCAAGTTCGCCCATTCCTATCTGAAGGGCACGTGAATGTGATCGGCGGTTGCTGTGGCACCACTCCTGAGCACATTAGTGAGCTTAAAAAACTGGCCGACCAGTACAAGCCAAGAGCCAACCCACAAGCCGGAGCGACGTCATGAGTATTAAGAAAGTTCCTGACATGGTGCTAAGCGGCCTAGAGAAATTAGTGGTTAATAACACTACTGGTTTTATTAATGTGGGTGAGCGTTCAAACGTTACCGGTTCTCGTAAATTTTCACGCTTAATTCAAGAAGAAGATTACGAAGCAGCGGTTGATATTGCTCGTGTTCAAGTTGAAGACGGCGCGCAGATTATTGATGTGAACATGGATGATGCCATGTTAGATGGCAAGGCTGCCATGAAGCGTTATTTAAATCTGCTGGCGGCTGAGCCTGATATTGTACGTGTGCCTTTTATGATCGACTCCTCTAAATGGGAGATCATTGAAGAAGGTCTTAAGTGTGTACAGGGTAAGGCCATTGTTAACTCTATTTCTTTGAAAGAAGGGGAAGAAAAATTCATTGAGCAGGCCCGTATCATTAATATGTATGGCGCTGCCGCAGTGGTGATGGCGTTTGATGAAAAAGGTCAGGCCGATACCTATCAGCGTCGTATTGATATTTGTCAGCGCTCGTACGATGTGCTGGTAGACAAGGTAGGTTTTGCGCCACAAGATATCGTGTTTGATCCCAATATTTTCCCAGTAGCCACCGGCATAGAAGATCACGATAACTATTGTGTAGACTTTTTTGCGGCTACAAAATGGATTAAGGCCAACCTACCTGGGGCAAAGGTCTCTGGTGGTGTATCTAACATGTCATTCTCGTTCCGTGGCAATGACATCGTGCGTGAAGCCATGCACTCAGTGTTTTTGTATTACGCCATTAAAGATGGCATGGATATGGGTATTGTAAATGCGGGCATGTTGACCATTTACGATGACATCCCTAAAGATCTTTTAGAATGTGTTGAAGACGTTGTATTGAATCGCCGCCCTGATGGAGCAGAGCGTCTGGTTGATTTTGCCGAGTCATTAAAAGGCCAGTCAATAGAACAAAAAGAAAGCGATAAATTAAAATGGCGTGAAGGATCATTACAAGAGCGCATTACCCATGCACTTGTAAAAGGCATTACCGAATTTATAGAAGACGATGCCGAAGAAGCCCGCCAGGTGGCTGACAAACCGATTGAGGTGATTGAAAATAACCTCATGATCGGCATGAACGTGGTAGGGGATTTATTTGGCGCCGGTAAAATGTTTTTGCCGCAAGTGGTAAAAAGCGCACGTGTAATGAAAAAAGCAGTTGCCTACTTACTGCCTTATATTGAAGAAGAAAAGCGACGCACCGGTAATACCAGTACCAATAATGGTGTCATTATCATGGCCACAGTGAAAGGTGATGTTCACGATATTGGTAAAAACATCGTGGGGGTTGTGTTGTCATGCAACAACTACGAAGTAATTGATTTAGGTGTGATGGTGCCCCCAGAAGATATTCTAGATGCAGCCGTTAAACATAATGCCGACATCATTGGTTTGTCTGGGTTAATTACTCCGTCACTTGATGAGATGGTGACCATTGCTGAAATGATGACCCAGCGTGGCATGACGCAGCCACTGTTAATTGGCGGCGCGACCACTTCAAAAGTGCATACCGCGGTTAAGATTGAAGAAAAATATAATGGTGTGACGGTACATGTATTGGATGCGTCTAAATCAGTGCCGGTGGCGACTGCCTTGTTGTCTGATAAAAAAGAAAAATTCGTAAGTGATTTGCGCCAAGAATACATAGATGTGCGTGAGAAAAATGCACGTAAACGTGGTAAGAAAAGCTTTTCAAGTTTAAATGTGGTTCGTGCTAACGGTGCGGATATGAAGTGGCCAGCTTACCAGCCGGTGACGCCGACTTTCATTGGTAATAAAGTTTTTCGTGATTATCCATTGGATAAGATTCGTGAAAATTTTGACTGGACACCTTTCTTTATTACGTGGGAATTACACGGTAAATATCCAGGGATATTAACCGATGACGTGGTGGGTGAAGAAGCGTCAAGCTTGTATAAAGACGCTTTGGCAATGCTTGATAAGATAATCGATGAAAAATTATTGTCTTGTAACAGTGTCATTGGCTTTTACCCAGCGGCCGGTATAGAAGGGGACAGTACTGAACTTTATAGTGATGAGTCTCGTGACGAAGTAACCGCAACACTGCATCACTTGCGCCAGCAAACGCAGCGCCCTAGTGATCGTGCCTATCGTTCTTTGGCTGACTTTGTGGCGCCTAAAGATTCAACTGTAAATGATTACATGGGCGGCTTTGTAGTGACGTGCCACGGCGCCGAGGCGCTTGCCAAGCAATACGAGGATAAGCTAGACGATTACAGTGCTATCTTGGTTAAAGCATTGGCCGACCGTTTTGCTGAAGCCTTTGCAGAGGTGATGCATAAAGAAGTGCGTAAAATCCACTGGGGTTATGCTAATGATGAAAACCTTGAAAACAGCGATTTAATTTCAGAAAAATATCAGGGCATTCGTCCTGCACCTGGCTATCCTGCTTGCCCTGAGCACAGTGAGAAAGCGAGCTTGTTTAGTCTGCTAGATGCTAAGAATGAAATTGGTTGCGAACTGACTGATAGCTTTGCCATGTATCCAGCCTCTTCAGTCAGTGGCTGGTATTTTGCTCACCCGGAATCACGTTATTTTGCTTTAGGTAAAATCAATAAAGATCAGGTAGAAGATTATGCACAGCGTAAAAACTGGGATATGACTACCGCTCAGCGTTGGTTGCGCCCAGCGTTGGGTTATGAAGAGTAAGTCTTAGCTGGAGGCTTGTCGGTCTTAAAGAAAGAAATAAAAAACGCTACCTAGGTAGCGTTTTTTGTTTCAGGGTTTAAGAGCTTTAACTCTGAAAGCTTACCTAGAATTTACCAACCACCTTCACGGACCCATTGGCAGTGCCTGCGGGTACAAAGCCAATTAGACTTGGGTTGGTGGCAATCAACTCTAGCAGTTGCCCGGCACTTTCCAGCTGTCTTGGTGGGGTGCCTTTTCCGGTAAAGACCATCTTGGCCCAATAAGCTTTGAGTTGCTTAGGGGTTTTGGATAAAACGCTTTTGGTAAAGTCAGCGCTCTCGGAACTGCCTTCTTTTAAGCTTACCGGTACTGCCTCGCCACCACCGGGGAAGGCTCGGGTTTTGCCTAAAAATATGCGTTTAATGGAATCTTTATCCATTGAGGCCGCGTTTGATGGGTGAACGATCACCTCTACTTCGGCCAGGGCCAATCCCGGAGCAATTATGCTGGAGGCCAGAAGTAATGAGCTAAATAGTTTATTCATGGTTTATCCTCCTAAAACATAGTTTCTATGGCGACTTTAAGTATTAAGGCTGTTTTTTCAACCTGGCCGGTAGGTGCAGATGTGACTGGGTCAAGCCCATGTTTATCTTCTGTGTAGGAGGTGATATCTACCTTTAGTGCAGAACTTACACCTATGTCTTTACGAGCCCCTATAGTAATGGCTGAGGCATCACCGTCAGTACCCACGCCATTAGCAAATGGTTGAAATGCGCCCCCCCCAGCGGAATATGTTTGTGCTTTGTCTTCGCCAAACTCATAAGTTACGTGATAAGTATAGTCATCCATGTTGTAGACAGCCCCCACATAACCCCCTGAGGATTCTTCAGTTATGATTGAATCCTGCACGGTCACTATCTTGTATTCAGTTATTACGGCTAGGTCACCAAATGTGCCTTTGTAACCCATGCCTACGAACTGGCCTAGGTCGCCATTCGCTAATACGTCATTTGCAGCGATGCCAGCTCCGGCAGCGACTGTGGCCGCGGCAGTAATGCCAGCTGAATTAAAATAGACATCAGCCTGGGCGTAAACCGCATTAAATTCATGGTCTCCCATAGTTGCCGACCAATTGATGGTGACGAAATTTCGAAGGTCAAAAGGGGTTACACGTTCAATGTCGTTGCTCTGGTAACGGCCTACAACCATATTAATAGATTGCTCAAGGGCGCCGGTTTCAAAATTAAACTGGTAGCCTATGCCATCCACGTTATTAAAGGTTCCGGAATACATGATTTGCGGTGGCGTGATCCAGTGGTAGGCATAGCCTACGTCTAGATAATCGGAGTATTTATAGAGAGGTGTGCGGATTTTACCTACCTTTAGTTTTCCAGAGTCCCCAATATTGAAATCAAAATAGGCCCAGTCGTACTTCATAACGTAGCCGTCATCACTGTCGCCTCTAGCCATGGCTTGGCCCACAAAGCGCAAGCCTTTATCAAGGTTGGCGGTCCATTGTAATGCCACTTTTGAATCTTGTAGGTTGTTTACCGTGTCATTGTTGTAGCCTGTTACTGGGTTACCGTCATCTTCTAAATCAATTCCATTGACGATTGAGGCAAAGCCATTGAATTGAATGTCAGCAGCCATAGCTGAAGACATAAAAAATAGACACAAGCAAAGTGTCGTTATGAGTCTCATGGGCATAGTCATTCTCCTGAATTGGCCTAATGTTAAGTTAAGACAGGTAATGAAGGTTGCGCAAATTTTGAACAGGTTTAGTGATTTTAAAAAGGTTGAGGATTAAAGTGTAGGAATGGCAAGTGAGAGTGCGTTGGTGAAGGAAGGTTTAATCAATTGGCCATTAAAGGGCTAGCTTTCGTCTGACCAAACCCATCGTAAAACTTCGCCAAAATCATCATACACTGGCATTTTCTTTTTTTGCTTGGGGCGAGGAGTGTGGACGGGTTTTTTAGGTTTTTTGTTGCGAGCGTCCATTTTGCTAAGGACGTTTCGAGCGTCGGTTCGAGTGCCTACTTTTTCATTGAAAAGTACAGGCAACATCGCTTTCGTAGGGTTTTCAAAGCCGCTCTCGCCTTGCTCTACTTGTAAGACCTCACCACCCTTAGCAAGGTATTTCTCCATCTCCTTGTCTAATGCTGCACGCTTTTGCGCTTTGGTGGTGATATGTCTCACATTTAGCTCTTTGAGTATAATTGATTAGGGTCTTGGATGGGGTTGCTCGAAATAGTGAGCCCCGACGGTTGTATCTCATTGTAGAAGCAATCCCGCCGACCGGTATGACAGGCTGCGCCGAGCTGTTCAACTTTTAGAAGTAGGGTATCACCGTCACAATCGGTACTCATAGATACGAGCTTTTGTTGGTTGCCAGAGCTCTCGCCCTTTCGCCAGTAGCTATTGCGTGAACGAGACCAATAGCAAACTTGCTGGGTTTTTAGGGTTTCCTCTATGGAGGCCCTGTTCATCCATGCCATCATCAATACTTCGCCGGTGTCGTGTTGCTGAGCAATGGCGGGAATTAGCCCGGCTTCATTAAACTTAAGCGCCGACAAGGCTTCGTCTAGAGATGTTTGGCTGCCTTTCTTGTGGCTCTCTAGATCTTTGTAAAGATTACTCATACGTAGCAATTGCCCCTTTCCCTACGCCTTCAAATGCTTTTACAGTTACGCTGTGGCCAGATTCCAGTAAAACTTTGGCAATGTGATTGGCAATCTGCTCTACCGTAGTATCTGTTTTAAGGTCGTAACAGGCCTTGCTTGGCAAGGTTAGGCTGAATGCCCCTTGAGGAGCTGTATAGCGATAATGCTTATGTAAAACGCCTTCAATGGTGGGCTCGTTGTGCAAGTCTTCACTGCTGCCTACGTAGATGTCTTTCCAGCTCTTAGCCCAGTTTTTCTCAAGCTCAGGCTGGCGAGCGCCATCAATAAAGATTTCAATTTTGCTGCGGTGCCCGTGAGCGATGCGTTGGCAATTGCCATCGTGCTTTTTAAGGCCATGGCTGTAGTGGTAATAAGCGCCACCAATCAGTTCTGTGTTAAGGGTTACCTTAAGATCGATGATATCCCCAGGGATAGTGTTTTGTAACTTTTTGGCAAGCCAAATTGAAACCGTAGCTGGGGTGATTTCTGTTGCGTCTATAAGGCAGAACGCCTCTTCAGGGGCACTGCATATAAACTCACCACCCAAAGGATGAGGGAATTTAACGGTCATCAATTCCTTGTGCTGGCTAATTTCAATGCCTGGCATCTTAGTTGGGACGACTAGCCTGTGGTCTATATATTCATCAAGCCAGTTTTTAACATTACGTTTTACAATGCCAAAGTCGCAGATCATGCTTTGATCATCTAGGTTGCCGGTCAGCATAAGGCCAGCCAGCCAGGATTCTCCCACTAAACCTCGATTGAGATCGAGAAGGGATACGTCCACATTATTTAAATTTTCAACAAACAGTTTCACCCGGTGCACTCGTATAAAAGGATTGTCAGTAACTAGTCATTGTAGATGGCTTTTAAAAGCCAAGACAGGGTTTTAAGCAGCTTAGGAATCTGCAGTGGGCTGCTTAGTAGAAACAAAGCAGCCCTGTGGCCCAAAGGGACCAGTTTACGCTTTAACGGGTAAGCAGTGGCTCGTATCCGTTGCTTAGGCCTTTTGTGGCAATAGCGACAGCATCGTGGGCGTGTAGGCTTTCAAGATGCTCAATGCGCAGCCAGAAATCATGGAACATGTTTTCTTGCTTATTTAAAGCATTTTTAACACGGCGGGCGGCGTCTTCACAAAACATTAGGTTTTGACCATTAAGGCGAGCGAACTCTTGCTCATCCTCACGCTTAACTGCCGTTTGAACGGGTGTTTTTAAAGCATCTTCAATGACGCCAATCACTTCTGTGATGGGGAAATCATCCATGTTCTCGTTTAACTTTACCCAGATTTTTGCCGTGCTGCGTTGGCTGTGTGGGGTAGCAAG
Organism: Bermanella sp.; assembly: GCA_036960565.1. Taxonomy (GTDB): domain Bacteria; phylum Pseudomonadota; class Gammaproteobacteria; order Pseudomonadales; family Oceanobacteraceae; genus Bermanella. The sequence continues at coordinate 17,931 of JBALXQ010000009.1, forward strand.
GGTGCCTTTTTCGCTGCGCAACCATGACTCCACTTCGTCTCGGCTAATTTGTTCTTGGCCTTCAAAGTCGCTATGAAAAGCTTCTTGAATTAATTGGCGAGCCAGAGCCGCCGAACAAGGGCAAGTGGAAGAATAAGTAACATCTATGCCTAATTCCAAGGCCACTTTTCCGTCTTTTAGCGTCGCTTTAATTTGGGCCGGGTAGTCTTTCCAACCGGAAAACTGGCTCTTTAGAGCTTTGCGTTTAATGACGTAATCAAATTCGAAGTTAAGGCTGGCTTGATCGCTGATATCGTGGTGGCTATCCAGCATGTGCGCCAGAAACTCGCGTAAGTTAGATGCGCTTAAAGTTTTATTGTCGGAAAACTCTGAAAGTAATAAGTACAAGCGAGACATGTGAATGCCTTTTACTTCAGGGTTTTTCAAGTTTACATAGGTTTGGACAAATGCATTAACTCGGCTGTCGCCAAGGTCGCTGTCTCGTACGGTTACTGGCAATGCAATACGATTCATGCCCACCCAGTTTAGGGTGCCGTTAATTTGTGGGGCTTGACTGGATGCCACATCAGGCATTTCCGTTAGGCGCTTTTCGCTCATATGAAGTTCTTTGTCTTGATGACGCGCTAAAATAAAGAGCGACATGTTAGCTTATAGGGCGGTTTGAGACAATAAAACCTGACTAAATCAGTCAAGATAACGTAGCGTAATGCCGACGCCTTCTTCTGTCTGTTGGTTTGCCGCCTTTGTTTGGTTTCTAAATCTTTTCGCTGCTTTCATTTTTCAGCTGTATCAACTCGATAGCGTAGCCATCAGGGTCTTTTACAAAGGCTATTTCGGTGGCGCCACCTTTTACTGGGCCGGGTTGACGGCTAACAGTGCCGCCGGCTTGCGCTATGGCTTTGCAAGTGGCGTATATGTCATTGCAACCAATGGCGATGTGTCCGTAGGCGTCGCCCATTTGATACTCATTAGTGTCCCAGTTATGGGTGAGTTCTATCACGCATTCATGGCTTTCGTCGCCATAGCCCATAAAGGCAAGGGTGTAACGATACTGTTCGTTATCACGGCGACGCAGTAAATTCATCCCCATGATTTCCTGATAAAACTGAATGGACTTATCTAAATCTACTACCCGTAACATGGTGTGTAATATACGCATTAAATCAGTTCCTCTTGTTTGGTCTTTTATTGATTTGTTGAATATTGGGGCTTGCGCGAAGCAAATATTAGTCCAGTAGTTTGTCTTTGAATTCACACAGGTCTTCAATTAGACAGCTGCCACATTTGGGTTTTCGTGCCGTGCAAACATAGCGCCCATGTAGTATTAGCCAATGGTGGGAGTCCATTAAAAATTCTTTGGGAATGGTGCGCATGAGACGTTTTTCAACTTCAACGACATTTTTTCCTGGGGCAATTCGGGTTCGATTACTGACTCTAAAGATATGAGTATCAACAGCCATGACAGGCTGGCCAAACGCTGTATTTAAAACGACATTGGCAGTTTTTCTGCCGACACCGGGCAGTTCTTCAAGGTCTTCACGATTTTGTGGAACCTGACTTTGATGTTTTTCCATAAGGATGGCGCACATCTTATTTACATTTTTTGCCTTGCCGTTAAATAAACCAATGGTTTTTATGTAACCTTTTAACCCATCTATGCCTAGTTGGTAAATAGTTTCAGGGGTATTGGCGACGGGGTAAAGTTTATCGGTGGCCTTGTTAACACTAACATCTGTGGCTTGTGCTGACAGGGTGACGGCCACCAATAGCTCAAACGGAGTGGAGTAATTTAGTTCTGTTTTGGGATTGGGGTTTTCATCGCGAAGGCGACTGAAGATTTGGGTGCGGATATCTTTGTTCATAATGAAAAACTAACTACATAGTGTTTATAGGGCCGAACTGGAGATCGCGGCCCTAATAAAATAAATGGGTTGGCTAGCTTATTTTTCCGGTAACCCGTACGCGTTTAGAACCCGTGGTGATTTGGCCTTTTTGTTTTTCAAGGTTGGCCTTAATGCGCGCGTCTATGATGTTCTTAGCGGCGATTAACAAACCCATTCCTACAAAGGCGCCTGGCGGCAGTATTGCAAATAGGAAGTTAGGGTAATCACTGAATATGTCAATTTTCCAGCTTTGGGCGTTGGCACCAAAGAGTAAATCCATATTTGAAAACAATGTGCCTTGACCGATTATTTCGCGGATGGCGCCTAGCAACAACAAAACAACGGTAAAGCCTAGAGACATCATGAAACCGTCTATGGCCGCAGGCAGCATAGGGTTTTTCGCGGCAAAGGCTTCGGCGCGACCAAGAATAACGCAGTTGGTCACTATTAAGGGAATGAATATCCCTAGTACCGTGTATAGCTCATAGGTGTAGGCCTGCATTAAAAGCTCGGTGCAGGTAACATACGAGGCGATTATCATTACAAAAGCGGGGAGGCGTACGGCATCAGGAACAAAGTTTCGTACCATGGATACTGCAAGGTTAGATCCTACTAGCACGAGCATAGTTGCAAGAGCTAAGCCGAGCGCATTTACCACTGTGCCGGTTACCGCGAGTAAAGGACATAATCCTAGCAGTTGCACTAAAGCCGGGTTGTTGCCCCATAAGCCATCTTTGCTTATTTCACTTAATGATTTTGTACTCATGATTTCACCTGGCTGGCCTGATCATTGTGTTTTATGAGTGTGTTTGCTTGTTGTAATAATGTTTCTTTATGGGCCTGGAAAAACTCAAGTGCTTTTCGCACTGCGCCCACAACAGCTCTAGGAGTAATAGTAGCGCCAGTAAATTGATCAAATTCGCCGCCATCTTTTTTCACTTTCCAAGCATCAATGGTAGGAGAGCTTAATGATTTCTCATTAAAGCTTAATACCCAGTTAGATTTTTTGGTTTCCACTTTATCACCAAGCCCAGGGGTTTCTTTGTGTTGGACTATTCTTACTCCGGCCACAGAGCCGCTAAGATTTATGCCTACTAGCATATGAATGTCGGTGGTATAGCCGTCTTTGCTAATAACAGGAAAAATAACGCTGTGGACTTTCCCATCTTTGATGCCTAAGTGGGCAGTCGCACCCTGTTTGAGATTGCCTAGCAAACTAACATTCATTAGTTGTCTGTTCTCTTTGGTGGTGAGATCGATAGTAGTCGCCAATAGGTCGTTATCTATCAGATTCTTAGGGACGATTTCATACAGTGCTTTGGCTTGAGCTTGGGCAATGTTTTCTGAGATGCGTTCGCTAGTAGACAACTGCACTAAGCCAATTATGCCGGCGGTTATAAATGCAAACAGGGCAAGGCCAGTTGCATTCTTGATGATGGACTGAGAAAGCGTCACTTCACTGTCTTGTATCTCGTTACTTTCCATTTGAGCCTCCCTAGTCTTTCTTGGCTAAACCACGAACGGCTTTGGCGTGGCCATAAGTTCGCGGTTGAGTATATTGGTCAATAAATGGTGCAGCAAAATTCATTAATAATACTGCAAACGCCACCGAGTCAGGATAACTGCCCCAGGTACGGATGACATAAATTAGGCTGCCAATGCCTGCGCCATAGATGAGTTTCCCTAATGGGGTGGTTGATGCGGTTACTGGGTCAGTGGCGATGAAAAATGCCCCCAGCATAGTGGCGCCGGCCAGCATGTGTAAACTTAGTGGCACATATTGGTCGCTATCCCAGCCGATAAATAAACTTAGCAGAGAAAGCGTGGCCAGTAGTGATACAGGAATGTGCCATGTAAAAATACCGCGGCTTAGCATGATTATTCCGCCTAGTAAGAAGGCTAGGTTAACCCAGATCCAGCCTGTTGCAGTGGCAGGGCTATTGGTGTCGGTAAAAATAGGGTTGGTGAGAATTTCAGATGCAGTTTCAATTCCTACTTGATGTTTATAAACGTCAAGAGGGGTGGCCATGGTAATAGCATCTATGTGTTCTCTAGAGGTGAAAATTAACTCAAGGGCCTGAGAGAAGCTTATGCCATGCTCTAAAAGTTCAGATGGAGCGCTCCAAGAAGTGGTCATTGCAACCGGGAAGCTCACCAGAACCAGGGCGAATCCTACCATGGCTGGGTTGAAAGGGTTTTGGCCCAGGCCGCCATAAAGGTGTTTGGCCACTATTATGGAAAATGCGCTGGCAACGATCGTCACCCAAAAGGGCGCGTAAGGAGGTAATGATAAAGCCAATAAAATCGCAGTAAGAAGTGCGCTGTAGTCCAAAATATTGAATAAAACAGGTTTGTTGCGCAGGCGTAATATCAACGCTTCACAGCCAATGCTGACACTTGCCGCAATGACAATTTGAATTAAATGCCCTGGACCAAAGAAATAGGTAAGCGCAAATATACCTGGAATGGTTGCCAGAATAACGCGGCGCATGACATTGCCGGTGTTGCCTGGGCGGGAGGTATGAGGTGAGCTAATATTTAGCAAGTTCATTGGGCTGCTTCCTCAAGGTTTTTTTGTGCGGCATCCAGTTTTTCTTTTTGTTTGTTAACGCCAAGCTGTAACGCGTCAACTGTGTCTAGGTTTTGTTCTTTGGCCATGCCTAAGCGCTCTTGTGCTTTTTCCATCCGAGTCTTGGCTGCCAATACTTTTTGCTTTAAGCCTTCGATGATATCGGTGGAATCATTCTTGATGCTGTTCTTCTCTGGGCTGGAGCTTGCAGAAGATGTAGCTTCTTTTTTAGCCTGGGCAATGCTTAAGGCTATATCTTTCATTTTTGCCTGAGCTTTTTCTAAGGCACCTTGCAGTATTTCGGCTTTATCGGAATTGGCTGCTTGGGCTTCGGCTAGTTTCACTTTGCTTTTTTCAATGGCTGCTTTAGTAGCATCTAGTTTTTTCTGCAGAGCTTCAATATCGGGCTGAGGAGTTGTGTCTGCAGGGGCTGGATTTTTAGCCAGCTCAGCTTTTTTGTCAGCTTGTTTTTTGGCTGCCGCTTCTGCTCGGGCTTTGCGTTTAGCTTCTTTCTCAGCTACTTCTCGGTCAAGCCTGGCTGTTCGTGTATCAAAGCGTTTTTTAGCGCCATCACTCTTCATTTTATCAGCATTAGCCTGTTTGATTTCGCCTTTGGCAAAGCGGTAATACTGCACTAGTGGGATGTTACTTGGGCAAACATAGGAGCACGCCCCGCATTCAATGCAATCGCCAATATTGTGTGCCTTGGCTTGATCTAGGTTGCTGCTTTTGGCAAACCAGTACAGCTGTTGTGGTAATAACTGAGCCGGGCAGGCTTGGGTGCACATGCCACAGCGAATGCAGGCTTGCTCCATAGCCGGATTTGGAAGCTCATATTTACTGGCGGCAATGACGCAGTTAGTGGTTTTAACCACCGGTACGTTCGCATCTGGCAAGGTTATTCCCATCATTGGACCGCCCATAATAAGCCGGCTGGCCTTTTTGAAATTGGTATTGGCTTGGGCGAGTAAGTCTTTAACTTGTGTGCCTAATAAAACTCTAAAGTTACGCGGCTGTCCGCATGCATCACCGGTTACGGTGGTAATGCGGCTAATTAAGGGCTCGCCCTTGGCAATGGCCTGATATATAGCATAGGCAGTACCGACATTTTGCAGCACTATGCCGATATCGGCTGGTAGGCCGCCATTGGGTACTTCATGGCCAGTGAGAATTTGAATGAGCTGCTTCTCACCACCTGATGGATATTTAGTGGGTATGCTGGCTACTTGAATATGGTGGATGTTGGTGGGTAATGCACTGATGGTTTTTTGCAGTTGCTCTATGGCATTTGGCTTGTTGTTTTCGATGCCTATGATGCATTGTTTTGGCTGTAGTATTCGACACAAAATCTCAATGCCTTGGACGATTTCATTGGCATGTTCGCGCATTAATAAATCATCGGCAGTTATATAAGGTTCACACTCGGCTGCATTGATAATGAGTGTGTTTATTTTACTGGCAGGGATAGATGCTTTTACGTGAGTCGGGAATCCGGCGCCACCTAATCCAGTAATGCCCGCTTCTTGGATTTTTTCAATGAGCTTGCTTGGATCGGCTTGTAAATAATTCTCTAAGCCTTGGTGTTCTATCCATTTATCTTTGCCATCTGTAATAATTTCAATGCACAAAGCCCTCATAGTAGACTGATGTGGAACTTGTTGGTGAGTGATTTCGCCAATAACGCCGGAAGTAGGTGCGTGCAGGTTGCAGCTGACGAAATCTTCACCTTGAGCAATCAACTGTCCTTTAAGTACTATGTCGCCTGGGCTAACTATTGGTTTAGATGGTGCACCAATATGTTGTGCAATAGGTAATATTAGTTTTTCAGGGATATTGGCGTCTAAAATCTCAAGCGTGGTGCTTTGGATTTTATTTTCATTAGGGTGGATGCCACCGTTGAAATCATGAAGTTGAATTGGCTTCATTTAAGCGACTCCACTGTGTTATTTATTAAGTGGAAAAACGTGCAAGGCTTGAATTGGATCATGCTGCTTTCACCTTGTCGGTGGCAATTATTTGCAAGGGTTTTTCCCAGTGCCAGGTCTGCATTGTTTGTTCAACTGGAACCATGTCGATGCAATCTACCGGGCAAGGTTCTACGCATAAGTCGCAGCCAGTACATTCTTTGGCGATCACGGTGTGCATTTGTTTGGCAGCGCCAAGTATGGCGTCAACCGGGCAGGCCTGAATGCATTTGGTGCAGCCAATGCATTCATCTTCTCGAATAACCGCTAACAGTTTTACATCTTTCTCTTCACCGTGTTCCGCATCAAGTGGTTCGGGATCCACCCCTAATAAGTCGGCTATGGCGTTGATGGTAGATTCGCCCCCGGGCGGGCATTTATTGATCTTTTCATCGCCCTGAGCGATGGCTTCTGCATAGGGGCGGCAACCAGGGTAGCTGCACTGTCCACATTGTGTTTGTGGTAGTAGCGCATCGAGCTGATCGACAATGGGGTTGCCTTCAACTTTGAAGCGGATAGCGGCAAAGCCAAGGATGGCACCAAATAAAAGTGCCAATCCCACAAGGGCACCCATGGCGATTAGAATAATATTCATAACTTGCCTTTAGTGCTGCTGTCTAGCATAGCGGTAATTTCAATGGTGATCACAATAGGTGTGGGGTGTATCAGTATTGTTGTAGGCATTAAATTGATACCAAGCCTGTGAAACCTAGAAATGCCAACGACATAAGTCCGGCAGTGATCATGGCGATGGCACTGCCTTGAAATGCGACGGGCACATCACTCACTGCGATGCGTTCGCGCATGGCGGAAAAGAGTACGAGTACCAAAGAGAATCCCACTGCCGCGCCAAAGCCGTACAGGATGGATTCAAAGAAATCGTTTTGGCGCTTAATATTTAATAACGCGACGCCAAGCACCGCGCAATTGGTGGTGATAAGAGGAAGGAAAATCCCAAGAACTCGATAAAGCAGTGGGCTGGTTTTGCGAATGGCCATTTCGGTAAAGCCCACTACTACAGCAATTACCATGATGAAGGAGATGGTTTTTAAATAGGTGATTTCAAGTGGAACTAGTAGGTATTCATACACTAGGTAAGAGCTAAGGGATGCCAAGGTTAATACAAACGTAGTGGCGGCCGACATGCCTATTGCAGTTTCCAGTTTGTTCGATACCCCCATAAATGGGCAGAGACCCAAAAATTGCACCAATACAAAATTGTTTACCAAAATGGTGGAGACCAAAATAAGTATGTAATCGACCATTTTTTGTCCTTAGTGAAGCTAAGTCTTGAGTGTAAAGCGCTACTTTCTACGCTTTATTTTATAAATTATCACCAATAACTGTCTTTATTGAAGAATGGCGCTGTCTGTTATCAACAGGAAATCGGCGGCGCATTATCCTTGATGCACACGCAGGGTACAAGTTGGTGTTGCCCTAGGAAAGAGGCTTTTGGCTATATCGGTTATTGGTTGAATCAATATCGAAGTTTCCATTGATCGGTTTTGCGAATTTAGGTGTGTCTAATGGGGTTTTGGAGGGGCTGTTGGGAGTGGGTGGAAATAGGAGTGCTAAAAAATATAGAAGAAATAGGGGGTAACTGAATACGGAGGCTATATTAATAGCCCCGTAGATAAGTTTAAAAACTTACATTACACGCATGCCTGGGGTGGCTCCGTCATGCGGTTCAAGCAACCAGATTTCCTTGCCTCCAGGGCCTGCCGCTAAAACCATGCCCTCGGACACGCCAAATTTCATTTTGCGCGGCTTAAGATTGGCCACTACCACTGTCAGCTTGCCAGTTAGATCTTCAGGCTGGTAGGCGGACTTAATTCCGGAAAGTACGTTGCGAGTTTTTCCTTCGCCTACGTCTAGGGTTAGTTGTAGTAATTTACCGGCCCCTTTAACGTGTTGTGCTTCGACGATTTTTGCAATGCGCAAATCTATCTTAGCAAAGTCGTCAAACTCAATTTCGTCTGCGATAGGTTCGCTTAAGGAATTGGCTGCTGGTGCTGGTGATGTTTCGGCTTCTGCTTGGGCATCGGCTTTTTCTTGTTCGACCATGGCATCCAGCTTGTCTTTTTCAACTCGAGTCATAAGCGCTTTAAATTTATTGATGTCGTGGTTTAACAGTACTTGTGTGCGGCTATCCCAGTTTAGGTCTTGTACATTTAAGAAAGCGCTAACATTTTCTGCCATGGCAGGCAGTACCGGAGCTAGGTAGGTGACCAGTTGGCGGAATAGGTTTATGCCTAGTGAACAAATACCCAGTACTTCTTCTTGTTTGCCTTCCTGTTTTGCCAGAGCCCAAGGCTCCTTTTCGTGTATGTACTCGTTGGCAATGTCGGCCAAGGCGATGATTTCACGGATGGCTTTACCGAATTCTCGATCTTCGTAATGCTGAGCAATGACATCGCCTTTACTGATGGCGTCATCTAATAAGTGTTGATCGGGTAAGTCACCCGACAAGGTACCGCCCGCTTTCTTCACAAAGCCCGCACAGCGACTGGCAATGTTAATAACCTTGCCCACTAGATCTGAATTTACGCGCTGGGCGAAGTCTTCTAGGTTTAAGTCAAAATCGTCAATACGGCTATTAAGCTTGGCGGCGTAATAATAACGTAAGTATTCAGGCTGGAAATGATCAAGATAAGTGCGCGCCTTAATGAAGGTGCCGCGGGACTTGGACATCTTGGCACCATTTACGGTGACATAGCCGTGGGCCCAAACAGCACTTGGTGTGCGGTAACCGGCACTGTGCAGCATGGCAGGCCAAAACAAAGCGTGAAAGTTAATGATGTCTTTACCAATGAAATGGTAAACCTCGGCATCGGAGCCGGCTTTCCAGTAATCGTCAAATTCTAAGCCATCGGTACGATCACATAATTGCTTAAAGCTGGCCATGTAGCCGATGGGTGCGTCTAGCCATACATAAAAATATTTGCCTGGTGCGTCAGGAATTTCAAAGCCAAAGTAAGGTGCATCGCGGCTGATATCCCACTCTTTTAGGTCGTTGTCGACCCATTCAGCCAGCTTGTTGGCAACTTCTTTTTGTAGGGTGCCAGAGCGAGTCCAGTCTTGTAGGAATTTTTGAAATTCTGGTAATTTGAAAAAGTAATGTTCTGACTCTTTTTCAATAGGGGTAGCGCCAGACATGACGGAAACTGGATTTTTTAGTTCGGACGCATTGTAGGTTGCGCCACAGCTTTCGCAGTTGTCTCCGTATTGGTCAAGGGTTCCGCATTTTGGGCATTCGCCTTTAACGTAACGGTCAGCCAGAAACATCTCTTTCTCTGGGTCAAACAACTGTTTGATGCCGCGCACGTTAATGTGGTTGTTGTCTTTTAATTTGGTGTATATATCGGCTGACAACTTGCGATTTTCTTCGCTATGGGTAGAGCCAAAATTGTCGAATTTAATCATGAACTCGGCAAAGTCTTTTTCGTGCTCGGCTTGAACGTTGGCAATTTGTTGTTCGGGTGTTACGCCTTCTTTTTGCGCTCGTAGCATGATGGCGGTGCCATGAGCATCGTCAGCACATACGTAGCTACATAAGTTGCCGCGAGATTGCTGAAAACGCACCCAGATATCGGTTTGGATGTATTCAAGCATGTGGCCCAGATGGATGGGGCCGTTGGCATAAGGGAGGGCGCTGGTGACAAGGATGCGACGCATGAATCACTCTTAGTTTTGAAAGATGGAAAGATGAAACTGGGCGAAAAACGCTCGTTTTTAATGGCGCGTAATATAGCATTAAAGCGTTCTGCCATATAGGGGAGATTAATGGGGGGGGCAGGCTTCGGTTGGGCGGGCAGTGAGATTGTTTGTTTCCTAGGGGAATTGGGATGCCTGTAACAGGATAAAATGCTAGAGTCCGACAAAATCGGTAGGACTTATGGAGAGGCTGTTATGTCTAACGCATTGCTAACTAAAGTGGAAGAGGCTATCAAAGGGTTCCAAGACCCTTATCTGCAGTTAGATTTGTTTGCCACTAGTGCTGTAAGTAAATTGGAGGTTGTTGGTGATCAGGTAACTCTGGAGGTATGTTTGAAATACCCCAGTGAGTATCTCCAAGATGGTATTGAGCAAATGCTGAGGGTGGCTATTGAAAATATTGATGAAATAGAAGTGGCCAATGTAAGTGTGGGTTGGGCGGTGGAATCTCATAAAGCTCATGAGAATTTAGCAAATATAGCCAATGTTAAAAATATTATTGCGGTGGCGTCTGGTAAGGGCGGAGTAGGAAAGTCTACTACTGCGGTAAATCTAGCCTTAGCTCTTTTAAAGGATGGCGCTCGTGTAGGGATTTTGGACGCCGATATTTACGGGCCTTCTATCGGTATGATGTTAGGGGTTGCTGAAGGTACGCGCCCAGAAACGGTAAGTGAAAAGTTCTTTAAACCGGTCGTGGCGCAGGGCCTACAGTCTATGTCTATGGCTTACATGATTACCGATAAGACCCCAGTAGTATGGCGAGGCCCTATGGTAAGTGGTGCGTTGCAGCAGCTGATTACCCAAACTGTGTGGGAAGACCTGGATTACCTTGTAATCGATATGCCGCCAGGTACGGGAGATATTCAGCTAACGCTTTCGCAAAAAATTCCTGTTTCCGCCTCTGTAGTGGTGACCACGCCGCAAGACATTGCTTTGTTAGATGCCAAGAAAGGCATTGAAATGTTTAACAAAGTTAACATTCCTGTATTGGGTGTTATTGAGAATATGTCTATCCATATTTGTGGTAATTGCGGGCATGTTGAGCATATATTTGGCGAAGGTGGAGCTGCGCGTATTGCACAGGAATATGGAACTGAAATTTTAGGAGCGTTACCGCTGTCGAAATATATTCGAGAGCAAAGCGATAGTGGCTTACCAGTTGTAGCGGCTGACGAAGAAGGTGAGCTGGCTATGATGTATCGAAACATTGCTCGGTCAGTGTCTGCAAGGCTAGGTTGTTTATCAGTTGAGCAGGTTCCAGAAATTCAAATTACTGACGATTAAGCTTTAGTGATTTAACTTTTTTTAAAGTAGAAGCCCATCTTAATTTGTAGTGAATTGGATGGGCTTTTACTTTTGTTCTTCTAACCAATTAAAAACTCGTTGTTTAAATTCTGCGTTGGCCTTCTTGGGAAATGGGAGTGGCCAATTATCAAAGCGAGATAATATTTGCTTAGCGGTTTCGTAACTGCCTCTATGTACTAGGAAACTATTAAGTACGGAGTCTTCGAGCTCAGTAAGATCAGAGCGCAGCTTAATATCTTTTTGTGATTCAATGAAAGCGTTACGTGCTTCTTGTTCTAGTGTAATTCCTTCCCTGCTTAATCCTTTTATTACTAGCGCTGAGTGTGTGCCGCTAGCTGAGTCTAACTTACTGCCAATGCGGACGCAGGAGTAGCCGTTCTTTTGCCAGAACCCGCTGACATCTTCAGTGTTAGCGTAACTAGACCCTAGATAATCATACTGTTGTCCACTTAATTGCTCTTTTATGGCGCTTAAAAGAGTGCTGCCCAGATTTTGCTGCTGCAAATTTGGCAGGGTGGCAATTCGAATAATTCTGGCGCCTTTTAATTTTAGCGCTTCTTGAAGGCCCATATGGTGGGTTAGAACTTGTGGAGTTAGATGGCCTTTTGGTCGGCGTAGGCCGTTAAGAATATCTTCTTGTATTGTCGGGTTTGTTGAGCTGTTTCTAATGGGGCCTTCACTTGCCAATAAACAAATCGCCAACAAAGTATTTTGAGTGTTTGTTTCTGGTTGATTGAACAAGCCAAATATTTTGAAGCCCTTGGCATCTAGGATGTCCCTTAAATCGCTAGGGCGCGTTTGGTAGTGCGCTTGAATAAGCAGACCAAACACCTCTTCGAGTAATTGATTGTTTTGGCTAAGTTGCTGTTGGCTGATGGCCCTAACGTGTGGCTGGCTAATTTTAGTTGCGTCCATTTCCAGTCCGGCTGGTTCGCTGTTTAGGCAAAACGCATCAAAAAGCCAATTCTCAAGAGGGTCGTTGGCGCTGTATCGAACTGGAGTGGTGAGTGTGTGGTGCTCTATCATTTTTTGTGGTGTTAATGAGGATAGATGTTTAAAAAAACGAATTTGAAAGCCTTTACCAGTCCCTTCGTAACCATGGGTGGTAGAGGCGAAAATAAGTTTGTTGAGTTTGTTACTGCACTTAATTAAAAGCCCTATAGGAAGGCTGGCGGCTTCATCTATAACGAGCACATCGTTTTCTCTCACTATGCCTAGCACTTCTTCTGGTGGAATGAAGGTGAGAGCATGGCTGCAATTAGAGTTTGAGTCTTGCGCTAAAGATGTAAAGGCGGCCTGGCTAGCCGCCTTGTTTGGGGCCGTTATATAATATTTTATACCGTTATCTTCATTTAGATTTTGATGAGCCCTAATCAGTTTGCCAAGTAAATAGGATTTTCCACGGCCTCGGTCAGCGCTAATGACATGGCAGAAATGACTGTGTTCACTAAACCCGTGGCAAATACGTGTGAATACAGAGTTTTGATCATGAGTAAGGGCAGTGGGAAGGGCCCATGCAGCGTTTTTGGGGTGATTGAGTTCAGTAGAGATCTCAGGGACTGTCTCATTAATTTGCTCAATGACGTAGCAAGTATGCTGCTTAGCCTTAGCAAGCAGCCGCTGAACCATTTGGGAGCTATTAATGATTTCTGGAGTGTCGCTGTAACTCGCTCGCTTTTTCGAGAAGGTATCACTGAAGTTGGGCCAGTCATGGAGCTTGGGGCACAGTACAAAAAAAATACCACCCGCTTTAAGGGTGCCTGATATGGCGGTCAGTGCATCAGGAAAGAGGCCGTCATGGCAGTTAAATACAATATTATCGGACTCATAGCCCAGTAAATTATTGGGTTTGCTGCTTTTCAGGCGGTTGCCATGAATGAAGCTGGGCATGTTTTCACTGATTATTGAGTTTTCTTCACCAATTTTAAGTTGGTTTTCTATTTTCCTCCATGCCCATGATGCCTCTCCTGCAAGAATGATAACTTGGCGATGACCTTGATGGAGAGCCTTGCGGGATAGGGTGTTTAAAAAGCCAAGCCAAGACTGCATAGGGTTTATATTACTCGGTTTGAAAGTTCTGGTAGAATCGCTGCCAATTGTATCCAAGTTTATAGGCTTTGCATGCGTTTAAGTGATGGTGATATCGAAGCGGCTCTGGAAAGTGGTCAGATTAAACTGATTCCACAACCTGCAGCCGACGCTATTTCGGGTATCAGTGTAGATTTAAGATTGGCGAACAGTTTTAGGGTGTTTAGCAATAACTCAGTACCGTTTCTGGATTTGTCTGGCGATCGTGGTCAGCTCAATAAGGATATAGATACCGTGATGGGCAAAGAGATTGTTGTAGATGACGACGGTGCGTTCTTTATTCACCCCGGAGAATTGGTGCTTGGTTCAACTTTTGAATCGGTTGAAATTCCAGATGACCTTGTGGGTTGGTTGGATGGAAGATCGAGCCTAGCTCGTCTCGGATTGATGGTACATGTAACGGCTGGTCGCATTGATCCAGGCTGGAAAGGGCAGGTGGTATTGGAGTTTCATAATCTGGGAAAGATGCCGTTGGCATTAAAACCTGAGATGATTATTTGTGCTTTAAGTTTCGAGACTTTATCTAACCCGGCTAAGCGGCCTTATTGCTCAAGGGGAAATGCCAAATATAAAAACCAGCAAGGGGCGATTTCCTCCCGTATGGGTGACGATTAGTTAATGTTGGTTTGAAGAAAAAGTCAGTAGTTTGCTGGCTTTTTTCTTTTTAATGTTTGGATGAATTATCTTGTAGTACGTTAAGTTGTTTGAGTAATTCGTTGTCCGTTAAATGGCCTTGTACGTAATACCATAAGATAGATAAATACTTCATTTGCATTCTGGCCATATTAAATTGGTCACGGTTGATAATCTGGTAATGAATTAGCAATAATTTAATTTGTCCAGCGCTTAAATTACAGGTGTCGCTAAATACCGCTAAGTCCCAAGCTTTGTTTCCAAGTGCTGCGTATTCCCAGTCAATCAGATGTAATTCATGATTATTTAAGATCCAATTGCTTGGGTTGGGGTCCATGTGACATAGGCATGGTGTGTAATTCGAGTCTTGTAGCTTCTCTTTTAGTGTTTCTTTGATATTGCTTAGTTTCTTTTCTAAAGTTTCTTCAAGCCTTTCCTTAAACCCTTTCTGCTTTTCTGCTATCTGTTGCCAGTAATGATTGATAAGTTCTGAGTAAATAATCTTTGGCCATTTATTAGAGGTAGGGGTGTTGTGGACGGTTTTTAAGTGATTAGCGATAACTTTTAAAAAATCAGAGTTAATGAGGTTTTCGTCTCGGCTAATGGTTGATTCAAGTGTGTGAGTTTTTAAAAAAGGCCTAATCCAATACGTATCACTGGGGTCGCGATATAAATAGGCTGGGCAAATGCCGTGGCGGGAGGTGGTTTGGTGCATATCCCATTCTGCCTGGCGATTTAGTTTTAGTGCTAAATTGTTGGTGGCGTTAATGCGAATAACATATTGCAAAGGTTCTTGGTCTTGTTTTTTTTTAACTTCCAGCAGCCAATTACTGTTGGTTAAGCCATCCATGAGTGGCGTTACCTGCTCTAAAGTTGGTTGATTACGGCAGATCTCTGGCCATAGAGTCCAATCTTTTAGGATGGACTCAATTTGTGTAGTGCTCATGGCGTTAAGCTGTCTCCATTTGTGTGTCTTGTTGGTTATTCTGCTGATAAGTTTTAAGCCAGATTTTGAAACCAAAGATGGCGAGTACTACATAAATAACCATTAATAGGGCGGTGAGATAAAGCTCTCGGTCTAGATATAAATAGATAGCGATGGAGTCTATTACGAGCCAGTAAAGCCAGTTTTCTAGTACCTTGTTTGCCACCATGTAGGTGGTAAGTACCGCTCCCCAGGTAGTAAAGGAGTCAAGGTAGGGCATAACGGCTGTGGTGTGATTGTTTAGTAAATAGCCACTTAAAAGAGTCAAAGCAACGACACTAAAAATACAGAATAGGTGTTGCTGTGCGCTCCAAGTGGTAATACTTAATGTTGCTTTGCTATTTGGGTTTCTTGGTTTGTTCCAAACGTACCAGCCGTAAATGGCCATGGCCAAATAATAGACATTAAGTGCAGATTCCATTACTAGGTTTACATCAAAAAAAAGCCAGCTAAAAATTGCAGTGCTGCCAAAGGCGGCATGCCAGCATAAACTGTTTTCTCGCATGGCCAGTACCAAATAGGCTATGCCCAAGACCACGGCAATTACTTCCCAGTAACTCATGGCCTGAATGGCAATTAAGATGCTGTCGCTGGCGCTTTCAATAAATGATGGCGTGACTAGAGGGGTATCCATGATAAGAATTAACTTTCCTTGTGCGGGTTAAGTGCAGGGTCTAGGTTCATGCCAATGAATTTGCAAACGAATATGGCCTTGCCAAATTTTTCGTAAGAGTAACGCATTTCGTTTTTTAGGGTGTCCATGACCAGTTCGTAGTCACCAAATACTTGAGTGCTCATGGTGTTGCCCACCACACTTAAGCCGCTTGTGTTTTGTAGGCGTTCAATGAAGCTTTTGATGGCAGGGATGTAATCATCTGCTAGAGGGTATTTACTTATTTCGACAGATAATTCCATTTTATTTCCTTTTTAAAAATAGCCCGCATGAGGCGGGCTTATACTGTAGGTAAGGTTGTGAGTTAGAAACTATAACGTGCACTTAAGCTCACTAAACGTGGTGCGCCCAGTTGTATGTGCTGTGTATCGCTGTAGTTATTACGAGGGTCATTACCAAACCCGAACCCTCTTACAGCATAATCTTTGTCGGTTAGGTTGTGTCCACTTAATGAGAGCTTTAAGTCGTTTTTTACGTAGCTGATATTGGCATGTAATAAAACGTAAGCTTTTGATTTTTCATCATGACTATCTGAAAAATAAAATTCATCTTTAGCTTCGGTCTCAATGTTGAAACTTATGTTTTGGGTGGCTTTAAAGTCAATGCTGCTAGCAATGGAGTACTCTGGTGCATGAGCTTGCGAGCGGCCATCTTTAGTGAAAATTCCGTCATCATTAGAAAAGGTGTAATCTTTGAATTCTGTCTTTAAATATCCTAGGGCGAAGGCCCAATTTAAGTTGTCAGATACCTGTAAAGCACCTTCTATTTCTATCCCGTAATTTCTTCCCTCTGCAGCATTATCGAGAAAATCTTGATATTCAAAGCTATTGTCTGGGTTTTGGAATGTATAGGAACTTTTTACCTGTTGGTCTTTTCGTTGAATGTAAAAAACTGCAATGCGAGTAGCTAATGTGTCACCTAAAAGACTGGATTTTACGCCTGTTTCAAAAGTATTGTTTATTTCCGTTTCGAAAGTTCGGTTGTCTTGTGAAACATCGGGGTCTGAATTTACCCCTCCAGCTTTGTAGCCTCGAGCAATTGATGCATAGGTTAAATGGTTTTGGCTAATGAATGATTCAAGAGTGATCTTTCCGCCCCATAGAATTTCGGATTCGTTACTGGTGACGTTGCCTGAGTCAATATACTGGTTTTTCCAATCTTCAGTACGTAACCCATAGATAAGTGACGTATTTGTGGTTAGTTGACTCGATAGCTCAGTATACAGGGCTGTTGAAGTTTGATTGAGCTCGCTAGTGAACTGCGAAGCTGCGTATGTGTAGTTCCTCGCTAGGCTTTCATCTCTGTTTAAGCTATAAGCTCCAATTACCCAATCAGTGGTGTTGGATAAAATTCGGCTACTAGGTTTGGATAGTAATTTCAGGTCTATATTTGAGCGTTGGTAATTTCGAATATACTCGTCTGTGGAATTATAACCGGATGGGTCTATACCGTCGTAGGCCCAGTCTTCATCAAAAGCATAAATTACATCGCTATTGTTTTTCGAAGAAAGAATTTCTAAGTCAAACGAAGAATTAGCTCTAGAGGTTAATTTAATGGATGATGCTGACGTGTCCTGGATATCTTTGCCAGGCTGATCAGAGTAGGTTGTTCGATTATTGTCTAGACTGAATGCGTCATAGCCATTATTAATTTCAGTCTTTAGGTTAGAGAAATGCACGTCAGTATTTGGGTTTGGCTGCCAGCTAACTTGAACTCTATAGGTGGATTCATCGATATTATTTGTGTTGTTGCGGTCAAGAAAGGAATTTTTAATATAACCATCAGATAAAGTCTGATTACCAGAAATTCGGGCTTGGAATTTTTCTGTAATGGGGCCTGAAATTGCGTAGCCTGTGCTTTGAGTGTTGTAGTTTCCTGCTTTTATTTCAATGAAACCTTCTGTCTCTTTAGTAGGTTGCTTGCTTTTAATATTGATGGCCCCAGCTAATGCGTTGGCACCAAAGGCAGTACCTTGTGGGCCGCGTAAAATCTCTACCTGTTCCACGTCGAATAATGTCGCCGCACCACCAAGCCCTGTCATGTCGATGCCATCAATAATTAATCCTACCGATGGATTAACAGCATCTATAAATTGGCTGCGCTCACCTATGCCGCGAATTTGAAAGTAGCGGCCGCGAGATGCGCCTGCAGAATAGTTTACGTTAGGAGCGAGGGATAAAATGCTTTCTAAATGGTCTGCATTACGCTTTTGAATGTCGTCTTCGCCCACAACGGTAATGGCGGAAGGGATTTGTTGTAAGTCGAGCTCGCGAAAATCGGCACTCACTTTAACCGTGTCTAGTTCAACTGGAGTGTCTTCTTGCGCTAGTGTACCGTTTGCGGACAGCAGTGCTGCCAATAGAGAGGATATTTTAAATAGTTTGGGGTGTTTCATTTGGGTCTTTTCCAAAACATTGAATAAGAGCCCGGTTACTGCGTAGTTTTGACGATCGGTGTCGCCATTGAAAGCTATTAATATAAAAAATGCGTCCATTCCTACGCCGGTATTAACCGGATCAGGTTCTAGGGGTTCGCTACGAACAGACATCTCAGGCCTAAGGCCTCCCCCTGGATATGGCGCATTCTACGTTAAAAAGAAATGGTTAAAAAGCATTAGAAGCCTTTTAAGATTTCATTTTTCAATTGCGCCTCTTTGAGTAAAATTACACTCTTATCGCCGTTTGATTTTACCTTCTTAAGTTTTAGTAATATGTACTCAAAATCTTTGGCATACCAAAGAAGCGTAGATTCTTTTTTGCTCTTTAACTGTGTCTGTTTTACTTGAATGGCGGTTATGGGACCTTGGCCACTTTTGAGTTGGGTTTCACCTACGACTTCAAAGTAGTAATGCTTTAGGCGATTTTTGTAGGCGATCGGGTAATGGAACTCGGTAAGGCCACTCATAAGATCTAAGCGTATTTGTTCTTGGTAGCTAAGGTTATCTTGCAGGTTTTCGGGTAGTTCGTATTCTGCCCAGGTGTCTTTTTTAGGTAGCCATAGTTTTTTTTCTGCCCAGTTAAATTCTTGGCTGCGTTTGGATTTGGTTAAAAAACCTGTGGTTTTATAGCGATAGCTTTGCGGTTTGATGATGGCGTTGTGGACTTGGAACTTGGTGATTTCACTTAAGTCAGCAATCGATGAGTACGCCTCAAAGGACAGTTGCCATAGTTGATCTTCAGTTTGTTGAAGAGTGCGTGTTGCTTGCACGGTAATAGGGAACCAACCCGCTTTCCAGGTGGCTTCATATTTTGCACTATAAGGGCTTAGGCTTTTTACATTTACTTGCTCTATAGGTTTTTGGCTTACGGGTGTGTCACCGCTGGGCGCATCTGCTAGACAGGCGTAGGGAAGTGTGCAGGTAAGGAGGATGCTGAAAATAAACTTATTCAAAGGGTGCGGCCCAAGATTTGTTTTTTTCAGTATAAGCCCAACCGCCTTAATGTGACTAGCGATTGGGCTTATTATGGCGCTTTTAGCTGATGGATTCAGGGCTTAATTGTAAGCCTGTTTCCGGAAGTGCTTGATTATCAAAGTAGGCATCGCCTTTAATCATTGAAAGGCGGCCTTCTGCAAACCACTTAATTGCTATGGGGAAAATAACATGCTCCTGAGCCTGCACTCTTACCTGCAAGGTCAGGGCGTTGTCATCATCTAGCACAGGAACTACGGCCTGAATGATGTTCGGTCCGCCATCAAGGTCTTCACTTACAAAGTGCACCGTCACGCCGTGTTCACTATCGCCAGCTTCCAAAGCTCGCTTGTGGGTGTTTAGCCCTTTGTGCTTTGGTAGTAGCGATGGGTGTATATTGATAAGTTTGCCTTTATAGCGGCGCACAAAATCGGGCGTTAAAATTCGCATGAAGCCAGCCAAGATAACGATATCAGGGCTGTGCTCATCGATGGCTCGAATTAAATTAACATCAAACTCTTCGCGACTGGCAAACTCGGTGTGATCCACAACGCTTGTGGCTATCTTAAGTTTCTCAGCTCGCTCAAGTCCAGCAACGCCCGGGCGGTTACTGATAACCGCGACTATTTCGGCGTCCATTTCTTTTTTGAAGCATGACTTTGCAATTGCTTGCATGTTTGAGCCTGATCCAGAAATAAGTACGACAATGCGTGCTGGTTCTGCTTGTTCGGATTTCACCTGATTATTCCTCGTCTACGCCTTTAACGATTACAAGCGCGTCACCTTCGTTGGCAGCTTCAATGCGGCCCACTAAAGTGGCAGTTTCGCCTTCAGCGTTTAATATGTCGATGGCTTCTTGGGCTTTGTCTTCAGGAAGTACAACAATCATGCCTAAGCCACAGTTGAAGGTAAGGTGCATTTCATGCCAATCAACATTTCCTTTAGCTTGAAGCCAGTCATAAATAGCTGGGCGCTGCCAAGCTGCTCCGTCAAGAATTACTTTGGTGTTTTCAGGTAATACGCGAGGGATATTTTCGTAAACGCCGCCGCCAGTGATGTGGCAAATAGAGTGCACTTCTACGGTTTCTAATAGCTTTAAGACCGGTTTAACGTAAATGCGAGTAGGTGCCATAAGGGCGTCGGCTATAGTTTGGCCGTCTAGCTCTTCACTTAAATCTGCTTTAGATACTTCGAGGATCTTACGGGCCAATGAATAGCCGTTTGAGTGCAAGCCTGAAGATTGAATGCCCACAATAACATCGCCAGCCTTAACCTTGCTGCCATCGATAAGCTCTTCTTTTTCAGCAACGCCGACACAGAATCCAGCTAGATCGTAATCACCGCCATGGTACATACCGGGCATTTCAGCCGTTTCGCCACCTACTAAAGCGCAACCAGATTGCTGGCAGCCTTCGCCTATGCCGGTTATAACTGAGGTGGCAACATCTACGTCTAGTTTGCCGGTGGCGTAGTAATCTAGGAAGAACAAAGGCTCTGCGCCACAGACTATTAGGTCATTTACACACATGGCAACAAGATCAATGCCGATAGTGTCGTGCTTATTTAAGTCCATGGCTAGGCGCAATTTTGTGCCTACGCCATCGGTGCCAGATACTAAAATAGGCTCTTTGTATTTGGTGGGTAGGCTGCATAGGCCGGCAAAGCCACCTAATCCGCTCATTACTTCAGGGCGGCGCGTTTTCTTTACAACGCCTTTAATACGGTCAACAAGTGCATTACCGGCTTCAATGTCTACGCCGGCGTCTTTGTAGCTAAGAGACTTGTTTTGATCGCTCATATGGGCAGCCTTTTATAAAAAAGATCAAGGAAATGAAAAAAATGGTGCCGGATTTTACCACTGGTGTCTGATTTTATAAATCCTACATTCCGATATAGAGGGTATTTTCTTAAAAAGAGCTGAAATTTCTGCCATTTTTGTCAGAATGGCGCCTCAGATATAAATAAGTAAGCTGACTGAATATGAAACCTTTTATCTTTGCTGTGTGGGTTGCTCTAATTTCGCTACCTTCCTTGTCAAAATCAGTGGAAGACCTGTACGACGCAAAAGTGTTGGTTTTAGACCAATCTATAGAAAACAGACAAGCCGGAGCCAGGTTGGGATTACTTGAAATTCTTCAGAAAATAAGCGGTTTTCCCGTTCCTGAAGATCAGATGGCTATTAATAAAGCATTAAAAATTGCCGACCAGTATTTGTATCAATTTAGTTATGCCTCGCTAGAAAGCAAAGAAACCCCGGATGCATTGCCGGGAACGCTTTGGCTAAGAATGCGCTTTGAAGAAAAGTCGATTCAAAGACTTATCAAGAGCGCGAAGCTGCCTAGATGGGGTAAAAACCGACCCAGTATTTTAGTATGGATGGCCATTGATGATGGGGTGAATCGCCAAATTGTAAATGAGGGTATGGATAATCCAGTTTACAATTCGTTGCGTGATGGCGCCCAAAAACGTGGATTGCCTTTGGTCTACCCTATAAATGACCTAGAAGACTCTATGGTGTTGCCTATTGAACAGTTGTGGGGTATGTACGATGAATCAATCGTCTCAGCCAGCATTCGTTATGGTGCTGAGTCTGTATTGGCGGCAAGGGTATATAAAACAGAAGAGGGGGAGTGGAAGGGGCAGTGGAGGTTTTATTTTAAGTCTCTTGAACAGAGTTTTGTATTTGAAACCGAAAGTCTTGATGAGCAGATTTTATCTGGCCTCTCTGCGTCTGCTCAGGTGCTCGCTAATAATTTTGCTTTGAAACCCAGTAATTTGGCCAATAACTCAGTCAGTATTGTAGTGTCAGGTGTTAGCTCTTTATCTGACTATGCCAAGTTAACCCAGTACCTTGAAAGATTGGCCATCACCAAAAGGGTGGCGATTAACAAACTCAGTAAAGATGAGTTGAGTGTTGGCTTAGTTTTAAATGGCAGCGTTAAACAATTAAAGCAAACCCTTGGTTTGGATCGCAAACTGGTTCCTAAGCCTATGGTAGGTGTCAGTAAAGATGGCTCTGTGGAGCTAGGATCAGAGCGCTTCACTTGGAATAGATAGGGTGAGGGATAAGTAATGGAGAGTATAAGGAGTGTTTAAGTATGGATACTAACGTTCAAATT
Organism: Bermanella sp.; assembly: GCA_036960565.1. Classification (GTDB taxonomy): domain Bacteria; phylum Pseudomonadota; class Gammaproteobacteria; order Pseudomonadales; family Oceanobacteraceae; genus Bermanella. The sequence continues at coordinate 40,273 of JBALXQ010000009.1, forward strand.
GGAATAAAGCCTCTGTTATGGTTGGCAGCGCTTCTATTTTTTTTCTGGTTAATGGCTGGCTTGCAGCCGATATTAATGCCTTTCTTGCTGGGGGCGTTATGGGCTTATTTGGGAGATCCAATAGCGGACAGGCTGGAAGAATTGGGATTGTCTAGAACGCTGGCTGTTAGCCTGTGTTTTGGGGTGTTGTTGGTTGTTTTGTTGGGGGTGCTGCTTTTGGTGTTGCCCATGGTAGTGCAGCAACTGAAAGTAGCCTATGGTCATGTACCTCAAATTATAGAGTGGCTACAATACCAGGCTGTGCCTTGGCTGGTTGGGGCCTTTGATCTAGACCCCGAGATGTTTGATTTGGCACACTTGCGTGAAGGGTTGTGGCAACAGTGGGGCGACAGTAAAGGGTTGATAGCATCCTTTTTATACAAGGCTGGTGCGTCGACAACAGGGTTTATGTTGTTACTTGCAAATTTGGCATTGGTTCCGGTGGTGGGTTTTTACCTGTTGCGGGACTGGGATATATTAACGAATAAGTGTCTGCAATTATTGCCGGTTCGTTTTCAGGGAAAGGTGAGTGCGCTTGCTGGAGAATGTAATGAGGTGGTAGGAGCGTTTTTGAGAGGTCAGTTATGGGTGATGGCTTCTTTGGCGCTTATTTATGTGTTGGGTTTGTGGTTGGTGGGACTAAAGCTTGCTCTATTGGTGGGGTTATTAGCTGGAATAGCCAGTATTGTTCCTTACATGGGGTTTGTGGTCGGGATTACGGTGGCTACTATTGCAGGCTTTATGCAATTTGGGGTGGATTGGCATCTCATTGTAGTGTTTGCTGTATTCATGGTAGGGCAGGTGGTTGAATCAGTCATACTGACACCTATATTGGTTGGTGATAAAATTGGCTTGCATCCAGTAGCGGTGATTTTTGCAGTAATGGCAGGTGGTCAGTTATTTGGTTTTGTTGGAGTGTTACTTGCGTTGCCAGTTGCGGCAATAATTGTGGTACTCTTACGACATATACACGAAATTTATAAAGATACTGAGTTTTATTCGGAAACATGATGGCTTCTGTACAAGTTGTAGAACAATTACCATTGTCGGTTCAGTTACGTGATGATGCCACGTTTGATAATTATTATGCTCTTCAGGACACTGAAGTGGTGGCGCAAATACGTCTGAGTGCGCGTGCCAAAGGTGAGCAAAGTATTTTCATTAGTGGCCCAGAAGGTGTGGGCTGTAGTCACTTACTACAAGCGGCATGCCATGAGGCCCAAGCTCAGGGCGCCAACAGTGTATACCTTCCTCTAGATGAATTGGTGCTGTATTCACCTGCCATATTTGAAAGCTTAGAAGACCTCCCTTTAATCGCACTAGATAATCTGCAAGCAATTGCTGGAAAGCCCAAATGGGAAGAAGCCTTGTTCCACTTGTTTAATAGGGTTCGAGACGCCGGTGGGCATTTGATTTTTGCTGCCGATAAAGGCCCTGAAGCGCTCGGTATTAAACTTCCTGATTTACTGACTCGCTTGCAGTGGGGGTTGATTTACCCATTAAGTGAAGTGGATGAAGACTTTAAGGTGGAAGCGTTACAGTATCGTGCTCATAATCGTGGGTTAGAGTTAACCGGAGATGTGGCCCGCTTTATTGTTCGGCATGTAGAAGGCAGTATGGAATCAATATTTGATGTACTGCAAGAGCTTGATAATGCCTCTCTTAGTGCCCAACGAAAATTAACGCGCCCATTTGTTAAAACAGTAATGGATTGGTAGCGATTAAGTTCCCAACCCATGTCACTCAATAATCTAATGCGCTAGTAGCTCGGACTCCTGTAGTCGAGAATACAATTCAAGCAAGGTTCTAACTCGTTCTTCGGATACTTTCAAGTCTAGCAATAGGTTGCTTGCCAGATTTTCTAGCTCCTCCTCTAATTGTCCTGCGGGCATTAAAAACAAGTCTGTAAGCGGCACCATGTCAAATGATACCTCGGCCCCGTAAGCAGCATACATAGTAGTAAGCCACTTTCCATAAAGGTAAGGTTCGCTTGTGTAGACTAGTTGTTTATCAACATCTTCTGATAGCTCTCTAATAACATCCAAAACACTTTCACCTACCAATTCGGTGTGGGCGCGGGTGACATGGTGGCTGTCATTGGTGGAGGTTTCCGATTCACGCCACTCATCTTCAGGGCGAATAAGCACTGCTTTGAGTTGGCCCGTGCTAATTGACCAAGAAGCAGCCACTGGATAGGCATCTTCTTCATGACTACTGGCTTCTAGGACTAGAAAACGTGGGTATTCCATATACAATCTCGTATTAAATAAGTTGGAGTAAATAATGGATAAAATAGAACGCGATTTTCACCAGCGTGACGCAGAAGATCAAGCATCATTTTTACAGCAAACCTGGTGCAATAAATGCCAAAAAGCAGACCTAGGCATGGTTGAGCCAGTAGAGTATGAGCTAGATGGCATTATTACTATAGAAGGCAAGTGTAAAGAATGCGGTGATACGGTCATAACTGAGTTAGCGCCTGATGATGGTGAAAATGATAACTGGGAAGACTAGCTGTTTAGAATAAATAAATAGCAGGCTTAAACCTGCTATTTAGATTAATGCTAAAGCAAACCAGCTGTTCTAGTCATTTTTAATTAAGCGCGTGTAATAAGCCGCTGCACTAAATTGAATTAATGTAACTAATACCCCTAAGCTAGCCAGGGCGGAATCTTGTTCTGAAAAAGCCGCCAGCACCCACACAATAAAATACACTAAACAAACATAACTCATCCAAGCCAAAATTCTTGGGCTTTTCATTATTAAGCCAGGTATTAATACCAGCCAGGGAATGCTTTTAATTGCAGTTAGCAGAATGCCAATGAATAGTGTCCATAAACTGTTTACTTCGATATCGGGGCGATCAAAGGTGCCCCATGCCAGTAGTGCAAACTGTAATATGAAGCAGGCGATGGCTAGGACGTAGGAAATCTTTGCTTTGTTCATGGTGCGCTCAGTTGTTTGGCAAGTTGGGCAATGCGTTGGCCTTGTGCTTGGCAGAGTTCAATTTCGTCCTTGCTTAGTGCTGGATTACTTTCCTTGCCTGCAAAGTGGCTCACACCATATGGTGTGCCACCGGTTTGTGTATTCATAAGCCCGGGCTCTGTATATGGAATGCCAGCCATTATCATGCCGTGATGCAGTAATGGCAGCATCATACTAAGCAGTGTGCTCTCCTGGCCGCCGTGTAAACTTGATGAGCTTGTAAATACAGCTGCAGGCTTATTTACCAACGCGCCTGTCAGCCATAAGTTGCTGGTACCGTCTAGAAAATACTTTAAAGCGGCTGCCATGTTGCCAAAGCGAACTGGGCTGCCCATCAGTAAGCCGCTGCAGTTTCTCAAGTCTTCTTCTGTGCAGTAAAGTGGGCCGTCGTGGGGGATATCATCTTTAATGGCTTGTGTGTCAGCGGACACACTGGGTACGCACCTAAGAATAGCTTCCATGCCGTGTGTTTTTTCAACGCCGCGCACCATGTGCTCAGCCATGCTCGCGACCGAGCCGCCATGACTGTAATATAAAACTAAAACATAAGGCTGGGGCACTACAGAATCTCCAGAACCTGTTCGGGTGGGCGGCCAAGTCGAGCTTTATTACCTTTTATGACTATCGGTCGTTGAATTAATTTAGGTTCGCTTACCATTGCCTTGATTAATTCTTCGTCATTAAGATTCTTGTCTTTTAAGTTCATTTCTTTGTAAGCATCTTCAGATTTACGCAAAAGCTCGCGCGCTGACAGGTCTAGCTTTTGTAAAATATCACCAACCATTTTGGCGTCAGGTTTTTCTTCCAAATATAAATAAACCTGCGGGGTGATTTTTTGCGCTTCAAGTAGCTTAAGTGTTTCTCTTGATTTTGAGCAGCGCGGGTTATGCCAGATCTCAATATTCATGGGTGTTCCATTGAAAAGTCACTAAAAGGCGGTATTGTACCTCCTTTTAGAGGGAGTGCGAGCCATGTTTGCGCGGGGCATAGGACAGTTTTTATATTTGTTGTTAGTGCGGTTTGAGGGTAATGAAAACCGTAAAGCTGCGGCGCAACTTACCTTTGTCACTCTCTTTGCCATTGTTCCTATCATGACCTCTGGTTATGTTATTTCCACCTGGTTTCCGTGGTCGGTTAAATTTTCAGATCAATTTCAGGATTTTGTATTCAGTCATTTTGTGCCCTCAAGTGGCGAATTGATTCAAGGGTATCTGCAAAGCTTTAGTGCTCAGGCCAAGCAGCTAACGTGGGCTGGGTTGGTGATTTTGTTATTTAGCGCCATAAGCTTAATGCTAACAATTGAAAGTGCGTTTAATCGAATTTGGAAAGTAAAGAGCGCTCGAGTCGGGCGTAGATTTTTTCTGTATTGGCTAGTTCTCATTGTAGGTCCTGTACTGTTAGCTTTTGGGTTTCTAGTGAGTAGCTATCTATTAAGCTCTAACTTATGGATAGAGAAAGTTGGTAGTGTCTTTCAAGCTCAGACTTTTGTTGTTCGAGCATTGCCTATGCTGGTGTCATGGCTAGCATTGGCGTTGATGTATTATTTTTTGCCCAGCTGTAAGGTGCGCTTTACTCATGCTTTGGTTGGGGCTTTTATTGCAGCCACTGCATTAGAGGGCGGGAAATTGTTGTTTGTGTATTTGGTCTCTCTAATGCCTTCATACGAAATCGTATATGGTGCCTTTGCAGCAGTACCGTTATTCCTATTATGGTTGTATATCGCTTGGTGCGTTGTGTTATTAGGCGCGGAGATTGTGGGACTAATGCCGTTTATTTATAAAAAGTGGAAAGGGGTAAAGGCTTCGCAACTTGATTGGGCGTTGATGATCTTGCAGGTTTTGGTTAAGCCGGGTGAGCAAGGCAAAACAAGAGAAGATTTGATGCGGGAATTGTCGTTCGTGAATAGCGATGATTGGGAGCCAATATTGGAAGCGCTCATCAAGCACAGCTGGATTAAACAGGGTGGTGGTTTGTTTAAGCTAAGTAAAGACCTACGGGTGGCCACGATTGGTGAATTAAATGTATTAATTCACCTGAGGTATAATGCTGAGTTTTCCGTTTTACTAATCAACAGTAGCTGGTATGAGGCTCTGGATCCGATTTTGTCAGAATTACAATTGCATAATAAAAACACACTAGCCCTACCCATTATCAAAGTGCTTGATAGTGGGGCTAGCATTAATGCAGTATCAAGTTAGCGGGTTGGTTCGCTGCTTTGTTGGGTCTGGGTCAAAGGTTGAGCACGTCATTTTTCGTGGAGGCGGCTATGGTCATCACTTCTTGTATTAGCTCAAATGGTACGCTTAATTCTACTAGGGTTTTTTGCAGGTGTTCAGCTACTTTTGAAAAATGCATATCATTTAACCCTAATGCTGCTGGGCGTGCATGGGCAGCTCTCATACCTTTTCCTGAGTAATTGTTAGGCCCCCCAAAAGCGACCGTTAAAAAAGATTCTTGCATCTTCTTTTGTCTATCTAGATTTATGCCATCGAAGAAGGGCTGCAAAGAGGGATCTTCAATTACCTTTTTATAAAAAATATCTACGGCAGCCTCTACGGCCTTTTCACCGCCAATTTGTTCAAATAAAGAACCCATACTATTTCCTTTTAGTGTTGACTACTGTTTAAGGAATAGACTAATTAATGGGGGATGCCAGTATTTGGATGATTGAGTGCTTTAAGGCCGAGTGTAGAATTATAATGAGTTAGGGCTAAATGCTTTGCACGAACCAGCGTTTTTTCCAGGCCTTCATAACTCTCTCTGGGTACCAAGTTTTGCCAAGGCTTCCATTGTAGCGAGCAAGGGCTCGTATCCAGTTTCCTTTTTCTCTTTTAAGGTAGTGGGCGAGTATGGCGCAGCCGTATTTTAGGTTGGTACGAAAATCCATTAGATTGTCGTTTTCACGACCTATTTCTTTCCGCCAAAACGGCATGATTTGCATGTAGCCTTGGGCGCCTACGCGGGAAATAGCATAGGGTTGAAAGGCGCTTTCGGTTTGTATAAGGGCTAATACCATTTCTGGTGGCAGTTTGTTGTTACTGGCTTCTAGGTGTAAAGCCTGAAGAAACTGAATTCGGAATGATTTATCTTTGATGTAGCGAGAGAGGCGGGAGGACATATCTACCAGCCAGACCTCTGCTTCAAAGCGATCGTTAAAGCTCTCAGAGCTGTTGATGGCTTCTTTTAAATGTTTTCGTAACTCAGGATCTACATTGGCCAATACTTGGCCGCTAGAGGAGAGTATTGAAATAATGAAAAAGAAGCGCAGCATCTTATTGCGCTAACTTGTTTTTAACGAGTTCTAGAATGTCGTCACAAGGCACTTCAATGGCGTCATTCTTTTCATCTAGGCGCGCTTTGTATTCAACTAAGCCTGATTTCAATCCACGAGAGCTGATTACAACACGATGAGGCATGCCCATTAGTTCGCTATCTGCAAACTTAACGCCTGGGCTTGTTTTCTTGTCGCGGTCATCCAATAGGACGTCGTAGCCTAACTCTACTAGTGACCTGTATAGCGCGTCGCCGCGTTCAACTACTTCTTCAGATTTATGTGCGTCAATCAAGACAATACTGACTTGGAAAGGAGCCAGGGCTTGTGACCAAATTATTCCACGGTCATCGAAGTTTTGTTCAATAGCCGCCGCCACAACACGGGATACGCCTATGCCATAGCAGCCCATCAGCATGGTTTTCTGTCTGCCATTTTCATCTAGTACGGTGGCATTCAAGGCTTTAGCGTACTTGTCGCCTAATTGGAAAATATGACCTACTTCAATGCCGCGTTTAATTTCCAGAGTGCCTTGTCCATCTGGGCTGGCATCGCCTTCTACTACGTTGCGAATATCTTCAATGCGGGTAATACTTGCGTCACGCCCCCAGTTGGCGCCGGTTAAATGTACGCCATCCTTGTTAGCGCCGCAGACAAAGTCTGCGACTACGGCAGCGCTACGATCAACGATTACATCTATGTTGGTCAGGCAAGGTCCGATGGACCCGGGCTTGCAGCCTAATGCCGAGATGATATCTTTTTCTTGAGCAAATACTAAAGGGTTGGCTATACCAGCTAATTTTTCAGCTTTTAGCTCATTTAGCTCATGATCACCACGTAAAACAAGTGCTACAAGTGATGGTTTTTTGCTTTGCTCTTGTTCTTCTTCGCTTAGCTCGCCTTCAACGATAAGCGTTTTAAGAACTTGCTTAGCGTTCACATTTAAGAATTGGCTAACTTCTTCAATGCTGTGTTGGTCGGGTGTTAAAATTTCGCTTAAATCTTGACTGGCCGCGGGGCATTCAATGCTAGGCGCAACTGCTTCGGCTAACTCTACATTAGCCGCGTATTTTGATTCGTTGCTGAAGGCGATGTCGTCTTCACCGGATGACGCCAATACATGGAACTCATGGGACACGGCGCCACCAATTGAACCGGTATCGGCATTAACTGGTCGGAAATCCAAACCTAGGCGAGTAAATATATTGGTATAGGCTTTATGCATGCGCTCATACGTGTCATTTAACGACTCTTCGTTTGCATGGAAAGAATAAGCGTCTTTCATTAAGAATTCACGAGCTCGCATGACGCCAAAGCGCGGACGGGTTTCATCGCGGAATTTTGTCTGCACCTGATAAAAATTAACAGGTAGCTGACGATAGCTGTTTAATTCATTACGCGCTAAATCGGTGATGACTTCTTCGTGGGTCGGGCCTATGCAGAAATCTCGGTTGTGGCGGTCTTTAATGCGCATAAGCTCGCCACCATATTCAAACCATCGACCACTTTCTTCCCATAACTCTCCAGGCTGCACTGCAGGCATTAGTAGTTCAAGTGCTCCTGCAGCATCCATTTCTTCACGTACAATGTTTTCAACTTTTCGTAGGGTGCGTAATCCAAACGGCAACCAGGTATAAAGACCAGATGCCAGTTTGCGAATCATGCCGGCTCTAAGCATTAGCTGATGACTGGTTACTACAGCATCAGAAGGGGATTCTTTTAATGTTGCGATTAAAAATTGGCTAGCGCGCATTAAGAAATTTCCAAAAAGCGTATCAATATTAGTGCTGGTTGGCGTTCCAGGGCAAAGTCCCTGTGTAATACCAACTCTTTACAAAGCAGCCGCAAATTGTATGCTGCACAGCCCTTTTAAACAAATTTTTAATCATGTTTGAGTTTATTTCGTATCAAAATACCCCTGCTGGCAAGATTCAATTGCAATCGGACTGTGGGGGGCGCGAATTAGTTGATATCTTGGCAGTGGTGGCGGGGGATGCAGGCCTATATGAAGTTCAGGCGCAAGGCATTAAGCCTGCCCTTGAATCAAGCTTGTATTTGCCCATAAAAGGCGCTCGTTTGGTGAGCCTTAAATTGCGTGTTATAGGTGTTACTGAGCTTATCTCGCCCGTTGGGGCTTGGAAGGCTACTTGCCGAGGGCCCGATGTAAAAGAGTTTAATCTTAGGTGTTTAGACATGAGCTGTGATGAATGCAACGAGATTAGCCAACTAGAGTTTATTGAGTACAGTGATTCCATTGAACTGGATGCCATTAAAGCGTTAAACCAACAAGGTTGGTTGGCCAGTCTAGAGCGGCAGGTATGCCCTAAATGTTGCAAGGCAGCACACTAACCTAGGCTGCTAAAAGCTAGCTTGATGTGAATTGGTTAATCGTGGATTAGCCCGCTGTAAAATGAGTTGTTTGAGTTTACTAAAAATTTCTATAAGAGGACTTATGTCAGAACACGATCTAGAACTGGATGCAAAAGGCTTGATGTGCCCAGAGCCCGTGATGATGCTGCACGTTAAAGTAAAAGAGATGTGCGCCGGGCAAGTATTAAAAGTAGAAGCCACAGACCCTTCCACTACCCGCGACATTAAGAAGTTTTGCAGCTTTTTGGGGTATGAGCTGATCAATCAAATAGAGACCGATGCCGGTGTATTTGAATACCTAATTAAAAAGCCTTAACGGCTTGGCATATTGCAATCGTTGTGATGTTTTTGTATGGTACTGTATATATATACAGTTAGCACGTTAAGGCGGGTACTTGCTGGCCTGATAACCTGAACAAGCCAAATAAAAGGAGAGAGCATGATTAACCCAGTGACGATTCAATACATGAGCCGTGAAGAGATAGAGCGTCTATTGTTCTCTTTTAACGCCGAAGCGGGCAACAGTCAGGCCGAAGCCTTTGAAGCGCTGGCGCGCAGATTGTTAGCCCTGCTTGAAAAAGCCTGTGACTGAATAGCCTGTAATTGCTGGGCAGCTGATTCATAGCTCCATGATTAAGAGGCAGGTGACGGAAGTTGCCCCATAAAAAAGGCCCAGTTTGAATATTCAAACTGGGCCTTTTTTATGGGCGTAATAAGCGCTAGCCCACGCGGTGACTGGTCAGGTAACCTGCGCAGTTAAATAGAACTGGTTAAATCAGTTTAGTTAAACCGGGCAATGTTGCGCTTATGCCACCATTGTTTTGCCAGTGTCATGCAATCTTGCTGGCTGGTGGTATGCCCCATAAGCCTTGCCACATAAGCCAGTGTGCCAATGATGGCGCCTTCGCCATATTCGTTTTCTATTTCCCCAGTCCAAACGGGCTTTAACTCGCTTAGCTCAAGGGTTTTTGGCTTAACGTGGCGCTTAGCAAAAATGGCGGGCCACTCTTCTTCTATTAATTCTTCGTTAAAGCAGTGGTGCATTTTAAAGGGGGAATCTGGGTTGCATTCACACTCGCCACCTTCGCCTTTTATAATGGATAAACGCTCATAGCCCAGCAGTTTTGCCCCAAGCTGGTGAGAAGGCCCGTAACCCGGATGAAACACCCCTTGGCTAACATGCTTGCTGTTAAGTGGGTTTAACAGGCGTGCGAAGCTATGTACCGGAGACCTTAAGCCAAAGGTACCCCGTAAATCTATAATGTCCTGCAAAGGCGGGCACAGATGCTCCATGCCCATGAAGCTAAAGTTCTCTTTAGCCAATTGATCTTCTACTTCTTGCCAGTTATTAGCGGTTTGCACGTTTAATTCTTTAAGGGCTTGGCGGGTATAAACGCGGCCAGCGGTGTGGCCGTCGGCGCCGTGCATAAATACTCTAAAGCCGTTATCGGCCAATACAAAACTGGCCAAAAGATACCAGGGTAGGTGGCGGCGTTTACCGGCATAACTGGACCAGTCTAGGTCTACATTAAGGGCGGCTGGCACTTGCGGCTTAATGTGGTTTTTAGTGGCCTGAGTGAAGCCGGCCAGCTCTTCGGCGCTTTCTTCTTTAACGCGCAGCAGCATCATAAATGCCCCTAGCTGCACATCTTCGCATTCGCCATTCAGTATCATGGTCATGGCGGCAAGGGCTTCGTCGTAGGTAAGCGAGCGAGAGCCTTTACGGCCTTTGCCTAAAATTCGCACGTATTGGGCAAATGGATGTTCTGGGTTCATGGTTATGTCTTATCTTTAAAGTTATAAATTAAAGGCAATTAGGAGGCTTGGGCAGCCCTGCAATTTTGGCGGCAAACTTAGCTGGGCTTTCGGGGAACAGGGTCATTAGGTAAATACTGTTGCCCTTGTCTTGTCCTAAATTCTCTTTTGCCAGTTTAACTAAGGGCCTATTGGCTGGGGCTACTTGATGCTTTTTATAAAAATCGCGCAGCAAATAAATAACATCAAAATGCGCTTGAGTAAGAATAATTGCATCGCGCTTGGCTATTTGGTGTGCAACGGATTCATCCCAAAGGGCTAGATCCAGTAGAAAGCCTTCTTGATCAAATGCCAATGAAGGGGTGGTTGTGCTCATATTAATACCAGCTAATGATTTTATCGTGTTGGGTGCATAGTTGAACAAATTCTTGGTAGTTGAGGCTTTTACCCGTACTGCCTTTCTCAATGCCTCTTGCCTTTAGGTCATCGTACAAAAAATAAACTGAGTTTTTAATGCTGGCCAGGCTAGGATGGCTTTGAATATAAACGCCATCCTGCATGAATAATAAGCTGTCCTCCTTGCCTATGATATTTAAGCAATCGCTAAGCGTTGTACTTGAGAATGGGCTGCGCTGAATTAAATGCAATACCATTAGAAACTCACTACTTTTTCTTGTTGCTTGATAAATTGGCTAATGTCATTGCGCGACAAGGTTTTAACACTAAGGATTAGATCTGCCTCTAAAAGGCTGCGCTCTTGTAGGTCTTCTTTTACTGCGTAAATTTTACTAATGTCGTAAAGCGGTAGTATCTCAAGGGCTGAACCTTGTGGTTTTAAATTAACGCCTAGTGAGTCTTGGTTTTTCAGTAATTGGAATACGCCGTCACCCAAAAACAGCAAGCTAATATCTTGATCATAAACTGCGCTGGTTAAAACGTAATCTAGGCCTTCACGAGCAAGACTAGAGCCATAAGGGGCGGTGCGCTGAATAATTAATATTTTATTGGTCATGTGTGTTACCCAAACGTAATGAGTTGATCGCTATTGATTTGGGCGTCCAGTAACTGGCCTAGGCCAGAGATTTCAAATGGGGCTTGTAAGTTATGCTGAGCTTTTTCGTATCGCTTAGCTTCGGCTTCATTGAGCAGGCCTCTTTTTAAGGCGGCTGCTATGCAAATGACTAAATCTAATTGATGTTTCTCGGCTAATTTTGCCCACTGTGTGTGCAAATTGAGCTCATCTTGTTGGGGAGTTTGTAAAAAAGAGCCGTTTTGAATGCCTTCATGATAGAAGAATACACGGTAAATTTCATGGCCATCCTCAAGGCAGGTTTGCGCAAATTTAAGTGCGCTTAAACCGCCTTGTTGGGAGTAGGGGCTGGCCAGCACTAAAAGGGAAAATTTCATGGTGAATTCGATCTGGAGGAATAAAAAACGCTATTGAATAAAGAGATAAACAAAAAGAAGGCCTAGCCTTCTTTTTGTTTAAATTATTAATCGTCGCTTGTAGCGCCAATAATGTGTAGCAAGGCTGTGAACAAGTTGTAGATATTCAAGTACAAGCTAACCGTTGCCATGATGTAGTTGGTTTCGCCACCGTTTATGATGCGGCTAGTATCAAACAAGATGAAGCCAGACATTAATAAAACAATGGCGCCGGACAAGGCAAGGCGGAATATAGAGACATCTACGCCAAAGAAGTAAGAGGCAATCATGCCGCCAACCATACCTACTATAACGACCATCATGCCGGCAAACAAAAAGCCGCCCATGAAAGAGAAGTCTTTTTTACTGGTCAAAACATAAGCAGAAAGCGAGAAGAAAATAACTGCTGTGCCGCCTAAGGCTTGCATCACCATTTCAGAGCCGCTTGGTAAGGCAAGGTAGCGATTAAGCATTGGCCCAAGAGCTGCGCCTAGTAGACCAGTGAACAAAAATACAACAGGAAGTCCCATTGCTGTATTGGCGGTACGTGGTAATACCAGCCATACAATGGCTAGGGCAGCCAAAGACATGATCATGGCAGCGCCGCCGCCAAGATTCATAGACATTGAGATGCCGGCTGTTAAAGCGCTAAAGGCTAGAGTCATGCCAAGCAGCATATAGGTATTGCGCAATACCTTTTGAGTGTCCGCACTAACAGCATTTTGCGCAGTGCCTATGCTTCTGTGTTCCATTTGTCGCTCCATTGAATAAAAGGTAATGTACTAGCACTGATAATAAGGGCGTTGTAGGGAATTTCAAGTGGCTTATAAGGCTATTTGGACGATAGATGGGAACCAATTAAGGCTAATCACTTGAGCTAAGTCCTTAAAAAATATCACTATTTTACATATACGGTTGACTATTAAGTAAAAAAACGTATTATGCGTGGCCTGTGCGGAGAGGTGGCTGAGTGGCCGAAAGCACCGGTCTTGAAAACCGGCGAGGGCTTATACCCCTCCAAGAGTTCGAATCTCTTCTTCTCCGCCATTTATTCTAAAAATCAGGCACTTCACAGTGCTTGATTTTTTTTTGCGTGTTGATAACTCGCTCCTTTTTAAATGCTGCATTGAGGGCTTGTGTGCCGCTGGTAATGCACGTTTATGCCTTGCTTGCCAAACATAGAAATACTGAAAAGGTATATTAATTTAAGGGCTTTAAGCAATAGGGTCTACTCTGACGCCTTTGTGTGTGGTCTAATTCCAGTATTGGCACCAGCAGTCGCTTCATTTGGGTGTGGGTTTTAGAGCAAAGTATCACTATGCATAACCAGGCCAGCATCATTCACTACGTTCGCCGGGCCTCATTTTACTCGACCGCTACTGGCGGCACTAACATTACAAGGATCTTCTAGTGGATCAGGACAAAATCAACGTGGTAATTGATTACCTAAACGAAGTAAAAACACGATGCACGTTCAATGCGGCCGCTGAAGCGCTAAGCATCACACCGCAGGCACTAAAAAAACAGCTAGGTGATCCTCGCCCAGAAGTTTCATGGTTTGTTAGTCCGACATCGGGCGAGCCAATGCGTCATACTGACAGTGACAAGCATCCAGAGCTTTATCGCACCACACGCATTATTACATCAGCAAAGGTTTTAAAGCGTAATCTAGACTTGTAATAAGGTTAACGCTGCGCATTATTGGGGCGTCAGTAAGCTGGCAGATCTACTAAGTTAGGGTGTGCTGGTGGTGCCATGGCTCTTAAGAAAAGTGGGCTTTTATGAATTTGGAAAAATCTAAAAAGAGAATATCCAAGAAGGCCAAAATGGGATTTCAGGGTTATCCCACCATTGAAATAACCTATTATGGCCCCAATGATAGCTTAGCAATAGAGGTTCTCCTTCAGTTTGTTGTTGAGGAGGGCGCTGAGCCGCAAATCCAAAAATTTGTCACTAAGTGCGATATAAGAGAGGATGAGGCTATCCAATCAGCAATAGTAAAGACGATAGAGAGATCTGGCGCTCAATCAGTTAGCGTGAGTAATGCTGTGAGATGTAGTGTTGCAGAATAGAATAAGTATGGTGGGGTTAGAGTCGCTTTAAGCTAACTAGATTAGCTTAAAGCGCATTGTGGCTAAGTGGACATAAACGCGTTGTATGCGACAGCCTGCTATAATGATGTAATGCGTTCTATTAAAAATTTCGACTTTATATTCGAACTGGTGAATTCGGATGTAAATTTTTTATTTCACCAGCAAAAATGAGTAAAGAAAATGAGTAAAGGTATCGTTAAGTGGTTCAATGCTGATAAAGGTTTCGGATTTATCACACCTGAAGATGGCAGCAAAGATTTGTTTGTTCATCACTCAGAAATTCAAGCTGGCGGCGAGTACGCTACATTGAGTGATGGTCAGGCAGTTGAATTTGAAGTTGGCCAAGGACAAAAAGGTCCATGTGCAAATAAAGTTGTTGCTGTTTAAGCTGTAACGCATAATGCATCAAGTAAGCGAGTGGCTGTGCCACCGTTTCTTGGTGCGTTATGGATCAGGATTTATTTAAGAAAGAAAATCTAACGAGTTTCGAAGCAACTGAAATTATACCTGGCAAAACCCCAAAACCCCAAAACCCCAAAACCCCAAAACCCAATTATTTGATTAACGCTTAGCGCCATAATCATACGTGTAAAGTTTTTCGTTAGTCGGCTAATCCCTGTAAAAACGACCTCACTCATATAGAATTAGCGTTGCCTAGTTTATTTCGTACTGGCTGGCTTATTTGTAATAAGTTGATCCGTTATTCTGAGAGCGGCTAAAGCGGTGGGGTGTGCATGACCGATTTGGCGTTTTGGTCATTGATGGCGAGCCTCCGTGGTCAATCTAAGAGGGTAGGTCGTCTTGTACTGTCTGAGTGAGCTTTAGTAGGGCTGATGCATTCTTGGCAGGTGGGTGTGTTTGCGATGATCAGGCCATCTTGGCACTATATAGGCTGTTGCAGTTTTACTGCTTCGATTGTTATCACGCTAGCCGTTACTCTACTGGTAATGGCTCAAGCTCTTAATTAATAGAAAGAAGGGAGATTGCCTTGATAAGGCTGTTAATGCTTTTTGTTGGTCTGCTGGTTATATGGCAATTAATGAGGGTAATAAATGAAGAGGCTACTTTAGAGGAGGCAAGGACTACAGGCCTTAAAGAAGCGGGCGCCCATATCCAAAGCCCCGTCCTGCTGGAAGATTATGCAGACGCTACAGGGATTTCTAAGAAGGATTTGGAGCTTATGGTGGAGCGGAAGGAGATTCCGTCCTACAGCTGGCGTCAATATACTTATATTGAAAATCGTGAACTAATTAATAGAGGCAAATAGCTATCTAAATAAAGTCACTATATTTGCTTTGGGTATTTTTAGTGAGGGCTAGGACATTGAAGTTACGAGTATAAAGGTCAGTAGTGAGATTGCCCCTTGATTGGTGCTTGTGGTTATTTTGAAGTTGTATTTTATGGTTCGCAGTCTATCTGGCTAAGTTGTATACAAGGCCCTAATAAATTGGGGTTATTGGGGCTTTTTTGTTGACTCAAAAATCAAAATCCGTATTATGCGTGGCCTGTGCGGAGAGGTGGCTGAGTGGCCGAAAGCACCGGTCTTGAAAACCGGCGAGGGCTTATACCCCTCCAAGAGTTCGAATCTCTTCTTCTCCGCCATTTATTTTAAAAACCAGACATCGAAAGATTTCTGGTTTTTTTTCGCCTCCGTTTTATGCTTCCTTAAATTCACTTCTACCTTGTGCTTGGTTTGGATTGCCCTAGTCCGTCTATCTGCTGTTTTATTGCTTTGGTTTTCATATGATGTCTTTCCTGACTTGAAAACGATTGGCGTTTGTCATGATCCTATTGCGACCCTCATCGTGCTAAGTGCTAAGTGCTAAGTGCTAAGTGCTAAGTGCTAAGTGCTAAGTGCTAAGAATGGGTGTTATGGCTTAGTGTCTGTTTATGCGCCTACATGACTTCTTTTTATTTGTAATGTTCGATAATAGTTATTATCGAACATTATAAATTGATTAAAGATTTGAAAATTAGAGTAAAATAACAGAACATAATATTCTGATTTAAATTATTAAGCGCTTAATATGACCAGACAAGAAGAGATAAAAAGAGCATGTAGAAAGGCCTACAACGGCCTGGTAGAGCAGGGTAAGCGCGCAACTGTTAATGCTGTGTCAGAGCTAGTCACCGGTGATAGAAATTCAATATCTCAGGCCTTAAAGGAGCTTCGTGAAGAGTACGAGGTTGACAAGGAAGGGCGTTCTGTTCGCCTGCCAAGCAATGTAACTCGTGCCATGGAGCGGGTGTATCTTGACTTAAAGGGAGGGCTTGAAGAAGACTGCGGCCTGAAAGTAAGCGCGGTAAAACAAGAGCTTGAGGGAAGTCAAAATTCCCGAAAGCAAACACTCAAGGAGCTTGAGCTGACAAAGCTTGAGCTATTGGCCTTAGAAGCAAGTTACCAACTTAAAAAAACTGAACTATATTCGCAGAATGAATTAATTAAAAAGAATGAAATTAACCTAGCGAAAATCACTATTTTAAACGAACAGCAAGCGAACCAGATCAGGGGTTTGCAATTGGCCAGCAAGGATATGCTTGCCCAGGTAGAAGCTGAGCGCAGCCAAACCCGCCATCAAATAGCTCATCAGTTGGAGCAGGGGCGGGAGCTCAAAGACGAAAAAGACGCGCTTAACTCAAAGTACGACGGATTAACGTATCAGTATCGCGAATATAAAATGGACACATCTGAAAGCATTAAGGGTCTGGAGGAGCGGTTGGCAAAGCAGGCGCTTAATCATCAGGAAGAATTGACCGAAATAAGTATGTCATCTAGCCAGCTTCAAGCTCGGACTATTTTGTTGGCCAATGAAAAATCCGATTCCCTAGATAAAATCATTCAAGGGCAGTTAGTGTTGATTGAAAAAGGTAATAGTGAAAAATCACAATTGAAAATGGAGCTTAATAATCAGCAAAAACAGGAAACAGAAATAGGTAAAGTATTGGCACTTTTGCAAACTAGCCTATTAGTACAAGAAGAAAACAACCGCGCTTTAATTAAAACCATTGAAGTGCAGAAGAAAATTGAAACACAAGAACTATCATGAGTGAAAATATATTTTTGCAGGGCCTTGGTCAAACTGCCAAGGCCAAAACCTATAATAGCGCTATTCGGCAATATCAAAAATGGGGTGGTTTGTTGCCTAGTACTTCAGGGAAGGTCGAGCAATACTTGGTTTATCAGGCGACTAAAAACACGCCAATGGCCTCTACCTCACTTTCTTTGCATGTGGCCGCTCTAAGGTATTGGCATACTTGGCACAATTTTAACGACCCTACTCAATCTATACGAGTTAGGGAGACGCTGTCGGGTATACGATCAAAAGAAAAGCGAATCCCTTTAAGTAAGAGGCCGCTTAGTGTTCAGGAGGCTGTAAAGGTGATGGGCTATATTGTCTCACCTTCATCGTCGGTTAAAGAAAAGAGAGACAAAGCTGTTGTCGCGGCCTTCATTGGTACAGGTTACCGGCGCTCAATGATCGCCGATATCACCCTAGAAATGGTTACAGGGTTTAATGAAAGGCAGGCTGATATAGCTATTAGTTTGCCAAAGCATAAAGGTGGTAAACCTGTTTATTCAGTTATCCCTTTTAGTGGTAATCAATACTGCCTAGCTAGGGTGATAAAAAATTATGCTAATGAATTGCCATTAAAAAATGGTTTTTTATTTAGAAGCGTCAATAAAAAAGATGTATTAATGAATGCGCTAACACCTACCAGTATTAACAGAATTGCCAAGCAGGTATTTGAGCGAGTTGGCATTACCGATGAAAAATTATCTTCCCATAGCATGCGAAAAACCCTAGTAAATCTCTTGTTCGAGCAGAAACAATCTCTAGAAGTAATCATGAAGCAAGGTGGCTGGAGCAAGGGGGATACGGTGCGTAGCGCCTATCTTGATTCAAATCACCAGGTTCAGGCAGGCGCAATTAATGACATGCTTAATTCCTTGCTTGCGGCTAGTAAGTCCTAATTGAAATAGACTTACTTTCCAGTAAGGGCCTGGATGTGTTCGTGTGCGCTCAGTGCCAGTGCCTCCAAGTTATAACCTCCCTCCATCATTGAAACTATCCTTCCCTTTGCATAAGTCTCTGCCAGGCTCATGCTGAGTTTGGTTAGCCAATAAAAATCTTCATCAATTAAGTCTAGGCCGCCCATGGGGTCGTCGGTATGAGCGTCAAATCCGGCTGAGATTAAAATAAGATCAGGTTTAAAAGATGAAATTGCCTTAATGATTTTGCTTTCGATTTTTTTTCTGAATTGTGTACTGGCTGTTTCTGCTTCTAGAGGGATATTGATAATATTATCTGATGGTGATTGGTAGTGTGAGAACGGAAAAAATGGGTGTTGAAATGTACTTACTACCATTACATCGTCTCTATTTTTAAATATTTCTATCGTGCCATTGGCCTGGTGCACATCAAAATCAAAAATAACCACTTTGCGAATATCAGGGGCTGATAAAGCAAATTGGGCGGCAATGGCTATATTGTTAATAAAACAGAAGCCTACGGTTTTTTTGGGTTCAGCATGATGACCTGGCGGGCGAATGGCACAAAATGCATTTTTGAATTCGCCGCTTAATACCTGTTTAACCGCTTGTATTCCTGAACCTGCTGCTTCTTCAGCTGCTCTTAATGTATTAAACATAAGCGGGGTATCGGTGTCGGCCAAGATCATGCCTCTGGGGGGCGCAATTCGGTATAACTGGTCTATATAACCTGGTGTATGCACTTGCTTAAACATTTCAGGGTTAACTTTTTGGCAAGTTTGCACATTTAAGTCTTGCCATAAGCCTGTTTGCCTTAGCTTTGTTTCTACGGCTAAATTGCGTAACGGGCTTTCCGGGTGTGATGGCGGCACCGAATGCTGGTCAAATTGAGAATGATGTATAAATAAAGTTGAAGACATGTAGTTATAGCTTGAGGCTTTCTTAATAAAACTATATAACTCAAATGATTGATAGATAACACCTTTTTATTAGGTATTTATGGGCACTCGCTGGTTAGAAAATTTTTTTGAGCCTTCAAAAATAGCCGTTATAGGCGCATCCGACCGTCCCTCCAGTATGGGTGGGGCGGTCATACAAAATTTGAAGGCCTCTGCTTTTAAAGGCAGTATTTATGCTGTGAACGTTCGCCGGTATAAAACCGTGCACGGCGTGCCTTGTATTTCGAAGATTGGACGCCTGCCTAAAGATGTAAGTTTGGCTATTATTTGCACACCTGCACCCACCATTGAAAAAATAATTAAGCAGCTGGGGCGTCACGGTATTCGAGCGGTGATGATTTTAACTGGCGGCATCTCACGTAAAAGAGCTGAACAATACCGGCCATCAAAAAACCCACTGCGCAAGCTGGCTCGTGAACACGGTGTTCGTATCATGGGGCCAGATTGCCTTGGTTTACTGGTCCCTGATTTACACCTAAATGCCAGCTACAGTCATATTAATGCACTGCCTGGCAAGGTTGCTTACCTTGGGCAGTCGGGCACTCTAGCTAGCGCCTTACTGGACTGGGCTCATGCTCGAGGCATAGGTTTTTCTCATTTTCTTACCATAGGGAATGGTGCCGATGTCAGCATGTCTGACACCATAGACTACCTGTCATCGCAGCGTCAGGTGAAAGCCATTATGTTGCATTTAGAAAAAATTCTTGATGCTCCTTCGTTTGTGCGAGCGGTTCGTAATGCCTCTAGGGGTAAGCTGGTTTTGGCCATTAAAAGCAGTCGTTTTCCTTCATCTCAATCACCTGTAGAGCCCATCCCCGCTGGAATTCGTCATCGTGACATGATTTATGACGCCATTTTGTTAAGGGCGGGCGTGTTGCGGGTGGATAGCACCGAAGAGTTGTTTGAATCAGTCGAGTCGCTCACCCGCATGAAACCCTTTAAAGGGGAGCGTTTGGCTATTGTTGCTAATGGAATTGGTGGGGCTATTCTGGCGGTCGACCGATTAATGCATGAAGGTGGGCAATTGGCTCAGTTGTCAGATAATACTATTCAGGAGCTGTCGGCTGTGTTGCCTGATTATTGGTCTCAGTCTAATCCGGTGGATATCACACCAGAAGCTGGCCCTGCTATCTATAAACAGGTTTTAGCGATAATAGAAAGAGACCCGGGTGTAGATGCCACGCTCGTACTGTTTTCACCGTCTGGTGCAGTAGATAGCCAAGAGGTTGCCAGCGTGGTAACGCATCACAGTCGGTTTAATCAAAAAAACCTGCTAACCAGCTGGATGGGAGGAGAAACTGTAGAGCGAAGTCGCCACTTATTTGATGAGTCGGGGATTCCTACGTACGACACGCCAGATAGGGCCATTAAAGCTTTTATGAATATGGTGAGGCACCAGCGGAATCAAGAGTTGTTAAGGGAGACACCGTCTTCGTTATTGGATGATGCCACGGTAGATCGGTTGAGCTGTAAGGTCATTGTTAATAACGCCCTAAAGCAAGGGCGTGATTATTTAACCGCCAACGAAATATATCAGATTATCACTCATTACGGATTCAAGACTGTAGGTACCCAGTTTTTGCCGGAAAAATTCGATCTTTCGCAGGCGAGCATTCAATTTCCAGCGGCCATTAAAGTGATTCATCAAGATTATTGCCATCCGTTTGCATATGGCGATAACCCAAGGGGGCGCTGGCGTGGGGTGGTTACAGATTTGGAGAATAAAGATGAGCTGGTATTGGCATCAAAAGAATTAAACTCGCAGATTAGAAAACGTTTTTCAGACAGTAAAATGCACGGTTTCAGTGTTCAACCCATGCGTAATGGTGAAATATCAATACAATTCAGTATGGGTATTACCCGAGATGAGACGTTCGGCCCGATTATTTTATTTGGTGGCGGTGGTGCTACTGCAAATATAATGGCTGACAGGGTGGTTCAGTTCCCACCGTTAAACGATGTGCTTGCTCGCCAGCTTATGTTTAAGACCCATATATATAGGGTCTTAAGTGAAAGGAGCCGTCATTTTGACCGGGATGTCGCACAGCTATCGCAAATGCTAATCAGGTTATCTCAGATGGCGGTGGACATGCCAAATCTAAAGGGTTGTGAACTCAACGTTATATTGCATCCAACTGAGGGGCCAATGGTGCTAGGCGTTGCTGCCGATCTGGGGGATGAGCATCAGCTATGCATAAGGCCGTACCCTGCTGAATTAGAAGAGGAAGGGCATTTCAAGGACGGTATATTGCTCGGTTTGCGCCCAGTAAAAGGGGAGGATGAGCCGGCGCTTAAGTTGTTCCATGAAACCTTAAGTGCTGAGTCTTTGCGCTATCGATTTTTCACTGCGCGCCGAAACTTCAGGCACAGAGAGCTGGCCAAGTTTGCTCAGATAGATTATCAGCAAGAAATGGCCTTTGTAGCCGAAAATAAGGAAGATGAGATTCTCGGCGTGGTTAGAACTTGGACTGATGCCGATAAGGTGCAGTCTGAGTTTTCTGTTCTTATTGGTGATAAAGCTCAAGGCATGGGATTAGGCCATCGGCTTATGCAGAAAATGATCCAATACTGCCGGGATCAGGGTGTCATAGAGATGATGGGTACTGTATTAGCCGATAATGCCCCTATGTTGAAATTAGCACGAAAATTAGGCTTTAAGGTGAAGCGCCATCTTGATGGTGATGTGGTAGAGATTGTGCTGCCACTCAATCCCCCTCAAGAAGAGTGGCAAAAATTGCGCCTGCTTAGGCTGCATGATAATAAAAAGTAGTGGTATAGCCTCTGTGATTTGCTAGCATGGGCGGGCTTTAGGTATTTACTGGCAGTTTTGTAATAGAGGTGTAGATCTTGATTCGAGTTTTAGTGGTTGACGATCATGATTTGGTCCGCATGGGCATTGTAAGCCTACTATCAGATAGCGATAAAATTGATGTTATTGCTGAAGCAGGTAGTGGTGAAGAGTCTATAGAAAAGGCCAAAGAGTTGGAGCCTGAAGTGGTTCTAATGGATATTCGCATGCCTGGCATGGGTGGCCTTGAAGCTACCCGTAAGCTACTACGCCTAAATGAGGATATTCGTATTATAGCTGTCACTGCCTGCAGTGAAGACCCTTACGCCAATAGACTATTGCAAGCGGGTGCCGCCGGTTATATGACCAAGGGGGCGACGGCTGAAGAAATGGTTATGGCTATATTGAAAGTGAAGTCTGGTCAGCGCTACATTAGTCCAGAAATTGCCCAGCGAATGGCCCTGAAGCCATTTGATAGCCAAGAATCGGCTTGTCCTTTTGATTTGTTATCAGATCGTGAAATGCAAATATCTATGATGATTGTCAATTGTGAAAAAGTGCAAAGCATTTCGGATCAATTGTTTTTAAGTCCCAAAACCGTTAATACCTACCGTTATCGTATTTTTGACAAGCTGTCTATTTCCAGTGATGTAGAATTAACTCGCCTTGCCATTCGTCATGGCATGATTGATACCGAGTCTGCAATTTAATCAGTATGAGCTTTGATGCAAAACCCTTCTTAAAGACCCTGGCCACCAAGCCTGGGGTTTACCGAATGTACGACAGCGAGGATCGCTTGCTGTATGTGGGTAAAGCCAAAAATTTAAAAAATAGAGTCTCTAGCTATTTTACTAATAAAGGCTTGAATACTAAAACTCAGGCCTTAGTACTTCGTATATGTAATGTAGAAATAAGTATTACTGGCAGTGAAACAGAAGCGCTGCTGCTTGAACAAAACCTCATAAAGAAAAACAAACCTCCTTACAACATCCTCTTAAAAGACGATAAGTCCTATCCCTATATTCATTTGTCTGACCATCAGTTCCCGCTGATGGCGTATGCGCGAGGCAGAAAGAAAAAGACTGGGCGTTATTTTGGCCCGTACCCAAGCTCATCCTCTGTAAAAGAAAGCCTAAGTTTTTTGCATAGGCTATTTCGTTTAAGAAATTGTGAAGACAGCTACTTTAATAATCGCAGTAGGCCGTGTCTCCAACATCAAATAGGCCGATGCAGTGCGCCTTGCGTCAATCTAATTTCGGCTGCTGAGTATGCTGCTGACATTAATCATGCCGAGCTGTTTTTATTAGGGAAAAACAAAGAATTACTGAGTGAGCTTCAGCAGAAAATGGATGATGCAGCGCAAACTCTTGAGTTTGAAAATGCAGGGTTAATTCGTGATCAGATAAAGCACTTACGAAAAGTACAGGAACAGCAGTCTATAGATGCCCAGCAAGGTGATGTAGATATTATTGCTATCTCGCAGGGTTTGGGAATTACAGCTGTGCATGTAGCAAACGTTCGCCATGGCAGGATGTTAGGAAGCCGTTCTTTTTACCCGCGTTTAAATATGGGGGAATCAAGCGAGCAAGCATTGGCTGCTTTTATATCGCAATTTTACTTAGTGCTTAACCATGAAATTGCAGATGAAATTATTACTTCTCACGAGATACAGGATGCGAGCTTAATTCAAAGTGCATTCACTCTACAAAAAGGTAAAAAGGTAAAGCTTTCCCATGCGGTTCGATCAGACCGCTTAAGGTGGTTAGAGTTAGCCAAAAATAATGCCGCGGAAGCTTTACGCCTAAAAAGCGAAGATAAGCAGCACAGAAAAGCCCAATACGTCGCTTTAAAAGAGGCCTTGGCTTTACCTCAAATTCCTTTACGCATGGAATGCTTTGATATAAGTCACAGTCACGGTGAAGCGACAGTCGCTTCGTGTGTGGTGTTTAATCAAGACGGCCCATTAAAAAGTGATTATCGAAAATTTAACATTGAAGACGTGGTGGCCGGTGATGATTATGGTGCCATGGAGCAGGCTCTGAGACGACGCTTTAAAAAAATTACGCAGGATAAAAAACCTCAACTGCTGTTGATTGATGGTGGTAAAGGGCAGGTAGGGGTTGCCAAGAAAGTGATGGCAGAATTGGATTTGCTAGACATTCCTATACTGGGTGTTAGCAAGGGTGTTACTCGAAAGGCAGGCATGGAAGTCTTGATTTTGGAAGAGCGAAGTTTTGTTTTGGATTTGGCCTCACCCGCTTTACATCTTATTCAGCAAATTAGAGATGAGTCACATCGCTTTGCGATTACCGGGCACAGGGCAAGAAGAGCAAAGTCTCGAGGTCGCTCTCTACTGGAGGATATCGCGGGTATTGGTCCCAAAAGACGAAAGGAACTGTTAAGATTCTTCGGTGATGCAGGGCAGGTTAGTTCAGCCAGTGTAATTGAGATAGCCAAAGTGCCAGGAATTAGTCGGCATTTAGCGCAAGAAATTTACGATGCACTGCATGAGTAAGGCAGTGCAAATATTGATGCAAAAAGAAAAAGCGAAGGTGATATGCCGTTAAATCTCCCTAATATTTTAACTTCTATTCGAGTGGTGTTAATTCCTCTTATGGTGGTGATGTTTTACTTGCCAGTGTATTGGGCAAGCTTTGCTGCTGCAGTAGTGTTTTGGATTGCTTGCATAACGGATTATTGGGATGGGTACCTTGCTCGTAAAATGAATTTAATGACACCGTTTGGCGCTTTCCTGGACCCTGTTGCGGATAAGTTGATTGTCGTAGTATCCCTCATGATTGTTGTTGAGCGAGATCAAACTTTATGGGTCACGGTGCCTGCTCTTATTATTGTGGCTAGAGAAGTCATTATCTCAGCACTAAGAGAGTGGATGGCGGAAGTGGGCAAAAGCGCTAATGTAGCGGTTAGCAATATAGGTAAGGCGAAAACACTCGCACAGATGTTTGCGATTACCGGTGTGTTAGGTATTGAACCCTCAGGGGCAGGAGCGTTTATTTCATCAGACGGCTGGTACGTTGCTGCTATTGTTTCGTTGCTATTTGCCGCGCTATTAACCCTTTGGTCTATGATGATATACCTTGTCGCAGCTTGGCCTGAATTAAGCGCGTCAAAATAAGTGAAAACGCGCTAAGTAATTAAGAAATAAGGGAAAAAACTGTTGACTCTTTTTAACAATCCCTTAGAATACGCCTCGTTCCTTGGGGTTACCCAGTAACAAGTTTAGCGGGAATAGCTCAGTGGTAGAGCACAACCTTGCCAAGGTTGGGGTCGCGAGTTCGAATCTCGTTTCCCGCTCCAAATCGTCTTAGTAATAAGGCGTTGTTAGCTCGAAAGGCTAATTAAATTTTAATTTGAAAAGTTGCTTTTGGTGAAAACCGTCTTCAAATTAAAGTAGTGATGGCGCGATGGTAGAGAGGCTATGCAGCGGACTGCAACTCCGTGTACGCCGGTTCGAATCCGGCTCGCGCCTCCAATTAGATGATTTTACTGCAAAGTATATTTTATCTGCCCGAATGGTGGAATCGGTAGACACAAGGGATTTAAAATCCCTCGCCTTATGGGTGTCCCAGTTCGAGTCTGGGTTCGGGCACCAATTGATAACATGATTTTTCATGTTTAAAAAAGACCAGCTGTTGCTGGTTTTTTTTTGCCTACAGAAAAGCTTACTTTGTTTTTTGAGTTTCTATTTTTATCCATGGGTAATTTTCAAAATTTAATAGATTGGTTTTCAGCCATATCCCATCCGCCAGTAATATGTGCTGTACAATTACCTTTCCTGCCGAATAACTTTTTATTTTTAATAGAAATTCATCCTTAGATATTTGCTGCAACCTAAATAGCACCTGACTGCCTTTAACTTTAATTAGTGTGTCACGTTCGGGCAGCAGCGAAAAAGGCAGAGGGCTACTTATGGTACTGTATTGATGGTTCTTTTCGGCTTTTAGCGTAACCCTGAATGCAGAAGGCCATTTATCTAGAGCTTCAAGTAATTTTAGTGTGGGCTGGATGTCTTTTTTCTGAGCAAAAATAATTACTTGGCTTTCTGATGTACTGAATTTTACGTTACTTCCCAGGCTCTCCCTTATAAGCTCTTTAAGGCTGCCCGCTTTCTTAGTGTGGAGAGTCACAATGGTTTGTGTTTGAGATGTATCGCAGCCCACTAAAATTACTAGGCATGCCGATAGCCAAATGTTTTTTCTGAAATACCCCATATTAAACAGCTCTTTTAGCTGGCATTAAATAGATAGTCGCCTCGCGCCCGGAATGGAACTGGCACTGCTCCATCGCTGCCTAAATAGCGCTTTGTGTTTGTTTACTGCTGCTGTATTTGAAAAGCAAATGCGATATTCATTGCCCTGAAAATTCAGTGAGGCCGTATTGTCTACGGTACACACACCCTCCGAGATATCAGGGCTAATTTTTATTTCAGAAAAAGAAGGTAGCCTGTCCATTATTTTAAATAATGGGTGGTCATTGTCAGTAGGTGTGTACAGTCCTAATAGGATGTTTATTTTGAAATGTCGATTTTGGCGGGCTAGCAATAAAATTTTCTGAATCAACAAGGGGTTGCGAAGTAAAGGGTGTGCTAAATCCTTAATACTTATATCTAGGGATTTCCTGCATTGGCTTAACATGATTTCTAGGTAGCCACTGCCTTCTAGAAAATTATGGCTGTGATAGGTGGTTTTATCTAGACTTAAGGCGTATTGAGTTAATTCGGCTTGCAGACTGAATACTCTGCATTCCATATCAATATGGGCAATGCCTGCGTCCTCGTAGGGAGATGAGCAGGCCCCGAAACCACTTTGACGGTAGAAGTGATAGGCGTGACATTGCGCACTTAGTGTTAGTAGAGTCGTACGTTTCTGACTGGCGAACCGTTTTATGTGATCTAAAATTTTTTGACCGATTCCTTGGCCGCGGTAGGATTTTATTACAGCCATTCGGCCGACTTTATTTCCGTCTAATAAGCGAGCGCAGCCCACTACAGCATTATCTTGATAGGCGATGAAATGTTGGGCTTCATCATCAAGCCCGTCCCATTCAAGCTCCTTGGTTACCTTTTGCTCGCCGATGAAAACCAGCTCCCTAAGATCCCTGAGCGCTACACGCTCTTCTTTCCAGTTGGTGTTTGCGATTCGGGTATCTGGCATCTTCCTTCCTGGTTTTTATTCTTCAAAATAAAGGTGGTTACCGTTTATTAAGCTTAGCAGTAAATTCT
Organism: Bermanella sp.; assembly: GCA_036960565.1. Taxonomy (GTDB): domain Bacteria; phylum Pseudomonadota; class Gammaproteobacteria; order Pseudomonadales; family Oceanobacteraceae; genus Bermanella. The sequence continues at coordinate 67,191 of JBALXQ010000009.1, forward strand.
GGCACTCAGTTTGTTTTAGTAGGTTGGCAATATATTCACAACCTATACGTCTATTGTCGGCCAGTATGGTGGCAAGCTCTTGGCTTTGCTTGGAATGAGAGAATTTAATTTTCTCTGCATTAATAACTAGGACAATTTTTTTGTCAATTAAGTAGTAAGCCCAGCGACTGGTTTCATTTTTAACCAGTTGGCTTTCTGTCGCGAGTAAAGGGCTAAGATCATCCCAGTCAAGGGGATCTTCAAGAGGCTCGTGCAAGCCCTCGTACTTACTCTCTGTCATGTATTGGGCTAGCCACTGCTCAACGACTCCTTCTTTTTGCAAGTGTTTGCTGATGATTTCAGTTACGTTTGCGATGGCGTCTGCGTTAATAAGTGAAGGTTGCTTGCTTGCACTAGAAAGACAAGGGTCACTGTATCGTTGGTCATTGTTAAGTTGCTGAGTTAGGTGGTCACTTAATCCCAATAGAATATCGGCCTCACTTGGCGCGCGAAAGCCAACAGAAAAGGTCATGGCATCATTTAGGGCTACTCCGTTATGCGCATAGGTCGGCGGCAAGTAAAGCATGTCGCCAGGGTTTAACGTCCACTCATGGATAACCTTCATTTCTTTCAAAATTTTAACTGGTACATCGTCTAGGAAAGGGGAAGACTCATCGCACTTTGGACCCACCTGCCAAGATCTCTGTCCCAGGCCTTGTATCAAAAATACGTCGTAATGATCGAAATGAGGTCCAACACCACCGCCTTTTGGTGCAAAGCTGGCCATCATATCGTCAAGACGCCAATTAGGAATAAAGTTAAATTGATCCATTATGTCAGCCATTTCCGGCACCCACTGATCGACAGCCTGAACTAATAAGGTCCAATCTTGCTCTGGAAGGGCGGCAAAAGTGTCGTCATTGAATGGGCCTTGCTGAACCTCCCAGCTTTTGTCCTTCTTGTTTTCCAATATGATGCGTGACTCAACTTCCTCCATTAAGGAGAGCCCAGCCATGTCATCTGGGTCAATGGGCGAAACAAAGTCAGGGAAGGCATTTCGAACAAGTAGTGGTTTTTTTTGCCAATATTCCTGCAAAAATTCCTCAATACTTATATTTCCTAATGGGCTCATGAGCGTTTCCGTATTTAATTTGATGGCAATTTAAATGATGATGCGTAAAGACTGAAGCTGGATAATAAGATTAGTGTGAATAATAATATAGGGGAAAGAGAAACGCCTGTGCAGGTGAAAGCAGAGGCGTTATGCAAAGCTAGATGGCTTTGGCTTGTTCAGCAGCATTACCTGTGTAGGTCGCTGGAGTTAATGCTTTTAAGGCATCTTTTTGTGCTTGTGGTAGCTCTAGGGAATTAACAAATTCTATTGTCATTTCCTTTGTAATAGCCTTGCCGCGAGTAAAGGCTTTTAGTTTCTCGTAAGGCTGTTCAATGCCAAAACGACGCATAACGGTTTGAATAGGTTCTGCCAAAACTTCATAGGCCTTATCTAGGTCTTCAGCGATACGGGCAGGGTTTACTTCCAGTTTAGTAATTCCTTTTAAGGATGACTGGTAAGCAATTAAACTATAACCAAGACCAACTCCCATATTACGCAATACAGTTGAGTCCGTTAGGTCTCGCTGCCAGCGAGAAATAGGTAATTTTTGTGCCAAATGGCCCATGATAGCGTTGGCCATTCCTAGGTTGCCTTCGGAATTTTCAAAATCTATTGGGTTTACCTTATGAGGCATAGTGGAAGATCCTACTTCGCCAGCTATGGTCCTTTGCTTGAAATACCCATTTGAGATATAGGCCCATATGTCGCGGTCAAAATCTAAAAGAATATTGTTAAAGCGAGCAATGCCATCAAACAACTCTGCAATATAATCATGAGGTTCAATTTGTGTGGTGTAAGGATTGAAAGTTAAGCCCAGCCCCTCGATAAACACTTGCGCATTTTCAGCCCAATCTATATCTGGGTATGCAGATAAGTGAGCATTGTAGTTACCTACGGCGCCATTTATTTTACCCAGCATTTCCACCTGTTTGATTTGCTTCATCTGGCGGCGTAAGCGTGCCACCACGTTAGCCATTTCTTTACCTAGCGAAGTAGGGGAGGCAGTTTGACCATGAGTACGGGACAGCATTGGTAGGTCACTGTGCTCATGGGCAAGCTTACAAATAGCATCTGTAACTTGTTCCATATGAGGGATGACTACTTCATCACGTCCGGCTTTTAACATTAATGCGTGTGATAGGTTGTTAATGTCTTCTGAAGTGCAGGCGAAATGTACGAATTCAGTTACCTTCACCAACTCTTCATTAGATTCGATTTTTTCCTTAATGAAGTATTCAACGGCTTTTACATCGTGATTGGTAGTCGCTTCTATCGCCTTGATGCGTCCCGCATCTTCTTCGTTAAATTGGCTAACGATGGCGTTCAAAACGTCATTGGCTTCTTTGCTGAATGGGGTGATTTCAGAAATCTGAGTATGTTGAGCAAGCTTTTGTAACCAGCGAATCTCTACTTCTACTCGATACTTAATCAGACCAAATTCACTAAAAATGCTACGCAGAGCGGATGTTTTGCTACCGTAACGGCCGTCGATTGGTGATACAGCGCTTAAAGCGGAAAGATCCATGAAATCCTCTCTGAAGATGTGTTGTCGGTCAAAATTGGCGCGAATTATACAAGATTCTAGCCCATTGAGCAGTGTTAAGTGCACCTGAACAACAAAGAGTTTTGTTTGCCCCTCTATACCCTGGATGACTGGGCAGTTAAAATACGCGATTAATGCGTAGTTTGGGTTGAGTGTGTTGCAATATTTGAAGAAAGTGTGGTTCGTTAATCGCTCTGTGGGTTTGATGCTGGGCTTAAATGTCGCTTTGCTAACATTGATAAGTGCCGGCTTTAGCGATCACTTCCCTGAAGTGTCTAATGGATTGGATGTTTATTATCAAATTGCCATCCTTCCCAGTGTATGGGGCCTCTACGCTATTTTGTTTGCAATACTTGCTTTGGTTCTATCCTTTGTCCCTATGCTCAGAATACCGCTTCTGCTTCTGTGCGCTTTCGTTGGCGGCAGTTTAGCTGTCTTTGTATTTATCGATAATTTTATCTATGACATATACAACTACCACATAAACTGGTTTTTTATAAAAGCCTTTATAGCCGATGAGGGTGGTGAGTTTTTCGATATTTCGTACAAAACTTATTTCACCTTTAGTTTTGTAGCTGTGCTGGTGACGCTTACTGAGCTATTGTTTTTGTGGCTCGTTCTTAAAAAATTGGCTGTCCGCTCAAAATACAGACATTTTGGCAAAGCCTTTTTCTGTTCTGTGTTTCTAATTGTGGTAAGCGCCAATTTAATTCATTCTTGGGCGTATGCAAAAAACTACGCACCAATCACATCTATTGGCGCTCATATTCCTTTGTATTTTCCACTTCATTCTCGTTCTATTGCGGGTAATGCCCTGCTAAATAATTTTGCAGATACCGCGGGCGAAAACTCAAAGATGAAATCGAACATTTACTATCCCAAGCAAAACATGGTTTGCGACAATAATGGCGAGCAATTAAATGTAGTTATGGTGGTATTGGAAAGCTGGCGAGGTGATATGTTCGATGCTGAAATAATGCCTTTTACCCACCAGCTGGCCTCAGAATCCCAATGGTTTAAGGAACATTATTCCAGCGGTAGTGTTACCACTAAAGGGATCTTTGCCTTAATGTATGGTTTGGTGCCCACCTACATGGAAAATATCGTCGCTAATAATGGTGCGGGTGGCCCCGTCCTATTAAATGAGATGATCAAAAGGGATTATAAATTTGGGGTTTATCCTAGTGGTGACATTTTCCGTATGAAATTGGCCGATAGCAGTTTCTTGCCAGTGCGTAAGTTTATTGATCATGGCAAGGGCAAGGACACCATTGAAAAAGACTACGATGTACTGTCGAAAATGAATGCATTGGTAGAAGGTACAGAAGATCCATATTACGGGTTTATGTTCTTTAACTCTTCTCATCATCAGTATTACTACCCAGATAATTTTAAAAAATTCACCCCTGCCAAGAACCCAAGCCTTATTGATTTTAAACAAGGTAAAAATCCTGAACCTTATTTAAATCATTACAAAAATAGTTTATTTTTTATTGATAGCTTGATCGAAAACCTAGTGAGCACCATTAAAGCAAAAGGTCAGTGGGACAATACGATTTTAATTATTACTTCGGATCATGGAGAAGAGTTTGGTGATACTCAGCCTACTCGATTTGGTCATGGCAGTAACTTCACTCGCTATCAAACACACGTGCCATTTGTTATGCACTGGCCAGGAAAAGAACCTAAATCGTTTGACCATAGAACCGCCAGCATAGATGTGGCACCCACTATTTTACAGGAGGCCTTCAATTGCACTAACCCTATGGATGAATACAGTAACGGGGATAACCTGTTCAATGAGCAGTCGCGGAATGTTCAAGTTATGGCGAGCTATTATAATTATGCTTTTGTTACTAAGGATGGTGGCTTCATACAAAACCCCATTGGTTTGGTGGAGAGCAGGGATAACATGGACAAGTCAGACTCAAATGTTACGCTAGATCCCAAGGCCGCCCTAAGTGCTCTGCAGCAGATGAAATCATTTTATTCTAAACCGGCACAATAATTTAATAGCCCCTGAAATTACAGGGGCAGTTTAATTATTCGAGATGACGCAGGGCATTTTGACAGGCTATATTTAATTTCTTCCGATGAAATAATAGTTGCCAGCGCTTACCGCCCATTTGTCGCCACAATATAGCGGATCTCACTGCGCACAGCAGTAGGGTGCGGATTTTATGGGCGTTATGGTTGTTTCGAAGGTGCTGAGCATCACCTGTTACGTGAATTCTAAATCTAAAAGTACTTAGTGTTTCCTGATAAAGGCCTGACAAATTGGCAATTAAGTTTTCATGGCTGCTATGAAAATGATCGAGCTGGCGTTTGGATGAATCAATACCTTGACCAATTTTTTTCATCATGGGTTTATTTTTCTTAAGCTTGCTTTCAAGGTGCAAAATACCAAGAGCGTACCGCATAACATCTGGGCTAGATCCTGTTCTGGATTTTCCATCCGTTAGGAAGCGAACTTCTTTAAATCCTATTTTTACATTATCTGAACTGCCTCCATACACGTCTTCAATTTTACCGGGATCTGTATGGAAGATGCTTTCTATGCAAATCTTTAAATCTTTATCATTTGCCTGCCCAGTCTTGGCTAGCTGCTCTACGAGGTGGGCAGCCTGAAATAAGCCCGCTAAAGCCAGCGTTTGATTTTTTATTTTGCTTTGAGTCATAAAACCATCTCGGCATCGGCAAGCTCTTTATGGATTTGCTCAATGACGCCTCCGCCTAAGCAAACTTCTCCTTGATAGAAGACGGCCGACTGTCCTGGCGTGGCGGCACGCTGAGGCTCTGCAAATACAATCAGATAATGATCGTCCTGTTTGTGGACGGTGCATTCTTGGTCAGGTTGGCGATATCTAACTTTAGCCGTGCATTTGAAGGGAAACGGCTCTGGCTTTTCATTTGTCCAGAAAATATCTTTACAAGTAATGGCTTGGCTAAACAGTAGCTCGTGCTGGGCACCCTGACCTATAATTAGAGTGTTTCTTGTTAGGTCTTTCGCTACAACATACCAGGGTTCGGTGCCGTGCTCTCTTTTGCCGCCAATACCAATACCCTGTCTTTGCCCTAGGGTGTAATACATTAGACCTTGATGGTCACCAATAATATCTCCGTCAGCAGTCTCTATTTTGCCAGGCTGAGCAGGAATGTATTGCTGAAGGAAGTCTTTAAAGCGGCGCTCACCGATGAAACATATGCCTGTGCTGTCTTTTTTCTTGGCGGTAGCAAGGCCTTGTTCTGTCGCGATACGGCGAACCTCTGGCTTTTCTAGCTCACCCACAGGGAATAATGTTTGTTTTATTTCCCGAGAGCCAACAGCGTGAAGAAAGTAGCTTTGGTCTTTATTATTGTCCAAGCCTCGAAGTAATTGAGTGGACTCGCCAATATCGCTACGACGCACATAATGACCAGTGGCAATATAATCGGCTCCTAAAACTTTGGAGTAGTCTAAAAATGCCTTAAACTTAATTTCTCTGTTACACAATATGTCAGGGTTTGGGGTTCGGCCTGCTTTATATTCCTCTAGAAAATGCTCAAACACATTATCCCAGTATTCAGCGGCAAAATTGGCGGTATGTAATTTAATGCCTAGTTTGTCGCATACAGCTTGAGCATCAGCTAGATCTTCTTTTGCGGTGCAATATTCAGTATTGTCATCTTCATCCCAATTCTTCATGAACAGGCCTTCGACTTGATAGCCTTGCTCCATAAGCAGATAGGCCGACACTGATGAATCGACACCACCGGACATGCCAACAATTACGCTAGTGTCTTTGTTCTCATCAATCATTTGTGTGCTCATAAATTACATCTAGGGGATATGTTTTTTGATTTAAATAGTTTTGTACGCATTTTATAACAAGCGGGCTTCGAGCTTGCTTGCTTTCCACAAGTTCATCAAGAGAAAGCCAGCGCGTGCCAATAATGCCATCGTCTAGTGGTAGGGCGGGGTCATACTTGATGGAATTCCCTACAAAACAGTGACGGTGATAAATTGTGTTATTACTTGGTGCTGTAAAGGTAAATAAGCCGAGGTACCCTGTGATTTCACATGCATGCCCGGTTTCTTCCAATACTTCTCTAATGGCACCGATAATCAAAGTCTCATTAGGTTCAAGGTGGCCAGCAGGTTGATTGAATACAATCCTGCCTGAATCTTGCTCCTCAACAAATAGAAATTTACCGTCATTTTCTATAATGGTGGCAACCGTGGTGTTGGGCTTCCAGCGCATATTTAGGGCCTTTTTTTAGGTTGACGCATTTTAGCGAACTTGTGTTTAGCTGGATACGGTGGCTTACCCTTAATTCGCGAAGTGGGCTCATCTTTCAGCTCTAAAGCTTTGTATTGGCCAGGCTGTAAATCCTCCAGACTCCATTCTCCGATAGAGGCCCTTATTAGTCGCAAGGTAGGGAGTCCCACGGCGGCCGTCATGCGCCTAACCTGCCTGTTCTTTCCTTCGTGAATTATAATTTCAAGCCATGCGGTTGGACTGCTAGCTCTTTGACGAATAGGCGGATCTCTTTCCCAAAGTTTAGGTTCATCGATCACCTTTATTTTTGCCGGCAGGGTTACCCCGTCTTTTAGTGACACACCTGCCTTTAGAGTCTCAATAGCGGCGTCGGATGGTATTCCTTCAACTTGCGCCCAGTAGGTTTTGTCCGACTTATGCTTAGGGTGGGCTATTCTATGCTGGAGAGCACCATTATCAGTAAGTAATAATAACCCTTCGGAATCGTAGTCCAAACGGCCGGCAGCGTAGACATTTGGCTGGTCTATGTAACTGGCTAGGGTATCTTTTCCACCTTCGGTGCAGGTGAACTGGGATAGCACTCGAAAGGGTTTGTTGAAGAGAATAAGTTGGCTCATGTTTCGCGGGGGTGCCTGTAATAAAACTACCAAATACCCAGTTAAGGCATCTGAAAACGTTGGAATCTGTAAAAAAACTACATAAAGTCTATTGATTATATCATTGCATGATATAATACGCCGCCTTTGATGTAGATCAACTAGAAAAGGCGACCAAAAGTCGCCTTAAATGTAGCTTATTAAGAGCTATGTTATAAATGATATAAGAGCGATCACAAGTCGTTCTTGCGTTAAGTTTCAAGCATTACTGCTATGGACTTTAGGATAAAATATGACCAGTCAAACACCTAAAATAATATATACACTTACCGATGAAGCGCCTGCACTAGCTACTTACTCATTACTCCCCATAATTAAAGCCTTCACCAAGCCAGCTCAAATTACCATCGAAACCCGTGATATTTCTTTATCGGGTAGGATTTTATCGAATTTCCCAGATTACTTAAGTCCCAACCAAAGACAAGCAGACGACCTAAAAGAGCTGGGCTTGCTTGCCAAAACACCAGAAGCCAACATCGTTAAGCTGCCTAATATTAGCGCCTCCATTCCGCAATTGTGCGCAGCTATTGAAGAATTACAGTCTCAAGGGTATACAGTTCCAAGTTATCCGGTAGAGCCAGAGAATGAAGAGCAGCAGGGCATAAAGCTTAAATATTCGAAAATACTAGGCAGCGCTGTAAACCCAGTGCTGCGTGAAGGCAATAGTGATCGCCGTGTAGCGGGCCCAGTAAAGCAATATGCAAAAAACAACCCTCATTCAATGGGGGAGTGGTCAGCAGACTCTAAGTCTCATGTTGCCCACATGCAAGGCGGAGACTTCTACGGCAGCGAAAAATCCGTTGTGATTAAGTCGGCTGAAACGGTAAATATAGAGTTGGTTGGTTCTGACAATCAGGTAACTATTCTCAAAAAATCTTTGGCTCTTCAGGATAAAGAAGTCATTGATGCTTCTGTCATGAGTCGCAAAGCTTTGCGTGAGTTTTTTGAAACTCAAATTCAGGATGCTAAAAATAATGGGGTAATGCTTTCCTTGCATCTTAAAGCAACCATGATGAAGGTCAGTGATCCAGTCATGTTTGGCCATGCAGTAACAGTTTACTTTAAAGATGTGTTTGAAAAGTACAGTGATCTATTTGCAGAGCTGGGTGTTGATGAGAATAATGGGCTGGGCGATGTGTATGCCAAGATTGAAAGCTTGCCTGCTGATCTTAAGGCAGAAATTGAGGCGGCTATTTTAGATACTTATAATTCTCGCTGCGAACTTGCCATGGTTGACTCCGATAAGGGTGTTACCAACTTACACGTGCCAAACGACGTTATTGTTGACGCTTCCATGCCAGCAGCCATACGAGCTTCTGGGAAAATGTGGGGTAAAGACGGTAAGTTGCATGATACTAAGGCAATGATTCCAGACCGCTGTTATGCGGAAATTTTCCAAGAAACCATGACCTTCTGTAAAAAGAACGGTGCGTTTGATGTTACCACTATGGGTAATGTCTCTAATGTTGGCCTAATGGCCCAAAAAGCTGAAGAATATGGCTCTCACGATAAGACTTTCATCCTGGAGCAGGCTGGTACGGTTCGGGTAGTTGACTCAAAAGGCGTTACATTAATTGAGCATGCGGTTGAGAAGGGTGATATTTGGCGTATGTGTCAAACCAAAGACGCTCCAATTCAGGACTGGGTTAAGCTAGCTGTTAATCGTGCCAAAGCAACAGATCAGCCGGCTATTTTCTGGCTAGATGAGAATCGAGCTCACGATGCAAACCTAATTGGTATTGTTAAGGGTTACCTAGCGCAGCATGATATCACTGGGCTGGACATTCAAATTCAGGCTCCTGTTGATGCTATTAACTTCACCATGAAAAGAGTTAAAGCTGGTCAGGATACCATCTCTGTTTCTGGCAACGTATTACGCGACTATTTAACTGACTTATTTCCAATCCTTGAGCTGGGAACCAGTGCCAAGATGCTATCTATAGTTCCTTTGCTTGCTGGTGGAGGCCTGTATGAAACAGGTGCGGGCGGGTCCGCTCCTAAGCACGCTCAGCAACTTGAGGAAGAAGGTCATTTGCGTTGGGATTCTCTTGGTGAGTTTCTAGCCCTATCTGTATCGCTAGAAGATATTGGCAATAAAACAGACAACCTAAAGGCTTTGGTGCTTGCTGAAGCTTTAGGTACAGCTACTAGTAAGTTCTTGGATCACGATCGCTCACCTTTACGCAAGGTTGGTGAAGTTGATAACCGAGGAAGTCATTTTTATCTTGCTACATACTGGGCAGAAGCCTTGGCCACACAGGATAAAGATGCCGAGCTTAAATCGTTGTTTGCTGGTGTTTGCAAAAAAATTGAGAACGAGCGCGGGCTTATAGTTGAACAGCTTAGTGCGGTTCAGGGTAATTCGCAGGATCTTGGTGGATACTACCACCCTGATAGTGAAAAGCTTATCCAGATAATGCGCCCTAGTTCAGCATTGAACGCAATTATTGATTCAATCTAATAAAAAAGCCCGGTAAACCGGGCTTTTTTATTAATGTGCTTCCATCTAATTTAGATGGAAGCTAGGTTTTTACGCCTCAGTACTGAGTACTTTTTCCGCGTTGCTATCTTGTTGTTCTTGGTTTGAAGAGAGCATATCCAGGGGTTGTATGTTGATAGCATGCGTACCTTGATCACTAGGCTTTGTATCAAATTCAACAGATTGACCCGCTTTCAGGGTTTTATAACCTTCTGTTTGAATTGAAGAATAGTGGGCAAACATATCCTCGCCACCTTCATCAGACAAAATGAATCCATAACCTTTCGCATTATTAAACCATTTCACTTTCCCTGTTTGCATTCTTCGTACTCCATAACCAGACTTGTATTTTTTATTTTTGGAACCATATAGGTGTTTATGTATTCCGCTGTTGAAAGTTACATTGTGTCAATCTTTCGGCTTTGTCAAGCGTGAGTAGTTATTTATAAGAAGTTTTAAAACCATAGTTTGCAGTATTTGGGGCCCAGCACGATGCTAGAAAATGAACTAACCTTATCAATGGGGGATGAGCAGCATGACGAGGCTCATGGCGTTGCCGTTGCACCAACTAAGCCCAAGCTTGAAAAGCCCTCCATGTATAGAGTGGTAATGTTAAATGACGATTACACTCCCATGGATTTTGTTATTGAGGTGCTGAGCAAGTTTTTCGCATTTGATTTAGAAAAATGCACGCAGATTATGATGGATGTTCATACTAAGGGGCAGGCTGTATGTGGGACGTATACTAAAGATACTGCTGAAACTAAAGCAGCTCAGGTGATGAGTTATGCCAAGGAGCATCAGCATCCACTTATGTGTGATGTGCAACAAGTTAAGTAAGTTACTGTCAAATAGATTAAGACACTGCCCAGTATTGAAAGCGACTGGCGCGCTTGCAGATTAAAGGATGAGTAAATGTTAAATCGAGACTTGGAAGCCACGCTAAATACAGCCTTTAAAGAGGCAAGAGTTAAGCGTCATGAGTTTATGACCGTAGAGCATCTTTTGCTTTCTTTGATTGGTAATGATGCTGCTAGAGAGGTATTGATAGCCTGCGGAGCGGAACTGGATCGACTAAGCAAGGATTTACATGACTTCGTTGACTCTACAACCCCCTTATTACCTGAAGATGAATATGAAAGGGAGACTCAGCCAACCTTAGGTTTTCAGCGAGTTCTTCAGCGAGCTGTATTTCATGTGCAGAGTTCGGGTAAATCTGAAGTCACTGGTGCGAATGTGTTGGTGGCAATCTTCAGCGAGCAAGAGAGTCAGGCCGTTTACTTCTTGAAGCAGCAAAACATAGCTAGGATTGATGTCGTCAATTTCATTAGTCATGGGATATCCAAGCTTAATGGCCAGCAAGAAGAAATTGAACCTGAACCTATTGAAGAAGAGGCTTCTGGCGAAGGTGCAACCAGTGCCTTGGATAATTATGCGTCCAATCTCAATAAATTAGCGAAAGAAGGTAAAATTGACCCTCTAATTGGGCGGGACGAGGAGTTATTACGCTGCATTCAAATATTGTCACGCCGCCGTAAAAATAATCCATTGCTAGTAGGGGAGTCCGGTGTTGGGAAAACAGCCATAGCGGAGGGTCTTGCCAAGCGAATAGTGGATAAAAAAATACCTGAGATTATGAGTGACGCCGTTGTTTATAGTTTAGATATGGGTGCGCTGCTAGCAGGTACTAAGTATCGAGGGGATTTCGAAAAACGCTTTAAAGCTTTATTGGGCGAGCTTAAGCGCCAGCCTAGCTCTATTTTATTTATAGATGAAATACATACGATTATCGGAGCCGGAGCGGCATCCGGCGGTGTCATGGATGCTTCTAACTTACTCAAGCCTTTATTAAGTGGCGGTGAAATACGCTGCATGGGCTCTACTACATTTACTGAGTTTAGGGGGATCTTTGAGAAGGACAGTGCACTCGCAAGACGCTTCCAAAAAGTAGATGTAGTCGAGCCAAGTGTTGATGATACCTATAAGATTCTAAAAGGTCTTAAAAGCCAATTCGAAGAGCACCATGAACTTAAATATACAGATAAAGCCTTGAGGGCAGCTTCGGAATTGGCCGATCGCTATATTCGAGATCGTCATATGCCAGACAAGGCAATCGATGTAATTGATGAGGTAGGTGCAGGGCAAAGACTTGTTTCTCAAAACAAACGAAAAAAAATAATCCAGGTTTCTGACATCGAAAAGGTGGTTGCTCAAATTGCTCGAATTCCATCGAGAAGCGTTAATACAGATGATAAGAAAATCCTTAAAGACTTAGATAAAAACATGAAAATGATGGTATTTGGCCAAGATGAAGCCATAGGCTCACTTGCTAATGCCATTAAGTTATCAAGGGCAGGGCTGAAAGCCCCTGAAAAGCCTATAGGGTCCTTTTTGTTTGCAGGTCCAACTGGTGTAGGCAAAACAGAGGTGAGTCGCCAGCTAGCCCATGTCATGGGAATGGAACTGGTACGCTTCGATATGTCTGAGTACATGGAGTCCCATACTGTCTCTAGATTGATTGGTGCTCCACCTGGATACGTTGGATATGACCAAGGAGGATTGCTTACAGAGGCCGTAAATAAAACTCCTCACTGTGTTTTATTGCTTGATGAAGTTGAGAAGGCTCACCCTGATGTATTTAATTTATTACTACAGGTGATGGACCACGGAACCTTAACAGACAACAACGGACGCAAGGCTGATTTTAGGCATGTAGTATTAATTATGACAACTAATGCTGGCGCAGTATCGGGTAGTCGCCGCTCAATTGGTTTTAGAGAGCAAACACATACTACTGATGCAATGGAGGTTATACGAAAAACATTTACCCCTGAATTTCGCAATAGGCTGGATGCAATAATTCAATTTGATGCTCTAGGGCAGGGTGTAATCGGGCATGTGGTAGATAAATTCCTCAGTGAGCTGCAGACCCAACTAGAGGATAAAAAAGTAGTTATTTATGCTACAGACAAGGCTCGTCACTGGTTGGCGGAAAATGGTTACGACCCTGAAATGGGCGCTCGGCCAATGGCCAGATTGATACAGGAAAAAGTTAAAAAGCCATTGGCTGAGTTTATTTTGTTTGGAGAGCTAGCTGATAAAGGTGGCACCGTCAAAATTGACTTGGTAGAAGGAGAGATAGCTTTAAGCATTCAGGCAGAAGAGCCCTCGAAAGAAAAGATAGAGATATAAAAAAAGGCCCTAAGGGCCTTTTTTTATCGCGCTCTATAAGTGATGCGACCTTTACTCAGATCATAAGGTGTTAACTCCACCTTAACTTTATCACCTGTTAGAATACGAATGTAATTCTTACGCATTTTTCCTGAAATATGGGCAGTTACGACATGGCCATTTTCAAGCTTTACTCGAAACATTGTATTCGGGAGGGTATCAATAACCTCTCCTTCCATTTCAATGTGGTCTTCTCTAGACATTCATTCACCTGGGGAAACATTTAAAACGAGCGCAGTCTGCCTGAATTTAGCCTAATAAGCTAGGGCTCCTATTCCAGCAAATGCCAATTATCCTCATTAAATATTTCAACGGGTTTGAATTGCGCCTTGTATTGCATTTTCTGGCAGGCTTTAACCCAATATCCTAAGTATACGTAATCCAATTGATACTGCCTTGAAAGCTTGCAGAGCAGTAAAACCGCAAGAGTTCCCGGACTTAAGCTTTCATATTCAGGATTGAAGTAGGTATAAATAGCACTAACCCCATCATTTAGGAAATCGACCGCGGTGCAAGCAAGTAATCTGCCCTCAGGTGATCTAATTTCTAAAAAATGACTATACTCCTGATCGCTAACCAAAAAACTCTTAAATTGATGCTCTGTTGGTGGATACATATCGCCATCTTTGTGCCTGGCATTAATATACCCCTCATACAAATTATAATGTTCTTTGCTGAAATGAGCCGAGATCAATTTAACACTCAATAATTTGGATTTGTTTAATATCCGTTTAAAGCGTTTCTTATTTAGATCTATTTCAAAAGCCCTAACCCTGCTTGACTTGCATTCGTTACACGATGGACATTGAGGGCGGTAAAAGTGGTTTCCTGAGCGCCTAAAGCCCATATGGGATAGCTGGCAGTATTGTTGCCACGACGGAGGCGTCTCATGATCAAGGAATATTGAATTGGAATCTTGCTCTGGCAAATAGCTACAACTGTGAGTATCTACCAGTGTAAGCATTTTCAAGGATTGGTCACTTTGGTCATTCATTTTCGTCAAACTGCCACTTACCCCTGTTTGGTTTCACTAACGCTTCGTTAAGTTCCTTTAAAAATAATTCCCTAGGTATTTCAACGGCACCCAAACTTTCCAGGTGAGGGTTGTGGACTTGGCAATCAATCAACGTAAAGCCCCACTTAAGTAGCTGCTTACTCAGCATCGCAAAAGCTACTTTGCTAGCATTGCTTTCTCTTGAAAACATAGACTCCCCAAAAAAGACCCCTCCTATTGCTATTCCATATAGCCCGCCTACTAACTCTCGTCCTCGCCAGCACTCAACTGAATGAGCAACACCTAGCTTGTGTAATTCAGTGTAGGCATGTTGGATGTTTCCATCAATCCACGTACCTGACTGATTTGCTCTTGGGCCTGCGCAGTGTCTAATGACGTCTTCGAAGCAAGTATCTAGTGTTAATTTGAAAGAGCCTTTATTTATACACTTTTTAAGGCTTTTGGATGGGTTGAAAGTTTTTGGGTAAATGACAGACCTGGGGTTAGGAGACCACCATAAAATGGGCTCTCCTGGGTTGTACCAGGGGAATATCCCAAGGCTATATGCATTTATTATTCGAGACGGGCTTAGATCTCCTCCCGCAGCAAGAAGACCATTAGGTTCCTCCAGGGCGTACCGATAATGAGGGAAAACGTCTGTTTTTTGATCTAACCAGTGTAATGATGTCGCCATTTGAGAATGTTCGCTAGATAATTTCAGCTGACACGATACAATCTGGGTCAACATGGATACAGCTAGGCTAGCGGCTAAGTGATTCAAAATAAAGATAAAATTAATGTCGATTGGCAATCACAGCTTATAGCTGTGAGTCGGGAGGGCGTGTTTTTACTGCTCACCGTGGCGGCTATATTTTTACTGGTCACGCTATTGTCATATGAGCCTAGTGATCCGGGCTGGCGTCAATTAAACGATAATGCGATTATTGAAAATCTGGGAGGGAAGTCTGGAGCATTTTTGGCTGATCTTTTATTCTCCGTGTTTGGCTTTGCCGCCTTTCTATTAGGTCTACTCCCAGTGTTAAAGTTTATTCAGCGGCTATCTAACCAGAATACGGTTCATGGATGGCTAGGTTGGATTTGGCGTTTTGGTGGGGGCGTACTTCTGCTTATTTCTTCTTCAATGTTAATTCATCTATATGATGCCACAAATATTTTGCCTACAGGTGCTGGCGGTGCCATAGGGAGCTCTGTAGTTGGCCCTCTAACTATTCAATTTGGATTTATTGGTGCCTCGTTACTTACCGTAGTCGGTGTAATCTGGGGGCTTACGATTTATGGTGATATCGCTTGGCTGGCAACTCTAGATGCCCTAGGGCGAGGATTGCTGTCGGCAGTTGGCGTGGCTAGCTCTAAATTTAGTGAAAAGTTAGAAGCTAGGCGAAGTGTCCAGTTAAAAGAAATTCCACCTGAAAAAGCCATTACTACAGATCTAATTCCCACGATAAACGACAAGGTTAGCCGTACTATTTCAGCTATCCCTCTTTTAAAAGAAAGACCCAAAGCGCAAATAAAACCTGAAAATACTACAGTGCCACCAGGTGAGGGGCTGAAACTCCAAGTGAGCAATAAAACTGCATCTAAAGGTAAGGGCGTAGTAGCAAATAACCTTAATCTAGTTAAGCCTGAACAAGCTACAAAGAAAATAGTTATCCAGCCCTTTGAAAAGAAGTCCCAGGGACAAAGTATAATGCTGGGTGACGGCTTTGAAAAAGGAGGTTTGCCGGCCATTAACTTACTGAATCGCCAAGAAGGTGAACAGGAGAGTGGGTATAGCCCTGAAAAACTAGAGTCCATGTCAAGATTGCTAGAGCTAAAATTAAAGGATTTTGGCGTTAAAATAGAAGTGGTCGCAGTAAATCCTGGACCTGTTATTACAAGATTTGAAATTCAGCCTGCGCCAGGAGTGAAAGCCTCAAAAATTACGGGACTCGCTAAAGACTTAGCCCGCTCTTTAGCCATGTCTAGTGTAAGAGTGGTTGAGGTGATTGCAGGCAAATCAGTAATGGGGCTTGAGATTCCTAATGAAAATAGAGCGATGGTGTTTTTAGGAGATGTACTGGCTTCAAGTGAGTACCAATCTAATAAATCTCCTTTAACGCTAGCGCTGGGGCATGATATAGCTGGGGATTCTGTTACTGCAGACTTATCAAAAATGCCCCACCTATTGGTGGCTGGTACCACGGGTTCAGGCAAGTCAGTAGGCGTTAACAGCATGATAATCAGCATGCTGTATAAGTCGGGCCCCGATGACGTTCGCTTTATAATGGTTGACCCAAAAATGCTGGAACTGTCGGTTTATGATGGTATTCCGCACCTTCTTACGCCTGTCATTACAGATATGAAGGAAGCCGCCAATGGACTGCGCTGGTGTGTAGGGGAAATGGAAAGACGCTACAAGTTAATGGCTAGCTTAGGAGTGCGAAACTTGGCTGGCTACAATACCAAGGTACTAAATGCCGTTGATTTGGGGGAGCCTCTGAAGGATCCATTCTGGGTTAAAGAAGAAAGTATGGAAGAGGTAGCTTCAGACTTAGGTAAATTACCTTACGTAGTGGTTGTCATAGATGAATTTGCCGACATGATCATGATTGTAGGTAAGAAGGTGGAAGAGCTTATTGCCCGTATTGCGCAGAAGGCCAGGGCTGCAGGTATTCATTTGATTCTAGCCACTCAAAGGCCGTCTGTTGACATTATTACAGGCCTAATTAAGGCAAACGTTCCAACACGAATTGCCTTTCAGGTAAGTTCTAGAATTGACTCAAGAACCATATTAGATCAAGGCGGAGCCGAGCAACTTCTAGGGCATGGGGATATGCTCTATTTACCACCAGGTACATCACTGCCCATACGAGTCCATGGCGCTTTCATTGATGATGATGAGGTTCACGCCGTGGTAGCTGACTGGAAAAAGAGGGGATCTCCAGTCTTTATCGATTCAATTACTGATGGTGGCACAGATGCCATTCCAGGCATAAGTGCCGACTCAGATGACGGCGAAGGCGATGCCCTGTTCGATGAAGCAATTGCCTTTGTCACTCAAACTCGAAAGGTGTCCATATCCAGTGTCCAAAGAAAATTAAGAATTGGTTATAACCGAGCTGCACGCCTAGTTGAATCAATGGAGCAGGCAGGTGTGGTTTCTACTCCAAGCCAAAATGGTGCTAGAGAAGTGCTGGCGCCACCACCTGTATCACACTAAAGGAAAATTAATGAAACGCATTTTTTTACTGCTTGGCACCCTGTTGTCTTTCACGTTCTCGGCGCATGCAGAAGACGTTAAAATATTATCTCAGTATCTGCAGGGAATGAGCGGTATATCAGGAGAATTTGTTCAGCATACTTTTGATGGGAAGGGGGCACTTCTGCAGACTCAGCAAGGTCAATTAAGCCTTAAGCGACCTAATAAATTCCGATGGGAAAGCCAGGAACCCTATGCGCAGCTACTGCTTAGCGATGGAGAAACCCTTTGGCAGTATGATGAAGACTTGGAGCAGGTCAGCATACAAAAACTGGATCAAAGACTATCCGTTACACCGGCGTTATTGCTTACAGGAAGCGTTGAAAATATAGACGCTGAATACGATGTTTACGGAGAGCAGTTGCAAGATGAGTATCATTTTGTGCTCATTCCAAAAGGAGATGAAACACTGTTTGATCGATTACGATTAGAATTTGATAAAAATAGACTTTTATCTCGCATGATAATTAAAGATGAGGTCGGTCAAAAAACCACCGTGCAACTATTGAATGTAAAAAAAGAACAAAATATGAAGAGCTCATTATTTACATTTGATATCCCGCCAGGGATAGACGTCATTCGCAGCGAATAATCATGCAAGATAATCTTTTTGGCTCAACGCCTCATTATGAACCGCTGGCTTCGCGGTTACGCCCTACCTCCCTGCAAGGATATGTTGGTCAGGATCATCTACTGGGCAGTGACAAGGCATTGCGAAAAGTAATAGAGAGTGGTCAGCTGCACTCTATGATTTTTTGGGGGCCTCCAGGGGTTGGTAAAACAACTCTGGCCAAGTTGCTGGCCAGTTATGCAAAGGCAGAATTCCTGGCCCTTTCAGCGGTAATGGATGGGGTTAAAGATATCCGAGAATGCATGGAGCAAGCTAAGCACTACCAGCAACAGGGCAAGACTTCCTTGCTGTTTGTGGATGAGGTCCACAGGTTTAATAAATCCCAGCAAGATGCATTTTTGCCCTTTGTTGAAAATGGTACGGTCATATTCATTGGCGCAACCACTGAAAATCCAAGCTTTGAATTAAACTCAGCCCTACTCTCTCGTGCGCGCGTATATAAATTGCGCAGCATTTCTGAAGAGGTACTTAGGGATCTTATCTGTTTCGCCTTAAATCAGGACAAAGTCTTAAAGGATGCATTAATTCAAATTGATGATGAGGCCGCTATATTCCTAGCTCGCGTTTCTGACGGTGATGCAAGGCGAGCTCTGAACCTATTAGAGATGGCTTGTGATCTAGCGCTGGCTGAAAATACGAACACACTAAATATGGAGTTGGTGAGAGAAATTGCTCAAGAATCAGTGCGCAATTTTGATAAGGGGGGCGATATATTCTACGAGCAAATATCGGCTCTTCATAAAGCAGTCAGAGGCTCTAGCCCAGATGGAGCCCTATATTGGTTCGTGAGAATGATTGATGGTGGGTGCGATCCGCTTTATATCGCAAGGCGAGTGGTACGAATAGCGGCAGAAGATATAGGCAATGCAGACCCAAGAGCCCTACAGGTTGCTATGAATGCCTGGCAATCTTTTGAACGGCTGGGTAGCCCTGAGGGAGAGCTGGTTATTGCGCAGGCCATTATTTATTTAGCCAGTGCTGCTAAAAGTAATGCAGTATACAACGCATTTAATCTTGCTAAAGAGGCCGTACGCAACAGCCCTAGCTATGAAGTACCTGTGCATTTACGTAATGCGCCTACGTCACTGCTAAAAGACCAAGGTTATGGGGATGAATACCGCTACGCTCATGACGAAGAACACGCTTATGCTGCGGGCGAATGTTACTTACCAGAACAGATTAAAAGTACGCGCTTCTATGATCCTGTAAATAGAGGGCTTGAGACAAAGATAAAGAATAAGTTGGAATTTCTTCGTGACCTAGACAGCAAAAGCAACAATAAGAGACATTGTTAAAGGGCTGTTTTAGAAGAAGCCCAATTAAACTGAATAAGGCAACTTGTAATGCATTATCTTGTAATAGCGCTAGGCGGAGCTCTAGGAGCGCTCGCACGTGCTTTTGTCAGCGCTCAGTTAACGAAAATATTGGGTGTTGCCTTTCCATTTGCTACACTCGCCATCAATTTATTAGGCTCCTTTTTAATGGGAGTATGTGCCGTCATTATTTTAGACTACCTTAAAATGACAGGCTATTGGCGAGAACTGATAATGGTTGGCTTTTTAGGCGCCTTCACCACCTTCTCAACCTTTTCTATTGAAGGGTTGAATATGCTGCATGACGGCCAATGGCTGGCGGCAGCTGTGTATTTTATCGTAAGTGTTATAGGTTCAGTTTTTGCCTGCTTTGTTGGTTGGCACCTGGCCAAAATGATTTTTTAGTTGGAAAATAAACATGCTGGATATTAAAAAAGTTCGTGAAAACCCCGAAGCTGTCGCTGAGGCTTTAAGCAAAAAGTACTTCACTTTTGACGTTGAATTATTTAAATCCCTAGACAGTAATCGTAAAGAAGCAGATGTTCGTTCTCAAAACTTACAGGCTGAAAAGAAAAAAGCATCTAAGTTAATTGGCCAATTTATCGGCCAAGGACTTAGTGTTGATGAAGCCAAGGCAAAAGTAGCCGAAACTTTATCCGACATTGACGCACAATTAAAAACTGCCGTTGAAGAAGCCAAGATCGTCCAAGAAACCATCCATAATTTGTTAATGGCTACGCCCAATATTCCAGATGAATCTGTTCCTGAAGGAAAAGATGAAGATGAAAATATTGAATTACGAGTATGGGGTGAAGCTAAAACCTACGACTTTGAAGTTAAGGATCACGTTGACCTAGGCGTTAATCTTGACGGCATTGATTTTGAAGTGGCGGCTAAATTAACGGGCTCTCGATTTGCTGTAATGAAAGGTCAAATTGCCCGCATGCACCGCGCTTTAATCCAGCTTATGCTGGATACGCACACGCAGGAACACGAGTACACTGAGACTTACGTTCCTTTTTTGGTAAATGCTGAGAGCCTTAAAGGCACTGGCCAGCTACCTAAATTTGAAGAAGATCTATTCAAGATCCCGTTCAACGATACTCATTACTATCTAATTCCAACAGCAGAAGTACCTGTAACTAACCTGCTTCGCAATGAAATTGTAGATGCCAAGCAGCTCCCTATTAAATATACCTGCCACACACCTTGCTTTAGAAGTGAAGCGGGAAGTTACGGGCGCGATACGCGGGGCATGATTCGCCAGCACCAGTTTGAAAAGGTTGAGCTAGTACAGTTTGTTAAGCCTCAGGATAGCGTTCAAGCCTTGGAAGATTTAACGCTTCATGCAGAGAAAATCCTCAAGAAGTTGGAATTACCATTTCGTACTGTGAAGTTATGTGGCGGCGACCTTGGATTTTCAGCTGCTATGACACTGGATTTAGAAGTGTGGTTGCCTGGCCAAGGGAAGTACCGCGAAATATCTTCGTGCAGTAACTTTCTAGATTATCAAGCACGACGTATGCAAGCTCGCTGGCGTAATCCTGAAACAGGTAAACCTGAACTACTGCATACTGTAAATGGCTCTGGCCTAGCCGTTGGCCGAACTCTGGTTGCAGTATTAGAGAATTATCAGCAGGCCGACGGCCGCATTAAAGTTCCAGAAGTATTAAAGCCATATATGAATAACCTTGAATATGTAGGGTAGACCATGGAGTTTTTACCACTCTTTTTTGATTTAAAAGGCCGTACCGTGCTAATTGTGGGCGGTGGTGATGTGGCACTACGAAAGGCTAGGTTGTTACATAGTGCAGGTGCAACCCTGTATGTTATTAGCCCTGAAATTAAGCAGGAGCTGCAGGATCTTGCAAATTTAGGTCAGGGAAACGCCACATTAGATAATTATGGATCACTTGACTTAGGCAATTACACATTAGTAGTTGCCGCCACAAATAACCCAGAGGTTAATCAACAGGTATCTCGAGAAGCCAAACAGGCCAACTTACCGGTGAATGTGGTTGATCACCCAGAGCTGTGTAGCTTTATTTTCCCTGCCATAGTCGACCGATCACCTATTATTGCAGCGGTAAGTTCAGGTGGCAGCTCACCTGTATTGGCAAGAATATTAAGAGCAAAACTTGAAACCGTCTTGCCAGCTACTTATGGGCGCCTAGCCACACTGGCAGAGAAATATCGCAATCAAGTTAAAGCACACTTTACTCAAATTAATCAGCGCAGAGGCTTTTGGGAGAAAGTTTTGCAGGGCCCTGTGTCAGAATTAATGTTTGCCGGTAAAGAGCTGGAGGCCGAGGAACTGCTCAAGAATGAGCTAGCAAGTGGAGTGGAAGTTAAAAGAGAGTTAGGGGAAGTTTATTTAGTAGGAGCCGGCCCTGGCGACCCAGATTTATTAACCTTTAAATCTTTAAGGCTTATGCAGCAAGCTGATGTCGTTATTTATGATCGCCTAGTTAGTAAACCCATTCTTAATCTTTGTCGGCGAGATGCAAAGATGGTTTATGTTGGCAAAGCAAGGTCAGATCACGCGGTCCCTCAAGAGGGTATTAACCAATTATTGGTAAAATATGCCAAGAAAGGTCATAGGGTATTGCGTCTAAAGGGAGGGGATCCGTTTATTTTTGGTCGTGGTGGTGAGGAAATTGAAGAGCTCGCCGAGGCTGGCGTACCTTTTCAGGTAGTTCCAGGAATTACCGCTGCTGCGGGCTGTTCTTCTTATTCGGGAATACCCCTTACCCATCGGGATCATGCGCAGTCTGTTCGGTTTGTTACCGGGCATCTAAAAGATAATAGCGCCAATTTACCTTGGGCTGAGCTAGTACACCCAAATCAGACCATAGTGTTTTATATGGGTTTAATGGGATTGCCAATAATATGTGAGCAGCTAATTAATCATGGAATGAAAGGCTCTACTCCCATTGCATTAGTGCAAAAAGGAACCACCCCTCAGCAAAAAGTGGTCATAGCAACCCTTGATACTATGGTTGAGGAGATAAAATCCAACCCAGTGAGCGCCCCAACTTTGATTATTGTGGGTCAGGTTGTATCGCTACACGATAAATTAAAGTGGTTTAACCCAGACAGCAAAAACCTCATCCCGTAATTCAGTTAGACCTCGGCGCTTCCTCGTCTATGCTTAAAGAAAGCAGACTTGCATGGAGCGCTGTTTAGTCGAGGTCTATAGATGAATTTTCTAAGTCGTATTTCCATTAAAGCCAAAATACTGGTTATCCCTGCTGTTGCTGTTATAGGCTTTATTGCCAGCTTGGCGGTGAATACCAGTATCAATTCTGATAACACAGCACGCCTAGCCCATATTCAAGACCTTTATTTCCCCGTTGTGCAATCAAGTAGAGAAAACGTTGTGCGTATAAATCGCACGGAGGAACTATTAAATGCTGCAGTTAGCACAGGAGAGACTGAGTCTTTAAGTACAGCAAGAAGTACTTTTGAAGAGCTGATCAATAAGATTAATGAGCAGAAAAAGCTTTGGCCTGAAATGGTCGATACATTAGAAGAAGTTGAAAAACAGGTAAAAGTTTATTTTTCGGTTGCCTGGAAGCTATCTGAAGGCATGGTAGAAGGTGGGCTGGACCCAGCTCAGTTACCAGTGTTGGTTAAGCAAATGAATAAAGCGCTAAATGAATCCAAGAACCAGCTAAACCAATTTAATGAAAGTGCGTTGCGTGCTTTTAACAAAACAGTGAAGGCATCCAATGATGCAGCCAGTAACGCCTTAGCCACAGGCCTGATACTTAGTGGTGTTTCAATCGTTATTATTGTTTTAATTAGCGCCAGTATCGTTGTTCTTATCACTCGTAATTTAAACACTATG
This sequence comes from Bermanella sp., assembly GCA_036960565.1. Lineage (GTDB taxonomy): Bacteria > Pseudomonadota > Gammaproteobacteria > Pseudomonadales > Oceanobacteraceae > Bermanella. Next base: position 90,499 of record JBALXQ010000009.1, read on the forward strand.
CTGGAATCACTTAAGGATATAGCCAGTGGCGAGGGTGATTTGACCAAGCGAATTGAACAGAATAGTGATGATGAAATAGGGGCGCTAATACACTGGTTTAATCAGTTTATGGATAAATTACATAGCAGTATTAATGACGTTGTAAAGTCGATTGAGCCCTTAACTCGCCTATCTCTAGACCTAAGGGAAATGACAAACAAAACAGCGGAAATCACCGAAGAACAAAGTCAGGCTACCGATGACGTAACCCGCTCTGTGGATGAAATGTTTAGCAGTGTTCAAAACGTAGCTCAAAACGCATCTAGCGCCGCATCTGCCGCTAAAGAAGCGGATGCAGAAGCCAAGGCTGGTCGAGCTGTTGTAACTCAATCGGTGGAGTCAATAAATGATCTTGCCAGTGAAGTAGAGCGAGCAGCTACGGTAATTGGTAAGTTAGAAGCTGATACCGAAAATGTGGGCACGATCTTGGATGTTATTAAAGGGATTGCTGAGCAAACCAATCTATTGGCATTAAATGCAGCTATTGAGGCCGCTCGGGCTGGCGAGCAAGGACGAGGCTTCGCAGTGGTGGCTGATGAAGTAAGGACTTTAGCCTCGCGCACTCAGGATTCAACCCAGGAAATACAAAGGGTTATAGAAGAACTACAAAGCGCTGCTCGCAGTGCAGCTGAAGTAATGTCACATAGTCAAGAACAGGCAACTGCCAGCGTTGAGCAGGCAGCTAAAACAGATTCTTCCTTAGCAACTATTACTGAAAAGGTTGGCTCTATAACCAGCATGAATATGGAAATTGCAGATGCCACTGGTGAGCAGGAAAAGGTTAGCAATAGTATCAAGAGTAACGTCGAAGGAATTCGCATAAACGCAGACAAGGCAGTTAAGAACGTTCAGGAAGTGGAGGCGGCCAGTGACTCCCTTGCTGAAATCTCAAATAATTTAAAAGAAATTACTGGGCAGTTCCGAGTTTAATGCCTGGATAATTCTTACCGGTTAAAACGAAGTGACGATAAAAAGAGGGAGAATTACTTTAGCATCCCCTGATTTAATTTACCCAGTGTAGATCCTAGTATGTGATGAATGAGCTCGAGTTCACTTTTATGATTTTAATTATTGAGCACAATTCAGCGCCACTAATCGTTTGTTTTTCATACGTTCCTACCAAGAGTCTTTAGTACTTAGTTTAATAATGTAGCTTAGGTAGGCTATTTAGCGATTTAAACGAGGTCTTATTAAAAACCAATCTCATTTGGATTCGTTTACCTGTATTATTCATAAATATTTGAATTAACGCCATATAGTAAGGATTAATCATGGTTCATGCCGATTTCAATCTGATTCGCACTCAAAATATCGAATCTTTGGGCGTTGAAGTGCAAGAGTATGAGCACAAAAAAACCGGAGCCGTTCATTATCATCTTGCCGCTGACAACGATGAAAATGTTTTCTTGGTTGCTTTGCGCACTATGCCTATGGATTCTAGTGGTGTGGCACACATTTTGGAGCATACAGCTTTATGTGGCAGTAAAAAATATCCAGTTCGTGATCCCTTCTTCATGATGATTAGGCGTTCACTTAATACCTTTATGAATGCATTTACCAGTAGCGATTGGACAGCCTATCCATTTGCCTCAAAAAACAAAAAAGACTTTAACAACCTATTGTCGGTTTATCTTGATGCCGTATTCTTTGCCAATCTAGATGAGCAAGATTTTGCTCAGGAAGGTCACAGAATTGAATTTGAAGATCCTACTGATCCGAAATCCGCACTTCAGTTCAAAGGCGTGGTTTATAACGAGATGAAGGGGGCAATGAGTAGTGTGTCTAGCCAATTGTGGCAGACATTAACTAAGCACTTATACCCTACCAATACATATCACTTCAATAGCGGCGGCGATCCAGAAAGCATTCTGGATCTAAGCTACGAACAACTAAAATCTTTTTACAAAAAACATTACCACCCAAGCAACTCGATTTTCATGACCTACGGTGATATACCTGCGAGCGAACATCATCAGGCATTTTCAGAATACTTAGAGCAATTTGATAAACTTGACGAAAAAATCACCGTTCAAGATGAGAAACGCTACCACGCTCCCATAAAAGTGGAAGAGCATTACGGCTTTAACCAACTCGACGAGCAAACCCACCACACAATGGGCTGGCTACTAGGGCATAGCGCCAACCTAGATGAGCAGCTTGAAGCTCATTTTTTATCCAGCCTATTACTCGAAAATAGCAGTTCACCATTAAGGCTCGCTCTTGAAACAACAGATTTAGCGAGTGGTCCCAGCCCTTTGTGTGGTTTAGAAGACTCTAATAAAGAAATGTGTTTTGTTTGCGGTGTTGAAGGCAGTGAAACTAGTCGTCGAGACGAAGTGGAAGAGCTTATACTTAGTACGCTGCAAAAGGTTGCAGATGACGGGGTAAGCCAGCAACAAATAGATTCGGTATTACATCAACTCGAATTATCTCAAAGAGAAGTAGGGGGGGACGGTTACCCTTACGGCTTGCAAATTATTTTGTCAGCAATATCAGCCTGCTCTCACTACAGCGACCCAGTTGAATTATTAAATCTTGATCCAGCTTTAGACAAACTTCGAGAGAAATCTAAAGAGCCTGGCTTTATAAAGCAGCTTTTAGAAAAGTATTTAATTAACAACCCACATCGAGTGACTCTTACTTTTAAACCAGATGATGGTTTGGATGATAGAAAAGCCAATGCTGAAAAGGAAAAACTTGAGAATATAAAGGCCGCACTTAGTCCTAAGGAAATTGACGATATTGTTGAACAAGGTACTGCGTTACAAAAAAGGCAGTTGACTAAGGATGACGAATCAATTTTGCCAAAAGTGACCATGGAGGATGTAGCCGACAACCTCGTAGTCCCAGTTGGAAAAACGGTTACCTTGTCGCAGGAACAGGAACAGGAACAGGAACAGGAACAGGAACAGGAACAGGAACAGGAACTTACTAGCTATAAACAAGGCACAAATGGATTAACTTATCATCAAGTCCTAATGACACTGCCTCAGTTAGATGAAGAGGAATTATTATTACTACCTCTAGTGACTGGCTATTTAAGTGAGCTGGGCGTCAATGGTGAGAGTTACTTAGAAACTCAGCAGCGCCAGTCTTTAGTTGTGGGAGGCATCTCGGCCTTCAGCAGCATACGAGCCTCCTTAAATGATATGCAGCAAACACAGGCTTATTGGGTTATATCAGGTAAGGCTTTGTGCCGTAATCACACTGAATTTTTCAAATTGATGTGCGATACACTCTATAAAGTAGACTTTAATGATTATGGGCGAATTAAAGACCTTATTGCTCAGTCCCGCAGCCGTAAAGAGCAATCTATTACGAGCAATGGCCATGGGCTTGCAATGAATATAGCGGCATCTGGAATGTCACCAATAGGTCAGCTTAATTATCAATCATCAGGTTTGCCCTCGCTGCTGCGTATTCGTCAAACCCATGCAGAATGTGATGATGCGACAAAGCTGCAAGCACTTTGTGGGCGTCTATCAAAGCTCCATAAAAAAATAGTATCGACTCAAGCTGAGCATTTGTTGATTAGTGATAAAACTCATTTAGAAACCGCTATTTCTGAGTTATCTATTAACTGGAAAAAAGAACCTTCGCTAATTCTGCCGGAATTCTCCCTTAAAAAAGTAAACACTCAAATTAAGGAAGCCTGGATCGTTCCATCTCAAACCAATTTCTGTTCAAAAGCCTACAAAACAGTAGGTGCCGATCACCCTGACTCGCCAGCGTTAGCTGTATTGGGAGGCTATTTAAGAAATGGCTTCTTACACACCGCTATTCGGGAACAAGGTGGCGCTTACGGTGGAGGCGCCAGCCAAGATAGTTCTTCAGGTGCGTTCAAATTCTATAGTTATCGAGACCCAAGATTTAAGGGGACTTTCGAAGATTTTGATCGAGCTATTGACTGGTTTAAAGATGAAGACAAAGGTTATGAGCAGCTAGAGCAGGCAATTTTGGGTGTTATTTCTGGAATTGACAAACCTAACTCCCCCGCTGGAGAAGCCAAGCAAGCTTTTCATAATGAACGTCAGGGCCGTACAGAGAAATGGCGCAATGACTTCAGACAAAAAGTATTAGCCTTAACTTACGCAGATTTGGACCGGGTAGTAGAAGCCTATTTACTGCCTGAGAAAGCGAGCATGGGTGCATTAATCCAAAAAGATAATAAAAATCAGGCTTTAGATCTGGGTATGGACGTTAAAGAGATTTAATTCTCTATTTATTAATTTAGTATTGGCATTTAAAGTACCCATAAAATTTATGGGTACTTTAAATGTACTATCCCCAGAGACAAGCAATTCTTCGAGAAAAAAATGAGATTACTTAATTTTGCGGCGTGTTGTTTTGCGGCTAGCCTGGCGGCTTTAAGCATGCAATCTAACGCCGAAACACTGTTAGAAACCAACGAAAATGCCGCTAGGAAAAACCTGGAAGCCGCAAATGAGTCGCAACAAAAAGTAGATTCGGCCTACGAAAAGCGTAGAGAAGACTTGCAGCAGTTCCGCGTCACTCAAACCGAAATTGATCAATTATCTGTTTACAACAAACAGCTACAAGAAATAATAGGCAATCAAAACACTCAGCTGTTGTCTCTTCAGAAACAAATCAAAGAAATTGAGGTTACCCAGCAAGGTATCATGCCTTTGATGGAGCGTATGCTGAATGGACTTCAGCAGTTTGTGCAATTGGATACACCATTTTTAATAAAGGAAAGAGAAGAACGAGTGGCTAATTTAAGGGCGCTCCTACTCAGTGCAAATATAACTGTTTCGGAAAAATTCCGCCGTGTATTGGAAGCGTTTCAGATTGAGGTGGAATACGGTAGAACCATCGAAGCTTATCGTGCTGAAAACTCTAGCAAGAATATGGTAGATTTTTTACGCGTTGGTCGTGTAGCACTTTATTACTTGCCACTTAGTGGTTCTCAGGCTCATGTTTGGAGCAAGAAAAATCTACAATGGGTGCTACTCGATAGCCAGTACGATAGGGCAATTTTAAAAGGTATCCGCATCGCACGTAAACAGTCAGCGCCAAGTCTTCTAAATTTACAGTTACCGGGTTTAGGAGCTATCAAATAATGAAATACAAAATTATTATAGGTTTGATTACCTTTTGCCTGTCGGCCGCACTGTTGGCCGAAGAACCTAAAGCACCCATCATACCGGCTAATGTAAAAAGCCTGCAGTTATTATTAGAGCAGGTTAAAAGCGATGGCCTCAAAGAAAAAGAAATTCACAGAGATCGTGAAGCTAAATTTATTGAAAAGAAAGATCAACAGGCTAGATTGTTAGCGAAGTCACGTAAAGAATTAAAGAAAACACGGGCGATCACCAAAAAATTGAAAACCGACTTTGATAATAACGAGGAATCGTTAGCAAAATTGGAAGAAGAATTACGCAAGCGTTCAGGAAATTTAGGAGAAATGTTTGGTGTGGTGCGTCAAGTTTCACAAGATATGGCATCCATTAGAGAAAATTCTCTTTTGGCGGTTGAAATAGGTGCGCAATCTGAAGTGTTAAATAAGTTAGCAGAAAGTAAGGCCTTACCTAGTATTAATGAACTTGAACAACTCTGGTATGAATTGCAACTTCAAATGACCAAGCAGGGTGAAAGTAAACGTTTTGAAGGTGACTACGTAAACACTCATGGCGAAAACAAGAGGGAGGAGATTGCCCATATAGGACCATTTGTAGCCATTACCTCTAATGGGTACTTAAATTATGACGTCGAAACACGGAAACTATTGGAGCTTCCCAAGCAGCCAAGCGAGGCCAACTTAGTATCTGACTTTTATGCTAGTGAAGGGGAGTATGCAGAGTTATTTATTGACCCCACACGGGGCGTTTTATTAAGCTTAAGCAGCCAAAATCCAAGTGTTTTAGACAGGATCAAGCAAGGTGGATTAATCGGTTACATAATATTAACCCTTGCCATTCTTGGGCTTATCTACGCATTAATATTGCTTATGATGATGCTAAAGACTCATATAAAGGTAAAGAAACAGCTTAAAAATATTAATGACGTGAAATTAGACAATCCCCTAGGGCGAATCCTATCGATTTACGAAGATCAAAATAAAACCGTTGATTTAGAAACCCTGGAAATGAAATTAGATGAAGCCGTTTTAAAAGAACTGCCCAGCCTAGAAAAAGGTTTATCTCTTATTAAACTTCTTGCAGCTGTAGCGCCTTTACTTGGGTTGCTGGGAACGGTGACTGGCATGATAGCCACTTTCCAATCTATTACCCTGTTTGGAACCGGTGACCCTAAGCTTATGGCTGGGGGGATTTCACAGGCACTTATTACTACCGTGCTGGGGCTGGTAGCCGCTATTCCTTTGCTCTTTATGCACAACATTGTGAATAGTCGCAGCCGCGAGTTGGTTCAGATTCTCGACCAACAATCTGCTGGGTTAATTGCCGAGAAGGCTCATAAAGGCGAATAGCTATGATCTTTTTAGCCCCATGCAATGCCTGTAGTGGCTTGGGAGTGCACGAGTTATGTTGATTGATGTGCTTTCGTTTTTGGAAAGTGGTGGTTTGGTTTTATATGGAATTTTGATTGTCTCTTTAGTGTTGTGGATATTAATCCTAGATAGATATTGGTTTTTTCATCGCCAGGCCGGTCAAATGTGCCAGCAATATTTGTCGCGATGGAAATCTCTTGATAATCATAATGACTGGCATGCCAGAAAAATTCGGCAAAGCATCATTTCAAACATAACCATAGAATTTCAACGGTATCGTTCGTTCATCCATTTACTGGTTATGATATGCCCCTTACTTGGCTTGCTTGGCACAGTGACGGGAATGATTACTGTTTTTGATGTGATGGCCGTTACTGGTACAGGCAACGCCAGAGCGATGGCGTCCGGCATTTCTAAAGCGACAGTGCCCACCATGGCAGGCATGGTGGTTTCTTTGATAGGCCTATATTTCAAAACTCGTTTTGATGGGCTCGCGAAAAAACAATTGGATATTTTCCAAGACAGGTTGCTTAAATAGCAGGATATTAGGTTATGAGAAAACAGCATGTAAGCCTGGAAGCAGAAGATTCCACCATTGACATGACTCCCATGCTCGACATTGTATTTATAATGTTAATCTTTTTTATCGTTACTACTTCATTCGTGAAGGAAAGTGGGGTTAGTGTAAGTAGGCCATCTGCTTCCACCGCCTCGGAAGATAAAAAAGGCAACATAATGGTGGCCATTAAACCAAATGGTGAAATATGGATTGATAAAAGGGCAGTTGATGTTCGCTCTGTAAGAGCAAACATTGAAAAACTTAAAGCGGAGAGTCCAGAAAGTGGAGTGGTCATTCAAGCAGATACAGACTCCAGAGCCGGTATGCTGGTTCAGGTAATGGATCAAGTTCGTTTAGCTGGTATATCCAACATATCAATTGCAGCAGATCCAGGGCGATAAAATGCGTTTATTATTGGTAGCCCCAATTGGTATTTTAATGGCCTTCTTTGTGTTTTGGGCCATGCAATGGATGATATCGCCAGCAGAAGGTAATAATAACCGAACTAATGAAGTGGCTATGGTGGACTTTATTCGCTCATTAAAAGATAGCGATAGTGAGAATAAACAACGCAATGCAAAGGAGCCGCCAAAGCCCAAAATGCCGCCTGTCCTGAACACACCCAAAGTCCAACAGACTTCACCTCAAAACCTCGCCCTGTCTATGCCCAACATTCAATCCTCTTTAAGTAACTTCAAGGGTGATGCTATGGGCAGTATGCTAGCAGGGTATGGCGTAGGAGACAGCGATGTAATCCCCCTGGTTCAAGTAGAGCCTAGGTATCCAGCCCAAGCTAAGTCACGGAAGATTGAAGGCTATGTAATTGTACGCTTAAAGATATCAAAAGAAGGATCTGTAGAAGACGTCGAACCGATTGATTCAAATCCGAAAGGTGTGTTTGAGCGTGAAGTAATCAGGGCAGCCTATCGATATCGCTTTAAGCCTAAACTAGTTGACGGTAAACCAGTTGCTCAAGAAGCCACTAAAACTTTTGAATTTAGTTTAGAGAAGTAGGATTGTCATGAAAGCCGCTGTCATATTATTTTTATTTTTAAGCCTGCAAGTGAGTGCTGCTTTATTAAGCCCTCGTACTTACAACAAATTAAACGATATTCAGCAAACTATTAATGAAACTACCAAGCCTGAAGGCCTTTTAGATATAGAGTCAGACCTTATTGAACTTGAAAATGATTTACAGGGGAATTCTTTAGGGCTAGCCTTAACTTGGCAAACCCATGCCCAGCTACAAGTTAAGCTAGAACAATATAACAAGGCCGAAGCTCTGCTTAAAAAGGCCGTAAGCCTCACCGGACTGGATAATAAAACTCATTTGCAGCTCAAGTTATTTTTGGCGCAAATACTATTAGCACAAGAAAAATATTTAGATATTACAGTCTTACTTGAATCTACTATATCAAACAAAGGCTACCAAATATCGGCACCCGTCTATGCGTTACTAGCGGCTAGCTATTATTATCTCAATCAATACAGCCAAGGGTTACCTCATATTATTCAAGCTATAAAATTAGCTAAAAACCCAAAAGAGGCTTGGTTGCAAATGGCATTTTCGGGGCATTACCATCAGAAAGACTATCGTCAGGCGCTAGTTTATAGCAACCTACTGGTGCTTAATTTTCCTCATAAAAAAGATTATTGGATGCAAAAATCGGGCATTCACCAAATGTTAGAAGACTACACTGACGCTGCGATAGGAAAGGATTTAGCTAATAAAAAAGGCTTTATAGAAAAGGAATCTGAATACATTAATTTGGGGCAACTTTTAGCAGGGCAGGGAGATCCGTTTAAAGTCGCCACGTTGTTGGAGCATGCATTGTTTGTTAAAGATATCCCCAAAAGTGAAAAGTCATTAAGACTTTTGCAGCAAGCTTGGATGCAATCAAAAGAAATTGAAAAGGGTCGCTCGGTGCTCTCTCAGTTATTCGCTCAATTTAGAAATTCCAAAGAGGGTTTACGGTTGATAAGGTTATTAGTAGATGCTCAAAAATGGCAGCAAGGCTCACTGGTTGCTAATGAACTATATAAACTTGAAATAACCGACAAACAAATTGGGGAGGTTTTGCTGTTAGATGGCATTTGTCAGTACCGTCTCGGAAGTAGCCGTAAAGCCTTGGTCTCTTTAAGTAAAGCCGCAGCTATTAAGTCATCATCCAGCCAGGCAAAAGGCTGGATGAGCTATATCAAACAATTGGAAGGCAGTTAATTAACTTTTTTAGTCTTCTAACTCGATAAAAATTGGGGCGTGATCACTGGGCTTCTCCATTCCCCTAATATCATAATCGATACCAGCATTTATTAGGCGTGACTCTAAAGATTTTGTGATCATTATAAGATCGATGCGCAGTCCTCTTTTAGGTATATCTTCAAAACCACGACTGCGGTAATCAAACCAGCTAAACCTGTCACTAGTATTAGGATTTAGTATTCGATAACTATCCTGCAAACCCCAATCTACTAGCTTATCGACCCATTCACGCTCCTCAGGTAAAAAGGCGCACTTGCCGGTTTTAAGCCAACGCTTCTGATTTTTTTCTCCTATTCCGATATCCATATCATGGGGAGCTACATTTATATCCCCCATAACAATTACATTTTCATTCTTTTTAAAATTGTCATTTAAATAACTAAGTAGATCAGAATAAAATTTCTTTTTAGCGGGGAACTTGGTTTCATGGGTACGATTTTCACCCTGGGGAAAGTACCCATTTAGAATGTGAAGCGTTTCACCATTGCTCATTTCATGACTGGTATGAATGAACCGTTTTTGACTTTCATCATCATCTCCCGGAAAACCTTTCTGTACACTAAGGCAGGGTTTATCAGATAGCGTGGCCACACCATAATGTGCTTTCTGACTGTGGACCTCGGTATAAAGCCCCAACTCTTGAACCCAATCCACCGGGAACTGTTCAGGAGTTGCCTTAACTTCCTGCATGCCTATTATATTGGCGTTCATATTTTGTTTAATCGCTTCAACTTGATGCTGTCGAGCACGAATGCCATTTACATTGAATGAAATAATTTTCATGATTAAGCCGTGACTTTAGTTTTAATGACGGCATTATAAACCTCATTACAGAGTATTCCAAAAGGGTAGTTTTATGGATTGGTTCTTAACAGATCCGTCATATATTGTGTTTCTAATGATTGATCTAATCGCAATCTTTAGCCTAGTAGCAGCTATGCGCTGGCTTAGTCGGTTTTTAGTGAAACCTGTAACCCAACATTCAGATGCTAGCAATATTGAAACGGCGGCTGCGGTGATGGGGCTAATGATTGCTTTAACCGGAGTAACGACTGGTCGCTTTAGTCTGGGTATTTTGCAAGAGTGGGCGCTGATCACGGGCTATGGGATATTGGCTCTAATACTTCTACGTCTGGGTGCACTTATTCAGGATAAGCTTGTATTGCCTGCAATGGATTTAAACCATGCTGCACAGCAGGGTAATTCAGCAGCAGCGCTTGTAACCGCCGCACATTTAATTGGAACGGCCATTGTTATTCGTGCGGCTATGCAATGGACAAATCAGGATGCGAACCTGGGATTGATCGCACTTTTATTTGGTTTTATAATTTCGCAGCTTTTATTGGCTTTAGAAACTCGCTTAAGAATTGCCTGGACCAGTGGAGATATAATAAAAGCCATAGATAAGAAAACGAATCCAGTGGCAATTAAAGCCGCTGTTCAGCATATAGGAGCTGCTTTGGCCATTAGTGGCAGCGCCCATTTTGCATCTTCAATAGAATACCAACTAGAGCTTGCTGTTCTGGCCTGGCTATTTAGCTCGGTGGTGTTTTTGCTGTTATATCTTGCGTTAGCAGAATTATGTGTTCGTTTTATTTTACCGAAAGGTGAGGTTTATGAAGGCGGTCGCCCTATTTTAGAAGGGGCCATATATCTAGGATGGGGATTTTTATTACCAGCTTTAGCTGGGTGAATTTTAAAGCACTGAGTTTTTATAAAGCTCAGTGCTTACACAACTAGGAAGGCTTAAACACTTTAACTCTTTCTATTCCAGACTGCTTAAGTTGTTGAGCATGCATTTGGCTCATAGTGCCCTTGGCGCAATACAATAGTACATCCCGGTCTTTAGGTAGATCTTCTAAATGAGCCATTAACTCATAAAATGGAATTTTCAGTATTGTGTTGTTGGTCAGGTGAAGCGGATTCAATTCCTCTTCATGGGGAGAGCGGATGTCAATTACAATAGAGTCGGTTGCTGGAATTTGAACCAAATCAATATCCATAATACCCTCACTACTAGAGAGCACGTCTTTAATGGCTTCAACTCGACTATCCCTAATTGCCTCATTCAAAACTTCAAAATCAAATTTGGTTTCTTCAAATTCGATTTTTTCAGGTTTTGCTCGGGTAGTGGGTTTAACCGAGATAACGCCACAATATTCAGGCATTCTGGCGGCAAAGTCATAGGCACCGATCTCTCTAGAGATATTGATTATTTCGGGCTTGTCCATGCATATTAACGGCCGTAACACTAGAGTATCGGTAACGGCATCAATAACATTCAGATTTCTTAAGGTTTGACTGGACACTTGGGCGATACATTCTCCCGTTACTAAGGCTTCAATTCCCAAGTCATCAGCTACCTTACTGGCCGCTCTAAGCATCATTCTCTTTAAAATAACGCCCATTTGAGAGTTGTCGACATTTTTCAAGATTTCAGCCACTACGCCCTCAAACGGGACAGTGACAAATTTAACGCCGTGAGAAATAGCATATTGCTTCCAAAGGAAATGTGCCGCCTGCTTAACGCCCACTTCATGGGCGGTTCCGCCCAAATTGAAAAATACGAAGTGTGTTAATAGTCCACGGCGAGACATGAGGTAGCTGGCCACAGTAGAGTCAAACCCACCCGACATAAGAGATAAAACGCCATCTAGGCAGCCGTGAGGGTATCCGCCCATACCCTTATCAATGGCAGAGATTGTAAGCAATCTTTGCTTGCGAATTTCCATCTTAACTGTGTATTCAGGGTTTTTAAGCTTTACTGTTGAGCCGTTAATTCTCTGTAATAAACCGCCACCAACATAGCGTTCAACATCAATTGAGCGGAAATCATGCTCACCGCTACGTTTTACTCTAACGCAAAAACTTTTATTTTCTATCTCTTTGGCATAGATGTTTTCAGCGATATCGAGGATGTCATCGAAGGTTTTGAAGTTGTGTTCTTTAACAGTAAGGATTTTATCAATCCCAGGTATTCGTTGCATGCAAGCGCGAGCAGGTAATTCTAGCTCATCCCCATCCATGGTGACTTCAATACTGTCCCACTGACCCTGTACCTGACTAGCAATGCCATTGTACTTAAGCGAGTTCTTAATATTACGTCGTAACTGAGCAATGAATTGCTTGCGAACCGGGCGAGATTTTAAGGTTATTTCGGGAAACAGCTTGATGGCAAACTTCATGACAATGATCTACGCAGGGGCAAAAGCCGCATTATAACAAACTTAGCGTTAAGTGTTGGCAAATTCATTAAGCGTTTGGCCGGCTGTAGCCTAATTATTCATCGCTAGCGGGGCGAGTTATTTTCTTATTGATAGCACTTGCATGACGCTCTCTTAATTCGCTGTCTATATACTTATCGGTGGTGGCCATACTTGAGTGGCCGGCATCTTCTTTCACATGTTCTCTAGGTCGAATTTTCACGTCTTCCGAAATACCCGTGTGCCTTAGCCAGTGAACAGTGGCTGCCTTTAACTCTGTCGCTTCCTCTGCTTGGCCTTTAGCAACCAGGTTTGCATGAGCGCCATCGAAGCACATCTGTACAAGATTTCGTATTTGCCGTGTACTGGTGACCGGGCCATGACCGTGAACCTTAGCAATTAGCGGGGTGGGCTCGCCAGGATGGGGCAAAGCGGGTAGGTCAAGCCAACTACGATACCTTTGTAAGGCGGCAAGCATATCGTTTGAGACGGTTATAACACGACTCTTGTTTCCCTTGCCCACCACATGGAACCACCAACTTCGGTCCGAATCACTTCTAAAGTCCCCCATAACAGGGGTAGCTCGTTCATCCGCTACCAGTTCTGATATCCGTAAATACATGCCTAACAAGCAATTAAGTATAAACACCGTACGTTCATGCTGCTGTGGATCTTTGGCTGCCAAATCTTCAGCCACCCTCATAACCTCATCCCATTGGTAATTGCTAATGCGGCGAACTTGGGGGCGGTTTTGTACCTTCTGTATAAACCGACTTCGTTGACGCACTAGGGCAACCGGGTTTGCACTCAAAAACTCTTCTTGTATCAGAAAATTAAAGAAAGAGCTTAATATGGCAAAAGAAGATTGAATGGCCTTTTGCGAAGGCGAGTAATTTGAGACTTTGGGCTTAATGCCAGAAGCTTTATTAGAGGGGCAAACAAAAGGGCGCCACTCACTGTTACCAACTCGCTCTCCGTGTTTGTTTTTAAAGCGTGCCACATTCTTAAGGCCTATCCAGTTGGACGGAGGTGAAATGCAGAACTCCATAAATTGCTCAATATGCTCTCTGCGAACATCCGGTAAGGACAGCTCCTGTGTAGCCCATAGCCATTGCAATAGGCGTTCAACTTCACGCCTGTATGCATTAAACGTAGCGCTACTGCCTTTATAGCTGCACAGATAACGCAATACGTAGTAATAATCTGTTTGCTGAGCTTCATTGATTAGATGAGGCGCAACCTCCTGCGGACTCAACCTAAAAGGATCCGGCAGGTTGTCTAGATTATCAATTATGGCTATTGGAATGGCTGGCATTAAGGTTACTTAAGTTTCCAGCGTAAAGTTTCACCAGCGCGAAGGGGGACGATCACTTCGTTCCCAAATTGCATTTCAGTTGGAGCGACCCAGTCTTCTTTAACAAGCGTGATGGTGTCTGAGTTTCTAGGCATTTTATAGAAGTCTGGACCATTAAAGCTAGAGAAGCCTTCTAAGTGATTAATCGCACCTAGATCATCAAAAATTTCTGCATATATTTCTATCGCCGCATAGGAGGTAAAGCAGCCAGCGCAACCGCAAGCATTCTCTTTAGCCGATTTAACATGGGGCGCCGAATCTGTACCAAGAAAGAAACGACTATGACCCTGGCTTACTACGTCACATAAGGCCTGTTGGTGTGTATTACGTTTAAGAATTGGAAGGCAATAATAGTGTGGCTTAATACCGCCAACCAGCATGTGGTTTCGGTTATAGGCTAAGTGCTGAGGAGTAATGGTCGCACCGACATTGTTAGATTGACCCATAACAAACTGAGCCGCTTCCTTAGTGGTGATATGCTCTACAACCAACCGCAAAGTAGGGACTTTAGCCACAAGGCCCGTTAATACCTCATCTAAGAAACGTTTCTCGCGGTCAAATACATCAACACTTGGATCGGTGACTTCACCGTGTACCAACAGGGGCATATCGTATTCAGCCATTACCGAAGCAATTTCCGATAATTTAGATAGGTCAGTAACACCGGAGTCAGAGTTAGTGGTGGCGCCAGCTGGATAAAGCTTTGCTGCAACCACATGCCCAGACTCAGCGGCCTCAGCGATCATTTCCGGTGTAGTATTATCAGTCAGGTAAATTACCATTAACGGCTTAAAATCGGGAAAAGCTTGGCTTTGCTTTAAGATACGATCGCGATACTCAAGTGCTTGCTGAGCGTTCATTACTGGCGGTTGCAAGTTAGGCATGATGATAGCGCGCGACATAATGCGGGCTGTTGCCGGCACGGTACTTTCTAGTAAAGCGCCATCACGTAAATGCAGATGCCAATCGTCAGGACGAGTTATAGTGATTTGTTGAGACATTAACAAAGCCTTTATAAATAGGTAGCCATTATAGCAATGGTATCAATTGGTTACAGAGAGTTTACAGTTGATAGGCGGTTTAGCGCACAAATACAGTTTTTGCCTATTGGCAAATGATCTGTCTATTGTAACAAGTAATGTCAGTAGGCTGTATTAGATAGACAAGTCAGGGCATATTTATTTTTAAGCGCGATCATCCTAGTTTTACCTAATTTCCGATAATAACATTTATCGGAAATTGCATAGAGAGATTCTTTGTCTAGAATTAAGGTTAAATGCCAACACTTGAGTACCCTATGGAAGCCGCAGTCGACACACAGCCACTATCTGTATTTGATCAAAGTGACACATTGGAGGTCATTACTTTCTATGTTGGCCAAACCCAGTACGCTACGCCCGTCAGTGAAGTTCGATACATAGAGCAAGATAAGCGTAAGACAACACGCATTGAAGTTAATGAAAAAGTTGGAGCTGAAGTTACAAGTTATCAAGGTAAGCCAGTACCTATCTACGACCTCGCGAATCTTATGGGTTGCCAAGCAGAATACACGGCCAATATTGCCCTACTAAAAATATTAAAGGATCAGGAAAAAGAACATCAAGATTGGATGGATGCACTTGAGTCCAGTTTGCGCAGCGGAGACTCATTTAGTCATGTAAAAGATGCAAATCAATGCGGGTTTGGGCGCTGGTATTCCGGATTCCAGGCTGATGATGAGCTACTGGCAGATATTCTTGAAGACTTTGATGCTCCACACAAGCGATTGCACGGTCTTGCCGATGAATTACTTGCATTACGAGAAGAAGGAAACGCCAAAAAAGCACTGGCTATATTAGAAGTTGAGCGCGGCAAAACTTTTGGCAAGCTTGTTAACTTATTTGGCGCAGCGCGAGATCGCCTAGAGAACATCACTCGCCCTATTCTTTTGTATATAGATACCGGCCATAAAATGATTGCTGTTCGTTTAAATGCCATCAGTGACATTGTGACTTATGGCATTGCAGACTTTACAACTCAGTCGGAAGTTGACGATAACCAGCAGCTCAACACTCTAAGCTTTTTCTCAGGCTATTTAGAGAATAAAGACGATGAGCCACCGTGTGTACTTCTAGACTGGCGTCGATTTACCGGCTCAAATACAGAGTGCTAGCTGGCCCTATCGTTTAGCTGGTGTTCGCATCGTTACAAACTCTTCAGCAGAACTAGGATGAATACCAATGGTGCTGTCAAAGTTAGCTTTAGTAGCACCAGCCTTGATCGCTATAGCAATGCCCTGCAATATTTCACCAGCATGCTCCCCAAGCATATGAGCGCCAAGCACCCTGTCACTAGTTTTATCCACGACTAGTTTCATATAGGTACGCTCATCCGAGCCGCTCAAAGTGTGTTTAAGTGCTTTAAATTCACTTTCATACACGTCAATTGTAAAACCTTTATCCCGCGCCCCTTCCTCGCTTAAGCCTACTGTCGCCATACACGGCTGAGAGAAAATTGCGGTTGGAATATTGTCGTAATCAAGCGCAGTTAACTCCCCCTGATATTGCTGTCGTAGGAAAGTCATTGCTTCCTCTAATGCCACGGGCGTTAATTGCGCAGTATCGATAAGATCACCCATCGCATAAACACTTTCGACATTGGTTTGATATTGATCATTCACGTTAATAAAACCGCGCTTACTTAATTCAATTCCTTGCTCATCGATCCCTAGGTTATCGATATTGGGCGTGCGCCCAGTAGCGCATACAACCAGCTCTACCTGAGTACTAATACCCGACGCAAATTGAACCTCAAAGCCGTCATTGTTTTTAACCACCGCTGAAGGCTGTTCAGCAATTAGATTAAGGCCTTTCTTTAGGATTTCCCTCTGGGCGATAGTTCGAGTGCTTTCATCAAACCCGCGTAACAATCTGCCTGACCTTGATGCAATTTGAGTCTCACATCCCAAGCCATTTAAAATCCCCGCAAACTCTACCGCTATGTAGCCGCTGCCGATCACAACGGCTGATTTTGGAAAGGTATCTAAAAAGAAAATTTCATTACTGGTAATGAGGTGCTCTTTTCCCGGAATGTCGGGTTTAGTTGGCCAGCCACCCGTCGCCAATAGTATTTTCTCTGCCGTGTAGGTTTTTCCATCCAGTTCAACTGAATTTGGCCCAACTAATTTTGCATGCCCCCATAACGTGGTGACACCTGAGTTATCTAATAAATTTTTATATATGCCGTTAAGGCGCTCTATCTCTTTGGTTTTGTTATCTCTTAACGTTGGCCAGTCAAATTTATTTAGATTAATATCTAAGCCAAAACCTTTAGCTTCTTCCTGCATGTGAGGAAATTCACTGGCGTAAACAAATAGCTTTTTAGGTACGCAGCCAACATTTACGCAGGTGCCACCTAAATACCGAGACTCCGCGACGGCTACTTTTTTCCCCATGCCAGACGCCATACGTCCAGCTCTAACACCTGCCGAACCGGCACCTATAATAAATAAGTCAAAATCCATAATATCTCTCCGTTACGATTTCAGGACGGCTCTTAAATTGACAAGACCGGGGCTTACTTTATCGATGGAAATTTGCTCTATGCTTATTCCCTTTTGAGTTTCCAAAATCTCTAACCAATCAATAACCGAATTAAAGTTAGCACTATCTAACCAAACTCTTAGTCCCTGCTGCCCTTCAGGTTCAAAGCGTTTCAGGGTGATGTTCTTGGCTTTGGCCGTATTATTAACTACGCCTAGAATAGATCCGCCCTTGCTGCTGCTAGGGTTTTTGTTCGCTACCCCAAAATGAAATGCATTTTCTTTCATTTTATTATGAAAGGTTAACTCACTATTAAAGCGTTGCTCCGATTTGTGTTTAGCCACTTGGCTTGGCTGCCATATCCAAATAAATATTAGCGCTAGGAATATCGCCATGGATATCGACTTCACCATTAATTGATCACGGGAAGTTAAGCCATCGAACCAAGATAATGCACCCTGATAAATACCGGATGCCATTAGCTGTTGCTTGCTTTGCTCTTTAAAGCGCTCTATAAACTCAGCCATTTTTAGACACCTTTAATAACCCTTTAATGCGCTTGCCATCATTATTAGCCGATGCAATTTCCACCGATAAATTCTTCTGTTCTAGTTTTTTCTTAATGCCGTCTAATTGAGCAACGTTCTCAGTAATAATACTAATTTCAAGAGTGCCTTTTTTTGCCGTGAATCGTACTGCATGAATTTCAGCACTCTTATTTTGTCTAATCTCACCTGCGGTTATGGCCAATATTTGAGTAAAGCCTGCGCTACCTTGAGCAGTAGCCGTATTGTTATCGAGCTTTTCAGCAAACTGACGCTTTATGCCTCTTACTCTTTCACCTGGAAATAACTTTAAATAAAATTCTTTCGATGCGGCCTTCACAAGCCCAGCCAAATTGGTTTGCTGCGAAGCCGTAATTAAATTAATACTGATTATTAAAGCAAATAAACAAGCGGCTAGGGTGATGACCGCTTTAATTTTTGAATTTGATTTTTTATCACCACTGGCTTTTAGTTGGTATTGGCCAGACAGAAGATTATTTGCTGTCATTAGAGTTTGTGATTGAATATATTGAAGCACTTCAGAAAATTCTTTCTGCTCAATACCTAAGCCAAGGTTTTCAAGTTGTAGCTCAAGTAATTCTAGTTTATCTCCAGCATAACTAATGATTACATTTTGTTTGCCTTCATCCTGGCTCAGATGTTTTTCAAGTGCTAAAGGTAAAAAATCAACAGGAACACTAAAAGCTGAGTACTCATTAATCCGAACGCAGGCATTGTCTTCAATGATTAATACAGAAATATTATCAGGGCCAATGGGTAAAAGCATAGGCAGATAGAATAGCTTTGTCGGCGCATGTAATTCTATTATGTTCTTAATGACACTGTGCTGAATGGTCAAGGCATGTGCTTGACCATTGCTACGCCCAATATAATGTAGATGATTACTCTCAACATCATTAGCCAGAAGCTCTTCCATAGCAAAGGGCAAGGCTTTTACAATTTGGCGAGCCTGTTTAGTGGGCATAGGCGCGCTTAGGATATTACAATCATTACCCATTAACATTGCAACAGGGTTTAAAATACCTTGGGCTTCTGATTGCTCTTGAAAATGAATTACGCCATCTTCTGATATAACACTTGCGGCTTCAGTCACGCTTTTTATTAAAAGTAATTTCATGTTTTATGTGCAACTTATTAATTTTAGCCTGCCGATATCTGCGGCTTTTCTTGAGAAATCTCGATATACCACACCGACAAACCCTGTATTTGGATCCATATCTCTTTTTATAATGGATTCCAAAATCATTTCCTGCCCATCAATCTGGACTTTAATGAATACGCTAAAGTAAACGGTGTTAAGACTGAAGTCAGCTGTGTCCCATCTTCCAGTTGGATTTTGCCCAGCGGAAGCTTTTACCAAAGGGTCAAGTATTGTGTTAGCAAATAAGTCAGAGACACTATCATGTACATTATTATTTCGAACGCTAGGACCACAAGCGCCTGGGCGAGTAACGTTAACAATTTTCTCTGCGTCGGCTAAGGTTAGCTTTGAATCCCAAGACTTTAACACCATAGACTCAGTAGTATTAATGTTTAGGGTTGTTTTTGCAGGCAGCGCTGTGATGTATGGCTCCAATGCAATATAAATATCGCGATCCACTTCCTCTATAAGCATTAGCTCAGATGGATGAGAAAAAGGCACTCCTGATGCGCTATAAGGCGGTTCCATATTTTGATAAATTGAACTTGCCGTACTGTTGGGATCGAGCCAGTCTTTTAAATTAGTCGCAACGGAACTAGGGATAAGTATGCCCGTTTTACTGCCAACTTCGTCAATTAATCTTTCAAATCGAGCCATTGCCGCCGTAGGATTAACCCCATCTGGCGACAGCGAGTTCAAGTTGAACAATCCTTGTAGATCCCTAACGTAAACCTCTATGTTGGCACCGGCCCATTCAACTGGTGGTAGTTGATTCCATTGCTCTGCCGATGTATCCCATGGTTCATCGGCATTAGTATCTCGGTTGGCATCAAAAATAAGACCTGATTTAGCAACATCTTCAACACTCAACGCTAACAATTGGGCTTGCGTTAAACTAATGCTGGCGCTGGCTTGGGCCATGCTCATTTTTTGGCGGCTTTGCATTGATATGGCCAATAAAGAAACCAGAGCAAAAATAAATAACACTGTAATTAGGGCTAGCCCCTTTTGCTTATTCGCGAATGAAGGCATGTCGCGGCACCTCATAAATTCTTTCAATCTCACCAAGTTTATCCACGCTGTATACCAACTTAATTTTAGCGAGATCGGAAATCATACCGGGAGATATATAGGGAGAAGGCCAATTTTCTTCCCAGCCTTGCGTTACTATATTGTTATTACTATCTGTTAAATCAACCGCTTGGCCGGCGAAATAAACGGCCGCTTCTATAATATTGTCAATTAGGACCTGTACAGTTGGGCCTTCGCTGTTTGGTGCCAAATCTAAAACAGGCCAGAATAATCTTACTAAGCAATTTCCAATCTCTTCACCGATTTGTTTTTCAGCATCTGTACAATACTCACTATCGTGACTTCGAACTGCGTAGGCCACCCGCTGTAAGTTCGAGCGCTTTAGGCTTCCAAACGCGGCATTGGCCTGACCGGAATGAGTGAATTCGATTAAGTAATCACTTTCGTTTGTAAGTGGCTCCCTATAGTCGCCATTTTCATCTAAAACTTTTCTGCCAGCAGCCTGCCATAAATCTCTTTTTACCCATAAATCCATGCGCTGAACAGTACGAAGCTGGGATGAGCGTTCATTAATTGAGGCGCTAGTATTGGCAATACTTGATAAAAGTTGACTGGCACCAATGCCAATTAGAGCAGTTATGGTGACGGCTAATAATACTTCTAAGAGTGTGAAGCCGCCCTGGGCTCGATAGGAACTAGACATCGTCATTCGCCAAAAATGAGACGAACGACTGCAACACTGAGTCGGGCTCGCTTTTTAAAGACACGGCAACCGTCACTTCTTTTGCTTCCATTGGTATGCCACCAAAATCTTTTTTGATGCTCACCGTTGTATTTATAAGCCATTCCCTGTTGGACATTTTTACTTCATCCGTTCCTTTTTTAATATCATTCCAAGGTAAAAAACGCATTTCAATCAGTTTATTTTCTGCTATCCAAGCCGCTAGCATTTTCTTTTCCAGGTGGATTTGATTGTCTACTGTGACTGATGCCACTTGCGATACTGTCGTGGCGAGCATGGCAAAAATTGTAATGGCAATCATGACTTCTAATAGAGTAAAGCCGCTTTGTTTATTTTTCACTGTTGATATCCACATAAAAGCGCCCCACTCCCATTCCTCTGGTTGTGACTGAGAACTCCAAGTCTTCTATTGATACTTCAAAGGAAGCAACTGATTGTTCGCCTGAACTCAAAACGTAGAATTGCGGCTCAATCTTATCGGATTCCGCTTTCTCTTGAGCGTAATCAAGTACCACAGCCTGACCATCAACTTTAAGTAAAAAAAGCATCTCCTCCATGCTTAGTTCAAATACATCTGTAAATCGTCCTTTATAAGGCATCCACTCGTATTCGATTTTTGAATTTGCAGTTGTAGAGTTGGCACTGCCAGATCTTCCATTAGTCGATATAGCCTCCTCGTAAGAATAAGGCGTTAACTTATTTTTTGTCACTTCAAAGCCGATGTCCTTATTCTGAAACAAAGCCTCATCTGAAACGGCCTCAAGAAAAAATTTAAGGCGCTCGGCTTCATTAATAAGTTGGTCTTTACGCGGATCGCCACCGGTGTTAATGGCAGCCATAGAAACAAGCATGGCAATAATAACCAGTACTACTAATATTTCGATTAATGTAAATCCGCGCTGCGACTTCATGTGCTTATTAGTCGTTACTGCTAATGTCTGTTGCGTCTTCTTCGCCACCTTCTTCACCGTCGGCACCTAAAGAAACAATTTCGTAACTGCTCTTTTTAGAAAAGTAGATGTAGGCATTACCCCAAGGATCTACTGGTAGCTTTTTCATGTAGCCACCAGACTTGTAATTTTTTGGTTCTGGAGAGCCTGAAGGTTTACTAGACAATGCTTCAATGCCTTGAGAAGTTGACGGATAAGTAAAGTTATCTAGTTTGTACATATCCAGCGCCAATGAAATATTTGCCATTTCTGCTTTGGCGGTTTTAACGCGAGCGGCTCCCGCTTCACCAATAATGTTTGGTGCGACCATAGCAATGAGCCCTGCCAGTATTGCTAGTACTACCATTATCTCTATTAGGGTAAAGCCCTTTTGATTTTTCATATCCACTCCTTTAAGTTTAATAGTTTGTAATATTGCTTATTAACATGACGACTAGGAAATCATTTGGTTCATATTTAATATGGGTAGCATAATGGCGATAACAATTAGTACAACTATGCCACCCATCGCAAGGAGCATAATAGGTTCAAACATACTCACCAACGTTGTCACTGTATTTTGTAAATCTGACTCCTGATTCTTTGCTGTTTTTTCTAACATAAGGTCAAGTTCACCACTGACCTCACCGCTAGCGATCATATGCATCATCATAGGCGGAAATACTTTTGTCTCCTTTAGAGCTTGGTGGAGACTTCCTCCCTCGGTGACCTGTTGAGATGCAATACCAAGACGCTCTTCAATGACTACATTGCCAACCACTTGGGCCGCTATTTTCATCGCTTCAACGAGAGGCACACCACTGGAGTTTAAGATGGCTAACGTACTGACAAAGCTAGAGGTATTGAAACCTTTAATCATTTTGCCAAAAAATGGCATGCTCAACATGAACTCATGATAGCGATATTTTATTTTTTCTTTTTTAATGGCCCACTTAAACCCAACAAACATAGCGGCGATGACAAAACCCAGCTTGAATCCATGGGCTTTAAGAAAATCGCTTGAAGTGATCATTACTTGAGTTAGTGGCGGAAGCTGCTGACCGTTCTTTACAAATACCTCAACGATATCTGGAACAACATAAGTTAATAAGCCAACCACTATGCCCACAGCAACAATACAAAGAATGACAGGATACACAGCTGCTAATTTAATCTTTTGCTGATTAACCTGGCTTGTTTCCATGTAGTCGGCCAAACGATTCAGTACGGTATCCAAGTGTCCGGCATGCTCTCCTGCCGCTACTGTTGCGCGGTATAGCTTGGGAAATGCGTAGTCGAAATCCTCAAGAGCTGCCGCAAGGCTGTGCCCCTCCAATACTCGGGAGCGTATATCCAAAATCATGGATTTTATGTGTTTTTTTTCAGTTTGTTCGGCTGTGGCTCTAAGGGTTTCTTCAATGGGCAGGCCAGCAGATATAAGCGTTGATAGCTGACGGGTAAGCATTGCCAAGTCAGCGGTGTTAATGCCTCGTCGGAATAAGCTAGCCAAGGGATTTTTAGCGTTCTTAACCTCAGTTGCCTCAACGGACAGCGGCATCCACTGTTTATCTCTTAGCTGCTGCCTCACCTGTCGAGGGCTATCAGCCTCTATGATTCCTTTCTTTTGCTTGCCTTTATCGTTAAGGGCAACGTATTCAAAAACTGCCATGTTATGCCTTACTTACTCGAAGTACTTCTTCTACAGTGGTTTCACCAGCCAGTACTTTTTGCAGGCCATCTTGCTGAATACTTTTGCTGCGTGTACGGGCATATTTGTTCAGCTCAATTTCGCCTGCACCGTTGTGTATGAGGGTTTTAAGGGGCTCGTCAACTTCAATAATCTCATAAATGCCTCGACGCCCTTTATAACCAGTACCACTGCATTTAACACAGCCCTGGGCATGATGTAGGGTTAGGCTTTCTTCGGGAGACATATTGAATAATGCTTTTTCGGCTTCGTCCGCCTCATATTCAGTGCTGCATTCTTTGCAGAGTGTGCGCACAAGCCGCTGAGCCACTACTCCCACAAGGCTCGAAGCTAGCAGGAATGGTTCAATTCCCATGTCTTGTAAGCGTGTAACGGCTCCAACAGCAGTATTGGTGTGCAAGGTTGATAATACTAGGTGACCAGTAAGAGATGCCTGTACAGCAATTTCAACAGTTTCCCGGTCTCGAATTTCACCTATCATCACTACATCCGGGTCTTGTCGCAATATAGCGCGCAAACCACGGGCGAAGGTCATGTCTACTTTGTTACTTACCTGTGTCTGCCCTATTCCTGGCAGACTGTATTCCACAGGATCTTCAACGGTAAGGATATTTCTGGAGCTGTCATTTAGCTCACTAAGGGCTGCGTATAGAGTGGTAGTTTTACCAGAACCAGTGGGGCCAGTTACTAGCATAATGCCATGGGGCTTGCTGATAATATTTAGCAGGTTCTTAAGGTTATCGCCCTTCATGCCTAGCTGCTTTAAATTTAAACGCCCAGCTTGCTTATCAAGCAATCGCATTACCACTCTTTCACCGTGTGTTGATGGCATGGTAGACACTCGAACATCCACTTCCCGCCCCGCTAGTCTCAAGGCAATTCGCCCATCCTGCGGAAGTCTTTTTTCTGCAATATCAAGTTTAGACATTACCTTTATCCGGCTAACCAACAGTGGCGCTAAAGCTCTTTTGGGCTCCAGTACTTCTTGTAAGACGCCATCTACTCGAGACCGAACCACAAGGCGTTTTTCAAATGTTTCTATATGGATATCAGACGCGTTGCGTTTAACGGCATCCGTTAATATGCCGTTAATTAAGCGAACGATCGGAGCGTCATCTTGTTGCTCTAATAGATCCTCGGTTTCCTGAATCATATTTGCTAGGCTGGCTAGGTCCATATCGTCACCCAACTCTTCCATGGCCTCTCGGCTGTCACCTGTTTCCTGGTAAATTCGGGAAAGCTGAATATTGAAGTCGTCTTCGGATGCGGCCTGAAACTTTACTTTGGCGCCCAAGATTCTCATGCACTCAAGCATGGCCTGGACAGGTGTATCGTCCTTATACCAAGCTAGATAGCCTGTATCGGCATTATATTCAGCCGCTAGGCCAAATCTTTTAGCAAATCCATAGGGTAAGCGAGATGACGTAGGGGTTTGTTCGATTGAGTCCACTCAGTACCTGTATCCATTGTTGTTATTCTTATCTAGATAGACTTCCAGTGTACCTAGTAGTTTCCTATATTTAAAACGACTGAAGCAAATACTGCCTTTTAAATCTTAATTATCTTTATTATGAGCAAAAAAAAGCCTGGCATAGCCAGGCTTTGAGCAAAAAAGCAGCTAATTAAAGTTTGCTTTCCAACTCTGGAATCGCTTCGAACAAGTCAGCCACTAACCCGTAGTCGGCAACTTGAAAGATAGGCGCTTCCTCATCTTTGTTGATCGCAACGATCACTTTAGAATCTTTCATACCAGCAAGGTGCTGAATGGCACCAGAGATACCAACCGCTACGTACAAGTCAGGAGCAACAATTTTACCTGTTTGGCCCACTTGCATGTCGTTCGGTACGAAGCCCGCATCAACTGCAGCACGAGATGCGCCTACAGCAGCGCCAAGCTTGTCGGCAACCTTGTAAAGCATTTCGAAGTTGTCGCCGTTTTGCATACCGCGACCACCAGAGATAACAATGCTTGCAGCTGTTAGCTCAGGACGATCAGATTTCGCTAGCTCTTCGCCAACAAAAGCAGAAATGCCTTTATCTGCAACAGTAGCTACTGACTCAACAGAGGCAGAACCACCTTCACTTGCTACGGCGTCAAAGCCAGTTGCACGAACGGTAATTACTTTAATAGCATCGCTAGATTGAACGGTTGCGATAGCATTACCGGCGTAGATTGGACGCAAGAATGTATCAGCAGATTCAACTTTGATGATTTCAGAAAGCATGTTCACGTCAAGCAAGGCAGCTGCGCGAGGTAGGAAATCTTTACCAGTTGTAGTAGCAGGAGCCAAGATATGGGTGTAACCCTTACCAAGCTCAGCTACTAGATCGCCCATAGACTCGGCTAGTTGATATTTATAAGCTGCGTCGTCAGCTACCAATACTTTGGTAACGCCTTCGATTTTTGCAGCGCCTTCAACAGCTGTGCCACAAGCTTCACCAGCTACTAACAGATCGATGTCGCCACCGATGGCTTTAGCCGCTGAAATAGTGTTTAAAGTAGCACCATTAATGGCGCTATTATTGTGCTCTGCAATAACTAAGATGCTCATTACAGTACCTTCGCTTCGTTTTTAAGTTTATCAACTAGCTCATCAACACTAGCAACCTTGATACCAGCAGAACGCTCTGCAGGAGGAGTTACTTTAACAAGGGTCTGAGTAGATTTAACTTCTACGCCAAGATCACTAGGCGCTACAACCTCTAAAGGCTTACGCTTGGCCTTCATGATGTTAGGCAAAGATGCATAACGAGGCTCGTTCAAACGTAGGTCACTGGTAACGATGGCTGGCAAAGAAAGGCCAACTGTACGTAAACCACTGTCAATTTCACGAGTAACGTTAACTTTGTCGCCTTCAACAGTCACTTCAGAAGCGAATGTACCTTGAGGCAAGCCAGTTAATGCACCCAGCATTTGACCAGTTTGGTTGTTATCGTTGTCGATAGACTGTTTACCAAGAATAACCAATTGAGGCTGTTCTTTATCAACGATAGCTTTAAGAATTTTTGCCACACTTAGTGACTCAAGCTTTTCTTCGGTCTCAACTAGAATACCGCGGTCTGCACCTAGGGCTAGTGATGTACGAATTTGCTCTTGAGCAACTTTAGGACCTATAGAAACAACAACGATTTCAGTGGCAACACCCTTTTCTTTAAGGCGTACCGCTTCTTCTACTGCGATTTCACAGAATGGGTTCATAGCCATTTTTACGTTGGCTAGATCTACATCAGAGTTATCGGCTTTAACGCGTACTTTAACGTTGTAGTCAATGACACGCTTAACAGCAACAAGAACCTTCATAGATTCTCCGTCAAATTGAGTGGATTTATAGAGCAAGGCAGGCAAAACATAAGAAACAAAAACTAGATATGCCCGTCACTCTTAACGGCGCAATATATTGAACTTAAATGATGACAAGGTCAATACGCGCCGAAATTAGGCATTTAATTTCTGACTTCTCTCGAATTCCTGCTTAGCTAACATTTGTGTGCTGAATTCTATTCAAACGCGCGTTTGAATGCTAGTCTTGAATCTTGAGAATTTGTAATATTTTTTGCGCATCAGTACTCGCGTATTTCTGGTTGGCCCGGAACATATTGTATTTGGCCAAATCCAGTGAAATCAGTATACTACGCGCACTTTTTGGCCCGATTTGGCCTAATTTGATACATAACCCAACTATAAGGGTTAGCCTAGCTTGAACTTTGAGGAGAATTCAATGGAACGCGAAGCGATGGAATATGACGTCGTCGTAGTTGGCGGCGGACCGTCTGGCTTATCGACTGCTATACGTCTAAAACAGATTGCCGAAGAAAAAGGCCAAGAATTAAGCGTATGCTTAGTTGAAAAAGGATCTGAAGTCGGCGCCCACACCCTTTCAGGTGCTGTTATTGAAGACCGCGCATTACTTGAGCTTTTCCCCAACTATAAAGAACTAGGTGCACCTTTAAACACCGAAGTTAAAAAGGACGAAGTATACTTTTTAACGGGTGCTGAAAAAGGCATTAAGACTCCAAACTGGATGATTCCTAAGCCTATGCACAACGATGGAAACTACGTTGTCAGCCTTGGTAATGTTGTTCGCTGGTTAGGGGAGCAAGCAGAAGCCATTGGCGTTGAAATATACCCAGGCTTCACTGCACACGAATACATCGTTGAAGATGGCGCCGTTAAAGGCATTATAACAGGAGACATGGGCCTAAGCGAAACTGGCGAGCAAAAAGACAGTTACATGCCTGGCATGGAATTGCGCGGTAAGTACACCGTATTTGCAGAAGGTTGCCGCGGACACCTTGGTAAGCAGCTAGTGGCTGAATTCAAGCTTGACGAAGGTAAAGACGCACAACATTACGGCATTGGCATCAAAGAACTTTGGGATATTGACCCAGCCAAGCACCAAGAAGGCCTAGTTATTCACGGCGCAGGCTGGCCTTTAACCGAATCAGGCTCTACAGGTGGTTTCTTCCTTTACCACGCTGAAAACAATCAGGTAGTAGTAGGCCTAATTACGGACCTATCTTATTACAACCCACACGTTAGCCCGTTTGACGAATTTCAACGCCTTAAGCACCACCCTGTTCTTAAGCAACATCTTGAAGGTGGGAAACGTGCATCTTACGGCGCTAGAGCGATCACTAAAGGCGGCTTAAACTGCCTACCTAAGATGACTTTTCCGGGCGGCCTAGTTGTAGGTTGCGACGCAGGTACTCTTGATTTCGCCAAGATCAAAGGTACTCATACAGCCATGAAGAGCGGCATGATTGCAGCCGAACAAATCATGGTGGCGATAGAAGCTGGCCGTGCAAATGATGAAATCACTGAATTCACTGCAGCGTTTGAAGCTTCTTGGGTACATAAAGATTTGCATCATAGCCGTAACTTTGGCCCTGCTATGCATAAATTTGGAATGTTCGGAGGCGGCGCCTTCAACTACATACACCACAATATTATGCCATTACCATTCACACTGCATGACACCACTCCCGACCATGCCACCATGAAGCTTGCCAGTGAGTGCAAGAAAATTAACTACCCTAAGCCAGACGGTGTTATTAGCTTTGCTAAACTTGACTCAGTGTTTATTGGTAACGTTAACCATGCTGAAGACCAGCCTTGTCACCTTAAGTTGGCGGATGCGAGTATTCCTTTAGAGAAAAACCTACCTCTATATGATGAGCCTGCTCAGCGCTATTGCCCGGCTGGTGTTTACGAGATCATTGAAGACGAAGCTGGAAAACGCTTCCAAATCAACTCTCAAAACTGCGTACACTGTAAAACTTGCGATATTAAAGACCCTGCCCAAAACATTACTTGGGTAACACCAGAAGGTGCTGGCGGCCCTAACTATCCAAACATGTAACAACTAATACCCTCCAATACGGAGGTTACTTAGTGAGAAATAATAAAAAAGGAGCCTAAGGCTCCTTTTTTATTATTTCGAAAACAGTTATATAAAAACTCTGCTTCCAAACTGTTCAATATTTGTTCCTCGTGGAACATATTTTGATCAACTAGCCCAATATATGATTCTCACCGCCACTGCTAATAACAAATTGCCCCCCTGCATTTTCAGTCGCTAGGTCAGCCAGCTGGTAATACACGTTCCTGTGTAAACGCGCCATTAAGCCTTTTCTTACTTCTATGAAAGGCAAGCCAGTATCATCCAAGTAGAAAGTATTACCTGAATTCAATTCAACAACATCTCCTACATTAGTCATGAGGGTAACTATTGACTGCTTAGCCTTTACCTTTATATCGGCGAGCTGCACCATAAATGGCATGTCCTCAACTTGAATTTGCCACTTTTCAATCGGAGTAACTAAAAAGTAATCATAGCCCTCTTTCTTTAAGATTGAGCTAAATAATCGAGTTAATTTATTTCTTTTAATTAGCTCCCCTTCGTGCCACCAGCCCCCGTCTTTTTTAATTTGCATGTCCATGCTCCCCGATAACTCGGGAGTCCAGCTATCTATAGGCGGAAGACTATTAATCGATTCATCATACTTTCCCAATTGCGCAGCAAGAGATAAAGAATTCGTAGGATCAACCATCAAAGCCCCCTTTGCCACTCTTGACGCAGCTGCACCTGATCCGGCTGATAGAGCGCCTTATCTAATTGCTCTAACATCTGGTCTTTATCTGCACCTAAATTACCTTTTAACGGCAAATAGTTAGAAGCATGATCACTTCTAAAAATGGTTTTTTGCAGGTCTAGTTTGCTAATAAAATAGCGCAGCTCCAGGAACAAGGCTGTTTGATCTAGCCCTTGCCACTCCCCATCGAACCCCTCTTGAAAGCGCTCCTCTCCCATGGGAAAGCTCACCACCAAAGTGGATAAATAATCAGGCTGGCATTCATTCATTAACTTGGCTGAATTATTTGCATGCTGCTCCGAATATTTAACACCACCCAAGCCATTTAGTATCATTACAGATGATCTTAAGCCACTCTCTCGTATTTTTAGCAGCGCCTGTTTCTGACTTTCATAAGTTTCACCCTTGTTCACACGCTGCAGCACCTCATCATCGCCAGACTCACAACCAACATACAAAATATCCAACCCTAATTCTTTCAACGATCGAAGGTCTTCAACTGACTTTTTATTGAGATTACGGGGCAGACAATAAGATGTCACTCTTTTCACCCAGGGCATTTTTGATCGAATCTCAGAGAGTATTGCTGTCAACTTACGCATAGGCAAAACCATCGCGTCTCCATCTGCAAGAAACACCTTTTCGAATGGCATAACCGACCGAGAAGCCTTTAAAATATCCTGAAAGATATCCTCTTCTTTTCTTGCTCGAAACTTCTTCTGCTCTTGAGTATACATTTCGCAAAAGGAACAATTATTCCAAGAGCAACCATTAGTGACCTGTAAAATGAGAGAGCGAGCCTCGCTTGGAGGCCTGAAAACGGGTTCAATATAAGACAACATAGCTACCAACCTTAATTTTAACTTTTATTTTCTCATGCCCTTCAGTTTTCGCCAAATACCCTATACTAAAATACAGATATAAAAGGAGATTAAATTATGGCGGAAACCGCGACCTCGTCGCCTACCATTGAATTCCCGGCTACCCCCGAGATTCTTACGGAGCTCAAAGACGCCAAGAATGACCTTAACGCCATAGGGAAAGTCATAACTGACCATAAGGACTTAGCAAAAGAGGTACTAGATACAATTAATGCCCCCTATTTTAGTCTTGTCAGAGAAATAAAGAGTGCCGACGAAGCAGTGCGCATGCTTGGGATGCACCGCATTGTAAATCTCACAACCAGCCGATTATTGCGAACCACTGTTTTTTCGGGAAAGCATAAGCTGCTAAGTGAACTTTGGAAGACAAGTATTAAGGTAGCAGTTACCTCTGTATTTATAAGTAAAGAACTGGATACAGCCTCTACTGACGAAAGTTATACAGCTGCTGTATTCCACAATGCTGGCATGGCCTTGCTAAACCAAACAGTTCCAGAATACCCTAAAGCCATAAAGGCCGCCTATTTTGAAGAGAATAGCCAAATCAGCGAGTACGAGAAAAAACACTTTGGCTCATCTCATGCCGCATTAGGAGCTCAGCTCGCAACAAACTGGGGGTTAAGCGGAAGCATAAGCAAATGCATTCACTTACATCATGATCCGGAAAAAATTATCGCCCAGATAGATAAAAAAGACGACGCTGGAGAGTTACTTTTAGTACTTAAAATAGCTGAGCAAATATCGCGCTTACCTGGTTACCTTGCGCAGTGCGTAGACAATCACGAATGGGAAAAGATAAAAGAACCCATCTTTGATCACCTTAAAATGACAGAAGGCATGTACAGACGCTTTGAAGTTAACATTAAAAAGAAAATCGCTGAAATTAAAAGCTGAGACCTGCTCAAGTAAGTGATAAAATCCGCCCTCAAATATGGGGGGATATATGAGTCAGTATGTAAACGGGCAGCGCTGGATTAGCCTTGCTGAGCCTGAATTGGGCCTTGGTGTTGTTAGTGAGTGTGAGCATCGTAGAGTCACCATCGAATTTCCCCATGCAGAAACCAACAGGCTCTACTCTATTGGCACTACTCCCCTCATTCGTTGTAAGTTTACAACGGGAGATAAGGTTGAGTTACTCAGTGGCTCCATCGAAAGTATTGTATCTCTCCAGGAAAGATCTGGGGTTTTATATTACGAACTTTCCTCAGAAAGCTGGGTAAGTGAAGACAAGCTGGCTCACAATCAAGGCAAGATATCACCGCTTGAGCGCCTGCAAGCCGGTCAAATTGGAAGCTTTAAGTGGTTCAATTTATACCGGAATTTCCTACAAGCCTCTACTCACCATCAAGGGCAGCTGTGCCATGGATTTGTAGGCCCAAAAATAAACATTATTCCTCACCAATATGATGTTGCCCAGCAAATCCTGAATATGCCGCTACCCAGAGCATTGCTGGCAGACGAAGTAGGCTTAGGTAAAACAATTGAGGCCGGCTTGGTTATCCATCAGCTCGTTATGAGTGGAAGGGCCCAACGCATACTTATATGTGTACCAGCACCACTAATCAATCAATGGCTAGTGGAAATGAAACGTAAATTCAATCTTGATTGCACGCTTATTGATGATGAATTTTGCGCAGAACAACAAGGCGCCAACCCTTTTAATCAGGTGCAAGTAGCCTTGTGTAATTTTGATTGGCTATCAAACAGCAAGTATATCGATCAGGCCCTCGACACCCAATGGGATATGATGGTTATAGATGAAAGCCATCGATTACAGTGGCAATCCAAGGCTTACCAGAGTGCTTTTGAACTTTCCAAAGTCAGCACAGGCGTTCTTTTGCTGACAGCTACCCCCGAACAACTTGGGGTAGAGAGTCATTTTGCTCGCCTTCACATGCTAGACCCTCTTCGTTTTTCTGATTTAGATCAGTTTCTAAGTGAAGAGCAGCAATATGGATTGGTAAGTCAGATTGTAGATTCCATTGAAATTGAAGGGCTAAGTGCGTCTCTCAGTCAAATAACCAAATTGGGCGATGATAAACTTTTACAGTTTGCTGAAGATACGATTGATAATAACGACGATGAAAATATATTTATCGACTGGATGGCTGATCGCTACGGCACTGGCAGAATGGTCTACCGCAATACCCGCAGAAGCATAGCTGGTTTCCCCGAGAGACATTGCCAATTTTACCACCTAAAAGATCAAACAAATTTGGAATGGCTGCTTGACTGGTTACCCCAACAAGGTGACAAAAAGGTTTTATTAATTTGCCAGACAGCTGAAAATGCTCAGCTAATAACGGACCAAATAAACCTAACCACCTCAATTGAAGCAGGCGCCTTTCATGAGCACCATGACCTGATCGATAGAGATAGAATAGCAGCACAATTTGTAGAAGATGATGGCGTTCAAGTTTTAGTCTGTAGTGAAATTGGCGGCGAAGGGCGTAATTTCCAGCATGCACAAAACTTAGTGCTGTTTGATTTACCCAATCACCCAGATTTAGTGGATCAGCGCATTGGTCGTTTAGACCGTATAGGTCAAGGCAGCGACATTTATATTCACGTGCCATTGCAAGCTCGTAGCGCTCAATCCCGCATGGCCGCTCTGTATCACCACGGCTTTGACATGTTTACCAAGCCGAACCCGGCGGCATCTCCTATATTCGAAGCCTATAGTATCGAAATTGAAGATATGCTCGAAACGGGTAATAACGCAGAAGCGATAATCACTCAGTGCGAACAAGCCAGCATTCAACTATTAGCAGAAATAGAGCAAGGTCGAGATAGGCTTTTGGAGCAGCATTCATTTTCCGAGAAAAGAATTGATCCGCTAATAGACTCCATCAATTCGTCAGATGACGGGCAAGGTGATCTGAAGGCGATTTTGCTTAATATATTTGACAATAGCCATATAGAAACTGAATTTACGAGCGCTCAGAACATCATTATAAGCCCTCAAGAGAACTGCCCTTTTTCTTTTATTAACAGCTTAAGAGACGATAAAGCGACCATTACATTTGATCGCAAGCAAGCATCTTTGCGAGAGGACTTAGAGTTTATTTCATGGGATCACCCTTGGATCAAGGACATCGTGGATGACTTAGAAGCTTCAGGAAATGCATTTACTTCATGCGCCTTATTTAAAGATAAGACATATAAAAATGGACAGGTATTTGTTGAAACCTTTTACCAGGTCAAGGCCGATGGCCCTGGTCGTTTGGAGCTTAATCGTTATTTGGCTCCTCAGACTCGTCACTACACCATAAGTGATGAATTAAAGAATATGAGCAAGACAATTGACCTTGATGAGATGCGAGATAATAACGAGTTCATCAAAAAAGATATGGCTCAAGAAATCATAAAAATGAAATGGCCAGAAATAGTCAAAGCGGTAAGTTTAAGTGAAAAACTTGCAGCACATACATCAAAGGAGGCTATTGAACAATCAGTATTAAACATGATGGAGAAAACAAATCGAGAGCTTGCACGCTATAAATCACTAGAGATTGTTCCAGGTAGCTATCAAAGTGAAATAGATGCCCTTAGTCAAAATGCAAAGGAATCGACTTCGTATCTACAGTCTGCCAAACCTAAATTAATGGGACTATGTGTATGGGTAAACTTCTTTCAATAAAAAATAATATGTGACTTTGTAAGCCTGTATAAAGCTAGACAGCTTTATACAGGCTTCTCTTAACTTGGCATTTTTAATGCCTTATCTGAAACAATGACACCATTATTATCTGCGTATATAAACATTCCGGGATTAATTTGTACCCCGGCAAACTTAACGGGCACGTTCATTTCACCAATGCCTTTTTTCTCAGTTTTTCTTGGAACCACACCAAGCGCTTGAACACCTAGCTCTGTTTCCATTATTACGTCTACATCGCGAATGCAGCCATAGATAACCAAACCTTCCCAGCCATTTTCCGCAGCTTTTTCTGCTAACATATCTCCCAATAAAGCATTCCTTAATGAGCCGCCACCATCAACCACCATCACTTTACCGTGACCAGGCTGCGCCACTTGCTCCTTAACCAAGGAATTATCTTCATGGCATTTTATAGTTACCACTTCACCGCCAAAAGATTCTTTGGCACCATAATTATTAAAGATTGGCTCCAACACATCCACTTCTGGGTATTCATCACACAAATCTGGTGTTACATATTGCATCGTATTTAAAACTCCAATTTTATTGGCTAAACGTTAAATTCATCCATTCAATGGCCTTAGGCCATACTTCTTCTTCCGCTGGCTTGCTTACAACCATATCCACATGATTGTAGTCTTGCTTAAAGCCTTCTTTTTTAGATAAAAGATAAAACTTAGTATTATTTGAAAAGGATTTTGCAAGCTTAAGACAGTGCCTCGCGGGGTCACCCTTATCCTTTTGAGCCCCAAAAGCTAAGGTAGGAATTGTTAATCCTTGCTTTGATTTCCAATAGGATATTCCCTTTTTGGAACTCCAACCACTAAGCAACCCAGCCCAGCGTACAAACTCTTTTGCGATTCCAACCGGCTCATGTTCAGGACCAATATTTTTACCTGATAACCTTTTCTTAGCTAAAAGCGCCAGCCTAACTGACATCCTAATGCCAGGTATGCGTAATATAATGGGATAACGACTTACCTGAGAACCAAACAGCACTACACCTTGTATCTTGGCTATATCCGCATAGCCTCCTGCCACGGCTGTAGCTATGGTCACCCCTCCCAAGGAATGACCAATCCAGAAAGCTTTTTTAGCCGTTTGCTCAAAAATGAAATTTTGAACTGCTGGCATATCAAACTGAGAATACACCTCAACATCATTATCTTTGTAGCTGTCATTCTCGGGGCTATCTCCATGGCCACGAGCTTCAACCATCCAAGGGTCAAAACCAGCTTCTAATAGAGATTTTGCAAACCCTTTGCCGGAATCAGAAAACCAGAACCCTCTATTAGAAAAGCTACCATGCAGCAAAATAACAGGTACGCCACGCACCTCGTCCGCCCTAGCGTGAAAACCTAGGCGAGTAACTGCGATCTGAACACTAATGTCGGGACTATTATTCGGCTTTAATAAATAAGTATCCTCTATAAAATGTTCAGCTACCAAGTCAGCCTTTGCTAGCGCAACAGGGAACAATAAACTACTACTTTTCATGAAAACAAAAACCTATTTCGAATTTTCAGCTAAATAAAACCAGGTATCAAAAACCGAATCTGGATTTAGTGACACGCTATCGATTCCTTCCTCCATTAACCACTTGGCAAAATCGGGGTGGTCGCTAGGCCCTTGGCCACATATCCCAATATATTTACCTTTCCTCTTACAGGCTGATATAGCCATGTGCATTAATTGACGAATGGCATCATTACTTTCATCAAATAAATGAGCAATAACCCCCGAGTCTCGATCTAGGCCCAGCGTTAATTGCGTTAGATCGTTTGACCCTATTGAAAAGCCATCAAAATACTCTAGAAATTCATCTGCCAATAAAGCGTTCGCTGGCAACTCGCACATCATTATAATGCGCAGCCCATTCTCACCTCTCACCAGCCCATTTTCAGCCAGTAATTCAACAACCTGCTTGGCTTCTCCCACGGTCCTAACAAATGGCACCATTAATTCTATATTGGTAAAACCCATTTGGTTTCGAACTTTTTTAATTGCGCGGCATTCCAACTCAAAACAATCTCTAAATGACTTACTTATATAACGAGCAGCCCCTCTAAATCCAAGCATGGGATTCTCTTCTTCTGGCTCATAAAGTCGACCGCCGATCAAATTAGCGTATTCATTTGACTTAAAGTCGGAGAGTCGCACGATCACTTTTTTGGGTGAAAAAGCGGCTGCCAATGTACTGATTCCCTCTACTAGCTTTTCGACATAGAACTCAACTGGATCAGAGTAACCTGCAAACCTACGCTCAACTGTCGTTCTAATTTCAGGAGGTAGGGATTCGTAATTTAAAAGCGCTTTCGGATGTACACCTATCATCCTATTAATAATAAATTCCAAACGAGCTAAACCAACACCGTCATTAGGAAGGCTCTGGAAGTCGAAAGCTCGATCAGGATTGCCAATATTCATCATTAATTTAAAGGGCAGAGTAGGCATGCTACTGTTATTGGATTTCTGCTCAAAACTTAAAGCTCCTCCATAAATAAATCCAGTATCACCCTCTGCGCAGGAAACAGTTACCACCTGACCATCTCTCAGTTCATCAGTTGCATTTCCACAACCAACAACAGCTGGTATACCGATTTCACGAGCAATAATAGCGGCGTGACATGTTCTACCGCCCCGGTTAGTTATTATTGCACTCGCTTTTCTCATTGCAGGCTCCCAGTCAGGGTCCGTCATTTCAGCGACTAATACGTCACCTTCATTGATCTCTACCATCTGACTTTTGTGATCCAGAACCTTAACCGGCCCATTGCCTATTTTGTGTCCAACTGAGCGACCTTCGCAAATTGGGGTTCCAGTTTCTTTAAGGAGATACCGCTCCATTGTACTTTTACCGGAAATGTTTTTGATAGTTTCAGGTCTTGCTTGAACGATAAATATCTCACCAGTCTCACCGTCCTTTGCCCACTCTATATCCATCGCCTTCTTATAGTGAGATTCGATAACCATGGCTTGACGGGCTAATTCAGTAATATCTTGATCTGATATGCTAAATGTTAATCTTTGCGCTCTATCAACTCGCACAGTCTCTACTAAAGTTTTTGAATCTCCGCTTTTGCTATGAATCATCTTAATGGCCTTGGCACCAAGATTTCTGCGTAAAATAGAAGGTCGACCGGCTTTTAATGATTCTTTATGGACATAAAATTCATCAGGGTTAACGGCACCCTGCACAACTGTTTCACCCAAGCCAAAAGCACTGGTAATAAACACAACCTGATCAAAACCAGACTCGGTATCTAAAGTAAACATTACTCCAGCAGAGCCGCTTTCACTTCGCACCATCTCTTGGATGCCTACCGACATAGCGATACCATCGTGTGTAATACCCTGATGAATCCGATAGCTCATAGCTCGCTCACTGTAAAGCGAGGCATATATATCGAGAATGGCCGCTAAAATATTTTCGGAGCCAATAACATTTAGCAGGGTTTTTTGCTGACCAGCAAAAGAAGCGCTGTCTGAATCTTCCTGAGTGGCTGATGAGCGAACCGCTACGGATAGAAATGCAGAGCTCCCTTGTAAAGCTGTAAGAGCAGCCCTTACATCCTCAATTAGTTCTCGCGGAAGTTGAGACTGTTTAATTAGATCCGTTATTTCAAGTGAAGCACTAGCAATAGATCTATGGTCAGTCACATCCATCTTAGCCAAAATGGCATCGGTTTTTTGCTCAATATTATTTTGCTGTATAAATTCATTAAAACTTGAAAAGGGCGTAGCAAATCCTTTAGGAGATTTAACATCTAAGCCGTGCAGCTTGGAAGTTATCTCACCTA
>JBALXQ010000069.1:0-24836 GCA_036960565.1 Bermanella sp.
CTTCGAGAAGCAATGCTAGCTCTCTTCTTATGCCTTCTGCATCATCTACTACTAATATGTTTTTCTTCATATTAAGCCTGCAATGCTAAGAAAGTATGTTTTTTAGGAAGCGTTAGGACAAAACAGGTGTGTTTAGATTTTTCATTATAGATCAATGTACCATTGTGTTTCCTAACAATGTTGGTGGATATGCTTAGTCCAAGGCCACTGCCTTCGCCAATGTCTTTGGAGGTAAACATTGGATTAAACATTTTTTGTTGAATATCGGAAGGTATCCCTAAACCACTGTCGGTGATGGATAAGGTTAGATCGTTTTCTTGTTCTTCAATACTAATACGAACCCACTTATCATCCATTTCTTTTACCACAGAAAAGGCATTGTTTATCAGGTTAATTAGCACTTGTGATATCTGAAGCCGTTGACATTGAATTTGAACCTGTGAAGTATCATTTATATATTCTATATCTATTTTTACACCTCCCTGGGTATAGCGCTCGTAACCTAACCCCATTACATCGCCAATTATGTCTTGAATTTCGGTATATTCAAATTCGTCTTGATCTGAATGACGCGTTACTCTGCGCATACTTTCAATAAGGCTTGATACGTGCTTTACACTATTAATAACTTGATCCATGGTGTCACTAAGATTGTCTGTATTTCCTTTTAAAAATCTTCGCTTTACTCGTTCTGCAATCATACTTATTTCTAAAATAGGGCTGTTAATTTCGTGGGCCAATCCAGTGGATATCTCACCAAGCGAAGCGAGCTTAGCGGATTGAAGTAAATATACTTCCATCTCATTTTTTTCGGTCATATCCTGTGCTATGTAAACAAAGTTATTTTCATTTATTTCTGATTTTAATTTTACACAAGAATAAGAAACTGGAATTAATACGCCCGCCCAAGTTTTTAAGTAAGCCTCACCATTATAAGTCTTAAGAATTTCTGGCTTTTCATCTGAATCATTTGTTTTATCAAATACAAAAATATCATGAATAGATTTTTCTAATAGTTGCTCTTCTTTATAGGCTAACATTTCCTTTACCGAATTATTTACCGTTATAACTCTTCCTGTACTGTCTACCACTATGAGCGCTTCACCCATTGAACTGAATATGCTTTCAATGTAATTTCTTGAAGAAACAAGCAAGGCATTTGACGTCAATAAGTCGCTGGCCATTTTGTTTATTGTTTGAGCTAAGGCGTTTAGTTCATTGACGTAACTTGGTTTAATGGGCTTATTAAGTTCACCTTGAGAAATTAGAGCAATACCGCTAAATAACTGACTAATTCCCTGATTAAAGCGAATCGCCATTATCCAAACAATGAGGCTAACCAATAACACGATAGATAGCATGGCAGCGATAACGCCAGCGGGAATCCATTGGATAGTTTGTGGTAATTTATCAGAGCGCTCATTAGCTAGGGTTTTAGTGTCGTAGTCTAGTTTTTCAAGCGTTATATCTATGCTTGATGCGATGTTTGAAAAGTGATCTGTAGCTGAATTTCTTGCGCTATCTGCTTTATGCCAATTTAAGATAGATATTCTATATTGATGGATTAGTGACAGTATTTCTTCCTGATTTGACAGTTTTAATACTTGAACCTGGGCAGACAGCTGATCTAATAATGATAAGTACCCTAGTCCACTGTCATTGTCGTTATCGGTATGAATTTGATATTCTTGTTTTAGCCAACTTAATTGAACTCTTAGTCGGGCTATAGTTAAGTCACTTAATGGGAACCTGTTTTCAATGTAGATTAGTTCGTTTTTTAGTTTTAGATATCTTGTATTTATTTTTTCATTTAAGTGAGTTGATTCATTGGTTAGGCTAACAATTTCGTTAAAACTTGTTTGGTAATAATCAATCTTATCAAAGATAAATTGAAAAGATTTATAGTGTTTATTAATGGTACTAGACTGCTCTTGGGCACTCACGAGTTCGCTAAGTGTATTGTTAACG
Source organism: Bermanella sp. (assembly GCA_036960565.1). Taxonomy (GTDB): domain Bacteria; phylum Pseudomonadota; class Gammaproteobacteria; order Pseudomonadales; family Oceanobacteraceae; genus Bermanella. Next base: position 1,969 of record JBALXQ010000069.1, read on the forward strand.
GTATCTTTGAACTCTGGGATATACTTTACGCGTGCATTGTAAAAGTCATGAACATGTCGAGCATTGTTCATAAAACTATTTGCGAATAATCTTGATTTTCGAAAATCAGATAATGCATAGTTTATATGGCTAGATAATAATCTGGTTAAGTATTCTTGCTCGCTGGCATTCTTAAAAATCCCCATGCTGTAATTAATGAATATGACGCCGCTTCCACCCAGGATAAAGGTGGCGATTAGTAGAAATATGAGCGAGCTACGAACGCCAATGACGGTGTTCATTAGTTATTTATCCATGATCATATTTAATTTTGTGGCGACTTTCCTTAACGTTGAAAACATTTTTGGTTTGGGTGAAATGTAATAATTGGCTTCAAGTAATTTTAATATTCTACTGTCCTCGTTGGAACCGGGTGTTAGATTAATAAAGAATTCGGATAGTTTGTTTTTTTGGGTTTCGTTAAGAGACTCTCTGGATACCCATATATAGTCGGAATAGCCTGGGGTTACCCAAACGACTTCAACTTTACTTGTGTCAATTTTCCCTTCCTGTAAATACCTATCATATACATTACTATTTAATACACCGGCATCTACCTGTCCAGACATGACCATTCTTAGTGTATTACCGTGGGTGCCAGAAAACCGTTCTTCTCCTTTAAAATCTTTCGACGGATTGATGCCTTTCTCCATTAAATAGTGTCTTGGCATTAAATGGCCTGATGTTGAGCTGCTTGAACCAAAAGCGAAACTATGGCCTTTTAAATCTTTCAGTGATTTTATATTTAATGATCTTTGAGCAATAAAATAGCTTCTAAATTTTGTGTCTTTTTTTCGCATGGCAATAAGGCTAGTTGGAATTTTGCTGGCTGCTTTAACATAGGAGAGCCCACCTAAATAGGCCACATCTATTTTTCCTTCAATAAAGTGTTTAACTAAATCCTCATAAGTATGGTTTTTCCCCATCGCTGGAATGGCAACGATAACGGGGCAGCCAATAGCTTTTTCAATACGCTGTCGAACCGGTTCAAATCGGTCTAAAATTATTTCGGTATTATCATCAGGAAGTAGGCCCACCATTAACGGTTTGCACTTGTTGTCGGCAAATGTGTTGCTGCTTAAGAGACATAGAAAGCACAATACAACAACGGAGTGTATGCTTTTTTTAGTCTCTATTTGGGTGGATATAAACATAATAGGGCGGGCAAGCCTTCTACTCCCTGTGGTATTTGTAATATTAAACAGATCTTTTCAGTTGCCATGAAATTACGGTGCCTTAACATGGCCCTATTAAGGTTTTTTTACTTTAAGTCGGCATGGCTATTTCTTCTCTAATACAAAGCATTGTAGAGCCTAATGCACTGCTTAGTGCCTTTTATTAGAATAGGATAATCGGCTAAAAACGCCACGGTAAAATCAGATTAGTGATGAAAAATGGCTAAAAAATGAATGGTTTTGGCAGAAGCTAGATGAAGGGATTATAAAATATTAATTAGTTAAAATTACGAAGATCGACTGCTGCTATTTGTACATTATTTGAGGTTTTTGGGCTGTTCATCAATCCATAGATTCAACTTATCAATTACATCCGTACCCACCTTCTTACTGCATAAAATATAGCGTTTGTTGCCCTGCGGCGTATTAGGGAAGCGAATGTATTTGTAGTCACCTTGAAATAGCCCTGCGTTTCTTATTAGGCCATCGGCTTCTTCCTCGGCTGTAAAAAAGTAATCGGCGCGAGTGACGTTAATCATTTGTAACATGTTGGTATTCTCAACCAATACCGAGTGGCGTCTGGGGTTATGCTTTGCAATCATGCCGTCAATATAACTACCATATGAGTAACCATCTTTTACCAGCAGTAATAATTCAGGGTCTTTAAAAACCGCTTCAAGGGTGCGGCCACTTTCTATTCGAGTATTGCTAAACAATGCCAAGGCAATACTGGGTTTATCTTGGTATATGGCATGGCTATACAGGGCAAACTTTTCACGTTTTGGATTTTTAAACCAACCCACCAAACAGTCTTTACCTGCATTTTTTTCAAGTACGGCTATTTGTCGGTTAGAAGGGGTTTTTACCCACTGGTGTTTTATGCCCGAAGCCTGAAATGCTTTCATGGCAGGCGTAGCGGTGAGCCCCACTGCAATGCCATGGGCGACGGTGGTTAGGTAGGGCGGTCTTTCATTGTAATGAACTCGTACAATATTATCGCCAATGCTTGCTGCGCTAAAAGCAGATGAAATGCCGAATAACAGGTAGTGCACCAACCTGACTTTCATCACCCTACCTATAGCGTTAATTCATGCATCTATCATGAAGGAACTTTAAGCATAGTGTTAGCCATGAAAGTGCGCTAGCTAACACCTTAGCCGTGAAGTTGTTATGCATAATTATGCTAATAATGGGAGTGTTAAATATTAGAAGTAATAAAGAAAGATGGGTAATGGCAGCAAACACGGTTCTGCTTAGCCACTTCCTATTTCTGTGGGTTAAGAACACCCCTAAGAAAAATCAATGAAGTTAGGGTGGGAAAGATAACAGACAAGTTATTGCCCGTTATTTTATGAGATTGACAATTAAAGTAGTTATTTGGCTTTAATGGGAATGTGTAAATACAGTTCATTTTTGGGATCGCTATTATTAAAGCCCGATTGGTAAAGCTCAAAGTCGGGTTTTTCAATGTACTGGTAATTCGACTTAGGCAGCCAGCTGCCCCAGATATGTTTAAGGGTTTGATCTATATTCGCGACCGGACCCTTGTGGGTAAATTTGGCGTACATTTGTTCGGGAATTTCTCGGGTCTCCATGCCCTCTGGAACGTCTTCAAAATTTGAAACCGCTACGGTACACACATAACTAAAGTTAACTTCATTGTCGTTTTCTTCATAACCTTCATAAATACCAAAAGCGTTATCACCGACCTGATTGGCAATATTATTTCGGTAGGGCTTAAAGGCCGACCATAACTGCACTAGGTCAAGTTCATTATTATTGTATTGCTTGGCAATGCCCACCAGTTTGGTTGCGGGCTGAGTAATAATTTCAGGTTCCATTACCAATTCATTTTTTAAAAATTGCAACATGTGCGGGCTGAATTGATCCTTGTATAATAAGCGAAACGGATCATTTTGTTTGCGGTACAAGGCCGGTGTTATTTTAAATAAAGCTTTAAAAGCGCGCGTGAATGTTTCTTGGGAATCAAACTGGGATTCAAAGGCTAAATCAAGAATGCCAACGTCGTCACTTAAGAGTCGTTTGGCGGCCTCGGTTAAGCGCCGTTTACGTAAATATTCTTTGGGAGTATCGCCCACTAGCGCTTTAAATACTCGGCTAAAATGATAAGTAGAATAATGCGATGCCGCAGCCATCTCATGCACTGAAATTTTGTGGTACAAATTTTCCTCAACAAAATCAATACTTTTGAAAAACCGTTCCATCACATTATCCTTTTCTAATCTGTTCAATAAAGAGTTCTAAGCAGCTCGATAAAAAAGCTCTAAATAGTTGTCTGTAAGCAACTTATTTAATGCGCTACTTCACCTGAGCCAAGGGCGCAGGCACATCTGCACGGGTTAAGCGTACCACAGAGTTCCAGATGGCTTGTTGCATATGAGTATCTGATATATGTGAAATCACTTGCGCCTGCATGGGGCCCACTAGAACTTTAGCAGGGGAGGCATAGAATTTTCCAGAATCGCTTAACGTAAATTCCCCCGCATCCACATAGCGTTGTGCACCCTGGCTAATGGGGGCGGCCATTTTCATTAAGGGGCCAATCACTTTTAACATGGGAAACATCACCAAGCGCATGAAAGCGGGCATGTTACGCGACAAACCCGTGTCTGGGGCACTGCCCGGAGAAACCGATACCACCACCATGGGGCTAGGAAGCTTATTGGCAAGGGCTGCTGCCCACCAAGATACCCAGCACTTGGCATTAACATAGGCAGTATTCATATTATATTTAATTGGCTGTTTACCTTGGGCAATGGCATCCATAGCATCATCCAGACTGCCACCTATTTGTTTTTGGATCGCTTTATAGTTTGGCATTTTCATGCCCGGTAGATTGCCACGGGTGGCTTCAGAACCGGCAATAACAATTCTTGCCGTGTTGCTTAAACTGCCCGTTGCCAATAGTTCCATCGTGAGCATGTGATGACCAAACAAGGAAGCGGCCAGCGTTATCTCAATGCCTTGTGCACTGGTCTTAAGGGTTTGACTACCCAGACCTGCGTTAAGTATTAATAAATCAATTTTTTGCCCTTGGGCATGCAATTGCTGGGCGGCTTTTTTACTGGCGTTTAGGTCGGTCACGTCTATGGTCAAGCCTGAAAATACATCTTTGCCCACGCGATTTATTAGTTCTTTACGAGCTTGTTCAGATTTTACCTCGCTTCTGCACGCCAATATGATACGACCATAACCCTGTTGTGCCAGTAACACGGCAGTTTCAAAGCCAAACCCAGAGTTGGCACCTGTCACTAGCGCAGTATGATTTTTGTGGTTCATAGAAATTCCGTTAATAATAATTAGGCTAAAGAAGGTTGTTGGTTCGGGATAAGTAATTGAGTGCTAAAGGCGCTCGTTAACTATGTAATACCTCAAATGACTAAAACCGCGATCGCGCTCTGCCACTAGAGCTTCATAAGCGGGGTCACTGAAGAGGTTATCTATCGCTTCTTTACTGGGAAAAGAAATCACCGCAAATACCGCCGGCTTAGCATTATTATCAAGTACTGAAGCCACATCATAAGTGGCAACAGGCACACCGCCATGTTCCTTGGTGATCACCGGGGCCTTGCTTAAATAGCTTTGCATGGCAGCCATTTCAGCTGGGTTTGGGGTGGCTTCCACCATTAAAAATACAGGCTGAGTCATATTGCTCTCCAAAGTGGCTAATCGAAAAATGACGATCAATACAGGGGATAGAATTGAATCTTTCCTGTGTTGGTCATTAGCTTGAGGAGAAATATAGGGGATATGGAAAAAGGTTCTTTGACATTTCTTGCTGTGTTGCCAGCTTGGAAGGCACGGCGTCCTAGTGCCGGCTTCCGTCGTTTATGTTATTGCTTGAGCTACCAAACTATTTTAGTCAAATTCTGTTTTGATATCTTCAAATTTGGCAGTGATGGCATGCACATTGGTATAGCCCATATCTTGCAAAGTGAGTGCCGCCAAGGTTGCGCGACCACCACCGGCACAGTGCATTAAAATGAGGTTATTTGGCTGCGGGCAATGTTTGCCAATCTGCATTTCTAGAACACCACGCGGAATATTGATAGCAGCATTTAATTTAGCATCGTTAGCATTCTGGGCCTCACGCACATCGATAATGACAGCCTCTTTATTTGCAATATAAAGGGCCTTGGCGGCGGGGATATCCAGACAGTTTATTTTTGTCTGAGCCTGGGCAATTATTTCAGCTGGGGTCTTGATCATGATGAATCTCTTTTTCAATTTTAATGGCAGTTAACACCTTGTAGTACCTATAAGGTCAAACATTTTTTGTATATTACCTCTCAGGCTAGCCTCTTTTTATGGGGCGAGGCAACTACCAATGTTGGTTAACTATATGTCGTTTAACTTTGTGCTGGATAAGTGTTTTTTGCTAAAGCCTTTAGCCGCAATAAGTAGTGCTTTATTCGTAGGCTATACTGGCTAAACACTCCAGCGGTTGATTGAAGGCAAATGATAGAAGGGAACAAATCATGTTGCGATTTCACCCAAGCAGCTTGAAGTATCGCTATTTCCTCATCCCCCTCTTAATACTGATGGTCACGGTGCTCGCTCGGAATTTCTATCTGGATCAATTTGAGCGGAAAGTTAAACAGGAGTTTGAGACCGCAGCCAATCGAACTCGCGCTGCACTAGAGCAACGTTTACAGCTTTATAGTGAGGCACTCACTGGCCTGAAAGGGCTTTATGTGGCATCAAAACAGGTGACTCGGGTTGAGTTCTACAATTATGTGAATGCCCTACAGCTTCAAGAGCGTTACCCGGGTTTTCAGGCCTTGTCTTTTAATCGCCTGGTACTGGAAAAGGATAAAGAAGCCTTCGAGGCGAGCGTACGTCTCGATAAGAGTATGAATGCCATCGGCTTCCCTGACTTTAGTATTAAGCCAGCAGGTCAGCGCAAAGACTATATCGTGGTGGAAAGTATTGAGCCCTTGGCAGGCAATGAACAGGCTTTGGGATTTGATGTGGCCAGTAACCCGGTGCGCCGACATGCGCTGGCATACACTCGTGATACTGGTTTGCCAATGGCCACCGCACCTATCACCTTAGTGCAAGAGACAGGTAATCAGTCTGGTTTTTTAATGTTTATGCCCATCTTTCGTATTGGTGCTCCACAGGCCACTGTGTTGCAGCGACAACTGGCGTTTCGTGGTGTGGTGGTGGCGGTTTTTCGGGTGGAGAAATTGCTTAAACAGGTTTTATCAGAGGCTGACTTGCAGCAGTTTAGCCTGAAGATAAGTGATGCGGGCTTAACCGTTCCCGATTCTAATGTGCCTTCTGAGCCAAGAAGCCAACAAATTTTTCATAGTAATTCGATGCTGTCGGCAGGACAGGCTAATCCCTCTGTACACAGTTCACCATTGATTTATAGGCAACCAATGAGCGTGGCTGGGCGTCATTGGTTACTTGTCTTTCAAGCCCAAAACCCGCTAACCCAAGCCAGTACTCATTTATTGCTAAACGTTATCCTTGGCGGCGGCATCATCATTAGCTTGTTATTTTTTGGTGTCTCTTGGTCTTTTGGTGCTCGCAGGCAGGCGACTGCCGGTTCAGCGCGTCTGGCGCAGGATCTGAGTCGAAGTCAGGAGGAGGTAAAACTAGCCGCAACCGTATTTAAAAATAGCTCTGAGGGGCTCATGATCACCGACACCAAGGGAGAGATCTTGGTGGTGAATCAAGCGTTCACTAAGATCACGGGTTACGCTCAGGAAGAGGTATTGCACAAGACACCGAAAATACTCAAGTCAGAGCGCCATGGTGATGCCTTCTATGAAAACATGTGGAATTCTCTGGTTAAGGATGGCAATTGGCAGGGCGAGATATGGAATCGGCGTAAAGATGGCTCGCTTGTGGTGGAGTGGCTCACGATCAACGCCTATGGCAATAATCCGCAGACAATCACGCACTATGTGGGTATTTTTCGTGATATTACCCAGGAAAAACAGGCACAGGATCATATTCAGCATCTGGCCTATCACGACCCGCTTACCGATTTGCCCAATCGTTCTTTGCTTAAGGATAGAATCGGACACACCATTTTAGAGGCCCGCCGCGAGGGCTTTAGCCTAGCACTTATGTTTATTGATTTAGACCGCTTCAAGATCATCAATGATTCTTTGGGCCACCTTATTGGAGACAAACTGCTGCAGAGTGTGGCCTTACGCATCAAGAGCAGCCTGCGCGACTCAGACACCGTAGCCAGATTTGGCGGAGATGAATTTGTGGTACTGCTTAGCGGCATACGCAATTTGGACAGGACCAACCAAGTCAGTACCCGAATTATGGAACTCATGAGTGAGACCTTTCATATTGATGGTCATGTTTTCCACACCAGTGCCAGCATTGGCATTAGCCTCTTTCCCCAGGATGGTGACGATACCGAGACGTTAATGAAGCACGCTGATATCGCCATGTACCATGCCAAGGAAGAGGGGCGTAACAACACCCAGTTTTTTAACGCACAAATGAATCAGAAAGCACTGGATCGGCTGGAAATAGAAAGTGGGCTGCACCGGGCTTTGGAAAAGCAAGAATTGGAGCTTTTTTATCAGCCCCAAGTAAACCTAAGTACCCACCAAATAGTGGGGCTTGAGGCGCTGATACGCTGGCGCCATCCACAAAAGGGGCTAGTGGCTCCCTTAAACTTTATTAGCATCGCTGAGGAATCAGATCTTATTCATGCCATTGGCGATTGGGTGCTGCTTGAGGCCTGTCGGCAAGGTAAGGCATTGCAAGAATTAGGGTTCAGCCAACTCACAATGGCGGTGAATCTTTCGGCGCGGCAATTCGAAAAGAGCAGTCGCTTGTTGGAAAGTGTTGCCACCGCACTTAATAAAAGTGGCTTAGAGGCAAAATACCTTGAGCTAGAGGTGACCGAGACAGTGCTCATGCGGGACAAGGAAAACGGCACAGCCACCTTGGTTGAACTTCAGGCCATGGGCGTGGGATTGAGCCTAGATGACTTTGGCACTGGGTATTCGTCTTTGAGTTACCTTAGGCGATTTCCCATCGACACGCTTAAGGTAGATCAATCTTTTATATCCAGTATTGGTACCAATAAAGAAAGTGAAGCTATTGTGATCGCTATTATTAGCCTCGCCCATAACCTAGGCCTTAAAGTGGTGGCTGAAGGGGTGGAGACTCATGAACAACTGCAATTCTTGCAAGAGCAATTGTGTGAAATTTATCAGGGTTATCTGTGCAGCAAACCGGTACCGGCAGAGTTATTAACCGAATTACTAGCGCCCACTTTGTTAAATACAAAACGTAAAATTTAGCCTGGCGATTCACTGGCTTGAAAAACAATGAGGGAAAATTGACAAATTATTTAGGCATGGGATATACAAGTAATAAAACGCCACTCCACATTTATAGCTTGAAAAAGTGTAGGTAATGATTGCGGATTTATTTCGGTACTGGATACACCAACAATAAGAAGTGCCCCACATTTACCCCTAGGTGAGCAATGATCGCCACACTTAACCGATTCGATAATTGATAAGCCGTGCCATAAATAAGCCCCGCAAACGTAGCCAATATAACAAAATGCCAACCGCCCCCCATGTGCACTAGGCCAAATATTAAACTGGTAATAATAATGCCAAGGTGCACCGCGAATTGTGTTTTATCTTTTAATATTTTAATCAACCCATTTTGAATAATACCTCTGAATAATGCTTCTTCAGCGATGACGCTAAATAATAAATTAGTGATGATAAACGCCAAGGTTTCCGCTGGCAGTTTTATATCTAGCTCAAGTCCGGTGAGGTAAGCGACTATCAGAACCGAGGCAATATAAAGCGGAATAAGACCGTACCTTGGTTTGTTTAATTCGGCAGGGGCTTGAAACTCCAGGGTGATAAGCATTAATAGCAGAATGATGCCCGCCAGCGCCTTATCTATGTTGGCCCGTATATTGATGGGGGCGGCGGCTTCAGAAATAACGCTTTGTTCATATAGGATATAATTTTCAATGCCTGGTAAAAGATGCGCTGCTAGAGCAAAACAGATGAATACACACAAGGTGGCTAACAATGTTTTAAGTAAGGGGTTTTTAATTTTATTAAGAGAAGCGCCAAGCCCAATAAACACAAGCAATACCGGCACCATGAATAATTCCAGTTGACCAGAAAGGAAAAACAATAAAATACTGGTGCTACAGACTAAAAAAAGAGGTTTTGTAGATTGGTTAACGTGATTATCGATTAGCCAAAGGCTACGTAAAATGACCGCTGAAATGAGCACGTATCCCGTAGCCAAGAAAACTTGGTTAAGCATAATGAAAGTTTCCTTTTATTTTTGCACACTTACCGAGCTTGAATTTATTCACGTAAACTACTTTTTAAATTTTTATGGAAGGGCTGATAAAAACCATAGCCGCTACTCACTATCCATTACCATAACAGCCGTTTTAATGCAGCTGCATTTATGCAGGGCTAACCAGCATGATTAGCTACTACCCCAGGTGCGCCTTTTTCTAACGTGATGCGCAAATCATCGGGTATGGATATTTTTTTATGCCCCTCCAAGGTTACCATTACATTGGTTAGGGTGGCGCTGGCCAAAGCCTTACCACTGGCCTGATTGTAAAAATCGGCTTGCAGTGTATAAGAGGTGTTTCCTATTTTTATAGTGTGTACTTGAATGTCCAGTACATCATCAAATAAGGCTGGTCCTTGCCACTTTATATGCAAGTCCACCACCTGACTGTCGAGTCCACGGGCAAGTAGTTTGTCATAGCCTCCCCAGATAGCCCGCATGTATTCGGTGATGGCAATGTCGGCGTATTCTGCATACTTGGCATTAAACACCACTTTTTGCGCATCACATTCGCTGTAGCGTACACGCAGTAGGTGACTAAAATGTTGGCTCATCATGGGCTTCCCGGCTTGTGTCGCCTCTATTTCTTATGAACTTAGAATATAACAAAATTTGTTTTTATTCATCGATTCATAAGCACAGAGCCCGCTTCTATTAGATTTTATTAACTGGGCTACACTTTAATTTGTTTGGGCGTATATGCAGTGAACCCATGCTCTTAGCTAGATTATTAAACCCAATTGGTTTTATTTTTTTATCCATACTTATATGTGTGGCGCCTGTGTGTATGGGGTTGGAGCGTTTTTATGGGTTTGAACACTTTGATGATGACAAGAGTCTAACCAGTCAGTCTATTGTGAGTGCAGCTCAGGATAAAAACGGATTCTTGTGGTTTGGCACCGAGGACAGTGGTGTCTTTCGTTATGATGGTGTTGAGTTTAAGCAGTATAAACACCACAGTAACGATGAAAATTCTATTGCTGCCGGTCGGGTTTATTCGATACTGGCCGACTCTCGTGGCCTGTTGTGGTTTGCTACGGTGGGCGGTGGCGTTAGCCGCTATAACCCAGATACCAACCTGTTTAAAACTTTCCGTCATGACCCCAAAAATAGCCAAAGCCTGGACAATGACATTGTGCGCTCGGTTATGGAAGATAGGCGCGGAAACATCTGGCTGGGCACCAATAATGGAATCAGTGTTTTTAACCCGACACTTCAGAGTTTTCATAATATTGAAGTCGGGCCGGGTGCATTGAGTGGCGGTAATATTTGGCATCTGTTTCAAGGGCGAGATAATACCATCTGGATTGCCACCTATGGTGCTGGTCTTAATGAATACAACCCAACTACAAAAGCCTTTAAATATTATCGCCATGATCCGCAGGATGAAAGCAGCCTGGCTCACGATATTGTGGGGGGCATTATCGAAGATGCTAAAGGCAACATCTGGGTGGGGGGCAAGGGAGGCCTTAATAAGTTAGATCGCAAGGCCGGGACCTTTACTCATTTTAAGCATGAAGCAGGCAATAAACACAGTCTGTTGGATAATTATGTGTGGGACTTGCACTTGGATAAGCGTGGGTTTTTATGGGTGGCGAGTTTTGGTGGGGGTCTTGGACGCTTTAATTTAGAAACAGGGAAAGTGATCCGCCATGCTTATGATGCAACTCAACCTCATAGTTTAAGCAGTAACCTGGTTTTTTTTGTCTTTGAGGATAGTGGTGGTGTTCTCTGGGCAGGCACTTCAAATTCAGGCTTAAATAAGTATGTGCTGGCCAAAGACCGATTTTCAATCTTTCTTAATAACCCGGCTATTGAACAGGGTTTCCCTATTACCAATTTAGTGAGCATTTATGAAAGTGAGGATAACTTACTGTGGCTAGCTGGCACCGACCCTAAAGGAGGCATTGTCTCTTGGGATACTCGCAGTCACCAGCTTCATCATTTCGAGCATCAGGAAAATAGCGCAACAGGTGTGCCTAATGGTGCCATATATGGCTTTGCCGAAGACAGTCTGGGTTATCTGTGGTTTACGGGGGGCGTGACGGGTCTTAAACAGATGAACCGAGACAGCGGTATTGTTCAGCGCTACAAACATGAGCGTAATAATCACAACAGCCTCCTCAATGATAACGCAACTGCCTTACTGATTGACGATGAAGATGCGTTGTGGGTTTGCACTCAAAAAGGCGTTTCTAAACTGGATGCTAGGCGGACTCAATTCAGTCATTTTCTTGAGGGAAAACAATGTGACGCCCTCTTGATGGATAACGATAAAAATATCTGGATAGGCACCGCTTCTAATGGGGTTTATGTCTTTAAAAAAGGACAAAAAACTCCGGTGAACTACCGCCACATTAAAGGTGACCAAAGCAGTCTGTCGGATAACTATGTGACGGACATTTATCAAGCGGATAATAATCAAATTTGGTTGGGCACATTGGGGGCTGGCATTAATTTATGGTTACCGAAAAAACAGGGTTTTGAGCATTTTAATGAAGAGGATGGGCTAACCAATAATTCAGTCTCAACAATTATAGGGGATAAGTTGGGGCGCTTGTGGATTACCAGTGCCAATGGATTGAATGTCTTTGATCCTAATACTGGGCACTTTGACAAATTTTATGTGGAGGACGGCTTGCTCTCTAACTCCTTTGATAATATCTCAGATACCTTAAGTGTGAGAAGTCGTAGCGGCCATCTTTACTTTGCTAACGGTAATGGTCTTTTAAAAATTAAACCTGAAGCGATATTAACGAATAGCCAAAGTCCTAAAGTGGTTATTACCAATATTCAGAAATCCCATAAAGATGCCCAGTTACCACTCTCCCCTTGGGCAACTAAAAAACTGTCTATTGATTGGAAAGACAGCATGGTGTCGTTTTCTTTTTCTGTTTTGGATTTTACAAACCCTCAAAAAAATAAAGCCTACTATAGGCTTGAAGGCTTTGACAATGACTGGATTTCTGCAAATTATCAAAATCGTGCGGTCTACACCAACCTGGATGGTGGCAATTATATTTTTAAAGTTAAGGCACTGAGTAGTCATGGCGTATGGACCGAAAAACCTTTGGAATTAAAACTTCATGTGACGCCACCCTGGTGGGAAACGCCCTACGCAATATTTTCTTTTTTCTTAATTTTAGTGGCTGCAACCTGGTACTTTATAAAAATTAAACTGGGGGCAAAGGAAAAAGAATTGAAGGTTGCAGCTAAGCGAAGACAGCAGCTTGAGAGTCAGGTTGATGACAGGACCAAACATTTAAATAAGGCAATTGAAGATTTAAATGCAAATAAAGAATTTATGGTACAGGCTGAGAAAATGCTGTCCATGGGGCGCTTGGTCACCGGTGTCGCTCATGAAATTAATACGCCATTGGGAGTGGGAATAACCGCTTCCAGTGCCTTGCATGAAGACGTGAGTCGCTTGCAAAATAAAATGAAGGATAATAGCTTGGCTCGTCAGGACTTTATGAATACCCTTGATAACATGTTTAACCTATCCTCATTATTGGGGCAGAGTTTAAAAAATGCGGCGCAATTGATTAATCAATTCAAGAAGTTATCTATTGATGAGGTATCTGAAGAAAATCAGGCTTGCGCCATAATGCAGAGCGTTGAAAATGTGAAAAAAATGGTGAATCAGGAATTTTCTTCACGGAAAATTGAATGGTCTATCCAATGTGATGAAGACCTCATCATTAATTCCTCCCCCTATGCCATTTATACTATCTTAGAAAACTTATCAACAAACTGTGTTAAACACGGCTATCCAGTAGACCAAGTATGTGAGATCAATATTGCGATAGCTTATGACTTGGAAAATTCACAGTTGATAATTAGGGTGAGTGACAAGGGTGTGGGCATAAGTGAAGAGCGCCAATTAAAAATGTTTGATCCATTTTACACCTCGGCCAGAGAAAAAAACTGCACAGGTCTTGGACTGCATATCGTTTACAGCGAAGTCACTCATAGATTAGCGGGGAAGATCCAGTGCCATAGCAAGGAAGAGCAGGGCACTGACTTTACCGTGGGTTTTCCGGCTAGCTTGTGTACAAATCAGACCCATTGATGCTACTAGGCTGGTTTTGGAACACTGATTTCTGAACACAGTTACAATTTATTAACAGGCTTATAGTAAGATAGAGAGCTGTATTACATTCATATTCGCGCCATGAGACTCAAAGTATCCATGACCAAATCTCAATTTATTCAGCATTATTTTTTACTTAATAAATATTCGTATCTGTTTGCGGTGATTTGCATCTTTATCGTGAACTGGCTGCAGGTGGAAATCCCCCGCTATATTCAGCAAGCCATTGATTTATTGAGCGAGACATCTCAGCCAGAACAGGGTGTATTATTGGAAAACGTACAATATGTGATCATTTTTTCTGTGGTGATGGTTTTGGTGCGGGTGCTGTCACGCATGTATTCGCTTAATCCGGGGCGAATTACTGAGGCGGCCCTTAAGAATGATCTTTTTTATCGTCTTAATCGGCTCCCTAGAACTTTTCATAATCAATATCCGTCTGGAAAACTTATTTCGATTATCAATAATGATTTAAACGGTATTCGTTTATTTTACGGCGTAGGCTTTCTGCAGCTTTTCAATATTTTGTTTGCCTTGTCTCTTACGCCAATATGGATGTGGCAAATATCTCCTAAGCTCACGCTTTATTCGGTTATTCCTATCGCCATTGCCTTTGTATTTTTTCGCATGGGATTTTCTCATTTAAGAGTACTGCACACACAAAGACTAAAACGTTTGCAGGATTTATCTGAGCAACTGATGAACTATTTATCGGGCATAGACCTAATTAAAAACCAACAAATGGGCCCCTGGGTATCTGAAAAAATTAACGAAGTGAATGAAAAGTTGTACCAATGCACCATGCAAATCACCCGAATTCAAACCTTTGTTATGCCCATTCTGGATTATGGTAACCACACCATGAAAGTATTGATATTGGGCTTGGGTGGATATTACGTATTGCAAAGTGAACTGAGTATTGGCGAGATTACCGCCTTTCTTTCTTATTCGGTATTGCTCGCACTGCCGCTCATGAGTTTGGGGCGCATCATGACTGTATACCAGATGGGCATGGTGAGCGTTGAGAGTGTGCAAACCATATTAAATAGCCCTGTGCCGAAACAAGACTTAAATATGCTAGATGAGAAAAACAAACAACAGTTAACTAAAGCGGCTTTAACGGTTAAGAATTTAAGTTTTTCCTACCCGCAGGCAAAAGACTCAGCGACTCAGGAGCGTTTAAATCTGCCTAAGATGGCTTTAAATAATATTAGCTTCACCATTGAAGCCGGTAAAAAAATGGGCGTACTGGGCAGCATAGGTTCGGGCAAAAGTACTTTAGTGAATTGTATTAACCATTACCTTGATGTGAGTGAAGGGCAGATATTTTTGGGCGACTTAGATATCACTCTTTTTTCTCGGCAAGACTTACGCCGCTATGTAAGAACCATGACCCAGGATGCTTACCTATTTTCGGATACCATTGAAGAAAACGTACGCTTTGGATCACAGCATAATGAGAAACAGGGTATTCAAAAGGTTAAAACGGTGCTTGAACTCAGTCAGTTAAGCGATGATATTCTTAGGTTTAGCGAGGCCGAGCAAACACTGGTGGGGGAGAAAGGCATTATGCTTTCGGGTGGGCAAAAACAGCGCTTGAGCATTGCCCGAGCACTGTTTACCCCTAGCGATTTAATCATTATGGATAATGTTTTGTCGGCGGTGGATTATGAAACCGAACGTAAAATTTTAAACAGTGTATTTGAGCGAATTAAAGATCAAAGTTTATTGGTGGTATCACATCGCATTAGCGCTTTGGAGAATATGGATGAAATACTGGTGCTGGAGAAAGGCGAGATCATCGCTCGCGGCACACATTCACAGTTGTTAAAAAATAGTGCATATTACCGTGAGACCTGGGCGCTACAACAGCAAGATGCGCAAGCCAATAAGCCGGAGGTTTTGTCATGATTAAAGGATTAGATCTTCAATACTTAAAACACTTTTACTTATTTGCTAAAACCTATAAAAAAACTGCTCTATTGGGATTGGCCATGATGCCCATTTCCATCGCCGCTAACTTATTATTCCCTTGGTTAGTGATTCAGGTGATTGATAAACATCTGATGGCAGGACAGTTTGAGGGCTTATATACCCTAGTAGCCTTTATGTTAGTGGTGCTGCTGGTTAACTATTTTGCCGATGCCTTGTATTCGTATTTTTTGCGTAAGACCGGTGAACTGGCGGTATTTGATATGCGTGCCGCTATGTTTAAGCGAATTCTGGCGTTACCTAGAACTTATTTTGATAAAACGCCCACAGGTGTCACCCTTTCTCGCTTAACCAGTGACCTTGAAGCCATAGGTGAATCTTTTGTTCTGGGGATTTTGGGTTTGGTAAAGGACTCTATAAATACCGTGGCAGTACTAATTTTTATGTTTTTTATTAACTGGCAGTTAACCCTAGTGGTGTTGTTGGTATTTCCGCCGATTCTTTATCTTACTCAGTATGTGCGTAATAAACTGCGGGCCTTATATTTAATTACTCGCTCCTCTTTGGCAAAAGGTACAGGGTTTTTACAGGAATGCTTATTGGGCGTGAAAACCGTACAACTATACGGCGCCGAGGAAGAGGTAGAGGCACAATACAAGCAGCATACTCAGGAGTTCATGCGTGCCCAACTTAAAACTAATAAATATGACGCGACGCTTTTCTCGTTAATAACCGGCATTACCACGATTACTATTGGTCTAATTATCTGGTTTGGCAGCGACTTAGTTTTGAAAGGGGCTGTCACCTTGGGGGTGCTAATTGCTTTCATTAATACCTTAGAAAAAATATTTGTACCCTTGCGAGATTTTACCTCACAAATAGCGGCTATTCAGCGTTCTTTTGCCGCGTTTGAACATATTGAGGAGTTGTTCGTAGAACCATTGGAAGAAGAAGGGCGAGCATTGTTCTCGGATGAGGAGATTAAACAACGCCTGAATAATTTTGAATCTTTGGAATTTAAACATGTTCGTTTTCAATATAATCAAAAAGGGCCGTATGTATTGAATGATGTTTCATTTAGTTTAAAAAAGGGCGAGCAGTTGGCATTAGTGGGCACCACGGGCTCAGGTAAGTCCACCATCATTCGGCTAATGAACAAAGTCTATATGGATTATGAAGGCAGCATTTTATTGAACGGCATTGAGCTTTCCAAAATTCCCAAGGCCAGTATGTTGCACCTGTTTTCCTTGATGCAGCAGGATGCGTTTTTGTTTGAAGAAAATGTGCAGTTTAATATTTCCCTAGGCAACGAAGACATTAGCGATGAGGCGGTGATGGACGCCGCTCAATATGTTTATGCCCATGACTTTATTATGGAATTACCCAGTCAGTATGAATTTCAACTGAGTAACAGTGGCGCCAATTTAAGTGCTGGGCAGACTCAGCTAATTTCTTTTGCGCGCGCTATTGCCCAGGGCGGACAAGTAATGATGCTAGACGAAGCCACCAGTTCGGTGGACTCCATTACCGAGGAGCTTATTCAGCGCGCTATTGGTCGTTTATTTGAAGATAAAACCGTGATTGCTATCGCCCATCGATTGAGCACCATACGTCATTCAGATCAAATACTGGTGTTGGAAAAAGGTTCGGTGGTGGAGCGCGGTAATCATCAAGATCTATTGGATATCAATGGGGTTTACGCCAATTTACTTAAAGATACGAATAATATTGAAGATGATACCGGTGTACTGGCCGTTTGATTGATCAGGCATTTCGTATGTTCTATTGGGCTATAAAAAAATGCGTTACCTATTAAGGTAACGCATTTTTAAAATGTGCTCAGTTTAGTTATCCCTTAACCCTTTAAAAGGTTAAGGGATAAACGTTAAAGCTGAACTGCATCCATGTCCATTTCAGGGTTTACTTCTGCTGCGTAATCAACACCTTTTACACCAAAACCAAACAAGCTTAAAAACTCTTCTTTGTATTGCGTATAGTCGGTTAGTTCACGAATATTTTCAGTGGTCACCTGTGGCCATACGTCCAGGCAATGCTGTTGTATATCTTCACGCAGTTCCAAATCATCAAGACGAAAACGGTTGGCTTCGTCCACAGCAGGCTTGGCACCGTCTTCACGAAATAAGCGGTCATTGAACAAACGGTTAATCTGTTCCATGCAGCCTTCGTGTACACCTTCTTCACGCATCTTTTTAAAGACCATAGCAATGTATAGCGGCATTACCGGAATGGCAGAGCTGGCTTGAGTCACGACACTTTTTAATACCGCAACATTGGCACTGCCACCAGAAATGGCTAACTTTTCATCGATAGCTTTAGCGGCGCGATCTAGATCCATCTTGGCTTTACCAAGAGCACCATGCCAGTAAATAGGCCAAGTTAATTCAGTACCTATGTAGCTGTAAGCAACGGTTTTGCAGTTATCACTTAATACGCCGGCTTCAGACAAGGCAGACATCCACAGCTCCCAATCTTCTCCACCCATAACGGTGACGGTATCGGAAATTTCTTGCTCGCTGGCAGGCTCCACACTGGTTTCAATGATGGTGTCTTTGTTGGTGTCTACCGCAGTGGCGTTGTAAGTATCGCCGATAGGCTTAAGAGCTGAGCGAATTACTTCGCCGCTGTCTGGAAGTTTACGTACAGGGGAGGCCAGTGAATAAACCACCATGTCAATTTGACCAAGATCTTCTTTAATTAATTCAATGGCTTTTTGCTTGGCTTCATGGCTAAAGGCATCGCCGTTAATGCTTTTGGAATACAGGCCTTCGGCCTTGGCTAACTTGTCAAACGCTGCTGAGTTATACCAGCCTGCGGTGCCGGGCTTCTTTTCAGTACCTGGCTTTTCAAAAAATACGCCCAAGGTGGCAGCGCCACTGCCAAATGCGGCAGCGATACGAGAAGACAAACCATAGCCGCTTGAAGAACCCACTATTAATACTTTTTTAGGGCCGTCTTTGATGGTGCCGAGGGCTTTAGTGGTGTTGATTTGCTGTAGAACATTGGCTTCACAGCCAGTTGGATGTGTGGTGGTACAAATAAAACCACGTGTTTTAGGCTTAATAATCATTATTTTGCTTCTATTTATTAATAACGGTCGGACAGTTAATCCAAGGTAAACATTGGCTAGGTTCAGGTCTGCCATTTGCCTTTAGGGGTTAGCCTACAATTATTTTAAAAATATTGCAGTAATGGGGTGAATGCCCGGCTTTTTTGCAGCGACAACCTCAGTGTTAATGGGCGCTACAGGCAATAACGCAGTGCCCTTAGCTGTTCTGGTTGGCTCGGGTGTGGCTTCATTATCTTTGCTGGTGGCTGTAAATGTATGGTTTGTGTCGGAGTTAGCCATACTCTTGTGGGCGGTAATTCTTAAAATAGCCCTATTCAAGCTTAATGGGTTTGAAACCAATCATGACAATAAGGGCAGTATGATGAAGATGGTTCAAGTAAATGACACTTTAGTGAATTTGAAAGTACAGGGAGCAGGGGAGCCAGTCCTGTTTTTGCACGGCGTGCCGGATACGTCGGATGTTTGGCAACAGGCAATGAACGCTCTTTCTGGCCAATATTTATGTCTAGCCCCTGACTTGCCTGGTTTTGGTGAAACTAAGGCTGCGCGAAATTTTAATTACAGTTTGGAAAACTTGGCCAAGTTTGTAGATGATTTGCTACTCACGCAGGGTATTAGCACAGGGGTGAATCTCGTCATACATGATGTTGGCGGCATTGTAGGTTTGGCCTGGGCGCTCAAATATTCAGAGAAAGTGAAAAGCATCACCATTATGGATACTGTATTTTTCAGCGATTATAAGTGGCATGCCATGGCCAAAACTTGGCGCAAGCCTATTGTGGGTGAGCTGACAATGTTGCTCATGAGGTTTAAACAATTTAATGCAGCCATGAAGGCCGGTGCGCCAAGTCTAAGTACAGCGCAGATTAAAGCCAATTATAAGCACCTGAGTTTTCGCAATCGCCTAATGATTTTGCGCCTCTATCGGGCACTTGATCCTTCAGTGTTTAAGGGGTGGGAAGAAAATCTTTCTAGGCTGACCAAAAAAGTGCCTACACAGGTTATCTGGGGTAATAAAGATACATTTTTACCCGTATCTTTGGCCTCGCGGTTTGCTACTTCTAAGGTGCATATTATTGAGCCATCTGGTCATTGGCCCATGTTAGAGCACCCGGAAAAAGTACATGAACTGATTATTGAGCACATAGGGTAAGGCTGGTTTGTTGGTTCTTTTACAGAGCTTTACCAGTGGGTAAATATTATGGAAAAAATATCAGTTTATAAATTGAAATAATGACAAGGATTGTTTGGCCAGTTACCCCATTGCTTTTAATATCAATGAAATACATATTTTATTTTTTAAGCTAAATGCAATGGCCAGAACAAGTCGTATTGATATTGTTAGGTGAATGTTTCATGTCAATCATTCTGGTCCGTTTATAAAAATGACAATTTTCGGCATAGAAACAAGGACTTTAAGTGACTGATTTGAACATCCGCCCGGCTCGACCGGAAGACGCAAAGGAAGTAGCGCCTCTTATATTCAGTTCTGGCCCCAGAGCATTTGAATTTATTTTTTCTAACGAAGAAAAAGGAGCCTGTTTAGGTTTTTTAGAAGATTGTTTTGCCCGCAAGTCGGTGATGTTTAGTTATGAACATCACTACGTAGTAGAGGATGAAAATCAGGTGGTGGCTATTATAGGCGCCTTTACGAAAAGCAGTATGGGGAAAACTCAGTTATCCACTGGCATACAAATAATTCGTTATTTGGGCATGTTTGCCGGGATTAAGTCGTTGCTGCGAGGTTTGAAGTTTGAAAGAAAAATAGTAAAACCCCCTTTGACTGATTGTTATTACATTTGTCATGTGGGAGTAAGGCCCGATCGGCAGGGCTTGGGCATAGGGGAGAAAATGGTGGCCTTCATTGAAGGCTTGGCTCGTGAAAAAGGCGTTAATAAATTGTCTTTGGATGTGTCGGTAATTAACCCTCGTGCACAAAAATTGTATGAACGCCTCGGTTTTAGTGTGGTAGAAACCAATAAAAGTTATAACGATTTATTAGACGACCATAGGTACATGGAATCGATGTTATAAACAGTTGCCATGGTATTTTAACGTTATTAAAAGCTGAGTTTTTATAATTGAAATAGAGTCGTTAAATAAAACAATTCGGGTGAATAAAAGCGCCATGCGAATTAGGGTATTACAACTGGCATCATCTACAATTACGGCATGAATAAAAAATATTTATTGGCTGTGTTTGCATGCCTACTGACTTTAAATTCAGCGGTTGAGGCTGAATCCCTGAGAATTTCAATACTGGCTGCCCCCAAAGAATCTGTTAGATTTAACACGGCTAAATTAATGGCGCTAGAACTTGGGCGGCGCATGGGGGTAGAACTTATTCTGCTGCCATTGCCGGGTAAGCGCAGCACAGAATATCTAAAAGCAGGAAAAATTGATGGGGATTGGTCAAGGGTGGATGGGTTTGGTAAAAAGATGCCCGGCTTAATAAAAGTCATGGAGCCCATGTCTACTCAACCTTTTTTTGCCTACGCCATAAAGGATATAAAAATTGATGGCTGGCAGAGCATAAAGCCTTATCGAGTGGTGTACCTTAGGGGCTGGACAATTGTTGGCAGGAAGCTAAATACGCTACAGAGTAAATTGTACCCGGTGGATGACGTGGCCATTGGTCTATCTTTAATAATGGCTAATAGAGCAGATGTACTAATTCATGTTCCTTATGTTATGAGGGCCTTATTAAAAAGTGATAAATATAAACACTCTGGAGTGAAGGCTCAGAAGCCTCCTTTGGCCTATTTTAATTTACATACCTACCTTTTGAAAAAGCATAAAAAGTGGGCAACTAGTATGTCGCTGGCGATAAAAGCCATAAAGAAAGAGGGGATTTATGATCGCCTTATTTTTGGTAAGCCGTAGGAGAAAATCATATATTTTTCTTCTAAATTTTCTGATGGTGTTAGCCCGTTCTAAATCGCTTACAGTGTGGGCTAATTCCTCTGGAATACTGTACACAGTTAAAATGCAACACAGTGTAATATGACACTTAACTACCTAGGCTAGTAATCCAGTTAAACCAGAAAATGTCCCGATTCAATTTAGATTGCAAAGGTAAATGACCATCGTTTTTTAATGTGCAAAAAGGAGGCTTACAGAATAGTTGTGTGATTATTATTCAACTTTTCCTGTGTCATCAGGCTAGATTTATTTAAAACAGAAAAAATGCGTTTTTTTGAAATTCGTACTGGCGTACCGAGAGTAAATAAGGATAATGGCGCTCGATTCAAATTAATAATAATAAATAAGCAGTATTTACTATGTCTTCAGCACATTTAGAACCTTTTATGGCTTTTGATAACGATGAAAGCAGTGTCCCAGCCATTAAGCTCATGATTCCTTTTAAGCGTTTAGGCAAGTCCCTAAATGAGCATTTTTATGCCATGGATACCAAGGAAGCGTTAGCACTGGCACAACAGCTAATTACTATGGTGCAAGAGCAAGAGTCTAAACAGGGTGTGTGTGGTTAGACTCGAATTAAGCTATTTATTTCCCCTCAAATAGCCAGCCTTTTTATTACACTGGATTGTTGTACTGCTTTTTAAATGAGCAGTACTTATCCGTGACACAGCCTATCATTTTACTTACCCGTATTTAGATTTCCTTGCATTAGTTATAAGTCGCTGGATTAAAGTGACCTGGTCACCTCTGTATTTAGTGACTGACTTATTCACGTTCAAAACCCATGTCCCTGCTGTAAACCGTAAAGAGAACAAAAGTCTCACCTTCTAATATTTTCATGTTCATACATTAAAAATATTCATTATTACTTGAAGCTGAAGTGATTTCTTATCAACTCCATCCTACCTTGGCTTATTCCGACCAGTAAAATCTTGGTTTAATGTAACCGGGTTAATCATTATGTAACCGCGTGTAATTATCTTAAAAAATTTATAGATATAAATGTTGAAGTGAAATTTTTTTATTTTGTATGGTGAAAGGAACTTGGCCTATAAATAGGGCTTTTCATAATATTAGTATGTATTTCAGATTAAAACTTTTCTATAAATAATTCGAAATACCACTCTTAATAGCTACATGGAATCATAGACATTAGGATGAATGCTGCTTATTGTGGTTTTACGTTATTAATAAATAAAATATTCATAAAGGCTGATTTATAGCTGTTTTTAACATGTTTGGTCTGTATTGATTTAAATGATAGCGGGCCATA
>JBALXQ010000070.1:0-23947 GCA_036960565.1 Bermanella sp.
TTAGCTTCTTGCGCGGTGCCTTCGGCGGGCGTGCGAAAATCTACGATGGTTTTAACAAGCGCGGGGGCAGGTCTTGCCTTTTGCCCAAACCGTCCAGATACCAATTTAGGCTAAAAAAGCTCTATGGCAGTCCCAAGTCTGCATCGATAATAAATGCGACGTTTATCAAGCCGCATCACTCAAGCCTAATTGAATATGACGTGCATGGATGCACTAATATCGAGAGTGCAGGATGCACATGAACGATGAAAGGTCGGCGGCGCAGATAGGGGCGACTGAATGGATTCAGGAGGTAGAGCAATGCCGGGAGCAATTGCCGAAAGTGAAGCGGGCGACTGCATGGATGCAGGAGGTAGAACAATGCAGGGAGCAATTGTCGGGGGGTGGGGGAAGTCCCCACAAAAAGAAACCATCTAGCTTTAACTATCCAGTCAGCCATGCTCAGACAGTAAAAAGCATCGCCTGCAAGCAGCCTCCCACAACAGCCCTTGCTTTAACACACTAGCTCCCATGCAAAATGGAACCCCCACCCCATAAACCCAACCAATTGCCAAATGAGCCAAATAGACCTATTATTCGGCTCATATAGTGAGCCGAATAGAGCAGTTATTCGGCTCACAAGCCCAAATTAACGGAGCCAATTCGAAAAAATGACTGATTGGATTTGGCAAAAGCCACAATGGCCAACCTTTACATGGCAACCCACTAGGGTAAATCCCACCCTAGATAACACACAGCAAGCCCTCCAAAAATTGCTGCTATTAGGGGGTGCGCATCTAGATGACAACTCACAGCTAGATACCTTGTTAAGTAATATCATTAGTTCATCGGCCATTGAAGGCGAACAGCTTAACGCCAATTCGGTACGCTCTTCTTTAGCCAAGCGATTGGGTATGCAAGCCAAAACTGCCACCACTGATCGCTCGGAAGGGTTAGCGCAACTGATGATGGATGTGCTGAATAATCATAACGACGATCTTACCCTTGAGCGCTTGTATCAATGGCATGGCTATTTATTTCCTCAAAATGAAGCAGCCCAAAGCGAAACTGGCTTAAACAAAATAGCGGTGGGGCAATTGCGAGGTGATGCCCCCATGCAAGTGATATCCGGTAGGCTTGATCGCCCCACTGTACATTTTGAAGCACCTCCTAAGGCTGGCTTACAAGCACAACTTCAAACCTTTATAGATTGGTTTAATGCCAGTAAAACAGATACACAACTGCCCGCTATTATTCGTGCAGGCATCACGCATTTTTGGTTTATCACTCTGCACCCTTTTGATGACGGTAATGGTCGGTTAGCAAGAGCGTTAACCGACCTTGCCATGGTGCAAAGCCACCAGCAAAGCCTGAATTTATTTAGTTTATCTTTGGCCATATTAAATAATCGCAGCGCCTATTATGAAATTTTAGAAAAAAGCCAAAAAGATGATGTAGACATAAGCCAATGGTTAGACTGGTTTATTGTCATGGTAGATACCAGCATAAAAGAGGCGAACAAGCAGATAGAAACCAGCTTATTTAAAGCACGCTTTTGGCGAAAACATATTGGCGATGGGTTAAACGCCGGACAAGTAAAAGTGCTTAACCGTTTGCTAGATGGAGGTGAAAAAGGGTTTGAGTTAGGCATAAATGCTAGCCAATACCAAAAGGTCGCCAAGGTGAGTAAAGCATCGGCTACTAGGCACCTGTCTGATTTATTAAATAAAAACTGCATAACAAAGCTAGCCGCCGGCGGGCGCAGTACTCGTTATAAAATTACCGGCATGTAGTTGTAAGTAATAAATAGGGTCTTGTCTTTGGCTGGAATCGTTTTATTTTTGCCTACATGGGTGCTGGCAATAGCGCAACGCATCGCCACAGGGAGGTGATTTATTAGGATAACTCAGGAGCAGTTGCTAAAATAAAATTTTTCCCCTACAAAGGAAAACCAGCCCATATTATTTCGCACAAACAACCTGAAGCGCCCCTAATTTTTCTGCGTAGCACCACCTGCCACATGCTCTTCATTATTTGAACTATCAAAATACTTCCTATAAGGAATCATCCATACAACACAAGAAAAAATCCACACCGAACTTCCAACTATTGTTAAAACATCGCCACTTTTTATGCCGGACCAAACAAATATAACGCCGGAAATACAAAAACCAAATAGGGCAAAAAGCTCTAACTTCCAGTCGTTAATATTTGTATCCTTTGGAGTTTCAAACTCCAATTTTTCGCTGTTTTTAGCCATATTAATATCTTCAATATAATGATGTGCGAGGATTCATTTTATTCTTTGTCTAAGCCACTAACGCCGCCAGCTCATAAGCCGAACGGGGTTAACTCCCGCTTAGAAAGCGATTTTTCCAAACTCTCATTTAATCTTATGGACCACATTGTATTTTCCCGCCCAGAAAGAACACCACGTATGATAGTGTCGCCAACCTTGAGAGTTACCGTTGAGTTTGAACAACTCCACTCTCCTTGACGATAAGTGGTTGTGGGTTTGCCTTGGACATCACTATCAAAATTAATGTTCAACGAACTATCCGAATTAAATGTGACTTCTACCACTCCAGGTAAACCATCTGCCGACCAGCCACCGTCGTGTACAAGCAAATCGCAATTGGCGAATACATTAAGACTACAGCTGGCAAGTAAGATAAATATCGTTTTCATAGTGCATTACATTTAATCGGGCGCATGTGGGTTTTCACTCTCTAATAGAAAGGCGAGGCTCTTATATTCACGGGCACGCTTTGAGTTAGCGCCTGATTTTGCACGAGTGTTTTTAAAACGCCAGTGTAAACAGAGGCGACGGGCAACTATTGCGTTTTACCCAAACCACCCTTATATCAAATTATGCCTAAGTAATTCTATAGCAACTCAAAACCCGAACCGGTAATAAATGCGACGTTTATCAAGCCGCATCACTCAACACTAATTGAATATATAAGATCGGCGGCGCAGATAGGGGAGTGAAGCGGGGGCGTGGGGGTGCTCCCCCCACAAAAGAAACCATCTAGCTTTAATCCACCAGCCCATAAACCCAATTAATTACCAAATGAGCCGATTAAATCTTTTATTCGGCTCATAATGTGAGCCGAATAGCGTTCTTAATCGGCTCATGGTCCAACTCAAAAACATTTAAAACGAACTCACCCTATCCAACAAAACCCTCTCCCGATTAGGCTTCATGCCAATAGTGCGTCCTTCCTCAAGCGCCCTACTTTTATCCATGCCCCGTTGCAAACGATAAAACGCCCACAACATGCCCACGCGATTGGCCGAGGCGCAATGCAGCAATATAGGGTGCTGGATAGGGTCTTCTACTAGGGCATAAAACTCTGCCAGCAATTTATCATCGGGCCACGCTCTGCCCACCGCCAAATTTACATAGTTCAGCCCCAAATCTTTCGCCTTTTTAGCTTCTTGCGCGGTGCCTTCGGCGGGCGTGCGAAAATCTACGATGGTTTTAAAACCCTTTTGTTTTAGCTCGGATAAGCCGTCATTGCTAATGCTACCCGAGGTGGCAATGGTGGGTGTGTGCCGATGGTAGTTAACAATCTTCGAGCTAATTTTGTCACCAAACGGCACCTGCTGTTGAGCCAAAGTAAGAGGCGAGGTGATAACTAAAATGATTAGGGTTAAACGTTTAACCAGCGCTGGGAGTTTCATTATTCACCTCACTTTCTTAAATCAAAAGTTATTCGTTGGAAGTTATTCATCAGCTTTTTAAGCCAAACACTTTCTACAGGCTTAAGAGAATAAACAGACTACATTAGTCTTAACTAATATAGCAATTAAAAGCGGCCACAAGCCTTAACCCTACCCATTACGCGCTAACCCAATCGCCCAGCCAAAAACTTATAAGTATTTATTATTTTACTTTTAAACATGACAAGTGTTACATTCAAGCCATCAAATAGAGATATTTGTAATAAACCATATTAGAAAAGGCCAGAGCAGCACACCACTCTGGCGGGTGACCCCGCTTCAACCCACTGGTTGGCGGCCTACGGACAAACTGTCACTCCTGTGGATAACAATAATTAAATTGGAGTAAACCTATGAATGCCTTAAACATCCCAAAGAAACTGCTAAGCACCCTACCCTTACTGGGTGCACTGGCCATCACCGGTTGTATTGATGACAGCAGCTCATCATCCACCAGCGCACTGTCTGATATAGAAAGTGATGCCGAAGCCAAGACCCTTGATATTCAAACGGTACTGGCTGTATTTGCGCATCCAGATGATGAAATATCGGCCGCTCCCTTGTTGGCCAAGTTTGCTCGTGAAGGCAAAACCGTACACTTGGCGGTGGTCACCGATGGTCGTTGGGGTGGTGCCAGCAATGACGAAGAAGCCACCGCACTCGCCGCCACCCGTGCGTTAGAGACACAATGCTCTACCGCCGCGTTAGGCCTTGAAGAACCCATATTATTAGAATTTGAAGACGGTGAGGTGGCAGAAGACCTTTATACAATTAAAGCCACCCTTGCTGGTTTATACGAATCTATTGAGCCCGACCTGGTGCTAACTTGGGGCCCTGAAGGCGGTTACGGCCATAAAGATCACCGTTTGGTGAGTGCCATTACCACCGATATTTTTCAGGCGGGTTCTAGTGATGATGCGGCTTGGCCCGAAGCGCTTTACTATTCGGCCTTGCCTGAATCTCAGGTACAAGGTTTCACCCCTACCTCACAATTTGGTGGCTTAATTCAAGCGGTGTGGGGCACAACCGAAGAGCAGTATTTGCAGTACACCATTACTGTTACCGATGAAGACGTAGCCGCGGCCAAAGAAGCCATGGCCTGCCATGCTTCACAATTTGATGCGGCCAATCAGGTGGATATTGCGGCACTAATTGATGCCAGCAATAACACCATTTATTTGCGCAAGGCGTTAACCACTGGGGATGCTAAAACCACTCTTGATTAAAGAGGGATTAATAAAGAGGGATTAAATTGGCTGGCGTTAAAGTAGGCTAACTGAAAGGGCTATGCAAAATAGATAGCCATAAAAAAAGCGCTCAGGAAAATGTCGTTTACATTAACCTGAGCGCTTTCGTATTTTAATTTAACGCTATTAATAAGCGCTATTAATAAACGCTATTTTTCAATCTCTTCAAAAAAGCCGCGCAAATAACTGTCCACAATAATTTTGCATTCGTGGCGGTAAAGCTGAGTTATTTCGCCGTGAATAATAAAGCTGCGCCTAAAGATGGTTTCAACTATTTGAATACACAATGACAGTTTTTCGGGCAAGGGCGCTAGATCGGATTTTTTATACAAAACGCTAAAGTTATCCATGTACCAGCCAATAATGCGCATTAAACGCGACACCGCGTAATCTTCTACCCCTGGGCTAATGAATTTACTTAAGAATAAAACCTCGCACATTTTGTCGCGGCTATAAAATTCGTAAGCACCGTCTACTACAATTTCGGTGAGGTCCTGCCACGAGCGAATGCTGGTATTGTCTAAAAGTTCTTGAGTAATATCAAAGGCGGGCATGAAATGCTTTTCGGCGACTACGCCAAAGATGGCCCCCATGGAAGGAAAATACTGGTAAACCGAGGCCGCTGGCACTTGTGCTTTTTTAGCCACCTTATGCACACTCACCTGATCTATGCCCAGTTCCATTACCAGTTCTTCGGTGGCCGCCACGATGGCATTAAAGCGTACCTTACCGCGCTCTTGCACGGGCACTTTAGCCACCAGCAAGGGGTCTATACCACTAATGAACACGTCATTGGCCATGGTATTGGCGGCATCCACTGCTGAGCATAAGGCAAGCGGGGCAGGTAAAGTCTCGGGCATTATGGGCTGAACCACGTCATTAAGAGTAAAAATAGCTTGTCGGTTAGGGTGTGGATAACGTGTCTGGGTGTCATACACACTCTTTAATGCCGGATTGTACCCCATAGAAACTCACAGTGGCTAACCTAGTGGCCTGAGTACCCTG
Source organism: Bermanella sp. (assembly GCA_036960565.1). Taxonomy (GTDB): domain Bacteria; phylum Pseudomonadota; class Gammaproteobacteria; order Pseudomonadales; family Oceanobacteraceae; genus Bermanella. Next base: position 5,958 of record JBALXQ010000070.1, read on the forward strand.
CGAATTAACTAAAAGCGGCACATTAAAAACACCTAATGTAAGCAAATGGTCTTAACACTCCGAAGACAGCCGCTATTATTTATATAAGAGATAATTTATTCAGGGAATCCCCTATGTTATTAAAGCGCCTGTTAACCATGATATTTGGGCTAAATATCATGTTGGTTATTTTCACCACCATTATGGTGTTTTGGCTTCAGTCTAAGGTAACCGACTTTGATGCCGCCTCCAGCAGCCGTATAGATTCTTATTTATTGGCCGATGAATTACGCCAAAGCTCCGACGATTTAACCCGGCTAGGTCGCACCTATGTGCTTACCGGAGACGAAAAATACGAAAAAATGTATTTTGATATTCTTGATATTCGTAATGGTAAAAAGCCACGGCCAGAAGCGTATTTTAATATCTATTGGGACCTAGTATTGGAGCACGGCCAAAAACCTCGGCCAGATACTATTACCAAAGCCTTAAGCGTCATGATGGAGGAGCTAAACTTTTCCGAAAAAGAATTTGCCCTGTTAAAAGAAGCACAAAATAACTCAGATGCATTAGTGGGCTTGGAAGTGAAAGCCATGAATGCGGTAAAAGGTAAGTTTGATAACGGCAGTGGCGAGTATTCACAAAGTGGCGAACCCGATTTTAAAATGGCCCGTGAGCTGGTGCATTCCCCTAAGTATCACCAAGAAAAAGCCAAGATTATGGCCCCCATTGCCGAATTTATTAATGAGCTTAGAAACCGTACCAATACCCAAAGTGCGCTGTCTATTGAGCGCGTGGCCGACATGGTGACCTACATATCGCTGATTTTATTGTTGTTAGTAATTATATCCATTGCTGGTTTTGTGGTGGTGCAAAAGCGGGTAAGCAAACCCATTGAAGAGATCTCCCATGCGTTAATTGATATAGGCGAGAATGTAGACCTTACCCATCATTTAAAGCAACACTCGAATGATGAACTAGGGATTATTGCTAAGCAGGTTAATAACCTGGTTGATAACTTCCGTACCTCTATAAAAGAAGTGGTGTCGGTGACCGATACCATACATAAAATATCCAGCAGCGTGTCGCAAGCGGTGACTCGGGGTAATCAGGCATCAGATAATCAGAAGCGCGAAACCGATATGGCGGCGGCGGCCATTGAACAAATGACCGCGGCATTGTCAGAGGTGGCCAATAATACCTCCCAGGCCGATGATGCTTCTAAACACGCTGAAAGCAATGTGAACAAGGGCAACGAACTGGTGCAAGACACCATAGAACAAGTGAACAATTTGACCCTAGAATTTAGCAACACCAGCCAGGTGGTGAACGACCTAGCCGAAGAAAGCAATAAAGTGGGGGCGGTTTTGGATGTCATTAAAACCATTGCTGAGCAAACCAACTTACTAGCCTTAAATGCCGCCATTGAAGCCGCCAGAGCAGGCGAACAAGGCAGAGGCTTTGCCGTGGTAGCCGATGAAGTGCGCTCACTGGCACAGCGCACACAAACCTCAACTCAAGAAATTGAAACCATGATTGAACAGCTGCAAAAGAAAGCATCGGAAGCTGTGAGCGCCATTGAAAAAGGCTCGGTGGGTTTGAAAGACACAGTGGAGAGAATAACCGGAGTAGACAATTCGTTAAGCCAAATACTAGAAACCATGGCTACTATTTCAAATTTAGCCTCTACCATTGCAGCCTCTACCGAAGAGCAAACCAGCGTGAGCGAAGAAATAAGCCGAAACATTAGCAATGTAGCCGACAACTCTGGAGACATGCTGGAAGACTTTTCGGTTTTATCGGGCAACATAACCGACTTGCAAAGCGCGTCTGATCAAATGCAATCTTCAGTTGGGCGTTTTAAGATTTGAAGGGGCACTAAGGGTTATTCGATTTTAATGAAGGGATCAGCTTTGCTGTTGCTGTTAACTCTCAAGCACACCCAAATCAGATTCGATTCTAAATGCGACGTTTATCGAGCCGCATCACTCAAACCTAATTGAATATATAAGGTCGGCGGCGAAGATAGGGGAGTGAAGCGGGGGCGTGGGGGTGCTCCCCCCACAAAAGAAACCATCTAGCCTTAACCCACCAGCCTCCAAAAACCCAAAAGCCCAAAAATTAACTATATACGCCAAATGTAACAAATTTAACGGTCTCAACCGTCCACCCTAGGTAACCTGCCTGCAAACGACTACAAACAAGTCACAGCAACCTTCATTTGCCTGGGCTTTTTTTGAACCACTCAACTTAAGAGAAGTACCCTATGACCACATCGCAGGCCACCCTATCAGAGCAAATTCAATTTAAGCTGCATGGCGTTAAGCTAAAGGCCATGGGCTTTGGGCTAAAACTAATGCCCATTCGTGATACCCAGGTTTTCACAGGCAGCAACGGCATTGAGGAATTGGCCAAAATCATAGCCAAGTACAATTTGAAAAAAGCCCTTATTGTGACCACACCCGGTGCGGTTAAACGCGGTTACAGCGCTAAGGTAAGCCGTGCCTTAAGCAACCTGGGTATCGGTTCGACGGTGTTTTCTAATGTGATTCCCGACCCAACTTTTGCTACCGTAAACGAAGGTTTGGCCGTATTAAAAGACCACGATTGCGACTGCGCCATTGCCCTAGGGGGAGGCTCGGTAATGGATGCAGCCAAGGCCATGATAGTAGCGGCCACCAACGATAAACCTGTGGAACAGCTTATGGGCATGCGCAAGGGTAAAAACAATCCACTGCCGTTTTATGCCATTCCGACTACTTCGGGCACAGGCTCTGAGGTGACCAATGCAGCCGTGATATCAGAAGACAATACTCATATTAAACGCTTCATGATCGACAGCCGCACTGTGGCCAAGGCCGCCGTATTAGATCCAAGCCTAAGCGTATCTTTGCCCAAACACATTACTGCCGAAACCGGAATGGATGCGTTAACACACGCACTAGAAGCCTACATTAGCCAGTTGAGTAACCCTGAAAGTGATGCCCTAGCGGTACAGGCCATTAAACAAATCTTTGAAGTGTTGCCTGTATGTTATGAAGACGGCAGCAATTTAGCAGCCCGCCAAACCATGGCCGAAGCCTCCTTAACCGCAGGTAAAGCCTTTCGAAAAGCCATGCTGGGTTATGTGCATGCTATATCGCATCAGTTGGGTGCCTTGTATGGCACCGCCCATGGTTTAGGCAACGCCATGTTGCTGCCTTTGGTGGTGGATTATTCTAAAGATAAGGTGGCAGATAAATTGGCCAACTTAGCGGTGATGACAGGACTGGGTCGTGCCGATATGCCAAAAAATAAGTTGAGCCAATTACTGGTGGATAAGCTTGTTAGCCTAAATAAACAACTGAATATTCCTACCAAGCTAGAGACACTAAAAGAAGAAGATATTCCTAAGCTTGCGTTACGTGCTTATGCCGAGGCTTTAAAAATTCATGCAGCCCCTAGATACATGGGCAAGCAGGATATTGAGGCGTTGCTTAAGAACTTATTGTAGCGGTTGACGAATATTGATTTATAAATAAAATAAAAATACCGAGTCGTGACACTCGGCATTTTTGTTTTTAGGCTTTATGTTTTAGGGCTTATTTGTTAACTGTTATTCTTTAGGAATGATTAGCCCGCTTTCACTTCCGCGCAAGCCACGTCTTGATAAACATGGGTAAAGTCAAAACAGAAGCCTTCCCACTTTTCACATATCTCTATGGTTTTATCATCGCTGCCCATTAGGGTGCCGTGCTGCATAAATTCATCTAGGCGACGGGTTAATTCCATTATTTTCTCTTGAGGTGCACCCACCAGCAGGTTGGCGACAAATTCAGAATTGGCGTACCACTTGGCCGCCCCTTGAATGTCCATGAAGATACGCGTTAACAGCAAATTCTTTGGCCCTTCCCACGCACCCGCCAGCGTAGACGCATCGCGGTATAATCTAGGGTGAGACGAAAAGTCTTCCATTAAACCGTGACCACCAAAAATAGACATGGCTTGTTCGCTCACTATAACGGCATCGGTGGTGGCGACCATCTTGTGCAACATGATTAACATGCGTACATGAAAGCGATGTTGTTTTTCTTCGCTTTGGTCTTCAAAAAGCACTTCGCCTTTATCGAGACGTTCATTTTTTAAAATTTCACTTTGCAATTTAAAAGATGCAGCCGTGGTGCGTTGTGAATATAAATCAATTTTTTTAAGTTGCGCCGCCACTAAACCAAAGTCTTTTATGGTGGTGCCAAAGGCGGTGCGTAAGTTTGCATACTGCTTGGCTTCCTCACCCACACGCATCATTTGCGCACCTGGGCCTAGGCCACTGATGAAACGCGAGTGCGATAATACAATGCCCACGATATTAGCGATGCCACGATTAAGCGGGCCAATGGGATAAGCAATAGCGCCGTTGTATTCAATTTCGCCTGTGGGTAATTCGCGCGTGCCCAGCTTAGATTTAATTTTGTTAATGGTGTAGCTGTTACGTTTTTCTTTGGTTTTATCCCCTGGCAACCAGGATGGCACCACAAACAAGCCTACTTCTTCACTGCCCGCAGGTTTAGCGGTAATAACGGAATAATCGGAGTGGGAAGCCGAGCAATAAAACTTATTGCCATAGATACGCCACTGACCATTTTCTTCAACGGCTTCTACTAGGTTAGCCGCTACGTCTGAGCCCCCTTGGATTTCAGATAAAAACTGCGCGGCAATGCCGTATTCGCCGTCTATGCCCTGAGTAAGGTGTTGGTGAATGCGCTTTAGCTCGGGCGTGTCGGCAAAGCGTTCTAGTAATAAATTTAGGCCGCCGGTGCAACAATGCGCGCAGTTAATGCCGGCTTCACCTAGTGTGGTTAATAGGTAAATTTTCATGAAGCGTGTCCAGGGGTCCACTCCTTCGGCAAATACGGCTTCGTTCCATACTGCTTTTTCTAATTGCAGGGTTTCACTGGGGCGCACGATTCGGTCGATGCGATTGTTGTGACCATCAAAATGCACCATGTAAGGGGCTTTGTCGTGATTACCGGCAGCATCGCTAAGTTGTTTAAATTCGTTGCTAACCCGCCCGGCAAATTGCTCTACGTCTTTTAAGATGTCGGTATTTAAGTTACCGGCAAAACGCCGCATGGCTTGTTTAATAAACGGCACGTCTTCATACACATTAAACTTGTCACGCCATGATAGGTATTCATCAAAATTGTAGGGATTATTGCGATCGGGTAATGACATAAGGTGCCTATTAAAATTGCGTAAAAAAAGCGTGAATAAAGTACCTGCTTATCTTCTTACAATTGGCTAATGGCCAACAATGTTGGCACCTCTCATGTAGATGCTTAATTACCTCATTAATGGCTTTTTAGCCCTAATACACACTAAAATACTGTTATATTGCCTCACTTGTACTTTAAAACTTTTCAGGCTCCTGTGGATAACTATGTCAATTGTGCATAAAAGTCTTAAACCCACCATTAAATGGGCCTTTGTGCGGCAGGTATTGGCGGGCTTAGAAAATAAGGGAATAGACTCTCAGCCACTATTAAAACGTCTGGGGTTTGAGAGCATTCAAAACAACCAAAGCCTCATGAATGTGGCGCAGTTTCATTTGTTATCGCAAGCCATTGAAGATGAATTAAACGACGAGATGCTGGGCTTTGCGCTTGCGCCCATGCCTAAGGGCAGTTTGTTTTTCATTAATAAAACCATGACCCAACTGCCTACTTTGAAAGAGGCCATAGAAGCGTTGAATCATTTTTATGGTTTGTTTAATGGCGGGCAGGATATTTTTACACTGCAAAACAAAGAGCCCACCCGACTGGTTTTGAATTTTCACAATGACCTACAAGCGCGCTCACCCTATTACATGCAACGCCTGTTACTGGCCACCTACAAGCAATTATGTTGGTTGGTGAAATCTAAAATTCCGCTTGAGGGTGTTGAGTTCTCTTGCCCTATTGAAAGCAGTATTAGTGAATTACAATTTGTATTTGGCTGTGATGATATTCAGCAAGGTCCAAGCTGCACCCTGCACTTTCGCCACAATATTTTATCTACCCCAGTGATACAGGCCACCCAAGGGGCGCAGTTGTTTTCACAAAAAGCCAATTTTTATACGCTTTTGTGGCCCAGCCTTGAAACCTTAGAGGTGAAAATACGTTTGTTAATTGGCGAGGATATCTCTAACGGTTTCCCTAGCCTTGAAGCCTTGGCCAAACAAATGGCCATATCCTCCGCTACCCTGTCGCGACGCCTTCAAGAGCAAGGTATTCACTACCAAACCATTAAAGATGATATACGCCGTGAAACCGCTGAAGCGCTGTTGCTGCACAGTAAATTATCTATAAAAGACATAGCGTTCCGCTTAGGGTTTCAAGACAGCAGCGCCTTTAGCAAAACCTTTAAAAACTGGTATGGCGTAACCGCCAGTCACTACCGCCAGCTAATACCTCCACAAACGCCTTGAGCAAGACACTATCCATAACAACGGCCTTCGGCAAAACCTTTAACTATTAACCCGTAAAAAAAGGGTATTCCATGACCGCCAGCCAATATCGCAGTAAGCATCTTTACACTCAGTTTTAACAAGCAATAAAAGCATTAAACCTTAAGGCAATTAACAGGTATTATAAGCCCCTGCCTGAGACGCGAATCCCTTGGAGACATGATGAAGTCGTTACCTTTTTTTCTGCTATTAATCACCCTTGGGGCAAACCTTGCGTGGGCAGGTGATCCGGCCATTAGCCTTAAAAAAGCCTTAGAAGTGGCTCAAGACAATACACCGGGCAAGGTGCTGTCTAACGAGCTAACCGATAAAGATGGGGTTCAAGCGTACCGCGTGAAAATTCTCAGCCAGAAAAGTGTTATTAAAACGCTGTTTATTGATGCCACAAAAGGCGAGTTAATTAAGTAATGCGCGTATTAGTGGTGGAAGACGACAAGGATATCGCTAGCCAACTAAAACAAGCCTTAACCCATTCGGGTTATGCGGTAGATGTGGCCCCCGACGGCGAAGAAGGTTTGTACATGGGGCAAGAATTCCCCATAGATTTGGCCATTATTGATGTGGGTTTGCCTAAGTTAAACGGCATTGAACTCGTTAAGGCATTACGCGGCGCCGGGAAAATGTTTCCCATTTTAATTTTAACCGCCCGTGGTAAATGGCAAGACAAGGTAGAAGGCTTAGAAGCCGGAAGCGATGACTACCTAGTAAAACCCTTCCAGCTTGAAGAGTTATTGGCGCGCTTAAATGCCCTACAACGCCGATACGCGGGCATGGCACAGGCCACCATTGAAAAAGGCCCTATTGCGGTTAATACCCATAAAAAACAAGTGAGCCTTAATGGCATTGACGTAACCTTAACCGCCTATGAATACCGCTTACTCGAATACCTAATGATGAACCCAGGCAAGGTGATTTCTAAGTTTGAATTAACCGAACACATTTACGATGAAGACATTGATCACGACAGCAATGTGATTGAAGTATTTGTGGGGCGCTTAAGAAAAAAGCTTGATCCACAATCAAGTTTCAAACCTATCGAGACCATTCGTGGTCAGGGTTATCGCTTTAGTTTGAACTAGAGCCTGACGATTATGACTAGCCGCCAAATAGATAACACTCAAACGCCTATCACTCAAACAGAGGGCAGCCAATTAGAGCCGCAAAGCGTTCAAGTAAACTACTCGCTACGCCAGCGTCTTTTACTCGTGTGCAGTGTGGTATTGATTATATTCATTGGTTTAACCGCTTTAATATTGGATCAAGCCTTTAAACAAAGCCTTGATACTGAACTAAACGACCGCCTACAAACGCAAATTTATTTATTAATGGGCGCGTCGGAATTTGATCACGACCAATTAAATGTCCCCCAGCAATTAAACGCTCCCCGGTTTAACCAAATAGATTCGGGGTTGTTTGCCACCATTCACGACCAACATGGGCAAGAAGTGTGGCGCTCGCAATCGGCCCAGAGTTATCAGGCCGTTTTAATTAAGCCTAAAAATGCTATTCAAAAAGCAGGGCAAAAAAGCCAAGCACTGTTAAGCCTTAATGTCGGTGAGTTCTTTTCGTTAAGCTTTGGCATTGCCTGGGAATTAGAAAACCAAAGCCTGCAGGGTTATACCTTTACGGTTGCCGAATCGACCACCCACTTTAATAATACCCTTGACCAGTACCGCCTATACCTATGGGCGGGCTTAGCCATATTGGCGGTTTTATTATTACTGGTGTTTACCCTGACCCTTTACTGGGGATTAACGCCGCTTTCAAAACTGGCGTTAGATTTAAAATCCATTGAAAACGGCAGCCAAGAGCAGCTCTCAGGTAGTTACCCACAAGAGCTAAAGGGCCTTACCCAAAACTTAAACCTGTTATTGCAACATGAGAAACGCCAACACAGCCGCTATCGAAACACCCTTGCTAATTTGGCTCATAGTTTAAAAACTCCGTTAGCCGTGTTGCAAGGCATAGTAGATAAGGAAAAATATACTCAACCGCTGCTCACCAACTCAGATAGTAATTTTGCTCAAAGCAAAAATGAAGACCTAGTCTTGCTTGGCCAACAGGTCGTTCGCATGAACGAAATTGTGCAACACCAATTGCAGCGGGCCGTGCAAGTAGGTCCACAGACAATGAACAAAGCACTATTGGTATTGCCACTGGTGGAGCGCATGAAGGCCATCATTCAAAAAGTGTATTTTGAAAGCGTGCACAGCATTACCCTGAACATAGAAGCTACCGTGCTGTTTAAAGGTGACGAAGGTGACCTGATGGAAGTGCTGGGTAATTTAATGGATAACGCCGGAAAATATGGCAATGGCCAAATTGTAATGAGCGCGCAAAACATTCAGGCAAGCGATCAATTAAGGTGCCGTATTACCGTGGAAGACAATGGTAAAGGCATTCCTACAGAAATGGCTGAAGAGATGCTGCAGCGTGGCGTACGAGCCGACCAAAAGCATCAGGGGCAAGGCATTGGCCTGGCCATGGTGGTAGACATTGTAGATCAATATCAGGGGCGCTTAAACATAATGGAATCCAGCTTGGGCGGGGCCAAAATAGAAATTTTAATCTAGCCCAGTAACAGCCTGTTTAAGCCGTTAAGTTTCGTTCATATTCAGTTCATCTTGCCTTGTTAATCTTAAATCCGTCGCAGCAAACAACACATTGCTTGAACAACACGGAATTTAAAACAGGATGATCACCATGAACAAAACTACTCTTATTTCAGCCCTTGCCGCCACTCTTTTTACTCTATCAGCTCAGGCTGAACAATATTATATGGAAGCATCGGTAGGCAGCACCAATCTCGAAACAGGAAGTGCCAGTGAAAGCGATACCAGTTTTAGTATTCTAGGCGGCTACGACGTTTATGATCAGGATAAGATTAAACTGGCCGCCGAAATAGGTTACAACCAATACGCCGAATTATCGTCTACCGATGATTTTTTTGGCCAGCAAGTTACCACTACCCAAGACATTAGCAGCCTTGCCTTTGGCGCCAAGCTTGCTTACACGCCAATGGCTAAGCTGGATGTGTTTGGCCGTTTAGCCTATGAAACCATGAAAAACGATGTGGAATCGGATGGCTTTGGTAGTTTATCTGCCACATCTGATGAGATCACTTACGCACTTGGGGCTTCTTATGAAGTGGTGGATAACTTCGCGTTGGGGACTCAGTATAAGTATGCATCGTTAGATGGCGGTAGCGATTTAACGAACATTACCGTTTCAGCTAATTATCACTTTTAGCATTAACATATAAAAAGGGGAGTATAAAAAGAGCCCTGTGCGGATCTTTTTATATTGCCTCTCTTTCCCGTACTAACGTTCAACTTTAACCAGCTGTATTATCTGCAGCAGCTTTAACAAAACAAAATCGGGCATGCCTTAAAAATTCAGTATAATCCCTAGGAAAAATGACAATACTCCTTTGCCTTTTCCCGGAGGACTTCAGCATGGCACCACAACAGACGTTCCAATCCGTGGCAGACCCGATTGTTCCTGTTGAATTTGTACATTCTATGATTCGTTCCGCCAGCGTCTGTGGCGTACCCGTTCAAACTGCATTAGATGGCCTGCCCTTTGATATTCTTAATCAAACATCCCTAAGGTACAGCCAACTAAATGTGTTTGGTATGGCCTTGTTGGAAAGCGCCCCTTTTAATACCTTTCTGCCCTTCATTGAAGAAATGAGCTTTGAGCCGTTAAGCGAAATTTTAACGGTCGTCGCCACAGGTGAGAATTTATTAGATGCTATGCAAAGCCTGATGGAGGTGGGTCCTTATGGTTTACTGGGTATGCATTTACAATATGAAAGCAATGAAGATTATGATTCATTGGTGTGTAATGTGGAGGATATGGTTCAAGCAAACCAGCGTTTCATGGTGGAGTCTTCCTTTGGTTTGTGTCATCGGTTTTTGCCCAAACAATTAATGAAAAATGACCTCATATATGAAGTGCATTTTCGTGACACTGATAATGAATTTCTTAGTGAGTATGAAAAATACTTTAATGTGCCGGTATTATTTAACCAAGCTGATAACCGCATGATTATAAAATCGGGCACCAGTCTTATCCCTTTACCCTCTCATAGCCCAGCTTTGCATCAACAATCTAAACAAGCACTGTTCGCTAAAACCAAACTGCTCATTAATTTGCAGGGTTTGGCCTATGAAATTCATAATGCATTTAAGAATCAAACTAATTTAAGCAATTTAAACTTGGAAGACAGTGCCAGACTATGTGCCATGAGTACCCGCTCTATGCAAAGGCGCTTAAAGGAAGAGTCGACATCCTTTACCCAGGTTAAATATCAATTTCTGGTGGAGCAAGCCTGCAACTTATTGGCAAAAACCAATTCGAGCTTAGACGATATTGCCAGCCAACTAGGCTTTGCCGACAGAGCTTCGTTTTCTAAAGTGTTCAAAAAATATAACGGACAGTGGCCAGCCCGCTATCGCGAGTCCCACTAACTAAATTGAAAACACAGCTGTTACCCCAGATACCACCCGCTTTCCCACGCCAGCCCTCATACAATTTGGCGCGCACAAACACAAATCTGCACCTGTAAACATAGCCTTAAAAACCAACATTACTTAGGCTTGAACTTCATATAAAAATAAGAAGATCAGCCGCTATGTCTCTCATTGTGCGAAAAATGTTTTTTGAAATTGAAGATGACATGGATATGCTATTTGTAACAGACGACCCCGAAAGCGCCTGTTATTTAAACGCCATGTCTTTAATTCTGCCCTACCTGGAGCCTTATGGCATTCGCGCCTTTAAGCAAGCGTTACCAATGATTCAAGACCCTGCACTAAAAGCCTCTATGCAGTTATTTATTAAACAGGAGGCCCAGCATTATCAGCAACACCAAAGATATAACGAGGTAGTACGCAAGCGTTACCCCGGAGTTGAAAAATTTGAATTAGAAATTAAAGCCCAGTTTGACTCTTTTCTAGCAGACAAAGACCTTAAATTTAATATCGCTTATATAGAAGGTTTTGAATCTCTTACATCCGGTATGTCGATAGTGGCGCTGGACGGTGGCATGTGCAGCCGTGCCCAAGGGGAGGCAGGGGATTTATTTCGCTGGCATTTTGGTGAGGAAGTTGAGCATCGCACTATTGCCTTTGATGTATACCATGATCTTTATGACGGGTACTTTTATCGCGCTAAAATGGTGGCTTTTGTTTATTCACATATTAGCAAGTTTATAATAAATGTAATGAAGCTCATGTTAAAACAAGATCGCCAACGCATTCAGCTTGAGTATGGTGGTAACAAGGGAAAGTTGAAACGTTTGGGCCGCTTCATGAGATCTGATTATTGGCGCTACCTAAAAGCCACTCTAGTACCTTTTAGCCCAAGGTACAGCCCCTATAATCTTAAGGTGCCGCAACACATTTTTGATATGTGTGATCAATATGCGTTAAGCGCCGAGGAAATTTTAAGTTAGCTTTTCGGGCGATCAAACTACAATAAACTAAGATTCAAAGTTACCGAAATGTCCTTGGGCAGCAATTTATGCTGCCCAATTTTCCCAGCCTATTTCAATTATGGAACCTCAATTAGCACGTCTATACTGCTTACCGCTCGAGTATTACATGGCGATTGAAATGAGAAGTCGCCGCTAATTCTTAACCTTAGTGGGCCAGTATCGGTATTGTTCGGCAGCGTGATATTAGTGTCTAGGCCATAGCCGTTGCCTTTATCAACAGTGGCGTCATATAAAATTTCAGCAGAATTCTGGCTATCGTCAAACACTCCATCATCATTGGCATCTAACCATATCACCCAGTTATGAGAGGTATTCTTTTCTTCTTCGCCTTCTACCCTAATGTGAATGTCATTAATATCTGTCACTTGAATAACCGACTGGGTGTAATCGTATTGGCCATAATCGATGCTGGTATCAATTACCGTATCGTTAATAGAAACCTGATTAAACGCCCTGCCATAGCTGCCAATGCTAGGAACACAATACTCACTAAAAACATCCACAGGCCGACTGTAACTATCAATATCGCCCTGAACATCTGTCACCGTTACCACAGGCTCATAAAGCCCGCCTTGCGCATATTCATGTACGGGGTTTTGTTCATCTGAGGTATGGCCATCACCAAAGTCCCAATGCCAGTTGCTGGCTTGGCTAGTACTCACACTGGTATCGCTAAAGGAAATTACCTGTTTTTTAAATTCGAAATCAAAATGGGCTAGGGTGCCTTCATCAAACAATTTGATTTTTACAGTTTTAAACGCATCAATCACATCCTGTTGAGCTTCACCTTTATTTTCGGCTGATTCCAACACACATTGGGCCGCTTGGGTGAAATTTAATGTGGGTGCCCAGCAGTATTGCGCGGCATCTAGAAAGACTGCATAGCTGCGGTTAATATCCCATTTTTCGGTTAACAGAAAAAATGGGTAAGAGATAAAGCCAATGCTTAAATATTGATTCACTTGGGCTGGGTCGTAATCTAGATGACTGGGTGTGGCACCCTCTTCGGTAATAATTTTACTGGCATCTCGAGCATGTGGAGATTGAGTTTCTTCTCCGTGCAGCCAGTGTAACTCTCCCGTGTAAAAATATACTGCAGCCGCCGCCGTAAGATCGCCAAAAGCTTCGTGTAAGGTAAGCGCATCTTTTGTGTAATTGGAAAAATCGAGAGTTAACTGAGAATTAAAGTTTAGAAAACCATGTCCCAATTCATGGGCCAGAATATCCAAGCCGACGCTGCCATAAGAACTGCTAAAAAGTTCATCGCCAAAATTGGCGTATTCGCCATCCCAAAATACAGCGGAACTAAAATCACTGCCGTAATGAACCCTTAAGCGCATTTTATCTGCAAAAGGCGGGCGCCCTAAGTATTTGAAAAACATATCATGGGTGACGGTAGCGTAATGCAGTGCATCATTAAGCGCCGAATAGGTAACGACCACATCATCCTCTTCGGTTTCTATGCTAAATACGGGCTTGCCGTTATGAATGAGACTTTCACTGCAATCAAATGAATAAGCAGGGTACAAAATATCATCTGCAGTAATGGCTTCACGCTGATCCCGTTCATTTTCCATATCAACCACCATGACCAAGCCGTTATCAAAACTGCAAAAATCAGTGCCGTTAATAGTCTCTAAATGGGTAAATAAAAAGTCTCTGTCTTCTCCGTAAACCCAGCTTTTTAACGCAGTGCCACCCTTGCCACTTAATAAGGCATTACCGCTGAAATCTAGAAAATTAATAATATCGCTGTGAAGTGTTTCTCCTTGGGAATCTTTGGTGATTAATATTAACTGCGCATCCTCATTGGGCATGAGAAGGCTTTCGCTGATTTCTACTTGGGGTAAATCTGGGTCTAATTCCTCGGGCAGAACGATTAGAATTCTCTCTCCCTGAATTTCTTGTGTGATTGCATCTATCCAGTAGAGTTCGTACTGACTAATTTTATCGTTAGTTTCAGGAATTTTAATATTGAGCTTGCCACTGACACTGAGTGTTTCACCATTGGTGTCTCGTAATGCCGCTCGTAAGCCATTGTCATTCTGAGGCCACACCACAACAGGGCCTGGTATTACAGGCACGTCGGGGATGGGCTGTGATGCAGAATCGCCATTTGAGCCCGAGCCACAAGCGCTTAATAATATGGTCGCTGCAAGAATCGCGAGTTTCAGCCTGTCATTTGTTTTCATAAAACTCTCTATAACCCAAAACACGTCAATCAGCAGCAATACGGTTCACTATTGAGTGTGGAAGAATAATTTAATTCAGTACCAGCCAACAGGCTTAATAATGAAATACTGCGTTGCAAATAGGGCCACTTAGCGACCCTTCACCCTGTGAATTTCGGCATCCCTTTAGCAAATTCTATCCGCCTTAGTTTCTAACTGAGTCCATTCCCCTCTTTTAAAAAGGTGCTAGTATGGCCGCCACTAATTAATAATAAATAGCAGACCTCACCATGACAGATGTACAACTCACTTATGATCAAAAGCCCGGTTTAGCAGCGGCCATGGTGAAAGCCCTGTTATTGCCCCGTAAAGGCTTTAACCAACATAGAGGCCTGCCTGATATTCGCGGAAGTTGGATGGTGGCTCAAGCAGATCCTACCGCATTAAAAAACTACCATAACGTTCTAGGTCTTTCTCAAGGTGAGTACCTGCCTATTTTGTACCCTCATGTTTTAGCCGGTGGCTTGCACATGAACATGCTGACTCATAAATTGTTTCCTTTTGGCTTATTGGGCGCGGTTCACTTAAAGAATCGCATTACCCAGCACGAACCTATTAAAAATACTCAAGTCATGGATATCCACAGCGCCATGGGGGAATTTCGTTTATTGGCTAAGGGGCTAGAGTTTGATTTCAGTACCCAGGTAATGGTTGAAGGTGAGAAAGTCTGGGAAGAAGTCAGCACCTATTTTATGGCCGGTAAATTTGGCGGTAAAGAAAATCCAAGTTCTCAAACCAGTTTCGAACTGGCCACATTAGAAAATACCAAAAATTTAGCCAGCTGGCCGGTACCAAAAGACCGTGGTAAAAAATACGCCAAAATTTCCGGTGATTACAACCCTATTCATATGTCTGCCACGCTTGCCAAATTGTTTGGCTTAAAGCGCGATATTGCCCATGGCTTTGGCATAGTGGCGGAGGCCATTCATTATTCAGGCGCCCTAACCGCTTTGGAAAATGCTGGCCTAAGCGATAAAAAAATTCAAGTTGATGTGGTATTTAAAGGGCCTGTCTTTTTAGAAAGCCAAGCCGTACTAAAACAAAACCAATCACAAGATAAAAACCGCTTTGATGTTTATTGCGGCGAGAACCCAAAACCTAGTATTTGTTGTGCTGTCATAGCCCTTTAGATTTTCGAGATAAGTCTTCGCAGCACTCGCTCTGATGAAAATATTGTTCATCAGAGCTTTCACTATTCATTCCGCAAAGTAGCTTAAGCTATTTAAGTACAGCTGATGCCTGCCACCGCCCTCTTTAAATACCGCTCTCATTCGCTCTCTTTGGCCCTGAGTGAACATATACATGGCTCGGTCATCTACGTTGTCCATGAAGTTCATGGTCATATCAGTGCTGCCACAGGAGGATCGTGGGTATACAGGGAACTCCTCGTATTGGGTTAGAGCATTGGGAGTATCATCCACACCGTCTGATGTATCGCAGTTACCCTTTCCGGCGTATATATGAAGTAAGTTTAACCAATGGCCAATTTCATGTGTGGCTGTTCGCCCTTTAGTTGTAGTGGGTGCCAGTGGCTCAAATAAACCAAAGGCTCTTGGCTCTATGACCGCACCATCAAAGCGAGGATCACCTCCGGGAAAAGATGCAAAGCCAGCCTCACCGATCTGTCCATTTCGATCAGCCATATCTACCGTCCAGATATTTAGATATTGCTCAACTGGCCAAGCATCATGGCCACCCAGAGCCGATGAATAAACAGCCAACCCATTTTCTCCCGGAGTTATACCTGTAATGTCACTCTCTGTACGAGTAATGCCATTTGTAACATTCCCTTCTGGGTCAATGCTAACTAGCTCAAACTCAATGCCCACATCTGCTACTAAGGGTAAAAATTCATCCGGAGTCTGCGTGTAGTCTGTATTTAGTTTTCTAAAATCTTCATTTAAAACCTGAATTTGTGATTCAATTTTTTCAGTGGTGATGTTGGTTTCATCATCGTAATAAATAACATGTACGACTACTGGAATTTTAATTATCTCCTCTTCTGCTGGTCCATCGCTGCCGACACCCGGTTGTGATGTATCAGAGTTACTGCCATCACTGCCGCAACCCAGTAATAAAACACTGACAATGATGTTAAAAATAATTTTTAAATAAACTGTCACAGTAATCCCTAACCATTCAAATAAATTATAACAGCACCTGTCATGTGGGAATAAATCACACCAAACAAGAATAGCCACTAAATTGGGTATTGTCATGACTTTATTTAGCCCTAACTTTAAAACCACTCCTAGGATGAACAATAACCCTAGAGCAAATCGCTCATATAAAAGTGCGCGGAATACACTATTCCAGAGTGGCTTAGTAGAAAGGTTCATGAACTGCCCCTATTATGAATAGCTGTTTATGGGCATCACGATTTTAATGGGAATACCTTAATGAAATACAACACGCTAGGCAGCAGTAATTTAAAGGTCTCCGATGTTTGCTTAGGCAGCATGACCTGGGGCGTGCAAAATAATCAACAAGATGCCAATCAGCAAATCGAGTACGCACTATCTCGTGGTGTTAATTTTATTGATACAGCCGAAATGTATGCCGTGCCACCCTCTCCAGATACTTACGGTAAAACTGAAAGCATCATTGGTAACTGGCTTAACTCAAATAAAGTAAAACGTAGCGATATCATTCTAGCCAGCAAGATTGCGGGCGCTGGATTACCCTGGGTAAGAGAAGGAGGACCCATTAATAAGTCGAGCATCGGCTCGTCTATTGATGCGTCTTTAAAACGCCTACAAACCGATTACATAGACCTTTATCAGTTACATTGGCCTAATCGTACCTCTCCCCATTTTGGCAAGCACTTACCTAACAGCTTTAAATTCTCAAATGTAAATAGTGAACAAGAAACTGAAAATATGCTCGGTATTCTAGAAGGGCTTAACGACGCAATAAAAGCCGGGAAAATAAAGCACTGCGGTTTATCAGATGATACTACTTGGGGAATTAACACCTATTTAAAGCTAGCCAAAGAACATGACTTACCGCGCATGGTGTCTATTCAAAATGAATTCAGCTTGCTGCACGCCAAAGATTGGCCTTATCTAATTGAAAACTGTGTGCACGAAGATATCGCCTATCTTCCTTGGTCACCGTTGGCGGGTGGAATGCTCAGTGGTAAATATTTAAATGGTCAACGACCTGAAGGCTCGCGCTGGACTCTCATGCAACGCAATGGGCTTTTCAGAGATACCCAACAAAGCCATCAGGCTATTGAGGCATATACAGCCTTAGCAAAAGAACTAAAGATCACTCCAAGCCAACTGGCGCTTGCTTGGTGCCAACAAGTAGATGGCGTTACCTCTACCATCATTGGTGCCACTAATTTAGATCAATTAAAAGAAGACATTGATGCTTTTGAAATTAATCTAAACGATGAGGCTCAAAAATCAATTTCAGAAATATTTAAACAATACCCAATGCCGTTTTAACTCTTTAGGATCGATAGTTAGGTATTGGTAAGTGTTGAAACTAAAAAGCCCCTGATGCGCGAGCATCAGGGGCTTTTAAGTTTTTGTCTTTGTGGTTTGGCTTGTGGCTGTTTGTATATGTAATCAATTATTTGGGTAACGAGTAGAACCCTAAAAATTGCTCCTGCATTTTTAGGATACCGCCCAATTCCTGGGCACCGCGTATATGTTCCCGACACACGCTCAGTACCTACGTCCTGTAGGCAACCCTAAAAATGCTCCCGGCATTTTTCAGGATACTGCCCAATCCCTGGGCATAAAAAAAACCCCAACCGCGTAAGCGATTGGGGTTTCTTAGTGTTTAAAGC
>JBALXQ010000010.1:0-59711 GCA_036960565.1 Bermanella sp.
TGTATTTTACCGTGCACAGACCCTTATTGTCTTTACGGTATTCATTTGAAAAAATATCCAGAAACGATTTCACTATTCCCATGCGCAACAGTATTTGGTCTGAATTTGCGGCATTGGCCACAGAAGGGAATAATGCGCGGCTTAAATTAGCACTTGCTAACAAAGAAGAGGCCCTGCTTGCCAAAATATTTGATATATCCAAGGGAATTTATATTGTTGATGAGCAATTTTCTCTAAAACGCGGTAATCACACCTTTTCCAGTATTATTCAATGTGATTCCTCTGCCTATATGAACCGTACATTGAGTCATTTTAATTTGTTGGATGAAAATGGAAAGGAAGCGTTAATACGCGGTGAAGATTGGCAAACAGAATTACACCTTTATATTGACGGCGTTGAGAAAATAATTAAGTCCAGTGTTAGTCGTGTCTACAGTGCCAGTGATGTCTTTTATGTAGGGATTTTAAATGATATTACTGAAGAACGCATGGAACTGCAGCGTCGAGAAAAAGCCAAAGATGAATTTGTCGCCAGTGTCAGTCATGAATTACGAACGCCTTTAAATGGCATTATTGGCATGGCTAATTTATTGGGACGAGAGCCTCTGTCAAAGATTCAGAGCTCCAATTTAAAAAATATTCTAAGTTCCTCTCGGTTATTATTGCTGGTGATTAACGAAATTTTAGATTTCTCAAAAATTGAAGCCAATCAACTAAATCTTGAGGAGGTTCCGGTTAATATAAAGGAACTTTTTGATGAAGTATTTTCTATATTTGAAAATCAAATGTTGGAAAAAGATCTTGAATTTACTTTCCACCTTGATTCTGAAATGCCTGGCTTCATATTGAGTGATTCAGTAAGACTTCAGCAAATAATGAATAATTTTTTATCTAATGCTTTGAAGTTTACCCAGCAGGGCAGTATCAGTATCTCGCTGCAGGTTTTAGCCGAAACGGATGATATCGTATCCATACAATGTTTGGTAAAGGACACCGGTATTGGCATTGCGAAAGACAAACAACATAAATTATTCCAAGCCTTTAATCAGGAGGATGATTCAACCACTCGAGAACACGGCGGTACAGGGTTAGGGCTATACATCTCTAAAAAGATCATTGAGAAAATGAATGGCGATATCATTTTCGAAAGCGAGAAACACCAGGGTAGTACCTTTGGTTTTACCTGTTCATTTAAGAAAACCACACAAGTAGTTAGTACAGATGAGGTGGAGGGTACTCAAGAAAGTATTTCGCTTAAGCAATATAAGGTGCTGGTAGTAGATGATAATTTAATTAATGTAGAAGTAGCCAAAAGTTTACTGGCAGACCTAGATGCCCAGGTGGACTGTGCCTATGGTGGGGAGGAAGCGATTGAAAAAGCTTCACAAAATAACTATGACGTTATCCTTATGGATATCCAAATGCCAGTGTTGGACGGCGTGGCGTCATTAAAACGCATTCGTGAACTTCCCTTTAATAAGGCGTGTTACATGGTGGCGTTAACTGCAAATGTGATGGAAAAAGACGTAGAACGTTATTTGAACTCGGGCTTTCACGACGTGGTGGCGAAGCCGTTTAAAATAAAGGAATTGGCAAAAAATATATTGGAATACTCGCTAAAAAATACAATATAAAATCCGTGTTCAACCTTTGATATCCCTTTTTATTTTTATCCCTGCGCCCACTCGCTTGCTTAATAGGCATAATTCCTTTCATATCCATCTCGAATAAAAATATTAAAAGCGCAAACATTATCAATTTGCCCTGCGTAGTCTAGTGGCTGGAGGAAATACTATGAAGATGAGTACCGGGCAGAGTTATCGAAAACGCTTAACCGCAGTGATCGATTATATTTTTCATAACCTGGATGGCAATCTGGATGTGAATGTATTGGCGGAGGTTGCCAATATGTCTCCTTACCATTTTCATCGTATTTATCGAAAGATGGCAGGGGCTACGATTAATACGACCGTAAGACGCCTGCGCCTGCAACGAGCGGCAGCCGATTTAATTCGCACTGAGCTGTCGTTAAACGCAATAGCCAACAAGGTGGCCTATGGCAGTGTTGAAGCATTTAGTCGCGCCTTCACCAAACAATTTGGTGAAACTCCGGGGGAATACCGCCAAGCGCGCAAGATGCATCAAACTGACTCTCTGCCCTTTGTGGCTATGCTTGATGAAATTGAATTGGAGTATACGGATATGTACCAGGTAGAAATTATGAATATTCATGCCGCACATTTAGTGGGGTATGAGCATAAAGGCAGCTACATGAACATTGGCAATGCTTTTGAAAAGCTGTACATGTTTGCTGGCAGCCATGGCTTGCTCAATGAAAAAACCCGTTCCATTGGTTTGTATTATGGCGATCCTAAATCGATGAATGAAGATGAACTGCGTTCCATGGCTTGTGTCTCTGTGGATGGGCCTGAGAGCAGCGAAGATGAAACAGCGCCGTTATCGGCTCAGGTTCCCGCGGGGAAATATGCCACCATTTTATTTAAGGGCTCATATGCGGAACTGCAAAAACCTTATGACTGGTTCTTTGGTCAGTGGCTCCAGAAAAATGCACAAGAACTGGATGACTTTCCGCCGTTTGAAGAATATTTAAATGACCCCAAATCTACCCAGCCCAATGAACTGTTAACCCGCATTCACTTTAAGCTGGCTTAATTTACTAAAACCCAGCCTGATCAAGGGTTTACAGCATCAGGCTGGGTTTATTTATTGGGTTTATATCCAATCTTCTTCCATTCTCAATTCCAACTTTTCAGCCAATTTCCTGCATGTTTCTGACTTTCCCCTTCAAACCAATCGTTGACACAAAGAAGTGAAACGTGATTCACTTCTTTTAAAGAAATGAAACTGGATTCACTTTATGGCTTACAAACCTACCGCTAATACCGAAGCTCGCAAGGCTCAGACTCGCCAGAACCTGCTTAATCAGGGGCTTACCCTAGTGAATGAAGGCGGCTTTAAGTCGGTGACCATAAGCAGTGTCGCCAAACGGGCCGATGTGGCCACGGGTACGGTATACCGTCATTTCACCTCTAAATCCCACCTATGCACCGAGATCTTTCAGCTGGGTACCGAGCGTGAAGTCGGCAAGGTAAGGGAAGCGCTGGCCCAGCAAGGCGATGTGGCTACCCTATTGGAAAATGCCACTCGGGTGTTTATGCAGCGTGCCATTAAGGGCCGCCAACTGGCGTACGCCATGATTGCCGAGTCGGTGGATACCGAGCTCGATGAAGAGCGCAAACGCTACCGAGAAGTATGGGCCCATACCTATGAACCCATTTTGCAAAGAGGGGTGAATGAGGGGGTATTGCCTAAGCAAAATGTGGCCATTAGTGCCGCTGCTATGGTGGGCGCCATGGCTGAAGTATTGGTAGGGCCGCTATCTCCTAGTACTCATCATTTAGAAGTGAACGAGCTCATCGATGCCATGGTGGATTTTTGTAAGAGATCGGTGGGCGCCCAATAAATTACGTTTTTTAAAAAAATCATCATCAAAAATTGAGGTATAAAATGGAAAACAACAACCAAGCCAAACGTTATTACGCCAACACACATGACGTGGAAAACCAGGCGTATCCATTAGAAAATTACAACGCTTACACCACTGACGCCGCATTAATGGAAGAAGTGAAACGCGGTGGCGGTGAATGGGCAGAAGAAGAGCTGATTAGATTTGGTTTTGAGTGTGGCCAACCAGAGCGCATTAAATTGGGTTTTCAGGCCAATGCCAATAAACCAACTTTCCGCCCACATGATCATTATGGGCGTCGTGTAGATCAGGTAGATTTTCATCCGGCTTATCATGAGTTAATGGAAATTCACCACAAAGAAAATATTCACGCTCTACCTTGGACGAACCCTCAAAAAGGCGCGCATGTAGTGCGTACCGCCAAAGCCTATTTACAAAGTTTAGTGGAAACTGGCCACGCTTGCCCTATGACCATGGTATTTGCCTGTGTGCCTGCATTAAAGCATCAGCCAGACTTAGCTGAAAAATGGATTCCACTTATTACCAACGGGCACTACGATCCAAGAAACATTCCTGCGCACCTTAAAAAAGGCGTGACCGTGGGCATGGCCATGACCGAAAAACAAGGGGGCACAGATGTTCGCGCCAATACCACTCGCGCTACCGCCATTAATGAATCGGGCCCGGGTAAAGAATATGAGCTAGTAGGTCATAAGTATTTTGTATCTGGCCCCATGGGCGATATCTTTTTAGTACTGGCAAAAACTGATGCGGGCGTGAGTTGTTTCTTAGTACCGCGCTGGAAGCCAGACGGTACAAAAAACCCGTTTATGGTTCAGCAACTTAAAGACAAGATGGGCAACATTTCTAATGCCTCTTCTGAAGTTGAATTGCGTGGTGCCCTAGGTTGGTTAATTGGCGAAGAAGGTAAGGGCATTAAAACCATTTTAGAAATGGTGTCCTTAACGCGTTTTGATTGCATGCTGGGTTCCACAACGGGCATGCGTGCGGCGGTCTCTCAAATTACTCACCATTGTGCGCAACGTAAAGCCTTTGGTAAAAAGTTGGTTGATCAGCCATTAATGCAAAATGTACTGGCCGACCTGATACTAGAAAGTGAGGCCGCTCTGGCCTTTACCATGCGTATGGCAAGAGCTCTAGACAATTTAGATGACCCGTTTGAAGCCAATCTAATGCGTATAGGGACAGCGGTGGGTAAATACTGGATTTGTAAACGCACCCCAGGCCACGCTTATGAAGCGATGGAATGCATTGGTGGCAGCGCGGTGATGGAAACCAGCTTAATGGCACGCTTATATCGTGAAGCGCCCATTAATGCCATTTGGGAAGGGTGCGGTAACGTGCAGGCATTAGATGTTTTACGTGCACTCACAAAAGAACCCGAATCGCTAAAAGCCTTCATGAGTGAAGTCAGTAAGGGTAAGGGTGCCATCAAAGAATTTGATGACTTTGTTAAAGATTTAGAAAAAGAGTTTACTAATACGCAGGACCTTGAATACCGAGCTCGCCAAATAGTAGAAAAAATGGGGCTGGCCATGCAAGGTAGCCTGTTGATTCAAAATGGCAATAAAATGATCGCACAAGCGTTCTGCTTGTCTCGCATGAGTGGTAATGGTTTTCAAATGTACGGTTGCATGCCTAAAGGCATCGACTGCAAGGCCATAATAGATCGCGCCACACCTGAGGTTGATTGGTTGGACTAGTTTATAAATGAAGGTGACGGGTCATAGTGTTGCTATGGCCAGTTTCCTTTTAGATTTATTTATCATGTTCATTTATCAGAGAAGTATTGGTTATATTTATTAGCGAAAAAGCCAGATTTTTTAATTTTTTGTAACGCTTCAATCCATTTTTCATTATCTATCTTGGGTGAGTCTTTAGAAGAGGCGATCCATAGCGGTAATACTTGCAGGGTAGCGCCATATTGAAGCTTCCCTTCATATTGTTCTTTTTTCCAAGCATAAACAGCTTCAGGTTGAGCGCTGTAAATCGCATCTATCCGCCCTGAATTTAGTAACGAATATAATAATGCTCCCTTTACCTGTATTACATCTTTTAAATTAAATTCCTTTATTTTACTGCCTTGGGCTAAACCAATGACCGTGGCAATTTTTGACAATGCCACGGCACCTTTTACTGTATTTATTTTGGGGTTCCCCTGTTTGTTAATAAACATCACAGGTAGATCAAATAATTTGCATACCCAGTTATATTTAGATTCCCTGGCGGCCGGCGTGTTAAAGGAAAAATGATGGCATTAGGGGTTTTAACCGTATTAATCTGTGCCCGTTTCCATGGTAGGAATTGTACATCTGGGGAAATGTTCAAGTGTTTGCTCATCTCCAGTACTAATTCTATTAATATGCCGGGAGAGGTTTTTGAGCTTGAGGTGTAAATGGGTTCATCTTCTAGATTAAACACAATGTTCTGTTTGGCCATTACCAGGCAAGAGAGGCTAATAAACAGGCCAGAACTAAAGGGAATTAGGCTTTTTCAGCTGGTATTCATGGGGTTCTCAATATTTATTTTAGGCAGTCTCTTCCCTATGGGTGCACCCGTTTTATGCGGGCATAAATAAAAGATAGCAGCTTAGTGCCTATATGCTCCTTAACGGCCTTATTATATTACTTTCAGTATGTGAACCAGTGCAGGCTACTGGTTATATGAAATTTAAAGGAGCAGATCTTCCGAAGCCTTATGATTAGTGGCTTGCGGGTAAATACCTGTAAAGCAATAGGTCTATTTTAGGCTCTTTCCACCTAGTGACATATTCTAATTGTAAGTTAGAGTTTAACTCCTAGAATAAATTACCTATTCACTCACACAGGACTGCAATATGGATATGCCCATAGAAGACCTTGCTCGAACCTTCATTGATCTCGCTTGGAATAAAGGGCAATTCAACCTGTTACGCCAATACTGTACTACTGACTTTCACTACCACACCACTTTTAACGAACAAGTTTTAGATTTTGATGCCTACATTGCCTATGTGAAGACCTTTAGAACGTGCATGCCAGATATTGAGTTAACCATTGAGGATGTTATGAACAAGGGCGATCACGCCATGGCTTATAATATTTTGTCAGGTACCATTATTAAGCCATTTTTTGGCTTGCCTGCCAGCGACAAGCTAATTACCTTTACGGCTATTTCAACCTTAAATTTTAATAAGGGAAAAATAGAAAGCCTAGATTCTCTAATTGATATGGCGGGTATTCAGCGACAAGTAGAGACGCCAATCGTGATGGACTTATCGTTAAATATTGTTTAATGATTAATTTTATTTAAACAATAACCGCTTATGTACAGGATGTACGGTATGACGCGGTGCCATGGATGGCAAAGAGCGGCGTTGTTCAGATGTACGGCCTGGATTGTTGCTCGGCTCTGGCTCCTGCTTCGCCCTATCAATTACATCCATGTAATTGTCCATGCATTATTTTCATTTCCACCATCCATGGCGGTCATGGCAAAGAGCGGCGTTGTACAGGATGTACGGTCAGGATTGTTGCTTGGCTCTGGCTCCTGCTTCGCCCTACCAATTACATCCATGTAATTGTCCCTGCGTTTTTTATTTCCGAAATCCATGACAGCCTCGGAAAAGAGCGCGTTGACATTTTTAATAAACATCACAACGTCGATAACTTTCCTACTGAATCACTTGTTGGCGCAGACTAATACTTCCTCCCAATACTCGGCTGCATGAAACTTCTTCTTGAGTTTGTTGCTTTATATGCAGAAGTAAATACCCACAAAGAAAGAGGCTAATAGCTAGACAAATATTTTTAATGGCCATAGCATGATTCCCACGTCCACTTTGAACATAGGTTTAAGTGATAAATTTGAAAATAATAATTCTAATTCTAATTCTAACTCTAACAGTATGTTTTGATCTAATTGGTTTTCTGTTGTTTAAAACTTATGGGTAATACTATGCAGAATCGTTCATCTTATTTTTCAATATTCCTAGCTTTGTTTCTACTACTTGGATCTTCTCAGGCTTATTGCGCTAGTAATGATATTGGCGAAATTATTAACAAGGCGGGCATGCAGCGCATGTTGTCACAGCGCATTATGAAGGCCTATATCTTAAAGGGAATTGGCGACTCCCCACAATTGGCTGATGTCCAGTTGGTAGAATCTATCTCGCTTTATGAAGCGAATTTAAAATACATTAGCCGCTTTACTTCAAAACTTAAAACGGATATTGGTTACAATGTTTTAGTTAATCAATGGGGAGATTTTAAGGCCATTGTTAAAAACAAGCCTACTAAAAAAAGAGCTAAAATATTATGGGTTATGAGCGATGAATTATTAAAAAAAGCTCATACCCTAACCCAAAACTTACAAACCTTATCGGGCGTGCAAGGCAGTGAGCTAATCAATGTGGCAGGTCGCCAAAGGATGTTGTCACAAAAAATCAGTAAGCTTTATATGGCCTATTGCTGGAACATAAAAGGGGAGGAGGCATTGGATGAAATGATGATGGTATTAAGTGAATATGAAGTGGCTCTGGATTTCTTACGTCAATCCCAAAAAAATACCAAGCAGATTAAAAATAACTTAAGGCGAGTAGGAGGGCAGTTAAAATTTGCCCAAAAAAGTTTTGATCAGCTCGATCAAGGCCGTTACCTTATTCATGTTGTAAACTCCACTACCGATACCATGCTAAGACAAATGGATGCCGTCACTCAATTATACGTTGAAAACATGCCTAACTATTCTGGGGTTGCAGGCGGCTAATTCTGATAAACCTTGGTGCCATAATTACATCTTGTTTTTTGTCAGAAAAAAACAAGGTGAATTACACAAGTATAAAATCGTCAAATGAATTGATGACCCTTGCCATTGTAATAATAACCATCTTGATTAACATCGAAGTTAAATCGAATAAAAAGATGGTTTGTATAATGGATATCACCGCACAAATTAATGAATTCTTAAAAAAAGACTTTAAACAAGTTAAATCCCACGTTGAAAAAATAGATCATCATTTTGCTCGCGTGCGCCATAGCTTGGATGAAGGGGATTTGCGTCCAGGTGGCACTGTCTCTGGGCCGGTCATGTTTGCTGTAGCCGATTTGGCCCTGTATGTGGCCATACTGGGTGAAATTGGCTTAGTGCCGTTAGCGGTGACCACCAACTTAAACATTAACTTTTTAAACAAGCCGTCTGCCGAGAAAGACCTAATTGGTGAGTGCCGTTTAATTAAGGTGGGCAAGGGGCTAATAATGGGTGATGTGTTCATTTACAGCGAAGGGCAAGAGCAGCCTGTGGCGCATGCTACGGGCACTTACGCTATTCCGCCTAAGCGCCCTGCCAAACCAGCCTAAATCACCAGCTGCGGTTGGCATGCAAGTAAAATGGCAGGGGCGTAGCCGCTAAATAGCATGAAGCCTGGTCACTCAGGCTTCTAAGCTTTCACATTATTTGATGATTTTAAGCTAATCGCCACAAATACAGGTTGGTATCGCATATATCCTCGGTTTTTCATGGCAAAACCCCTTGTCGCTAGGTATTATCCCCCACCCAAAAAAATACCAATATTTTGCGGTTCTTATAGATGCAAAAGCTACTATTAAAATAGAACCCCAAAAGCGCCGGCCAAAGGCGAATGATGCGAGGACCCAATATGAGCGATCACCTAAAACCCCACGGAAGCGAGCTATTAATTAAGGCTCAGGAAAACATGCCGTTAGGGGTGGCCGACAGCTATCGTTACTGGGGTCAGGAAGATACAGTCTTTGTAAAAAGCGTTAAAGGCTGCACCCTAACCGATTGTGATGGCCAAGAATTCATAGATTTTCGCCTAGCTTATGGCCCTATTATTTTGGGTTACCGTGATAATCGCGTGGATCAAGAAGTGGTGAAGTGCATTCTAGAACAAGGCACTATTTCAGGTTTCTCCAGTGAATTGGATTCCCAAGTAATTGATATTGTAAAAGCCATGTGCCCACACATTGAAAAAATGCGTTTTGCTAACTCAGGCACCGAAGCGGTAATGGCGTCAGTGCGTACTGCACGCGGCTTTACCGGTCGCCAAAAAATAGTGGTAGTAGAAGGGGGCTTTCACGGCTTATACGATGAAATGATGTGGAAAAGCGATGTGGATAACTGGGATACAAAATCTCAGTCAGCACCCGAAATCATTCCTTTTGGCGGCGGTATTCCTGTTAGTACTCGCGAACACTTGGAAATAGTACCGCTAAATGATTTTGCCGTAATAGACGAAGTATTTAAGCGCTGTGGCGATGAAATTGCCGCCATTGTGATTGAGCCCATCATGGGTAACTGTGGCAGCATATGCGCCACTCAAGAATACATGCAAAAGCTGCGCGATATCTGTGATGAAAAAGGCGCCTTGTTAATCATGGATGAGGTGAAAACCGGTTTCCGTGTGGCTAAGGGTGGCGTGAGTGAGTTGTATGGCATTAAAGCCGATCTAACCACTTACGCCAAAGCCATTGGTAATGGTTATCCAGTGGCAGCATTTGGTGGCCGTAAAGACGTAATGGATAAAATTAATTTTGATAAAGATGGCGTCACCCATGGCGGTACCTACACCGCTAACCTAATTGGCTTAACCGCAGCAAAAGCCACTTTAACCTTATTAAACGAAACCGATGCCTTGGCCACCATTAATAAAGTGGGCGGTGAAATTCGTGAAGTCTTATCTAAGGTGTTTACTCATTTTTCAATCGAGCACAAGTTCTCCGGTCCAGACTCTATGTTTGGTATTCACTTTGGCAGTGAAGTGCCGCAAAACTATCGTGATTGGAAAAAAACCGATAGCGATCTGTATGTACGTTTTGCCCATAACTTAATTGAAAACGGTGTCATGCTAGAACCCGATTCTCGCGAGCCTTGGTTTATTTGTGAATCTCATCAAGATGTAGATCTAAAGTGGCTTGAAAAAGTGGCTATGAAATCAATGAACGACGCTCTTTCTGAAAACAATGAGTCTTAAATAAATCGCTCAAAAAAGAAGGGTTAGGCTCTTCCAATAAAAAAGCCGTCTAATAATCGTTAGGCGGCTTTTTTATTGTCAGTTTTTTACTTAACCTAGTTAGCTTGCGTTTAAGAACTTATTCATAATGGCATTAACGTCTATTTTCTTTAGGCCTTGGTTATAAATGTCGGCCATCTGTTGGCCCATTTTATTTTTCTTAAAACAAATATACAATTTTTTGTCTTCTAGCAATTTATCTTGAAAATGGGCTTGGCTGGCTTTTCCTTTTAAAGACTTATCAAGCTTAAATAAATGGTCCATAACATTTTTGTCTATCACCGCCATATCTAGGCGATTATTTATAATCTTGCGCAAGTTTTTACTGTCACTTACCACCGCTGATACTCTTAAACCACCGGATGCGACTAGGTTGTCAAATTCAGTGGTGTTCACATAATCTTGTACTACCCCTATACGTTTGCCTTTTAAGTCACTTAAAGTGTTCCAGGAAATAGCTTTATTGGCTTGTTCAACAAATCCTAATGGACCACTGCCCATAGGCTGTGAATAGGTAAAGTCTTTTGCCACATCTGGCGAATAGTATTCAGGGAAGTACCCCATGTATTGGCTTGAAGGGTTTTTAGCTTCGTTAACGGCGCGGCTCCAGGGTAAAAATTCCACCACTAATTTGTATCCCATAGCTTCAAACGCAGCACTGGCTACCGCAACCGAGGCACCTTGTTGAGGCAAATTTTTACTGGCGTAGGGTGGCCAGTCTAGGGAGGTTAAATACACCAGTTTATCGGCCATGCTAATTTGGCTAACCATTAAGGTTAAAACGAATAATGCTATCCGCATATTACTCTCCTAATACAGGCTCAGTTTATGTCAATGTCTGTTAAGCCTAGCGCAGGGGCAATTATTTGCTTGATGATCAGTGCTTGAATCAGTACTGGAATGAATCATTTATGGGTAAAGCTGCACAATGCCGCTTTTACCAGCCATATCCCCCACCATCCATATTTCCTCAAATGGATGCTCTGGCGGTATTTTAATGCAGTGTTGCAAGGCTTTAATTTCGTATTTATCCCATGCAGGGTGAGCGTTGCGAATCACCAACCAAACGCGGTGACTGTGATAAGTTTTTTGAGATTTATTAAGTAGGATGGTATTTAAAGCGTTTAATAGCCGGCTATGGGGATCGGAGACTTGTTCTATCTCGTGTAAAGCTTGGTGAGTGATTTCGCTTAGTTCGCGCCCTAAAATTATCATGGCCTCTTGCTCGCTGCCGTACAGATGAGCCACTTCTATATTAAGGTGGTCTCCTTCGAGTTCACAAGACACATCGGGTTTTCTGGGTTTGTTGTGCCAAATATGGCGAATATGGTAGCCAGTATCGTATTCGTACCAGCGCATAAATAATTTGGCGGCCTGATGTTCTAATTCAACCTTCTCTGTTTCACTGGCTTTTAGATGGGGCATAAGCAATAAAAAAATCAATGACTTACTTTCAGTATAGCCGTCATTGGCCATGTCTGCCTAAGCGCGCTATTTACGACTGACTCCCTGCGCAATATTAGTGGCCAAAATAAACTTTGTGTTGTCTCTCGGATATTATAAAAAACAGTTCCTAATTAAAAATAGGCGGCTTTCAAACCCTGACAAAAACGAATCGTTAAAATAATAAAGCGCCCTTCATGCAAAATGAAGGTCGCTTTATTCAATTTTTTTACGGCTAATTAATATTCATTTTTATTTATGCTTTTGCCAATGGTGTCGCCAGTTGCTTTTCTTTCATAGATTTTTTAAATTCTATTTTCATGCTATGACCTTTGATAGCCGGTGCAGCAATGGCATCAATGGCTAATTTCCCGACTAATATCATCGGTGCAGTGGCCAAAGCATCTAGAAACCAGGCAAGGGGTTGGGCAGTGATTCCCATGTAGTCGGGCATGTCGGCTAATGCTGGCAACGTGTACAAGCCGGTCATGCCATGTAAGGCCAATGCGACCCAAAACCCAAAACAATACGGGCAACGCCAGGCTTCATAAAGATAAGCCAAGGGTACGGGTAAGCGCGCCACAATCCAGTTAAACCAGCTTCCCCATTCTGGCAGTTTCTCCCAAAATAAGATGTAAATAGACAGTCCCATTAGGGCTACAGTGAAGTTCATAATTATCCAAATTAAAGTTGTGAACCGGTGGCCTAGAAAGTAGAATTTCGGCTTATTGTTCGTTATGTGAATATTGGCAGTCTTTAATTAGGGAAAATAGAGCCTATATTTTCTAAGAATCGGCTTATTTTTTGTAATTGCTGAATTTTTTAAATTTGTAAGGGAGTCTATAAATGGATGATATACATTTTACCCACGCCATTAATGTAGGCTATCAGTTCACTAAGGACGTATCGGCTAACCATAATGCCTCCCATACCGAGCACGTCATTAGCTTTGTGGATAAAGGCCACATGCGCATTGAACAAGGGCAGGAAATAAACATCGCCCCTGGTATGTTGGTACTGGTGCCTAGTGGTGTGCCCCATAGTCAATTTTCGGGTGAAAATGTGGGAGCGTGGTGGCTAAGCTTTTGCACCAGTTGTTTGGATTTAAGTGAAAGCCATTCACTGATGGTGCCTTTTGGGCAGGTAAGGTTGGGTGCTTTGGCAGTATTTTCACTGCCAAAACCGCGTCAAGGTTATTTAGTTTCTTTAATGGAGGCACTAAAGAAAGAGGGCCAACTAAACGGCCCCGACTCTCCTGAAGTCATGAAGTGCTTGCTTATGTTAATTTTAAACGAAGTTAAACAAGCACGCAGCGCATTAACAGATACCCCCATGGAAGGCACAAACCGTATTAGTCAGGCTTTGGAATTTATTCAAAAAAACAGCTTAAAGTCCATTTCTTTAAAAGACGTGGCTAATCATTTGCATTTAAGCCCCGCTTACTTGGCTACAAAAGTTAAAAAAAGTACCGGCTACTCTGTGGGAGAATGGATTAATCGTAATCGTTTAACGCATGCTTGTTCACGCTTAATGCACACAGATGAAAAAGTGGATGCTATTGCCAATCAGGTGGGCTGGACAGATGTGACACATTTTATTCGTATGTTTAAGAAAGCCTATGGCCAAACACCGGCGGCCTGGCGTAAACATCACAAAAACGAGAAGAAGCAGTCAAGTATTTGGCCCAATGAATTTCCAAAGGGCCCATAAAAATTTTAGGCGCTTTGCATTTGGTTTCGCTGTGGCAGAATAATTAACCAGCTCATTAAATTCATGGCGAACATACCGGTAAAGATATACCCAGCCCAACCTACAGTGCCGTTTAAGGTGGCTTGTAAAAATACACCCGCGGCCACTAAATCTACCAATGCATTGGCTGCCACCAATGGAAAAGGAAATACCTGAGTATCCTTGGTGCTATAAATACTAAAGCCTAAGCCAAATAAAAATGCCCCGTATAAACGGCTTACCAAAATAAGACCATCACTTAAGGTGATTTCTAAAAAGTTTAAAATTAGCTGTGGATAAATACATAATACAAGTCCGCCAATAATGGCGGCATAGGCGTGAGAAAGACTAACCGAACGATAGTTCATAATGAACTCCTAAGGGCAGGGTTTTATTATTGTTTTATAATTATGTTTGGCACGTGTGCAAGAACCAATTGATATTATCCTAAAGGAAATTCAATAAGCAGGTTCCATTAGGACGTCCTTTTAGCCAGATAAGACGGAGTCAAATAAGGAAGGGAGTTGACTTAGAAGTTTGCATGGTAACCATCAGCTCAGTCAGAGCTCTATATTGTCAAAATACTCATGACACATTTTAAGAAATTTTTTGGCAGCAGGGGAACGTGATCTATCTGCTAACTCAATGGTGGATATATCTGTTTTTAATTCTAAGTCACCAAAAGTAAAGGATGCTAGTTGACCGTCATCCAGTTCCGTATCCATCATAATATTAAATTTAGGCGACACTAACCAGCTATCGCTGTTGAGCACAATTTCCTTTAAAGCGATATTGTCGCTACAGACAATTTTAGGGGTGACTTTAATATCAATTTTAAATTTTTCAGATATCTTTTTTATAAAAGGGTGTTCAGGAGAAAAATAACTGGCGGTTACCAATGGATAACTAAGCAGGGAGACTAGGTTTAATTCTTTTTCCAATATCGGGTGACCTTTACGTACCAAAATAAACACGGGTATGCTTTTAATTATTTCAAAAGTAAAATCCTCACTGCGACTAAAACTACCATCACCCGATATAAGAAAATCCGCTTCACGCTTTAATAATAACTCTTTGGCTTCATCTGGCATCGCTTCACTAATGCGCACTTCAATATTAGGGTAGGCGAGGGCAAACTTGGGTAAAACTTGGCGTAAAATCAAACTTCTGGCACCGGCTCCTACCAGTATTACCAAACTGCCTTGCTCAATATTGCATTCCATGTCGGCATCGCGCTGAATGTCCTTTACCGCCAACAATACTTTTTCACTTTGTGCCAACACATTGAGACAAAAATCAGTGGGCTGCATGCCATTTGTTTTACGCTCAAACAAAGCCAAGCCCAATATCTCTTCAAGGTTATGCAAACTACGGGTGAGCGCCGAGCGAGTCAGGTGGATGGCTTTGGCAGCGTCTTGCAATGAGCCATATTGGCAAATAGCCTGCAAGTGTTTAAGTTGTTTAAGTGTGATCATTTGGTGGTGAACTTCTTGATCATAATACAAAATTTCCTGGAGTTTAAAACCAACAAAGTATAAATGTGCCCTTAAGCCAAGTTCGTTTTAATTAGTTTTTTTGAACTCATTTAACAAACCGATACAAGACATTAACATGATTTAGTAATTGCTAATATGAATTGCCACTCTAATTAATTATAGAGCCTTCAAAAAAGGCCGTAATAACCCGTTTATCGGTCGAAGATGTACTTTAATTTTCGCTCATCACTCTCTTATTTAATGACTAAGCTCATCAATTTAAGCCCTGCAAGCCAGCCAGTATCAGGCCATTCTATCAAGGCAGAAAAAGCCCGTTCAAGAAACTCAACAGCTGCTAATAATTAGTCACTATGAGGCGAAATAGCCATTTGCTACGATGTTTCCAGTGGCTAAAGAGAGCCAGAATAGTTGGAATTAAGCAGGGTTTCTCCTGCTATTAATGGATTTTATTAGAGCGGTTTTCATATGGGTTATATGAACACATCGTGCTAAAAAAATGTCCATATCCAGTTAAAAATAATAATAGCTGCCTTCATAAATCAGTATCGACTTTAAAAATAATAAGAGATTATTTGATATGAATCATAAAAAAACGCCCCCTAGTTTTTACCCCAAAAGGATTTGTGCCATTGCTGTGCCTTTGATTCTATCGGCGCAGGTGCAAGGTCTAGAGTTTTACAATGCAGGCATTGAAGGCAGCATTAACTCTGAGATCTCCATGGGCTCTAGTTGGCGAGTAGAAGAGCAAGATAACTTCTTAACTCAAGATGGTAATTATGAAGATGGCAATAAGAACTTTGCCAAGGGTGATGCTTTCTCTCAAATATTTAAAGGCAGTCATGAGCTACAAATGAGTTACCAAAATTTTGGTGGCGTAGTCAGTGGACGTTATTGGTATGACTCAGCATTGAAAGACAACAATGTACGCTATGGTCATGCTCCTACCGCCACCATAGGCACTGAAGGCAACCCCAATGACCAATTAAGTGTTAATCAGGCAGGCGAGAGTCGCTTGGATGATTCCAGCTTTAACGATTTATCTAAGTTCTCCGGTACCGAACTCATGGATGCCTTTGTCTACGGAGAGTTCTCCGTGCTGGATATGCCGTTGGATGTACGCTTGGGCCGCCAAGTCGTGAGCTGGGGGGAGAGTACCTTTATCCCCGGCGGCGTTAATAATATAAACCCCATTGATATTAATGCCTTTACCCGCCCGGGTTCTGAGGTTAAAGAAGCATTGCTGCCAGTGAACATGGCCTACGCCAACGTTGGTTTAAGCGATAACGTCAGCGCTGAGGCTTTTTATCAGTTGGAATTTCAGCAGTCGGTATTACCTGGTTGTGGCACCTACTTCGCGCCCAGTGATTATGTTTCCGAGGGTTGCGATGTGGTAACTATTGCCGAGGAGGGGGCCAGCTTACAAAGAAATGAAGACGGTATTCGTAAGCCCAATGCAGATGGACAGTATGGTTTGGCTTTGCGTTTTGTTTCTGAAAGTTTGGCCGACACTGAATTTGGCATTTACTATATGAATGTACATAGCCGCACTCCAGTGGCGAACGGCATATCCAGTTATCTTAGTGAGGCACAACTTAACGTCATGGGACAAACGGCAGCCGGGCAATATATTGCGGGTGTCACCCAGGGTACTCGTGCGCCCACGGCAGAAGAAATGGCAACAGCCGAACAGGTAGCGATGAAAACAGGACTAGGCGCTAAGCTTGCTACCTCCAGTTACTTTGTTAGCTACCCCGAAGACCTACAAATATTGGGTTTAAGTTTTTCTACTAACCTTGGTGGCATCGCTTGGTCCGGGGAGCTCAGTCATAAACTGGATGCCCCCATGCAAATGAACGCCAATGAACTCATCGAGTACACCCTAACCGTAGGCGAAAGTGAATTAGTTGAGGGTTATAAGCTGTTTGATATTTCTCAGACTCAGGTTACAGCCATTAAATTCTTCGACCGCGCTCTGGGTGCCGATCGAATCACCCTAGTGACCGAAGCGGCTTATACCTTTGTGCATAACTTAGAAAAAAGTGGTGGTGGTTTTAATTATGGTCGTGCGGATATTTATACAGATGACAAGGATGAGGGTTATGTGACCGAAGGCTCATGGGGATACCGCACTCTAGTTGAGGCGGAATATCCAGATGCCTTTGCCGGAGTGAATTTAACGCCAAGAGCTGTATGGAGTCATGATGTGAAAGGCTATGGCCCTGAAACCAGTGGTGCATTTATAGAAGGACAGCAGTCACTGGATTTATCTTTACACCTTGATTACCTATCTACCTATAAGGCCAGCGTTTCTTACACCCAGTACATGGGCGGAGACTACACCACCCGAAGTGACCGCGACTTTGCCTCCATCAGTGTCGGTATGCAGTTCTAAAGCACTTACTTAACAATAAAAATAATTCTTAATATGGGCTCATTGTATGGGGCCATTAGAGGGGAAACATGTATGAACAATAAAATATTTCATGCCTCATTAATGTTACTGCTAAGCAGCAACATGAGCATGGCAAAAGTTTCACAAGAGCAGGCTAAAAAACTGGGTGGCGAACTTACCCCCATTGGCGCGCAAATGTCTGCCAATAGCAATGGCACTATACCTGCCTACACGGGTGGCTTAGCTCAGGATAAAAGCGCAGACCAGTTAAATAATATATACGAAAATGAAAAACCTATATTTACCATTACCAGTGAAAATCTAGAGCAGTATCAACAAAACTTAAGCGATGGTCAGCTGGCGCTTTTTAAAAAATACCCAGATAGCTACAAGATGCCTATATATAAAACGCATCGTAGTGCCGCTTTTCCGCAGCATGTTTATGCTAAGGCGAAAAAAAATGCTACCAGTACACAGCTAGTAGATGGTGGAACCGGCTTAATAAACTTTGATGAAACCGTGCCTTTTGCTGTACCGCAAGATGGAGTGGAGGTGGTATGGAATCATATTAGCCGCTATCGCGGTGGCTCTATTGAAAGAAACTCCGCCATTTTACCCGTACAACGAAACGGTGATTTCACCGCCATTAAAGTACGCGGCTTAATGACACCACCACAATACCTTAGCGATGGTTACCAAAGCGGTGCTGATGACAATATTTTATTTTATTTTATTCAAATGATTAAGTCACCGGCACGCTATACCGGCAACGTATTTTTAGTTCATGAAACCATCGATCAGGTGAGTCAACCCCGAATGGCCTGGACCTATAATGCAGGTCAGCGCCGTGTTCGCCGCGCCCCTCAAGTCGCATACGACGCGCCTGGACAGGGTACCGAAGGCCTACGTACTTCAGATCAGTTAGACATGTTTAATGGTGCCCCTGATCGTTATGACTGGAAGTTAGAGGGTAAAAAGGAAATATATATTCCTTATAACGCCTACAAGATGGCCGACCCCTCTTTAAAGTATGAAGATATGATTGGTGCTGGTCATATAAATCAGGATCACACCCGTTATGAATTGCACCGGGTATGGCAAGTAACGGCAACCCTTAAAGACAGTGCCCGTCATATTTATGCGAAGCGCACCTTTTATGTAGATGAAGACAGCTGGCAAATTGCCCTGGCCGATCACTATGATAATCGTGGCCAATTATGGCGTACGGCAGAAGGGCATTCCTTGCAATTTGTTAACGCCAATACCAACTGGTATGTGGCAATGACGCATTATGATTTATTTTCAGGGCGCTACATTGCAGACCTTAGCAATGAAGAAAGAAATGCCTATGATTTTAATCATGGCATGCGAAGAGCCAACTTCACCAGTGGTGCCATTCGCCGACTTGGCAAGCTATAGAAATATTTTTTGCCACTAACCTTACGATTAAAAATGGATGTTAGTGGCGATTGTTTTTTTGATTGAAAAATTAACTATCTAGCAGGCTGTTTTAAATAGCCGTTTATTTAAAAGAGAATGTTATGACGCTTGAATACGCTGGCAGTGAAAAATTCATTTCCAATAAGGATACCCCTCCAGGATGCAAGCCCATCCAGAGAGCCGAACCTATTATTAAAGTGGATCGCCTCGCGTACCTTTTATGGGACGAAGCCAATCTGGATAAACAAGAGGCTTTTTTACTCGATTTTGGCATGAATACTCACAAGAAAGACGAAAAAAGCCTGTATATGCGCGGATTCGGTGATGAGCCTTATCTTTATGTTGCAAGAAAAGCCAAGAAAAGTGCATTTAGGGGCTTGGGTGTTTGTGTTAATTCACGAGAAGAGCTTGAACGTCTTGCCAATGAAACTGGTAGCGCCATAGAAAACATTACCCACCCAGGTGGCGGTGAAGTGGTGCGTTTAACCGATCCAAAGGGCAATGAAGTGGAGGTGTGTTTTGGTATTGAAAAAGTAACGCCATTACAGACTCGCCGTGAGCCCTTAATCGTGAATGCTCCTGGTAATCCACAGCGAGTGAATAGTTTTCAGCGCTCAAATTTTGGGCCTTCTCCAGTATTAAAAATTGGCCATTGTGTATTAGGGGCCAATAATATTGAAGAAACGATTCAGTGGTATATGAAGCACTTAGGCGTCATTGCCACGGATGTGTTATGTGTTGAAGACGGCTCACCTGCCATTGCGTTTTTACGTCTGGATAGAGGCG
This sequence comes from Bermanella sp., assembly GCA_036960565.1. Lineage (GTDB taxonomy): Bacteria > Pseudomonadota > Gammaproteobacteria > Pseudomonadales > Oceanobacteraceae > Bermanella. The sequence goes on from JBALXQ010000010.1 coordinate 19,803, forward strand.
AAGAACATGCCGACCACCATACTATTGTTATCGGGAAAGGCGGTGGAGAAGGCTACATGCACAGCGCTTATGAAGTAGTAGATGTAGATGCAGTAGCACAAGGCCAGCAATATTTAAAAATGAAGAAACGCAATCATTATTGGGGAATGGGACGTCATTTCCTAGGCAGCCAGGTATTTGATTATTGGCTCGATATTAATGGCAACGAATTTGAGCATTACACAGATGGTGATGTGTTTACGGGTCATCGTGAAACCGCATACCACCCACTGGACCCTGGAAATATTTATGCTTGGGGGGACGATTTACCTAGCGCCATGTTTAGGCCTAAACCTCGCCAAATTTGGAATATTTTAGGCGGACTGTTCAAGGGCGATATCAGTTTTTCTTGGGTTAAGCAGGCGAAGAAGGCCACTTCAAGATCACCACGTCCTTGGCTTTAATTCAGGCAAATTTTAATGCATTTGTTTTAGTTGTATCGATTTTAAGGGGAAAATTATGGGCACTTCAATTGTTAAATACAGTAAGGGAAATGAAAGCCACACCAGTTGGGGAGTCTTGAAGGGCGAGGTTGTTTATCGAATTAATCATGACTTTTCTCACCATAGTAACTTGATGAATAGCTACTTTAACGACCGTTCTGGCTTTAACGATTTGGTAGGTGAAGATGAAATAGCATCCACTGAAGTGAATTTTCACTCTCCTATATCAGATAATATTCAAATGTTTGCCCAGGGGTTAAATTACGCGACCCACAGAGAGGAAGCAGGTTTAAAACAAGACGCCGAACAAGAAGAGAATCTAGTATTTTGCAAACACCCATCCAGTTTGTGTGGCCCCAATGATGACATTTTGCGCCCCGAGGGTGTTGAGTTATTAGATTACGAAATTGAACTGGGGATTATTCTTAAAAAAAGTATTAATAAACCCACTCAGGTAACCGATGAAAATGTAGGTGAATACATTGGCGGCCTAGTATTGTGTAACGATGTTTCTGCCCGTGACCTTATGTTTGGTGGGCCCATGTTGCAATGGTTTAAGGGTAAGAGTCAGCGAACTTTTTGCCCAGCCGGACCCGTTTTATATTTACTGGATGAAGGCGATATTAATAAAATTTATTCGCTAGAGTTAACGCTTAAGATGAATGGCAAGATAAAACAGCAGGCTACCACCCAACAGCTTATCCATAAACCGCCTAAAACCCTTACTGATGTTTCCCAGTATGCCAATTTTAATGTGGGTGATTGTATTCTAACCGGTACCCCGGGAGGCGTATTGGGCGGAAAAAGTTTGAAAGTAGGCCTGGCTATTATGCTTAATTTAAAAAATGAAAAAAAACGTCGCCAAAAGTTTACCGCGGCGCAAAAGTCACTGGCCACTTTTTTACAGCCGGGTGATTGTTTAGAGCTAGAGATTAAGTCAATGGATGGCTCTATTAATTTAGGCAAACAAAAAAACATGATTGCTCAGGCTTAACTGGCAGAAATATACCAAGCCACTTGGCAATAAATAATGTGCCAAGTGGTGAATGTGTTGTAGGGGAACCCATGAAATCAAACATAAAAAAATCATATGATGTGGTAATCATTGGTGCAGGGCCATGCGGGGTCAGTGCGGCCAATATGCTGGGTAAATTTGGCATTGATACACTTATTGTTGATAAAGAAGCGGATATTGTTACTCATCCTCGTGCTGTGGGCATGTGTGAGGAAGGGTCGCGCATCATGGATACCATTGATGTTTTAGATGACCCTGAGCTTAAGTTTCGCTTGGTTAATAGCATCCAGTTTCAAAACCGAGAAAACGAGTCTGTTTTTCATGCCGATACTTATCATAAAAAAAATGGCCACAGTATTATTAGGACATTTCATCAACCTGATCTTGAGATATGTTTACGTAAATCATTGAGCCGCTGGGATGGTGTTGATCTAGTGGTATCCACTGAGCTTCAGGAATTTACTGACCTAGGCCACGGCATAGATCTAACGCTTAAGCAGGGAGATGAAGTTAAGAATGTTCACTGTCGCTATCTTTTAGCTTGTGATGGTGCCAGCAGTTCCATTCGCCGAAAATTGGATATTGGTTTTAAGGGGGCCACCTACGCGCAAGACTGGATGATACTGGATATTGAAAACAACCCAGTAGACAGCAGTGAAATTATATTCTCTATCAATCCAGAGCGTCCATCGGTGACCTTACCTGGGCCCGGTAAAAAGCGTCGCTGGGAATTTGTGGTTAAAAAAGAAGACGATCCTAAAACCCTTTTTAATGATGAAAACCTCGCCAAGCTTTTATCCCACTGGGGTGATGTAAAGGAGATGGAGGTGTCCCGCAAGGCAATTTATACCTTCCATGCGCGCACCGCAGACCAATACCAAAAAGGTAATGTGTTTTTAATGGGGGACGCCGCTCATATTACGCCGCCATTTGCCGGCCAAGGCATGATGGCTGGGTTTAGAGATGTGTATAACTTGTGCTGGAAGTTATCCTCGGTATTAAAGCGGGAGTTATCACCCTCTATTTTAGAGAGTTATCAAAAAGAACGTATTCCCCAAAGCAAACAAGTGATTAAGTTCGCCCAGTCCATGGGGACCGTGATTTTACCGCAAAATAAAAAAGTGGCAAAAACTCGTGACATCATTATTAATGTATTAGGTGCATTAGGGGTGCACTCAAAAACGAAAGGCATACCGGTAGATAAAATACCTAATCATATAAACGGTGCTTATTTAAAACATCTTTTAACACAAAAAATAAAGAAAACTGGCATTGAAATACCACAATACTTATTACAAAAAAATGACAAAGAATATTTGGCCGATAAATTATTAGGCAGTCAATTTCAGTTGTTGGCTTGGGATGTTAATCCAGAAAAATACCTAGATGAAAAAACACTTTCCCGTTGGCGTTCTATGGCTGGCAATAAGGTGATCTTTAGTGATGGACTCAATGCCAAATCGGATGATGACGATAATGTACTGATTAATAAAAGGCTGGAATACAAGGCGTTACTGGCATCGGGTAAACGTATCCTAGTCATTCGTCCGGATAAAATGATGGTGCTTAACTGCACTGCAAAAAGCTTAAATCGCAAACTTAATAAGTACATGGATCAAGTGGGTTGCAGTTTGTAAGTAGGTTTTTATTTACGCTTTATTTTGAGCCATTAATTTGAGACGAGTATGAAAAAAGTTGTATTAATCAGTGGTTGCACCAGTGGCATAGGTAAAAGCCTAGCCCAGAAAATGGCCAACGAGGGCCACAGTGTTTATGCCGGTGCTCGTAATGTATCTGATCTTGATGGGCTGGATAAAAATATTCGTGCGGTGACGTTAGATGTGAATAACCCACAAGACATTATCAATGTCATGGCCCTAATTGAAAAGCACCACCGCCGCCTGGATATTTTAGTTAACAATGCAGGCTATGGAGCCATGGGGCCATTGATAGAAGTGCCAATTAGTCAGGTGCAAGCTCAGTTTGCCACTAATGTTTTTGCGCCTTTGAACATGGCACAACAGGCTTTACCCTTATTACGAAAAAATAAAGGCTTAGTAGTTAATATTGGCAGTTCAGCTGGCATCTTTACCGTGCCATTTTCCGGGGTTTATTGCGCCTCTAAGGCAGCGATGCACGCTCTAAGCGAAGTGCTGCGTATGGAGATAGCACCTTTTAATGTTCGGGTAATGACAGTTTATCCAGGGGCCATCGCCTCGGCTTTTGGTGATAATGCCGCCGCTAAGCTTAAAGATACCCTAGCCAAGAATTCCCTATATACACAGGTGATGTCTGCGGTGGAAAAAAGAGCCCGCGTCTCTTCCAATTCTCCCACCACCCCAGAAATGTTTGCCAATAAACTCATGTCTTTAATGTTAAGTAAACGACCACCTTTTAATGTGGGCATAGGGCATGGCAGTCGTGCCATGCCATGGGCCAAGAAATTATTGCCCACTCGTTTGCGTGAGTTTTTAATGGCCAGAGCCTATTTACTAAATAACCTTAGTGCTTAACCTTTTAGGCGTGACGAATGAGGGATTCAAAATGACAGATATTAAAAACTTGCTAAGAGAGGCGCTCGAAGTAGAAGAGGCGCTTAATTTAAATGATCAGCAAAAAGACTGTTTTCGGTTGTGGTGTGATGTCAATTCACCTTATTCTTGCAAACTGCGAACTTATCTAAATTACAAAGCCATACCTTATAAACGTATGCGCATAAATTTGAAAACCTATTACAATATTATTCCTGAAAAAGTAGGCATGAGTATTATGCCTGTGATGCTGACGCCTAAGGGCGAAGTACTGCAGGATACTACGCCCATTATTGAAGAACTTGAAAAAACACACAGCCATAATGCCTGTATTCCACCTGACCCTCGCTTAGCATTTATAAACTGGCTACTGGAAGATTTTTCTGACGAATACCTAACACGTTTTTCGATGCATTATCGTTGGGGTAATGACATAAGCCGCTACACCTTGAGCCATCGCTTAGGTCGCTCCATGAGTTATGGCGACGTAAATATGCATGCTAGTAAGGTAGCGCCTATGGTTTTGTCACGTCAATCTGGTTTCGATAAACCATTAGGCTTAACTACCGACGAGGCTCGCGAAAGCCTAGATAAGCAGCTAATTGATTTGCTTAGTATTTTAGATGAGCATTTTTGTCAGTATCAGTTTTTGTTGGGGGATAAACCCTGCGTTGCCGATTTTGCTATGTACGGCCACCTGTGTGCGCATATGTTACAAGATCCTTATTCGGCCGAAATTATGGAACAGTTTGGTTCACGTACTTGTAACTGGATAGACACCATCAGTGAATTTGGCGATAACCGTGGCTTTGTTGGTCAAACCGAATTTGGCGGCTGGATAAATTTAGATGAGGGCGTGCCACAACCCCTTAAACAATTATTAAGTTTTGTGGCAAAGACCTATATTCCATTTGCCACAGGAACCGCACTAGCCACCCATGAAAAGCGCAAAGACTTTAAGGCTAATATATATGGCCTTGAGACGAACTTTAAAACGTTTCAGTATCGTGCTTGGAGTTTTGAGAACGTACAAAACCACTTTTTGAAGCTAGATAAATCTGAGAAATCCTTTGTGGATTCATTGCTCACAGAAACACAGGTTCAGCCTAGTATGATGGGAAACGGCGTTTTGCATTGCACCCTATTTGATGGCTTTACGCCTCCTTATATAAAGAATGGCATTGCCGATGCTCGCATTGCTTATTTAAATGAAAAAAATAAAACAAAGATAAAGGCAAACGAGAATATCAAAGTACAAACCAATACAAATTCTAAAAATAATACAAAGCAACCAGCTTAAGATCAGGGGCAAACTATGAATCAGTTAAATAAGGTAATCCGTTTAGTTAAGCGTCCAGAGGGAAAGCCCACTATGGATGTGTTTCAGGTAGATCATGAACCCATTGAAAAATTAAAAAGTGGTGAATACAGAATGCGTAACCTGTGTTTATCCATGGACCCCGCATTAGTGGGACGTATGCGTGATGAAGATAATTATGTGGGCAAGGTTGAGCTAGGTGAGGTCATGCATTCTTATGGACTGGGCCAGGTGATAGAATCTAAAAATCCAAAAGTAAAGGTGGGTGGGGTACGCCTTGGCCAAGTTAATATGCAGGAATACGCTGTTTTTTCAGATGAAGAAGCCTGTAAAGAAATTAATTTAGGTTTGACCGATTTACATAATTATCTTGGTGCCGTAGGCATTACCGGTGCCACGGCCTATTTTGCCCTGCAAGACATTGGTCGACCCAAAGCTGGCGAAACCGTTTTAATTTCAAGTGGCGGCAGTTCTGTGGGCAGTATCGCCGCGCAAATTGCCAATAACCTGGGATGTAAAACAGTGGCCATTGTAAGTACTGAAGAAAAGACCAAACAAGTAAAACAAGACTTTGGTTTTACCCAGGCCGTGAGTTACCGCGGTAAAAGTATTGAACAGTTATCTCGCGATATTAAAAAAGCCTGCCCTGATGGGGTGGATGTATATTTTGATAATACCAGTGGCGATATTTCTGAGGCGACCCTTGATAACTTGAACCTTTATTCTCGAATTGTGGTGGTGGGGCGATTAGCTATTAGTCATCTGGCCGATACCACACAAGATACTGGGCGGCGTTACCATAATATAATGTTAACCAATCGCGTTAAGAAACAGGGTTTTGTAGTGCTAGATTATCAAGACCGTATGCGTGGTGCCTTTATTCGTTTAGCGCGTTGGATTAAGGAAGGAAAAATTAACGGCAAGGAAGATGTGATGCATGGCATTGAAAACATTCCACATGCCTTTTTCCGTATGTTAGATGGTAAGAGTGCAGGAAAACAGCTGGTAAAATTAGCCGAAGTAGATGATGCCCTAGATAAAACCCCTAGATGGCTAGGACGCTTATTGACATCTCGATTTTTTCCTACAGAAAAATTGGCCAAGAAAATAACTGGCGGAATCTAGTCGGTTAAACATGACTTTAATCATCGCAAATGATAAAAATAATTTAACCAGCGTCAGTTGTGCTGGGGAAAACAAAGAGATTAATTTATGAGCGAATATCAGCAAATAATGGATATAGATTCGGTAATGCCGTTTGTGGTGGGTTTTGCCACGCAAGGACTATTATCTGCCTTTCAGTTGTGGCTGGCGCTGGCCTTTATTGGCTCGGGGTTAATTAATCTTTTACGCCAAAGAGATATTCAGTGGTTACGCTACTTAGGCGCAACGACCAATATAAACTCGGGCCTAAAAATGAAACTGGCGGTAGTGCAACTGCTTTTAGGTAGCGCATTATTATTACCGTTATTTTATTCACTTTCTTATTTTGTTTTGTTAATAGCGTTTGTTGGTGTGGCGGTCTTTATATTTTATTTTGAAAATCTGCCATTCAAAGATGGCACCAACACTGGCAAGTTAACCCGTATGGGTTTTGTTGTATTTGCCTTGTTAGGCGCGGTTTATACAGGCTATGACCAGCACGACCCAATTAGCAACATGAAAACGTTTGCTGTAGATGTAAATGAATGGCGTCCAAAAGAGCAGGTTTGGCAAGATAAGTACGATGTGAATGCGCCTAAGGTGGGCGATATGGCCCCACAATTTACCTTGTTGAGTTCTGAAGGTACCAGTAAAAAAAGCCTTACCGATTTTTTAGGAAAAAAGCCTGTGGTGCTTTTTTTAGGGGCCAATAGCTGTCCGGTGTTTAGCCATGGCATGCAAGACATTAATAGCCTTCATGAAAAATATAAAGATCGGGTGAATTTTGTTGGTGTTTATGTGAGTGAACCTCATGCCACCGATGAATGGCCCCTAGCCACCAATGACTTTATGAAAATGGTGAGAAACACTTCAGAACATCCTGTGGCCATAGATATTAAGCAGCACCAGGTATTTGAGCAGCGACGTTGGGCCGCCATGCGCCTTAAAAATAATTTATTAAGTACTGATATCCCCTTGCTGGTCGATGGCATGGACAACAATGTTAACAATACCTGGGTGGGGCGTCCGGCTCGGCTTTATCTATTAAGTGCCGGTGGCACCGTACTTTATAATCCAGGTAAGGGGCCGTACTCCTTTAATCCGTCCTTGCTTGAACCTATTCTTGAAGAATACCTTGAAGGTGAGTCGTTAAAAATCGCCCAAGCTCAAACTAAGTAGCTAGTCATTTTTCATCTAGCCAAGGGCGAAATTGAATGCCTTGGCTAACTCTTGAGTGCCATTAATATGTATGATCCCAGCGTTATTGCCCTAAAAGCGTTAAAATCGCTGGGGCTATTAAAAATATTACCTACCCTTTATGCCAATTTCCTAAGTGGCTTTGGGTTTATTAATAAACAGCAAAAATCATTAACCACTGATGAATTAAAAATTAAAATCCACCTAATGTCAGTGGTGTTGGCGGTTACGCCTAGCCGAGATTTAGGTTTGGATATTCTGTCTGTGCAACAAAATAGACAAGATTATTTACCCTTCATGTTAGAAGGCTTAGCCTTTAAGTATTTTAATAAAAATAGCCATAAACGCCTCAAACAAGAATTAGTTAAAACCATTCAACCACTAGATTGCCCCACCCGAATTTCCATGCTTTATATTGGTACCGGCATGTCCATGGGCGTTAACTATGGTAGGAAATTTTTAAAGGCGAAAAAGGTAAGTGAACAAAAGCAAATTGTTGACCAGTATATTCAAGAAGGGCTAGAACACGGTGAGCCCGATTATATTGGCTGCCTAATGGAACCGCTTGGATTAATTTCACTGACTCACTTAAAAAAAGGTGCCACCTTTTTAAATGAATTTTCTTCTCATATGTTAATAAACCCCCGTTTGAATCAAGAAGAAAGGCAACATTATTTGGCGTTAATGTATCACGGCTTAGGCAGGGGTATTTACTTTGGACCTAATAGCTTTATTCCCTGTCGTAACTGGAAATACCGAGTATTGGATGATTTGGTTAAGACCATGAAGGTTGTGGATGAACATTTTAGTACTCAGCCTAATGGCGAAAATGAAAAACAAATATGTTTATCCAATCTAATAGCTGGATTCTTTTGGGCAGTGTGCGCAACCAGTTTGAAAAACTCCCGTGTTTTAGTTGATTATTTACAAACCACTCAAAAGGATTATGCACAGATTTGGCAATGGCAGGATGCCATAAAGGGCGGAATATCTACTAACTTATACATGCTAAAGGCTTGCAAAGAAGACGGTGATATAGACAACCTTTGGCCCATCTTCTGGGAAAGAAACCAGGGTAATCAAAAAATGGATATTTGGCAGAAGTGGGTATACGAACCTACATTTCAATATCTGGCTGAAAATCAAACCATTGCCACCGATCGGGTCTATCGAGTTTAAATCTTTTTATTAAGTGGCTCAGGCAGGAGGTTTTAAAATGTATAAAAGTGCCAAGGGGCACTTTTATACATTTACACTCCTATAAAGAATAAAGAAAAGAACAAAGAGTAGAATTAAACCCGACGGTTATGTTTTTGAATGGCTTTAAAGCTGTTTATTTGCTGTTCATCTAATACGCTTTCAAGCTGTACTAGGGTGTCTTCAAACAAGGCTTTCATGGCTTGGTGCTCTGCCTGATGGCTCTGCTTATACTGTTCACGAATAGACTTACCTTGCTCACCTTGTGCTTTCATTACTTCTCTAAAGGCGTCGGCTTTATCATCACTAAGGTCTAACGTGGCAATCATGTGTTCACTGGCTTTTTTACCCTGTTGTTTATGGCCCTTTTTGTTGTGATCATTTTTAGCCATCTGCTCTGGTCTCTCCATGCGCTGAGGGCTCTCCATGCGTTGTGGGCCTTTCATGTGTTTACGGCCGCCTTTTTCTGGGTGATTGTGCAGGGTGATAGCCTTAAAGTTTTGCAGTTGTTGCTCGCTTAATATTTCCTTTAAAGATTCAAGTGTGCTGGCATGCAGGGTATCCATGGCATCACGTTCTTGTAGGTGAGAGTCTTTAAATTGCGCTTTAAGGGCCTGGCGCTTTTCATGCTGGCCCTGCATGACGCTATGAAAATCTTCAGTTTGATCCGCTTGCACATTTAAAGCACTCACTAAGCGATCTGGTCGCTTGTTTTCACAATGCTCGGGCTTCGTTTGATCTTGGGCAAAGCTAATGGATGCAAAGGCCACTGCCGAGGCCAAAGAGGATACTGCGATGATTTTTTTAGCAGTGTGTTTAAGGGATTTCATGTGTTGCTCCTAATGGACTAAAAATAAACGTTTGAGGCCTTTCAATATTGGTCGAGGCCTTCTGGATATGTGTTTAGATTAGAGGGCAAATAAGGAGGGAATTAGGAGGAATGTGGAAAAAAATGTAAAGGGAAGGTAAAGATGGGGGAGGGGAGTAGAACCCCAGTGAATAAAACGCTATTCACTGGGTAAAGTACTGGCTGGTAGGGGGAGGGACTATTTGTTTTTAAGGATATCTGGCAGTTCACTGCGGTGAAAGCCATCAAAGGGCTCATTATTCTTAGTGGCTACTTCCAACTCCGACAAGGGTGAACTTAAACACAAGGAGCTGCCACCATCTACACGCAAGGTCACGCCGTTAACATAAGCCGCCCCCTGGCTTAATAAGAAGCATACCGCCGCGCTCACCTCTGATTCGGTGCCCATGCGACCGGCTGGGGTGCTTTGGCCAAATTTGGGAATACGCTTAATCATGTCTGGGTCTTCGTAGCTGTCCATACCAGAGGATATTATGTAGCCGGGAGCCACGCTATTCACTCGTACCCCTGATTTAGCCCACTCTATGGCTGCGGTTTGGGTAAAGTTTTCCATGCCCGCCCGGGCCGCGCCAGAATGCCCCATGCGTGGCATGCCACCAAAGTAGTCGGCGGTAATGTTTACTATGGAACCGCCATCCTGTTTCATGCTTTGTTTATATACTTCTTTGGCTACTAAGAAGCCGCCCAGTAAATTGCTTTTGATCACGGCCATAAAGCCATTGCTGGAGATGTCTTCTAAATTGGCTGGAAACTGGCCACCGGCATTGTTTACTAAGCCGTGAATGGCTCCAAATTCTTCAACACAAGTTTTAATGTTGTTGGCCACCGCGTCGCTGTCGCGAATGTCGCCTACGCGAAAGTCACATAGCCCCCCATCTTGTTCTATTTCAAGTTTTACCCGTTGAAGCTTTTCTAGCGTGCGACCAAAAATCACCACGCGCGCGCCCAACGCTGCCAATTCATGGGCAATACAACGGCCAATGCCGCTGCCACCACCGGTGACAATAATGGTTTTTTGTGAGAATGCGTTGGCACACAAAGAAGATTGGTAGGTCATGGTAGTTTCTTATTAGTGGGTTCTTATTAATATTTTCAACCAAATTAACAAGGAACATATTGGCAATCAATGACAATTAGAATAGTCGTGGTTAACCATTTTTAAATAAGGCCAGAAAGCGCGATTAAAAGTGAGATCTATTAAGAAAAGATTAAAGACTGGAAGATTGGATGGTTCTATAAGCGAAAATTAAAAGAGGGGAAAGAAAAGGCCAATAGAAACAAGGTTCTTATTGGCCTTTAAAGTATGTGCTTAATAAAAATTAAACAATAGACTGTACTTTTACTTTAACGCCATCAGGCAGGTCTTTAATTTCTTTACCTAAATCGCCGCTAAACTGGATGATGCGTTCAAGCGATACCGTGCGTAAATTGGTGGCATTATATTCACCGCCAAATGGCTCAGGTAGGGCAAGGGTGTATTTTTCACCTGCGGCCAATTCACCCGTGAACTTCTTTTGGGCAGCCACTAATAGTAACTCCATGAACCAGTCTTCGTTAAACTCATCGCCTTTTACCAGCTCGTTATAGGCAGCATCGTCTGCAGCGATCACTTCGCAGCTGATTTCTTCTGGGCAGATGCGCCAAAACTTGCCTTCAGTATCCTTAACAATAAGGTTACCAAATTCGTTTTCGGCAATCAGGCGCTCAGGGTTAAGGCCGGTCCAGCCCCAGTGTTGCTTAACTAGCTCTAAGGTGTCACTCATGTGGTTATTGCCTGTTTATGGGTATGATTCGTGACCATACGTGCCAATGATAAGAATGGCGCGCATGATAATACAAAAGCCCAGCTCTTTAAATGTGTTAAAATAGACTAGCTTAGTGAACGTTAGTATTTGGATAAAAAGTCCCGTTGAGGGCCTTAAACAGGGGAAAGCCATGTGTGGCCGCATGAATGTAATAGATGACCCTAATGTGCGCGCCTTTATGGATGCGCTGGGCATTCCCATATACCCATCCCCTAACCCACATTCTAATCGAGAGGTGCGCCCCACAGATGAAACCCTATTACTGATCCCCCAAGGCAAAGACATTAACACCGCCACCATGAGCTGGGGCATTAAACCTAGTTGGTCTAAGCAGTTATTAATTAACGCTAAGTCGGAAACGGTTTCAGATAAAACCACCTTTAAAAAAGCGTTTGAGAATCATCGTGCGTTAGTGGTGTGTTCGGGCTGGTACGAATGGAAAGATGAAGGCGGTAAAACCAAACAAAAATACCTGGTGCAGCACAGTTTAAAACAGCCCATGTTCATGGCGGCTGTGTGTTTTCCAGCGCCGCCTGCTAATCAAGCGGCTAATCAAGGACCTCACCAAGAGGCTAATAAAGAGGCAAGCCAGTTTGTTACCCTGACCACCGCTCCCAATGAAAAGCTTAAACAGGTGCATCATAGAATGCCGTTAATTATTCATAGTGATGAAATGGATGAATGGTTACTGGGCGATAGCCACCAAGCCTTGCAAGCTATTCACCCGATGAAAAGCGAAGCGTTTCAATTTGAGACGTGTTAGACATTATTTAGCATTCAAGATAAACCCAGTTTTTGCCGTTACCTTTAATTGAAAATTCAGAGCTATATTGGCAGTGGCTGTTAGTTTTTTATTTCTCAAATCCGCAATACTTTGCCGTATGAATTAAGGCATCATTATTAATGGCTTCCAGTGTGTAAATGGCTAAACCATGAAAAGTTACTTTGGGAGGAAACGGCATTTTATGAAAAGCCGCTACTTTTCTTTGCTCGGTTGAATCTTCCACTATGGTGGGAGGGCGAGTGACAATCCAATCAATGTCGTTGCCATTATTCTCTAAATAACTCAGCACCTCGTCGTTATCTACATGCACTCCGTGATCACCTATTAATCGGGAAATCAGTTGTCGTAATAATACGCGTTTAAATAGGCTAAAAGGTTCATTCTTTGTTACCGCCATGGCACCAGACTGCACCAGTAAGCGTTTAACATTGTGCTTTTTCATGCCTGTATGTAGGGCTTTTATAAAAGGTAATAGCAAACCCCCTTTATAAGTACGATCCCCCAAGGCATGCCCAACCATAGATATCACGGCGAAAGCCCCTACTAAAGAGTCTTTTACTGATTGCACATCACGAATATCCCCTTTCACTATCTCTAGTCTGTCATGATGCAGGTGGATCTTTTCAGGGTGGCGTACATATGCCCGAACTAGGTGGCCGGCGGCCAGTAGTCTGGGTAAAACTTCTTTTCCTGTTCGACCCGTAGCACCAAATACCACATAGAGTTTTGATTGTTCCTGCATGCTTTCCCCTGATTAATGGTCATTTAATTAATTGAGTATGTCGATAATTAGCCGCCGGTGATGAGCTTTTACTGTGGCTAAAATATGAAGGTATAAATGTTCGATTTAAGTGTTTATCGGTTAAACCCATATACTTTCTCTACCATTTTACCCGCGAGGTTAATGCCTTTTACTGTGGTTAATACTCGTCTCATAATACTAATCATGAATCGATTTTTTCTACCGGGAATAATTAACGGTTGTTTGCCTAATGCATTTAATGCTTCATTGGCCACTTGGTTTGGCGTTAATACTGGGAATGGATTTTCAGCCCCTTCTCTTAGCTCATCAAATGCTTTAGTCATTGGGGTAGTGGTGAAGCCTGGTGACAATACGGTTACATCAACACCTTTTTGTTTCATTTCCCAATGCAATGATAAACCCAACTGTAAAACATAGGCTTTTGAACCCGAGTAATTAGCAGTGTAGGGGCTAGGGGCATGACCACTCATACTGGAAACCAATAAAATACCACCCTTGCCCTTATTAGAAAATAATTGCGAGAAATGACGGGTTAACGACAACGTAGAGATAACGTTTAGTTGAAGTAAACGCAGCTCTTCTTCTAAGGGAATATCAATTAGTGCACCATGGGTTTCTAGGCCAGCACATGGAATGAATAAACCCACATCTAATTCCTGGGTTTGCTCGATAACTTTAGTGATATCGTTAGCATCGCTAAGATCAGCTTGTATGGTTTTAACCTCTACTGAAAAACGGTGTGAAAGGTCATTGGCTTTACTCACTAATACGCTTTTTTGCCTAGCGACTAAAATTATATTAATGCCTTGTTGCGCAATTAGATCAGACAAACTTTCACCTATGCCTGACGTGCCACCAATGACTACGGCCCATTGGCCATATTGTTGTTTGAAATTTTTAATCATTTTTATTTTCTCCATAGGTTCATTTAGTTAAATATTTTTTAGCGTTTATTTTTCTGAATTTGTTTTTCAGTGTTTATTTTTCAGCGTTTATTTTCAGGAATGGCACCACTATTCATTAGCCACTTTTTAATGGATTCTTTGGCCGCAGGGGGCGCTCCAAAAGCGTTTGTTTGTGGGCGGTGGTCATCCATTTTGAAATTTCCAGTTTGAAAAAATGCCAGGTTTGCGCGAAAATCTTTTGCGGTTTCTTTAAACACACCAGCAATTGATAATATCGTTCCTACTAACCGCCACGGCAGCATCTGTAATTTAATGGGGTTGCCTACAACCTCTTCTACTACCTTGGCTAATTGCAAGGGCGTTAAGTTTTGATCAAGACCCACTTCAATTCGTTGCCCTTCGATCCCTTTAGCAGTAACCGCCATGGCCAAATATTTGGCCAGATCTTCGGTGGTGATCCAAGACATAGGCACATTAGGTGAGCCAATCCATACCATTTTTCCTTTTTTAATATCCCGTGAGAAAAAATCGCTAGATTGATTAAGAAAGGAACCTGGGCGAATAGACACAAAGGGAACGTTCATTTTTTCAAGAAGGTTTTCTTGTGCCTGCTTATTGCGAAAATGAGGCACATCAGTTGCCAGCTCACTTTTAAGCACGCCCGTTAATACTACTCTGCGGGTGCCAGCAGCCTTCGCTGCCTTTGCTAGGTTTTCAAATCCAATGGTATCGGCCAACGAGCTATCAGTGGCACGACGTTTGTTATAGCCAGCAGCGCTGGTTACGACGGCATCGGCTCCTTTTAGAGCGAGATCCAGAGAGGATCGGTCTAGTAAGTCGCCCCTAACAATTTCAACACCCCGCGCCGAAATGTGAGATGGATCAGTGCCTGGGCGTACCAGTGCTCGCACAGCATGACCTTGAGCCAGCAAGGCTGTGACAATCTTACTACCAAGGTAGCCAGTGCTACCGATAACCAAAACAGGGTGAGTATTAAGCATTGTGTTACCTATGTGGGTAGGGAGTCCCATGAGACTAGATGAGGTGATTATCTACCTGTGCTATATTGAATAGAAGATGGCTTGAATGAATTCCATCTATTCAAAAAGTGAATGAGGTCGTAAATAAATGGATCAGTTAGTGGCTATGAGGACCTTTGTTAAGGTGGTGCAAATGGGGAATTTTTCTCAAGCCGCAAAGGATGAACAAGGTAGCCAAGCCAATATGAGCAAGAGGGTGGCGGCACTTGAACATAAGCTGGGTGTGAAGTTGTTAACACGCAGCAGCAGAGGCCTTGCCCTAACCGAAGTGGGAACCAGTTATTACCAGAAGTGCCTGAGTATACTGGCCCAACTGGATGAGGCCGATGCCCATGTACAACACGATACCATCAGTCCAAGAGGCAAGCTTAAAGTCGCCGTACCTCTGACGTTTTCGCGCATTGTGCTGGCCCCCATAATTAAGCAGTTTATTGAGCGCTACCCAGAGATTCATATTGAATTAGTGGTGAGCGATGTTTATGCCGACATCATTGCCCAAGGAATTGATGTGGCCATTAGAGGGCAGGTATTAGAAGACTCATCTTTAATCGCCATTCCGCTTTATAAAAATCCTGTTTCTTTGGTGGCCAGTCAAGATTATTTAGCGAAGTTTGGCACGCCTAATCAAGCTGAAGAGCTGGTTCATCATAATATTATTTTGCACTCTAGCATGGCAGGCAAAAGTAAATGGCGTTTCACCCGTGGGGGCAAAGAAACCTTAGTGCAGGTTAAAGGCAACATTCAAAGTAATAATGCAGAAACAAATTTAGAAGCAGCATTAAGTGGTTTAGGTATTACTGGCTTGGCGGCTTGGCGGCTTGGTCTATTCAACCAGAGCTGGCTTCGGGACAGCTTATTCCCTTGCTGCCCGATTATGACCCTGTGTATATTCCTATTAACGCAATCTATCCAAAAAGTGAATTTTTGCCGTTAAAAATTAAATGTTTTATTGCTTTCTTGAAGGAAGAAATTGAGATGAACCCCGTATTCATTTAATTTTTTTAGCTGAACTAATGAAAGCCACGCAAGGGGGCATCTAGTTGAAAATTAAGCGTTTCAATTTTAGGTGTATTAGTTAAAGCGAATAACTAAAGAGTTAAACGCTTTCTATTAACTGTTACCCCTGCCTATTATCCTTTACTTTTTATCTATTACTCCTTATCTATTACTTCTTATCTATTACTCTCTATCTATTAGAGGTACTCCATGGCGTGCCTGAGAAAAACGTTCTTAAATTAAGGCCCATTTTAGGTTTAATGGCCCGGCGCACTGGCGCTAGGTTTTCAGGGTCTAGGTTTGATTTGATATCTTGTTCGGCAGTAAATGCCTCCCAGCCGCCATATTCTTTTAACGTTTTCTCTACCGCTTGTTTGGCATCACTAGGCAGAGCATTAAAGTGTTTAATGAGTTGCTCGCGACACCACACCCGGTAATCGTAAGTTTTGGTATTTTTGTAAGTCACGCCTTGTACGGTATAGCTGCAGGTAGCTTGTTTGTTGTTCCAAGCTTGGGCATTGGCCAATAAATAAGGCAGGTAGGCTTGGCAAATATCTTTTATAAAAGGCTTTAATAATTCGGGTAACTCTCCGTTTTTATAATGCCACTGTTTATCTTGATAGTTTTCCCCTTTAGCTGCCCACATGCGTGCCACCCATAAATACACATTTGGGGCGGTGTCGCGCATAATTTTAGCGGGTGTTGGGTCAATACTGTAATGGCGAAACATAGAGGCCATAAAACCAAAGTCTATTAGGCTGGGTTTATCCCCCAGTAAAAAATCTTGTTTGGTTAAGATGGCCTCCATCCACTTTAAAGCATTTAAATAAATGCTTTCTACATGATCACGGGTTTGGGCGGTAACGCCATCTTTAGTTATGTATTCTTTATATTGACGTTTTTTTGCTAAAAAAGAATTTAACCAGGCAGGCCCGGGCATGCTGGCCATTAAAGTATCGCGAAAGCGTATGCTGTTTACTGCGGCATCGGCCTGGTAGCTCCAGCGATAATGCATGGCCGGGCGCCAATGCCATTCATCGGCATAGTCTTCAATTAATCGGCAAAAAAACTGCATGGCTGGGTCTTCAGGCAATATTGAATTTTGTGGGTATTTGTTTTCAAACCAATCCAGCATAGGGGTGGAGTCTTGCAACCATTGGCCATCAGGGGTTTGAGCAAACGGCATTTTCATTAAGCCGGTATTGGGGTAGCCGGTTTTCCACCACTGCACAAAGTCTATTTCGTGTGTGTTAATGGGGATGTTTTTGTATTTTAAATAACTGTGCAGCTTGCCGCTGTAATAAGACTGATCAAGAATGTGCACCTGATAGACTTGTGGGGATTGCTTCATGTTGATGATCCACTGATGTTTTTATTTTTATGATTACCCCTATGGTATGCCAGTTTTGAGTTTAGGTCATGGTGGCGGATGCCAAGGCATTGTCCTTAAATGCCAGAGTTTAGATTTAATATGGATGATTGAAGATGGCGGGGTTAATGAAAATCCCGAGAGGGATTTTTCCATTCGTTCAGCTCTTCGCTTATATCAAACAATCTGTAGGCAATAAAATGCACCACCTTAGAACTGGGATCTTTATCTACGCAACCATATACTTTTAACATGCGCGACTGGGTAAGTTCCTTTAGCTGGCGGGTCGCTTGATCTAACCACACCACTAAATTAATGCTGCCGCTCTCATCTTCCAGTGTTACAAAGGTAACGCCTGCTGAGGTTTTAGGGCGCTGGCGGCTAATCACTAACCCTGCAATGTAACCTTCGTGTTTGTGTTTCATATGAATTAAATCTTGCGCCTTAATGCAGTCTTGCAAGATGGGGTGGTCGCGCAGGTAATCCATGGGGTGATCGTTTAGCAACACGCCGGTGGCGTTGTAGTCTTCTATTATGTTGTCTATGCGCGAGGGCTGGGTCTTTAACAAGTCATCACTGCTGGCGGCTAATTCTTGTTCACAAAACAAACCTGCGTAATAACCCTTGGCCTGGCTTTGCCAGCGATTTTCATAACGGTTTTCATTAAAGCATTTAAAACAATGGGCGGCGCTTAATACTTGAATGTCATGCTTGTTTAATGGGCTGTTGTTTAATACCTGACTAATAGATTGAAAACCCTGGCTGGGGCGGTTTTCAATTAAGGCTTGAACGTTATCTTTTTTTAAACCTTTTACCAAACAAAAACCCAGTTGCACGGTGTTTGGGCTATTGCTTAATGTGGCGTGTTGTTCGGTTAGCCCCTGTACTTCATGGTCCCATTGGCTGTCGTTTACGTTGCACTCTAAAAACTTTACCCCATGTTGCTTAGCATCTTGAATGAGTTGCCACGGCTGGTAAAACCCCATGGGCTGGCTATTAAGCAATGCGCACACAAAAATGGCTGGGTGGTAATACTTTAACCAAGCCGAGTAATACACAATTAAGGCAAAGCTAGCGGCATGGGATTCGGGGAAACCGTATTCGCCAAAACCTTCAATTTGGCGATTTAAGCGGGTGATGTATTCTTCTTCTACCCCTTGGCTTAATAAGTTGTCGTGTAATTTTTTTTGTAAAAAATGCATGTGCCCGCGTTTTTTCCAGCTGGCCATGGAGCGGCGTAATTGTTCGGCCTCGTCACCGCTAAAATCGGCGGCCATCATGGCCAGAGCAATCACTTGTTCTTGAAAAATAGGCACACCAAAGGTGCGCGCCAATATGGGTTCCATACTTTTTAGCGGTACGTCTACTTTTTCTAAACCGTGTTTGCGTTTTAAATAAGGGTGCACCATGTCGCCGTGAATAGGGCCGGGCCGCACAATGGCCACCTGCACCACCAAATCATAAAAGGTAGTGGGGTGCAGGCGTGGCAACATATTCATTTGCGCCCGCGACTCCACCTGAAACAAACCCACACTATGGGCGTTTTGCAGCATTTTATACACTTTAGGGTCATCCCACTGGGGAATGTCTTGCAACTTAAACGGCGCATTGGAAAGCGTAGATAAATCATCTAAACACTTTTGCACCGCCGCCAACATGCCCAGCGCCAATACATCTACCTTCATTAAACGCATGGTTTCTAAATCATTTTTATCCCACTGAATAACGGTACGGTCTTTCATGGTGGCGTTTTCTATGGGCACTAACTCATTAAGCGGGTCTTGCGATAAAATAAAGCCGCCCACGTGTTGTGATAAATGCCGAGGAAAACCTAAAATTTGGGTGATGATATTTTTATAGTGATGAATTAAATCGTGGTTTTGGCAAAGCTCTTCACCAATGATTTGGTCTATCCAGTTATCGCCTAAGTAACGCCAGCCATATTTATTAATAACGCTTTCTAGCTGGGTTAAATCTAACCCCAATGCCTTGCCTACATCGCGCACCGCACTTTTGGGCCGATAGGTAATTACCGTGGCAGCAATGGCGCAACGCTTGCGCCCGTATTTTTGATACAGGTATTGAATCACTTCTTCACGGCGGCTGTTGTCAAAGTCTACGTCTATGTCGGGTGGCTCGTTACGGCGCTTAGAAATAAAGCGCTCAAACAATAAATTAATGTTGTTTGGGTTAACCTCAGTAATGCCTAGGCAATAACACACAGCCGAATTGGCAGCCGAGCCACGGCCCTGATGCAGAATGTTTTTACTCTTGGCAAACTGAGTAATGTCGTACACGGTTAAAAAGTAATACTCATATTCCACCTCGCCAATGAGTTTTAATTCTTTATTAATGTCCCGCTTCACCTTTGTAGGAATACCCTGTGGATAACGCCTATGTGCCCCTTGCCAAGTTTGCTGGTGTAAATAAAACTGCGGGCTATGTTGCGCGGGTACCGTGTCCTGTGGGTATTGATAGACAATTTCATCTAATGTAAACCGGCATTGCAGGGCAAGGGCCATGGCGTTGTCAATGCTATCTTGTGGATACAAGCTATGCAGCGCCTTAATGGGGCGCAAGAAGCGTTCACTATTGGGCAGCAGTACCGGGGGCAAAACAGCCACCAATTCTTGAATGCTTTTATTAAAGCGAATGGCGGTTAATACATCTAATAAGGGTTTTTGTTGGCGGCTGTGCATGCGCGGGCCACCACTGGCGACTAAGGGCAGTTTGAACTGCGTACCAAGCCACTGTGCATTTTTTAAGGCCAGATTATCCTGTGGCGATAAGTCTAGTTCTAATAATATGTGACAGTTTAAAGGGTCGCTTAAAGAGCTGGCTAAAGAGCTCTTTAAAAGTACTTTTAAAAAATCACTTAATTCATGGGCATGTTTACCACTTTTAATTAATAAGAAGCAGTGCTTAATATGCGCATGAATATATTCGGGCTGAAATACATATTCACCTTTATCGGCTTGGCGACGACAATGGCTAATAAACACGCTGAGTTCTTTATAAGCGCTTAAGGTAGGAGCCAATAATACAAAGACATGATCGTTAAAATGAAAGCTGGCCCCTATGATCAATTTTAGTGGGCTTTGTTTTTTTGGGGTGGATGAGTGGTCTATTGATATGTCTTGTATGGTTTTAAGTTCACGCCACGCGCGCACCACACCGGCCAAAGAACATTCATCGGTAATGGCCAACGCTTGGTAATTTTGTTGATAGGCAGCCCGCACTAATTCTTCAGGGTGGGAGGCCGCCTTTAAAAAAGTAAAATTACTGTAGCAGTGCAGTTCTGCGAATGTTTGTTCCGTTTGTGCTGTTTTCATTTCTTGATTAGCAAGGTGATTAGCAAGGTGATTAGCAAGGTGATTAGCAAGGTGGTTAACAAGGTGTTTAAAAACGTAGTTGTTGAAGGGCTAGCAAGGCACAAATGATTGAAAGCACGGAGCTTATAATTATAAGTGAGTAGCTTGATAATTATTTGTAACGCAGCCAGATCGAGTAAATTAGTTTTTAGGCCCTTGCTAGGGAAAATAGCCATGCAACCACCACTGATTGTTATCGTCTCTAAATAGCCAATGCAAGGCCCCTTGTTTATTTTGCTGGTTATTATTTTTGGCCCAGCCCAAATAACGGGCAATGTAATAATCCCGGTAGCCATAAAATCCCTGCCACCAAAACCCTTGTTTGCGCTCGGGCCCGTGTAAAATTTCATACTGCGCCATTGCAATACTCTTAGCCTGTGGCAATAGCCACACAGGTTGCAAAGGAGTTGCGGGTATTGGTTGGCTTACAAGTGAGTGATGGTTAATAGCTTGTGCAGAAATTAACGGGCCAGCACGGCTCACACTAGCTGCAACAGCTTTAGGGGCACGTTGTGTTTGGCTTGTGCTGGTTTGTAGTTCAGGCAAACCATGAGGCTCGCTGTGTAAAAAGCCATAAGACTCTTTACCTAAACGGCTGCGCAGTTTATTTAATAAACCGTCTACCGTTTTTTGCTGGCTGGGGCTTTGAAAAAAATCATCACTTTGGGGAGATTGTGTCTCAAATACTTTGCAGCCAATCACCAAACGCATAATGGCTTTTGGCGGCTTAAATTGTTCAAGGGTGTATTTAAGCATGTCTAACCAGGGTTCTAACTGGCTGGAGCCGCGAGCCAACTCTATATAAATGGGATAGGCTTGTTGCTCACGGTCAAGGCAATGAATGATGACCCGTTGCGCTACCACATTGTGTTGCACCATGTATTGGCAAAACTGGTTTAACACATGTTTTAGCGGAAACCTTAATTGCTGAGCGTGCTCGGCCTCGCAGGCGAGATCGTGTGGCAGATAAAACTGTAAGGGTAATTCAAACGGAGTAGGTAAAAACTTTTTATGACCCAATAAAAAATCCAGTTCTTGGGCTAGGTCTTGGTCAATACGGTAGGCCACATCGCTGCGTTTTAATTGCAGTAACTCGTTTAACTTTTTAAGGCCCAGTTTACGCAAGGCATGTTCTATGGAGGGGGCAAAGGCCAAACGGCTTAAACGTAAATTATTTAAATATTCTTTAAAGTTGCTTTGTTCAAGGTGCTCATTTATATGGCTGCGTGCCAATAGCCGCGCCGTTTTAGCATAGGGCGCACTGGCGAAATACATATCGCTTAACGGTAATAGCGCTTGCTGCACCTTTTGCGTGAGTACCTCGGGCCTGCCCAGTAATTTTTCCATGGAGGCAATTTCTAAATACACACCGTCTTGCCCATCGGGGCTTACCCATGAAGAAAAGCCCATAAGCTTTTTTGCAAGCGTAGCCATGGCGGCATCCATGGCTTGTTGTAAGTTGTGTTTATTAAGGGAAATAATTTGGCAACTAGGGCTTAACGCCTGCACACTAGACAGTTTCATACCCAGCACAATACCTGCACTTAATGCTTGAGGGCTGGCATCGGTTACGCAGTGATGCATTTGATCGACCAGAACAATAGGTTCGGCCTGGTAATGTTTTAAGTACCAACTTTGTAGAAACAAATGAGGGCAATACAGGTATAACCACACAATAAAGCCCTCCTGGATAGTTTTTAATGAGCCAATTTGTTTAATGAGCTAATACGTCAGTGATTGAATTTAATGGCTATTGGCCTTAGCCAATTGATAACGATGATAAGGCTGGTTCTGCACATTAATGTTCAACATTTGTTGGCCCCAAGCGCCGCGCACTTTTAATACCTGTATGTGTAAATGTTTTTCAGCACGGGCCACAATTTTTAAACGCACACTGCTAGGGCTGTTTAGCGGTGCGCTTTGGTGGAACATAAATACTGGGCAGTGAAACTGGCCACATAACATTTGCAAACGCCGGTAATGAATAAACGGCAAAGGCTTGGCCTGCCAATATAAAAGCCCATTGCAGCCGCCACTTTTAATAATTTGTTCCGCTGCCCATTGCTGGCTTTGCAAAGGCTCCTGTTTGCTTTTTTTAGCATTCTCTTTAGTGAGCGCTAAAGAGGAGGGCACACACAACAAGCGCTCAAGACACACGCCACTTTCCTCCAGCATGGGGCCATGCAACAACCAAGGCGGAGCAATGCAAGCCACCACCCCTTCTTGCTGACTAAGCCGCGCCAATTCGGGCAATACCAGCGCCATATCCCCTAAGCCCGGTGCGGCAGATATCAGCTCAATAATGGCATCTTGCGGCCAGCCTCCATGGGGCAATACCTGGTCTAGCTCACTAAAACTGGTGCTGTGAAAGCCCTGTGTATGCTGGCCTTTTCCACGCCAAAGCTGGCCATGATTCAGCAGACTTTCAAGGCTGGCAGGCCCTTTGGGTTTAGACAGGGCTTGCTCAGCTTGGGCTTCATCGCTTGTGTGCATGGTTAGTGGTTCGGTTAGCGACTCTTCTAATGAATAGGGAGGCTTCATGGTTTTCAGCTCGTTATTTGAATTCAACTGTATATCTATACAGTGGTTTTTTCAAGTTTTGAGTTAGAACAAATAGGTCTGAGGAGTTGGTGGCCATCGGATGGGCGGGTGGGATAGAGAGTGTTGGGTGGCTTTGGTTCTTATTTGGATTGGCGTTAGCTTGAAGATACAGGCCTGTACGTTTTTCCTTCAAAGGGGTGATCCCCTTTACATCCCCCTGCTTCCTCCGCCTTCTGATCACTCAAGCCCTTACCTTACTTCGATTGCCACGGGCCAAACAAATGTCCCTATTTTACGGCCCTTATCCCACGTCGTGTGGGATAGACAATGCGCAAGGCAAGTGCTTTCGCTGAAGGCTAACGTCAAAGTTGTTATTGGTATGGTTTTGATTTAAATCAATGATGGTGTGTAAGAGGTACAAAACAGACAGATTGGTACATAAAAAGCTTGGTAGATACTTACGACTTTAGGGTGATGTGTTAGAGTCGGATGGACTTTTTAGGTCGGCTAAATATAGTCGTGTTTAATTTTGGCTAACGTGGTCTCGTCTTTTTTCTAAGCGCACAATGTAAGACCTGATCCTATATGTACAAGATCTTACTCCAATATTCTCTAAAGGCTAATGGCATTTAATTACTGGCATTGTCTAGTTCTCTAAGGATAGAGATAAATGAATATGTAATTCATAATATGGTTTGCCACTTGTCATCATTAACTTGTTATTGGCCATATTGGATATACAAAGTTGTATAAAGGAAAAGAAGGCAGTGGTTGCGGCCAAGACATGCTGTGATAAAGTCAATGCCATTGCTGGGGATTTAAAAATTAATAATGGATAATTAATATAAAAGGAGAGGACATGAAAATTAATTTACTAGACATCAGTCTTGTAGACCTTCTAAATACTGGTATTACAGGGTTTGCAGTGGTGCTTTTATATTTAGGTTATAAATTGACATCGGGAGTTCAGGCGAAAATTTTGTCTGAAAATCCATCGCAATTTAGTGATATTGAAATGTTTCGAGAATGGAAGGGGATGATAGATGCACAGCTAAAAAACACTCGTTACTTTATGCTTATTGCGTTACTTTTTTTTGCCGGTGGAGTGGGGAAAATGATGTATGACGCTGAAAGTAAAATCATTATCTCGGTTGGCCCTATTGAGAAAGGGTCTGAGCCAGTAGTCAGGCATCAGAGTAAAGTGATACGTCTTAGTCCACATGGAGCAGTGGAAGTATTTGTTAAAGATGAACACAATATAGTAATAGCCAATGATGCAATAATTAGAGAACTAAATCTTCTTAGATTATCTAATATGCAAAATCAAGATATAGCTAGAAGTTTGGTAACTAAAGATGTTTCTTCATCAAATTCAGCAGGGTTTGGATTATGAGAAAAATTTTATCATATATTTTAATTATTAATGCTTCGCTCTTAACACTAGTTTTAAATGCTGATGAAGATGTTGGTTTTTATCTGAATTCTGCTAATAATCTTTTGGAAAAAAGGGAATATGACGCTGCAATAAGAAATCTGTCTAAGGTGCTGTTAATCACAGATAATAGTGGAACGAAAGCTAAAGTGAATAATGCTATTGGTTGGTCTCATTACTCGGCAGGTGACAGTCAATCTGCAATTAAGTACCTAAAAAAGTCATATGACTTGGCATTAACTGCAGGTGCAAATGAAACTGCAATTAGAGCCGTAAACAACCTTGGGCTTGTTGAATTTTCATTGGGTAACTATAAAGAATCAAAAAAGTACTTTGAAACAGATCTTGTTCTGAACACTGAAATTTCAAAAGAGTATCTGCCTCTAATTGAAGATCAATTGATTCAAAGTAGTACCAATGAATATGTGTCGGAAGGGATTGTACATAGGCTGAATAAGGAATTTGATAAAGCCCTTATTGAGTATGATAAAGCATTAGCACTAACACCTGATAATGCCACGATTTTGGATTACAAAGGTTATGCTTTATTTAGATTGGGGAAATACAGTGAATCTATCGATGCGCTTAGAAAAGCATACTCTATTAATGGGGCGGGATTATTTATTTCTATTAATTTATTGAAAGTATATTGTGGTTCTGGAGATTTCGAGTCTGCAAAAAAGTATATGAAGGATAACCCATCTATTATAAATGACAATGATGCTCTTCTTTCAGATGGAGAGTTGGTTGATACTTGTAAAGGCAGGGTGAGTTTTGAAAATGAAGTAATATAAGTTTAGTAATTGGAATTAATGAATTAGATTACAAGCTACGGGGTCGAGTAATGCCTTTTGTCTAAGGGTACAGTGCAAGACCAGACTCTAATACTTCTATTGTCTAAATAAATACGGCTGATAATGTAAATTTATTTGTGGTGGAGCGTGCTATGAAATTTTATGAATTTGTTAAAGTGTTCCTTTCTGGAGCCATTCCATTTTTTATTTGGGGGGGATTATTAATGGCATTTTATGATTTTTATCCAAAATTTATTCAGGTTGAAATAACGGATGTGTTTTTCGAAAGTGCCGCTTTCAAATCAATTATACTTCTATGTCTTCTTTCTATGTTTTCTGCGGGAGCTTTTTTATTCATATTTGGTCCTTACAATCAACAGAATAGAGTAAACGATTTCTCATACAGGTATTTCATAGTGCCAACTGCCAAAATGGGTATTAATTTTTGCTCTGCCGCTTTTGGTTTGATTCTGGGTTTTGCGTTAGTTTCTATTGTGTCTGGATATAATGATGGGGTTAAGATATTGATTAGCTGCATTCACCTAGCAGTCATTGGGTGTTTTTGCTGGTTTTTTTCGTGGATAGTGATAGAAGAAAATCTCAACGCTGTATCATCTAGAGCGGCACGGTGGGGTGGTCTCTTTTTTATTGTTATTACCCCTTTTGTTGGCTGGTTTATATACCCATTGGCTTAAGTTAACAAAACTACGGAGCAGGCTTTGTACATGGTTCAGGTTAGCCCACCCAAAATCACGTACAATAGCCATTTAGCAGTCACTATGTTTAAGTTTGATAGAAGTAAGGGATATTAAAAGTGGTAATAGATTGGAATGTAGTGAGTTCAGCGGCAACCGCCGTTGCTTCACTAGCCACTGCACTGGGTGTTTGTTTTGGTGCTTGGCAAATAAAAGTAGGAAAAGATCAAGCGCAAGCGACCTTTGAAGATAGCCTTGATCAACAATATCGATCTTTATCTATGGAGTTGCCGGTAAGTGTTCTAATAGGTGAGCCTGTTGCAGAAAATGATCGGTTGCGAGTGAGGGAGTTAATCTTTAACTATCTTGATTTAGCTAACGAGCAAATTTACCTGCGAGCCAAGGGCCGTATTTCTAAATACACTTGGGCATCCTGGTGTAGCGGTATTCAATTACATTTAGCCAAGCCTGCCTTTGCCGAAGTGTATTCTGAAATAAAAGATAAATGCGATTTCTCCTATCTAGGTCAACTAGTAGAATCCGACTTCGCTTCTGATCCTAAGCATTGGTATAAGTAGTTAATTAATGAAATTGAAGGATGAGCGTACGGGGAATTGCCACGGATGGTGGGGATGAGTTCCCCGCAAAGAAAGATGTCTAGCATGAATTTAGCCAATATCAATAATATAAGCTAGCCAAACAAAGCGCCTTTCATGGCTATGCTTCTAACAAGTTGGCCTGCATATCAAAAAAATAGACCATGATACTCACTGCACAATATCCAGTATGGTGTGTATCAGGTCTTACTAATTACTAGGGATAGCAACGTAAGACCTAACTTAATACAGCATTAAAAATTAGCAGTTAGATGATGTTTAAAACTACCCCACCAATTGCAAATGTGTATTCCGTATATTGTTACTAGCGAGCATCTCGCTAAGATCAATAGCAATCCAGTCGCCATTCTTCTTACGCTTAAGAAGTACATCCTCTGAAACACTATAGCTGCCAGTCAATATGGCGCTAGTTTGCCCTGAAAGTTTTCCATTGATTTCGTGTAGAGGATCAACAATTTGAACCTTCATATCGTCAAGTTGTTTATTTGCCTTATCTAATTTTGCCCTTTCCGTTGCCCCTGTAATAGAGCTAATAATCAAATCGGTAAGAACAAAACCAACTGCGCTTAAAACACCTGCAGCAAGCCCGCCAATTGCCATAACCCCTGCACTTAGTGCAACTCCAGTTGCTTTTAATGCAATAAAGGTGGTTATCATAGATATACCCAAATACACGGCTATTCCTGTACCAGCAAGTGCTGGAATAACGTCCTCGAAGATTTTTTCAATATCTCCAATTTTGTCAAAATCAGCCAGTTTTCCATATTCTTTAGCCTGGCTTGAATCTAAGCTTGCTGTAACGGAAATATTAAATTGGTATATATTTTCTTTAGCATTTTCTATGGCACTATTGATTATATTAACCATAGTCTCCACGTCTTGAGTCTCAGGGTCAATGTTCACTTTTTTAAGTTCGAAGGTTCCCTCCCAAGGTAACACCTCTTGGTTTATGACATCATTTACCATCTTGTTAAATTCAATTGAAAAGTCATTCCACTCTCTATTGAATGTCACAAACTGACTTCTTGCATTTGCTGTTTTGTCTCTAATTTCCTTTCTTTTTTTTGGATTGCCTGGATATAAAAGATCTGCAAACATATTAGTTCCTATAGCTTTTGATTGTCTAAAGAAGTGGAGCAATGTGAAATATAGGTTTAAGAACTTAATAATCAATTATAAATATTTAAATAAAATATAAATACGATTTAAATATTAGACTTAAAATTTTAAATAAAGAAATAATACGTATTAAACATTAGATAGCTATGTCAGTGCAGGCATGCTATTGATTTTGGGCTGAGCGTATTATTTCCCTCCCTTTCGTCAATAAAACCGTACCTCTATTAATGGAATTGAAAGAACTGATTCTTATTCGATTTTTTGAATGAGTGTTGGGGTGGAGAAACGAATCATCACAGGGATGTAGGAAATGAATATGTTACATGGACGACTAAATGGACTTAGTTGATAGAAGAAAGCGGGGCGCCAAAGTCGAGTAAATATCCTTCCCCGCAAAGAAACCTATTTAAAGCTTCTCAAGCAACAGAATCTTAGCTTTAGCCAACACCTGAGTCACTTCCGACTTATCATGAATTTTCCCAGATAGAGATATCACCTGCCCTGATTTCCCCATATCACCACTGATATCTTCAATTAACCAAGTCATGTGATATTGATTGTCGGGAAAGATCGGCGCTTTAAATTGAAAGCTCATTTCAAACCCTAGTACATCATGATTCTTGGAGAAGTGTGTGGGTAATATGGCAGAAAATTGTGCAGCCACGGCGCTGCCACTGGCGATTAATCCTTTGAATCTTGTGTTTGATGCACTTTTTTTATTGTTATGTATGAAGTTTTCATCTCCGCATTTTCTAGCTTGTTCTATGATCTCTTGTTCCGTAAGTAATAACTTTTTAGTTAATGAGTATCCTACGGAATAGTTATTCCGGCCTGGTTGCATTATCTTCCCTTTTTTAAGTCCTTTTAAATTCGCATATTAGATTAACTTAATTCAGGTGGTTAAGCTTCAGGTTTTGTTAGGTCTTAGTTTTGTTGGGAATGTGCTGCGCCTATCCTTATTTAAACATGAATTAAGGGGTTAACTCTTGTCTTTTTTCTAAGAGCACAATGCAAGATATAACCCCATAATCCCCTTATGATGACTAATCAATACCGCCCCTTTGATTAACAATTTCCCTATAATCAGCAGGCATACAGGGTTAGAATTGTCTTTTATTTTAAAGCTTTATTATGCCTTTTATTAACTACTCCATTATTATTCCAGCCTATAATGAGGCTAAACTCATTGCTAGGTGCCTTCACTGGGTTGCCGAATCTATGGCAGACGTTGACGTGCTGGGAGAGATTATTGTGGTGGATAATAACTCTACAGATGATACCGCTCTCATAGCTTCGAATTTGAATGCCACTGTGGTGTTTGAGCCGATTAATCAGATAGCAAGGGCCCGAAATAAAGGTGCTAAATGCGCTAAGGGAAAAAACTTTATTTTTTTAGATGCCGATACTCAATTAACACCGGCTTTATTAAAAAGTGCGCTTAAAACGTTGAATAACCAGACTCATTGTGGTGGCGGTGCACGCTTAAGGTTAGCGGGCAAGCAATCGGGAATAGGCAAGATGTTTTTTATGTGGGTGGTTACATCTATTCAACGATCAAATAGTGCGGCGGGCTGTTTTATTTTTTGTCGGGCCGATGCTTTTTTTGAAATTGGAGGCTTTAATCAAAAGCATTATGCAACTGAAGATTATTGGTTTTGCCGTGCGCTAAACCGATGGGGTAAAATTAATAACTTGCCATTTTCTTTACTTGAAAATCAAAGTGTAGAGTCATCCGACCGTAAATTCAGCTCTCCTTTTAGCTTGTTGCAGCTCACCGTGCCTATGCTGGTGCCATTTTTCTTTTACTCTAAGGCTTTGTGCTTGTTTTGGTATAAATCAAAAAGATAAATGTAATTAAGTTAAGCGAATTACGATCTTGTTTTTTCCTAATAGCACAATTCAAGAGCTGACTATCATGACTTTATTGCAACCCAGTGGGTTTAGTCTTCCTCTGCCGTTAAAAAGCGTCCGAGAACAACATAGGCGTAAGTAGCGCAATTGCCGGTGCCCTTTTGGACCGAGTTGCTCGATAAAATAAATAAGGTTGAAGGTTAAACGTACGGGCAACCGCCATGGATGGTGGGAATGCAGATTTTATCTGGGCGACTAAATGGAATTAGTTGTTAGAACGAAGCATCGCCACATGGATGTGGCTAATTAGGATAACGCAGGAGCAGTTATCGAGGAGCTCGAGTCGAACAAAAACCTGCCGACAGCGGGGGCGTGGGGGTAAGTGACCTACATGGATGTAGGAAATGAAGATATTGCATGGAGCAAATATCTTTCCCCCGCAAAGGAAAGATATTGTGCAATGATCTAATCCCACCCAAAATCAAAATTATCCTCATAAAAGCCCACCAATAAAAACCTACCCCCTCTCAATCAAGGTAACCACCCCAACCCCTGCGCCCCCGCAAATAGCAATCACCCCCAATTTTTTCCCCTGACGTTCAAGCTCATCCAATAACATGCCCAACAAATTTCCCCCTGTGGCTCCTAACGGGTGCCCCATGGCTATGGCACTGCCATTTACATTTAACTGGCTATCGCTAATTTTAAAATGCTTTTGAAAATTCAATACGCTGGCGGCAAACGATTCATTCACTTCCCATAAATCAATATCAGCTGCCTTTAGTCCTGTAGCGGCCAGCATTTTTTCCATGGCGCAAATGTGGCCGGTTAACATTTTTACAGGTTCATCACTGGCATTGGCAAAGTGGCGAATGCGGGCACGGGGTTTTAAATTTAACTCACGGCACTTATTCTCGCTGGCCAGTAACACTAACGATGCACCATCTACTAGAGCAGGGGAGTTTCCTGCACTGTGCAGGGCTTGTAACTTATCTTGTGGATAAACCTGGTCTACCACTTTTTGTCCAGCCTCGGTAAAGTCGGAAAAACTGGCGGGTAATTGGGCTAGTTTTTCAATGTTAATGTTTTCACGAATGCTGTCATCTTGGCTAAGAATAGAGTTGCCCTGTTTGTCTTTTATGGGAATTAACGAATTTGAAAAATAATTATTCTTGTTAGCATGTGCCGCCCGCTGATGAGACTGTAAGGCCAGTTCATCTAATGTTTCACGGCTATAATTTTGCTGTTTTGCAATTAAATCGGCCGCCAGCCCCATGTGTAAAAAGCGGGTTTTTTGTATCACCTTAGGGTCAGAAAACCATGGGCCATTATCGGAAAACATAGGCACCGAGCTAATTTTCTCTACGCCACCGGCCACCACTAACGATTCCATGCCAGACAATATTTTAGCCGCGCCTATATTAATGGCATCTAAGCCTGAGCAGCAAAAACGGTTTATAGTGGCACCGGATACCTTATCTGGCCAGCCTGCATAAAGCGCAGCAATCTTGGCTACGTTGGCCCCTTGCTGATTTGTTTGGGTATTGCATCCCAGTAAAACATCTTCTACCTGGTGGCTGTCTAATTGATTGCGCGCCGTAATGGCATGAAATAAAGGCTCTAGTAATTCCACAGGTGTTAGCTTGCCGTATGCGCCTTCTTTTCCCTTGGCACGGGCACGAGGAATGCGCACGGCATCGACTATGTAGGCTTGATTCATTTTTATCTCTGTCACTTTTTAATTTTTATAATTATTTTCGGATAAATATATTAATTTACTTTATTGGCCAATAATTAAGCTGGCACAGGTGGTGGCGCTGCCACCTAGATTAAACGTCATCATATTGCGAGCCCCTTCAATTTGCGTATCTCCCGCGGTGTTAGTCACTTGTTTAAACGCATCTAACGCCATGCGCACGCCTGTGGCCCCCACAGGATGACCCAAACCAATGAGGCCGCCGCTCATATTAATGGGCAACTTACCGCCCGCTTCGGTTTCGCCCGCTTCAATGGCACGCCACGCTTCACCGGGTTTATACAGGCCGCTGTGATCTAAAATCATGTACTCGGTTATGTTGAAACAGTCGTGTACTTCCATGCCGCTAATGTCTTCTATGCCTTGCAAGCCAGCTCGTGCAAAGGTTTCTTTAAATAGTTTTTGAACGTGAGGAAATACATAAGGTTGGTTAGCGCCTAGGCGCAATTTTTCAGAAAATAACATGGGTGCATTAACATGCCCCCAGCCTTTAATGTAGGGCAGGTCACTTAAGGCTAAACCCCTATCGCGGGCATATTGTTGTGCACGTTTTTCGCTGGCTAAAAAAACCACGGCGGCGCCATCGCTAATTTGGCCGCAATCTTGGCGTCTTATTTTTCCACAAACGGTAGGGTTAAATTCTTCATTGTTGGAAAAACTGTGCTCATTAAAGTTCCAGTTACGGCTTTGGGCATTTTCATTGCAGCGTGCATGTTTGTAATTTTTTTGCGAGATGGCACGTAAATATTCTTGATCTAAACCGTAACGCACTTGGTAATGACTTAATAAATCGGCAAAGGCATTGGGCCAAACATAAGGCGTGTCGGTCCACTCTTTATCGGCCCAGGCAGCCGGCCGCAAATAGCTTGCGGCTTGTTCTCCGCTGACATTGCGCATCATTTCTAATCCCACTACACAGGCAAGGTCGTAACGGCCCGCTTCTAAATCACTCATGGCTGCCAATAACGCCATGGAGCCCGAAGCACACGCGGCTTCATGACGACTGGCTGGC
Source organism: Bermanella sp. (assembly GCA_036960565.1). Taxonomy (GTDB): domain Bacteria; phylum Pseudomonadota; class Gammaproteobacteria; order Pseudomonadales; family Oceanobacteraceae; genus Bermanella. Next base: position 52,404 of record JBALXQ010000010.1, read on the forward strand.
AGGTACGCTAACTTGGGGTCTACATGACCAAAAAAACCGCCCAGTTGCGCTTGGCCGTTAAATAAATCGCCCACAAAGTTTGCCACATGGCCCACTTTAATTTCGCTAGGGTCTAGGCGGCTGCTGTTCATGCCTGTTTTTACGGTGTCGCTAAACAGGTCAAATAAGCTCAGGCCCTCACGGGCCCAGTTGCGTGAAAAATCAGTTTGATGACCACCCAGAATATAAATTTTCTCTTGTGGCATTATAAATCCTTATTATCTTGATGCTGGCGAATGCTCTCGCCACTGGCCCAGGTGGCATGGGTGCCGCTGCAAATTCGGTGCGGTAACATAATGCGGCACACCGGGCCCGCTTCAATGTCTTTGGCATCTACTAAGATGCACTCAGAGCGATTCTCTTTCATGTCGGTTATGAAGCTAACAAGGTAACCGTCGTCTTCATCTTTGGCGTTCACCCTGGGGACAAACGGCGCTTCACTGCCGTATCGTTCTTCACCAAAGGGCAGGCTCCAAGATTCACCGCTTTCAAAATCGTGTTTGACTATCCCTGAAAATAAAAACCAGCCAGGCTTGGTCCAGGTGCTATACAGGTAACGAGTTTTAGAACCGGCATATTGTTGGTTAAAACTGCCAAACTCTAACACTCTGTCATCTAGGCGCTCTTCTTTTACTTCGCCTGTCTTTAAATTAAAACGCCAGCGATGCAATTTAGATTGAAAAGAATGTTGATCAATATTAGCCATTAATTGGCCTACGGCTTTTGGCATGCCGGGCAAGGGTTCTGGGCTTGGGTTGTCTTGAAAGTAGCCTTCTAATACTATTTCATCGCCTTCTTCGTAGGCATTCATCCAATGCAAAACATAGGTGGGCGCGGCATCAAACCACACCACCTCATCTTGGTTGCCGTATCTAGGAATAATGCCAAAGCGCGTTGGCATGTTGTCATAGAAGCGTGCGTGGTGATGATTGTCTTTAAGTAATTCAGGGTCCCAAAAAAGTGGTAAATCTACCAAGATAGAATAGTTTTTTGTAAAGGCCATGTCGTGAGGCAAACGTGGCCCGGGTAATGGCACGGGGGTGTAGTGAATGAGTTTGTTATTTTTATCCACCACACCGTAATGCTGATACGGCGGATGTTTTGAATAATTAAAAAACAATAACTCCCCTGTATTTTCATCAACTTTAGGGTGGGCAGAAATCCCTTCTATGGGGGTCCAGCTTTCGGCGCCATGCTGTTCAAGCGTATAAGGGTCTAAACGATAACCATCACCACATTGCCAAAAGGTCGATAATATTTTTCCGGCGTGTATCACCACATCGGTACTGGAAGAATCTTTAACATGCCCCTGCGCTCCCCAACCGGGTCGTTTTGATAACGAAGGATTATTGGCAATGCCAGCCCATAAAGCTTCGCCCGCCATTTGCTCGGCTTCAAAGCCTTTGGTGCGCACAAAACGATTTCGGTATTCCGCAATACCTTCTTTAAAAGAAATGCTGTGCAACATGCCGTCACCATCAAATGGATGGTAGTGGCCTAGAGGCTCCAGTACTGGGTTTTCGGTATTACGTACATATACGCCATCTATGTCTTTTGGAATTTCGCCTATCACTTCCATGTCGGTGGCGGTGTATTCATCAACATTAGGCTGCCAAGCCCCATTTAAATAGGGGTGCTGGTTGGGTTTTAAGCTGGTTAACACTTTCTTATTAAGTACTTCGGCCATGATTTTGTCCTTCAATTCTTTGGGTGTCTTATAAAAATAGTTACTTGCACTGTGAAACCATGCTAACTTGCATTACGAGACTAAACCAAGGAAAAGTTTAATTAATTACAAATTAAGGCTGTCTTTTGGTTGTAAAGCGTCAGCAATAGGTGCTTGCACTAAGAGACTTTTATTGAAAATTAAAACAAAAATAAAAACAGAGGCGGTAAAATGAAAATAAAAACAGCAAGCTCTCTTCTGCTAAAAAAGAAATATTTAGCATTGGCCATTCCCCTTTTAATGGCAGCCCAAGCACAAGGGGTTGAATTTAATATGGGGCAAATTCAAGGCAGCTTTGATAGCCAGTTATCTGTGGGTTCCAGTTGGCGGGTTGAATCGCAAGATCAATCTTTGCTCACACAGGCCGACGGCAGCGACTTAATCAGTAACAGCGACGACAGTAATCGTAACTACCAAGACGGCGATGCGTTTTCTCAAATATTTAAAGGCAGCCACGATTTACAATTTAGTTACCAAAACTTTGGGGGTTTTGTACGAGGCAAATACTGGTACGACTCGGCTTTGGAAAATAACAGCGTTGACTACGGCCACAACGCCACTGCCAGCAGTAACGGAGTAGGGGGCGCAGCATTAGATTACAACGATCCCAATTCAAAGTTAGACGATTCAAATTTTAATGATTTATCTAAAGCCAAGGGTGCCACTCTACTAGATGCCTTTATATATGGTGAGTTTGACATGCTGGGCATGCCATTGGATGTACGCTTGGGTCGCCAAGTGGTGAGCTGGGGTGAAAGTACTTTTATTCGCGGCGGCGTGAATAACATTAACCCGGTAGACATTAGTGCGTTTCGTCGCCCTGGTGCTGAAATAAAAGAAGCCTTGTTACCGGTTAACATGGCGTTTGCTAACGTGGGTTTAACCGACAACCTGAGCATGGAAACGTTTTACCAGTTGGAATTTCAGGAAACCGTTATTCCCGGTTGCGGCACGTATTTCTCCACCAATGATTATGCTTCAGAAGGCTGTGACTCGGTGGCGATTCTTAATGGTTTGTCTTCTATTGCCCGTGATGAAAACGGAGTGCGTGAAGCGAAAAGTGATGGCCAATTTGGTTTAGCCTTCCGTTATGTATCGGAAGCTTTGGGCGATACCGAGTTTGGTTTTTATGCCATGAATGTTCATAGCCGCACGCCTATTGTGAATGGGGTTAAACATCATTTAACGGCATTGGATGACGGTGCTAATTACGTGGCGGGTGCCAACCAAATTTATGCTCAGGCGGGCATGACCACTACCATGGGTGAAACGCCCGCGGCATTACAAGCGGGCATTGATGCAGGGGATGCAGGCTCAATTGCACTTCAGGCAGGTGCTGAAGGTTATGGGAATTTGGCAGTGGCCACAGGCCGCGCTGCCGATACCTTTTATTTTGTTACCTACCCAGAAGACGTTCAAATTACTGGTTTAAGCTTTGCTACTAATGTGGGCTCTATGGCTTTATCGGGTGAGCTTAGTCATACCCTGGATTTGCCTATTCAAATTAATGGCCCGTCTATTATTAGTACTTTGTTAACCGGGCAGTCTGTTGCCACGCAGTTGCAAGAGGCTTATGAAAATACAGCGCCAGGGGATGCCACGTTAGGTTACCGCAGTTTTGATGTGTCTCAGTTGCAAATGACCGCCATTAAGTTTTTTAATCAGGTTGCCGGTGCCAGTCGTGTAACGCTCATTGGTGAAGTGGGTTATACCTTTATTCACGATTTTTCAGACGGCCCCACCGACTTAAGATTTGGCCGCTCTGATATTTTTGGTGTGCCGCTTTCTGAAGGCACAGAAGACGACGGCTTTGTCACTGAAAGTTCTTGGGGTTATCGCGGTCGTTTAGTGGCTGAATATTCCGACGCCTTTTTGGGTGTAAATTTAAAACCTACTCTTGCTTGGAGTCACGATGTAAAAGGTTACGCCCCTCAGCCTGGCGGTAACTTTAACGAAGGACAAAAATCTTTGGGTCTTAGCCTGCAAGCCACCTACCTTGAAACCTATAACGCCAATATTGCTTATACCCAATATATGGGCGGTGATTACAGTGTCATAAGTGACCATGATTTCGCCTCTATTAGTGTGGGTATGCAGTTTTAAGCCGCGTCATTAAAAATAATACGGGCAGGAAAACTGCCTATGTTTCCAAGGTTTAAAAGTTTAAAGGTTTTAATTATGAATATAAAAAATTTCACTAGCTGTGCGTTGTTGCTGTCTATGGCCAGCGTTCCCGTTTTTGCTAAGGTAAGCGCTATCGAGGCCAGCAAACTTGGCAACGAGTTAACCAGCATGGGTGCTGAGCAAGCCGCCAATAAAAGTGGCAGCATTCCCAGCTACAGTGGTGGCTTAAGCCAAAACGTAAATGCCGACCCCATTAGTAATATATTTGCCGATGAAAAGCCTTTATTTACTATTACCAAACAAAATTTAGCGCAATACCGTGGGCAATTAAGCGACGGCCAAATTGCGTTATTTGAAAAGTACCCCGAAAGCTACAAGATGCCGGTGTACCCCACCCATAGAACCGCTGCGTTTCCAAAAAGCATTTACGACAAAGCAAAAAAAAATGCCACCAGTGCCGAGCTGGTAGATGGCGGCAATGGCATGGTTAATTTTGATGAAACCGTGCCTTTTGCTATTCCCAAAAATGGTTTGGAAGTTATTTGGAATCACGTTAGCCGCTACCGTGGTGGATCTATTGAGCGCAACCTAGCCACCTTACCGGTGCAACGCAATGGCGGGTTTATGCCGGTTAAAGTACGGGCACAGCTTACGGCCCCTCAATATCTAGATGGCGGCTTTAATAGTAAAGAAGATGACAACATTCTTTTTTATTATACCCAAGCCGTAAAATCACCAGCGCGCCTAACCGGTAATGTATTGCTGGTACATGAAACCATTGATCAGGTGAATCAGCCGCGCATGGCGTGGGCTTATAATGCCGGCCAGCGTCGTGTTCGCCGCGCTCCGCAAATTGCATACGATGCACCAGGGCAAGCGTCAGACGGTTTGCGTACCTCAGATCAGGTAGACATGTATAACGGCGCGCCCAATAAATACGATTGGAAGTTAGTGGGTAAAACCGAAATATACATTCCTTACAACTCTTATAAGTTGGCCGACCCACAAGTGAAATACAAAGACATAGTGCAAGCGGGTCATATTAACCAAGACTACAGCCGTTATGAATTGCACCGAGTATGGAAGGTGGAAGCGACCTTAAAAACCGGCGAGCGTCACGTTTATGGCAAGCGTACTTTTTATGTGGATGAAGACAGCTGGCAGATTGCCATAGCCGACCATTATGATAATCGTGAAGTGTTATGGCGTGTATCGGAAGGGCATGCGTTGCAATTTGTAAACGCCAATACCCCCTGGTATGTCTCTACTACAAACTACGACCTGCAATCGGGCCGTTATTTGGTGGAACTTAACAACGAAGAGAGCGAGCCGTTTAAGTTTGGCAAACAAGTAAAACGTAAAAACTTTACAGCCTCTGCCTTGCGCCGCTCTGGAAAACGCTAAGTTAGTGGTTTGAAAATCTACAGTAAATAAAGCCGAGCCTTAGACTAAATCCCTAGGGCTCTTTTTTTGGGCGCGTAAAAGTAAGGCATGTATACTTTCTTATGTAAAATTCTCACACCCGAGCTTCACATTTTCATATAATTTCTACGGAATATTGGTTACTATGCGCCCATGAAAGATAGCAGCTTTATAATTAATAGTGCCATGGCGCGTGGCCTCGATGTGGTTGGGGATCGTTGGGTATTATTAATATTACGTGACGCCTTCTTAGGGCGTACCCGCTTCGAAGAATTTCGCAAGTCTACCGGTGCCAGCCGCACCACGCTTACCCGCAGGCTAGAATCTTTGATCGCTGAAGATGTTATGTATAAACGTAACTACTCGGTGACGGGCAATCGCTTTGAATACAAGCTCACACAAAAAGGCTGGGGCCTGTATCCCACCTCGTTATTGGCTTTGCAATGGGAACTAGAATGGACCGACATAAGCTCGAGCATTTTACCACCCGAACTAATACACGACAGTTGTGGCCATGTGCTTATGCCCAGCACTGTTTGTCAGAATTGCCATGTGCCAATTGAAATAGGCGATGTTCAATGGCCGGAATTAGGAGAAACCCTAGACCAGCAGCTTGATGAAATACAAAGCTTTAATAAACGCAGAGTGCGCAGCGCCACCATTAGTGATCAGCATGAACTGCCATTGAGCCATGTGAGCGACCTAATTGGCGACCGCTGGACATTGCTCTTGTTAATATCGGCCTTTTTTGGCATCACCCGCTACGATGCTTTTTCAAAACAATTAAAAATAGCCTCTAATATTCTAAGTGACCGCCTTAACTTATTGGTAGATGTGAATATATTTAGCCGCCAAAATTACCAGGAAAACCCTCCCCGTAGTGAATACCTATTAACTAAAAAAGGTAAATCTCTTTATCCCTTAGTGATGACCATGCGCCAATGGGTTTTAGATTGGCTAGAAAAATCTGAGCAGGGTGAAATATTAATACACAAACACTGCGGTAAAAAGCTGGTGGTGGATGTGGTTTGCAGTGCATGTGAACACCCACCTAGGCCTAGGGAAGTGATTATTACGAAAAATAACAACGGATAAACTTAGTCGAATGTAAATATCTATCCCGGAAGGGATAATAGTTATTGATGAATCAAGCGAAACTCTCACCTCACTGCCTCCTTAAGAGTTAAACCCTGTCTATTGGCTCAAACACACACCAGAACTAACTGTTTCTCTTATCCTTTAAATTTAAGTAATATGCCTACTTTAATGACTGCCTAGCACTCATTCCCCTGATTTTAATGTTCTATTTAAACAGAGTGACTTCTCATGGTTATATTCATCACCAGTAAATCCGCGTTCCAAGAAATGCAAGCCACCATTCTGACCTTAAAACACCCTGTATGGTGTGCATCAGATGTATTAACGCTGGCGGAAACAAATGAGCTTTACAAGGCGGGTGTTGAATTAAGCGTGCTGGACGAAGAAGTGAATATAGAGACTCAACTTGGAATAGACAGCGCTTTGGAAATTATACGTGAGCATCACCCAGAGCAAGAGATTTGGGTAGAAGCCAAGGATTAAATTGAAAGCGCGAGGGGAGGTCTTTCTTTTTGCATAAAGCAAGACTCGAGTTTAATACTTTGTGGAGTATTTAAAGGTCTTCTTCCGCGACTTTTTTACTGAAAACATGCTTGAAGATTTTACTTTTTGGCCTAAAGTTTCAGCTTCATAACTAAACCTGACATGTGATTTAGCTCTTTTTTTTATAGCATACCTTTTGTCATTATTCTGTTTATAGTACCCAGAACTTCACTTTGTATTAGCTGGTTATGTTCAGTGTTTTTATTAATGTCTATTTCAGTATCTGCTAGTTTTTCTTTAACAAAAAACGCACCGATAACAACTTAGGCGTAAGTAGCGCTGAAATCGTTTTATTTTTACCTACATGGATGTAGGTAGTAGAGCATTGCAGGAGCAATTGCCGATGCCTACATGGA
>JBALXQ010000010.1:59811-121819 GCA_036960565.1 Bermanella sp.
TGTAGGTAGTAGAGCAATGCAGGAGCAATTGCCGATGCCTACATGGATGTAGGTAGTAGAGCAATGCAGGAGCAATTGCCGATGCCTACATGGATGTAGGTAATAGAGAAACGCATGGAGCAGTTTCCGGTACAGCTTCTGTAGGAAAAGGAAAAACATCTAGCCATAAATCAATCGAAAGTAAAAACCAAATTAAAGACCAATCACATTAAAAACCCCCTCCAACCTACCCCTTACAATCCTTAGGTAAACACCCAAACTGTTTTTTAAACTCCTGGGCAAAATGTCCCAAGTGGCTATAACCCACTTGAAAACCCGCATCCATGGCACTGAGCCCTTCTTCTAATATTAAACGCCGAGCTTCATTCATGCGTTGCTGCTGATAATAACGATGGGGTGTGTCGCCATACACTTGCTGAAATAACTGCCTGAGTTTATCGCGCCCTAACCCCACTGAAGATCCTATTTCGGTCAGTGACATTGGGTTTTGAAAATCACTGATTAATAACTGGCGAGCTTTATGAATGCGTTGGCTGTCTTGTGGGCGTAACGCATTGGCTGCTGGTATGGGTGCACGTTGACCCAGTTGGGCAAACACACGGTTACAAATTCCTAGCGTGGCTTGTAGTCGGTGCCAGGGTGAGTGGCTTTCAAAATTGCCGCGGACTAATTGCTGAAAGTACTCATCGCAGGTAGTTTGTAAATCGAAACCATGAAAGCGCGGTTGGTTATCATTAATAAACTCGGCCACATGTGGTGGCGGATTTTGCAGTAGGTGCTTCCAGACAGCGGGTTTCAAACGAATTAATAATGATTGAATGTCGCTGGGCGCATCTAGTGTGACATCTAACGATAAGTGATGGTTATACAGGTAAATCATAGTGCCGCGTTTTTGCGTTGTGGGCACAGTGAGAGGCCCGGCATCGGCTACTAAGCTAGTGGAGTCGGTGAGCAGAATCGTCCAAACCGGGTGATCGGGTTCGGCGGTTCTTTGAATGGCCATGGGTTCTGACAAGGTGCCTTTCCAGAACACTAGCTCCACACCACTGGCCAGTTGCCAACCCTGCAATGAGGCTTGGTTAGGCTGGTCTTGTGACATATTAGCAAGGTACGCCACCAGCTGATCTATGTTGGTATTGGCTAGGGGCGAGACCTGTCTTTTCTCAGCGGTTATGGGCGCTTTTTGGGGCTTTTTTTTTGGCGCTGTCATGGGGTTGTGGCTACCTTAAGGTAAGAGCGCGGCTGTATTTGCTCGTTTATAGCCGAAGTAGGCCAGATTAGGGTCTCACTTTTCCAGTGCTAATTGGATATTATTCCCGCTTTATTGGCTAATAGTAGCGCAAAATATCTGATTATACTGGCCTATGCCTTTTTTAATGTGAGTAATAATAATGATAAAGACACTTTCCCTGATTTTAATGCCCTGGGCGCTGTTCATGGTCAGTGGCTGTTCGCAGCCTAATCCTGATGCTGATATAACCGTAGAGTCGCACCAGCCAGAAATATTTGAGGAGCATCGTAAACACTTCGAACCCAAGGTTTACCAAATTGCTGATCACAAATTGTGGTCTATCAACAACACCGACGACTGGCCCGCTAATAGTATTGTGGTGGAAGGGGATAAGGGTCTTATCGTTTATGATACTGGATTAACGCATCAGCAGGGTGAAGAAATTTTAGCCGAAATTCGCAAGTTCAGTGACAAACCTATCACCACCATCTTTTATTCTCACCACCATCCAGATCATTTTGGCGGCACCACGGGTTTGGTATCGGCAGAGGATGTAAAAGCGGGCAAGGTAAAAATCTTTGCATGGGATAATTTTGTTGAAGAAATGAACAGTGAATTTGGCCCCACCGCACCGGCTCAAGCGGTGCGCGTTATGTACTACAACGGCATGGCATTGCCTAAAGAAGAAAAACATTATCACGGTTGCTGCGGTACAAAATATCTGGGTGGCCATGCGGGTTACATAGCGCCTACCGATACCTTTTCAGAAAATACATCCCTCACCATTGAAGGCATTGAGATGGAAGTATTTTACACCGGCGGTGAAGCTAAGTCGGAATTTGGAATTTACTTTCCACAATTTAAAGCGGTAACGGTAGGGGACGAAATTTTTCACTCAGTACCTAATATTTACACTATACGTGGAGCCAAATATCGTGAGCCAGAAGGTTACATTCGCGCCGTAGATGCGGTGCTGAGCTACGACGTAGAATATCTTTTGGGTTCGCACTTAGTGCCTATTACTGGCAAAGAAAAAATAAAAGAAACGGTGACTAAGTATCGAGATTTAGTGCAGTGGATTAACGACCAATCTATTCGTTACATTAATAAGGGTTACGGTATTGAAGAATTAAAAGCTCAATTTACTGAGGTGCCCGAATACCTTGAAAATGGTTCGTTCTCGCAAGAAGTGTACGGTAGCTTCCGTCATATAGCGCCGCAAATATTCACCGGTTTAATGGGTTACTTTAGTGGTGATGCCATTGAATACCGTCCGACCGCACCGGTGGAATCTGCAAGCCGTCATATAAAATTAATGGGCGGGCGCGATCAAGTGTATGCTGCTGCCAAAGAAGCTTATAACAAAGATGATTTTCAATTTTCAGCGGAGTTGGTGACCTATTTAATACGTGTGGATCACGATGATACACAAGCACGCCAACTTAAAGCCCATGCCTTTAGACAAATGGGTTACAACGAAATCAATACCACATGGCGCTCATGGTATCTTACTTCGGCATTGGAATTAGAAGGCAAGGTTAATCCCCGTGAAGAGGGGCAGAACCTAATGAAAAAATACGGTGCGACTCGGTTAGATACTATGACGGCCAAAGACATTCTTGAAGTGCTACGCTATCGTGTAAAAGCCGAAGAAGTGCAGGATGACCAGTTAATCGTTACTTATCATTTAACCGATACCAATGAAAAGGTCACCACTCAATTGCGTAATGGCGTGTTATTGGTTACTGATGGGCTAGCTAAAAACGCCGATGCTAGCCTTACCATGACTCGCGATACCTTTATTAAAATAGCAAAAAAAGAAACCGATATGCCGCAGGCGTTGTTAGATGGCTTGGCCGATTATGAAGGCAGTATTTTGTCTTTAAGGGCGTTTGGTAAAGCCTTTGATGAACATACCTTTATGGATAGAATGGTCGTGCGTTAATAGTAATTAAATACTAGAAAAAATGTAGCAGTCAGGATTAGAGTTATCTGGCTGCTGTATTCACTTCCCTCTACACATCTTATGAAAACCTATATGTAAATTACCCAGTGACGCCCCATTTAAACTTTTCCTTTAAGCACTTTCTTTAAGCTCTTTATTTAAATAGATGACTAAAACGCGAGGTCTTTATCACCGGGTTTCACGGCTTAAAATAATAAACTAGCTAGCTCTCTTCTCTCTTTATAGGCTTATTGAATAACCGCCTCCCTCGGCTTTACACGCATAAATAGCAGGGCTATAACATATTCATGTATTGACCATTAATCATTTTTACACTGTGCCTTTTATGCAAATAACGAATGTATTAATGCTTACTGATTATAACATTTCTTAATTATTGGAGGATTTATGAACAGTGAAATTGCCCAATATGCCAATAATCTGGTAAATGGCAAACCCGGTGACGCAGCCAATTGTGATATGAAAAGTTCCTGTGTTCATCTTGTACAAGCACCGATCTCAACCGAGTTATTTGATGACCTTAAAGCCATGGCGGCCATGTATGGGAATGATGCTCGGTGCATGGCAGGTGACCTTTTAGGACTGGCTATTAAGGAGGTATTTGCTTCATTGCCAGAAGCAAAATTTAAAGAGATTGAGGCTTCTAGGCAAGCGTATGACAAAAAAAGAGCCAAGCAACATATGGACGAACAACTATTTAATGCAGGAGGATCTTAGTTTTTAGCTGGTTAATATGCATGTAAAGATTGGGGGCTAGAACTTTCCTAGCCCCATAATTCAAAAAATTTATAAATAAGCATCTCGAATTTTGGCCAACCTGCCATTTCTCTGCATTTTTTCAATTAGCCTATTCATGGCATCGAGGTGTTTTACACAAGGGGATTTCTTAGAAAATATCAGGTGGACCGGATTCACCGCTATGGGCGTATCTAGCATCACAATCTCTTTGCTAAGGTTTAATTCTTTTAGTACGGAAGCGGCGGTAAAGGGGTCTAGCACTACAATGTCTGAGCGGCCTATATTGAGGCGTGCCAATTGTTGCTTAAAAGTATTTACTTCAGACATTTCAAGATGCTCCAGTATGTAGCTATCAAATTTATTACCTAGGCTGGTGCCTCTTATTAAATCTAGTTTCTTACCTGCTAAATCTTTAAATTTTTGGTAATTAAATTCTTTACCGCGTTTCACAAAAATATTTAGGGTGTCATTGGTAACGGGGAGAGTGAATAGGTATTGGTCTTTTCTTTGCTTGGTCCAGTAAACACCTGCCATCATGTCTATTTCACCATCGTCTAGCATTTTAATTGCCCGTGCCCAGGGCATTTTCACATTAAAACTAATGGTCAGGTTTAAGGCATCGGCCAGTGCCTGAGTGACATCATAAGCAATGCCTAGGGCCTGAGTTTTATCTGGATTACTGTAGGCAATTGGACGCCACTGATTAGAGCCCGATACGGTTAATTGCTCACATTCTTGGGCACTAGTATAAGAGAGGTTAAAAAGCAGCGCTAAAGCAAGTATCAGAGGACGTAATGGCATGTGAACGCTCGTATATAGACAAAGATATATCTAACAAGGTTAATATTTCTTAGGGGCATTAATGTAAACAGTCGCTTGGTTGGAGTTGCTGTAAGTGTAGAATAGCCGATTGGGTTGTGCCAATTTGAATTAGCTTTTTCTAGGCAAACGATTGCTGGCTAAAATGCCGTCATTTTAGATACTCACTATCAAGATTACTGCTAGGGAATGGCTAAATTGATGCACTGATGAAATCTAATTTTCAATTACTCTAGCTCTAAAATACGGCCAAAAGAGCACGCTTTAAGTACTCTCTTTTTTAGCCGTATTTTTTGAATGATACTAACTCTTGATGAATTAATTATTGTAGGAAATTACGTTGAATTTTAAACACATTAAATGTGCTTGCTGGCTTAAGTAAATTCTGTTGTGTTTGCTCGCTCCAACTTGATATTTTAGCTGACTCTAATTGATAGTCTTGTTTAGAGCTTTGAACTAAATCGAAACTAATGAGTGAGCTATTTTCTCTATTGTCTTTTTCACCAGAATTATCCGTATGCTTGGTAGTGGTAAGGCCATAGAATTGACCTTCTATAAAAGTGACTTCGGTATCTTCTTTCACACTAAAAAAATGCCCATTAGATAAGAAAACTAGAGCATCATCACGAATGCCTTTTATTTCCAAAAAACGAGGATCTGTGTGTAATGCTTCAAAGGCTTCAAGGCTAGGCCATTGAAATAGGGCACTCATTTGAGGTTCATCAAGTTCACTGAGTGATTCGGTCACGGCGAATGAACCTAACGACTGACCGCCAAGTTCATTTAAAATAGGCATGACTTTCGGGAAGTACTGGCCAAATAGTTGTGGCTCTTTACCCTCTTTAATACGGGCAAACGATATTTCAATGACGGTACCTGCTTTAAATAAAATAGTGTCTTGTTGCATGCTTGTTTCCTAATGCTTTTAAATAATCAATCTGGAGATCAGTTTCGCTTTAAATTTCGCTGTGATTGTACCGAATCAAGGCTTTAAGCTAAATCTGCAAATTTGCAAAAGGGGGTTGCATAAAGGTGGGTAGAGCCGGTTACCCTAGTGAACACAATAATAACTGTTATTTAAAATAGGCACTCTCATTTTTATGAATTGTAATTTAACGGCATTCACATCTCGATTTATTCCCCCGGTGTACGGCCATATCGGCCAACTTAACAGGCGTTGAGTATTTATCCTCAAGAATTGGCAGGCTATCCTTGTTTAAATCATTGCTAAAATAACGGTTGTAGTGCGCTTTTTCGTGTTTGTTATTTTAAATAATTGGACGATTTTAATTACCTGCTAGTTACGATGTGTTCAATCAAGCAAAAAAATAATGCTAAAAAGGCAACAAAGAAAATCACTGATTAGTGACTCTTACTAATAAATATAATTATAAAAGGCGAAATCTGTGGGAATTATAAATAAGCGGATATTAAGTTATCTGGCTGGTTCTATCATGGCGGCCAGTGGCACGCAGGTGGTGGCGGATACTGATGCCTCCGCCATGTTAGAAAAATTTGGCTTGCCTTACGAGGTGAGTAATTCAAATGATCATGAATCAGAATATGCGTTAGCCCTACAACGAAAATTAGCCCTAGATACACCCATTCTTTACACCAGTTTTGTTGGGACTCATAACTCATATAATTCCAGTGCTAACTCTATGATTTATTGGCCGCAACAAGAAATTAAAGTAGATAAACAGCTTTATGAAGGAATAGAGTGGCTTGAACTGGATGTACATACTTACACTAATTATTTCTTTGATGAATCGGACCCTGTTGTTTGCCACGGTGGCTTTTGTGACGCGCCATTTTTCGACGATGTATCGCTAAATTCAATATTAGATCAGGTAGCCGACTGGGCCGATGCGCAAGAAGCCAATGGCAGTGATCGAACTGCCATTGTGTACATTGAATCTGGATTGGATGAATCTGGCGAATACGATATTTTATTAAAATCGCTTATTAATGAAATAGGCGCTGACCGCATTTACACACCAGAAGATTATCGTAATGATTTTCCCGAAGGTGAATATTTTAGCCACAGTGCAGTAGACTTTCCTGCTAAGGAGCTTACTCGTCAGCACATTTTAAATAAGGGTAAACGGGTTGCTCTGTACTTTAGTGGGTACGATGGCAGTGATTACCATGATGTATTAGATTACGTATTTAAAACCTCTGGAGAGCTACACAGTTATCGCGTTTGGGAAAAAGACGGCGTGCCCACTTCAGATGATGTATTAGATATAAAAGGTTCTGACATCATTGAATATTGGCAGGCGGGTAAGTCGGCGGTGAACTTACACGATGTAAATACCAACGATGGCCGCATGGACGTGGATGCCAGTTGGTCATGGAATGAGGGCGAGCCCAATGATCGCTATGGCGAAGACTGTGCGGAATTAAGAACCACTTATGCACATAACCGTTGGAACGATCAATCTTGTTCGGATGTTCAACGTGTTGCCTGTAAAAATACTTTAGGCAGCGAGTTGTATTCTAAAGACATGGCGGTTATTGAAACCCAATGGGGCATTAGTCAAACGTCGGTAGCGTGGAGTGGTGGTGAACAAGCCTGCCAAGCGTTGGGAGCGGGCTGGCACTTTGATACACCACGTAATGCCATGGAAAATTTGGCATTGGCCAATGCAGCCAACGAATATGGTGAATCTCGTATTTGGTTAAACTACAGTGACACCGCTGAAGAAGGCGTGTTTAAAATTGGCTCTTATGTTACGCAATGGTTAGACCGAGATAACCCAGGCGGTTCAGATTCAGTGGTATTTGGCAGTGGTGATTGGGAGCATATTGATCAGCATTACAGCGAAGGTACTATTTTATGTGACGAGGGCGCGGTGGGGTTTGATTCACGCCGTATTTCTGATGGTGTAGCAGCCAATGAGACCAGCCAAGTTTTATTGGTAAACTCTTGGGCCGATGGTTTAGTGTGCATTGATACCGATAACGGCGGTAACTGCGACGATTATGAAGTGCGTTTTCATTTTAGTGATAAGCAGTGTGTTACCACAGAGCAAAGCGATACGGGTAACGCGGCGGATTCTTCAGTTTACGATACTTACGTTTGGGAATTTCGCAGCGATAATAAACTGCAGTTTCGTCACACAAATTGGGGCGACACAGATTATACCTGGTGGGGATTAGAAGACGGCGCTTGTCTTGATTATGTGGGTGATGGTGAATTCACCGTAGTGGATTGTAAGGATGTTGATCATAAGTTTTATTTTGATGCTGGCAAACTTCAGTTTAAGCGAGACACATGGGGTGGAAATTGGAACCCATGGGGATTAAGTGGCGGCGCTTGTTATACCTATACAGGCAATGGCAACTTTGGCGCGGTAGCGTGTGACTCAGCCGATGCCGGTTGGGAATACGACAGCCAAGGGCATTTATTGTGGGACAGTAACCCATGGAATTTACAAGGCGGCGCGTGCTTTGGTTATAAAGGCAGTGGCGACTTTGAATTTTCTGGGTGTGAGGAAAGCTAGTTTTAATGGAGCCCTGTAAAGGGCTCCTTATCTACATGCAAAGCTATAATAACTTTCCGATCACAAGTCTAAATATTGTGCGATCATGAACGAATCACCACGGCCTTCCTCTTTACCAAAGTAGCTTATCGCTTCACGACTATTTTTAGTGATAGTGCCTATTTCCATATCGATTGAAAATTTCTTGGCAAGGTCATTAAATAAGTTAATGGGAATTTGCAGTTGCTTGTTCTTTTTAACCGATTGCTCAATGCCCAGTTGCCAGTCTTCACAATCGTCGCTTTCGGTATCGTTAATCATGACGACCTTAGCCTGAGGCAGAGACTCTGCGTAGGCTTGCAGGGCAGCGATGATGTCAGGCAGGTTCTGCTTTATCTTTTTCTCTTGTTTCTCTTCCAAACGATCGCAGGCGATGAGGATGTATATTTGCATTGACTGGCTCTAGCTATGAATATCCCCTTATTATAATGCCTACAGGGATGTAGGTACTAGTGCAATGCAGGAGCAATTGCCGTTGCCTACAGGGATGTAGGTACTAGAGTAATGTGTCGCTACAGGGATACGCCCCCTTTGGGTAACACTCGGGAGCCCACTTCCGCCTATTCAACATCAAGCAGCAATTGTCTTTTCCAACTCCCACTCTGAACTAAAGCCCAGTTAGGTTATCCTAATTGCCAACTTGGTGGGCTAAGCCTGTCTAAATGGTTTTATCTGTATTGGGAGGAATCGGTATGTTGCCTATGGGAACCATCATGACGGTGAGTATGCTGGTGGCGGTGTTGTTTGCTGCTTACTTGCCTGTATTAAATAGGTTGGCGCCAATGCTGCGAAAACTGATAAGCGCTTGGGTCTTTTTGGCGGGCACTTGGAATGTGTTTTGGTACGGCGTTCAGCATCTCACTGAATTCTGGGGCATAGCGGCATTGGTATCTGGCGCGCTTATGCTGGTCACGGCGGCGTACATTTATAACGCTGACATATTGCCAGTATTCGTACAAAAGACGCGGCCACTAGTACTGTTGCTGCTAGTGGCCTGTGCTTGTTTATACGGGGTAACGATTTACAACTTGTAAGCCTAATCGGTTTACTTAATTACTGTTAGATAACCCCTTGGGCGATGATTTCGCCCTGTTCCCATAGGCGCCATTCACCGGGCTCATACACTTCCCAAGCTTCATCCGATGTTAGCGGTTGCGTGGCCACTATACTCACCACATCTTTATCTGTGGTTTCGGCTGCAAAATTCACAGTTACATCCGCATCGGTTAAGTGGGCTGGGCCAAAAGGCGCACGGCGGGTGATGCTGGCTAATTTGGTGCTGCAAAAAGTAAATAGCCACTCACCATTGCTCAACAGGCAATTAAATACGCCTTGCTGGGCGTAATCTTTGGCCAGTTCGACTAGGCAGTCTGCTAGCTGCTGGGGCGTGGCATCGCGCGTTACATTTTGGCGGACATGATTCATTAAATCGCAGAAAATACTTTCACTGTCGGTATCGCCTATGGGCTCGTACGTGCCGTCGCGGCGCACAAAATTGTTAATTTGTCCGTTGTGAGCAAATACCCAGTTTTGCCCCCATAGCTCACGAATAAATGGATGGGTATTGGCTAGGCATACATCACCCACATTGGCTTGGCGAATATGACATAACGCGGTTTTACTTTTAATAGCATGATCTTGCACTATGTTGGCAATTTCAGATTGAGCGCAGGGACTGGATTCGTGAAAACTGCGAATCCCCTTACCCTCATAAAACGCAACACCCCAACCATCTCTATGGGGGCCTGTATTACCACCTCTTTGAGTGAGGCCGGTAAAGCTAAAACATAAATCGGTAGGGGTATTGGCACTCATGCCAAGCAACTCGCACATGGTGACTCCGGCTGAAAAGATTGAATAAAGTGTAACACTCTATGAGTCTAATGGGCACAAAGGCACCATTGAAGATGTGGTAGCGTAAACGATGGCTTTATGTTTTTTTGAAACAGCTTAAATAAACTCAGCTGTTGCGTTGGTGAATTGAATCCGCGACCTGTATTAAATACCTAATTTAAGTAATGCTGAATATATGAAAATTTACTGAACTGGTAACAATATAATTCTCAAGATAGTGACTGTGTTTGTGACGCCATAGTGGGTCGTGCCAATGGCTCAATGGATGTAAATATGAGCCTTCATGCGAAGGCCTCGATACATCTTAAGGTTGAATCCATGGTTTAAGTAATACATGACTAAAATATTTAGATACGATAAGTAACTCGACAAAATAATAAAAGGAAACAGCATGGAAGCCCCTAACTCAACTCATAGCCCATTCACTGGCCGATGCGCTTGCGGTGAAATTAAATACACTTGCTCTGAGGCTCCGTTAGCCCAATTTAATTGCCATTGCGGTCAATGCCAAACTGCCAGTGGTGGCGCGTTTGTGACGGTCGCTTTGGTACGGGAAAATGCTTTGTCTATTAATAAGGGCGAGCCTAAGTATTATCGCAGTAAGGGTGACGCCGGTCGTTGGACCGATCGCGGATTTTGCAGCAACTGTGGTACGCCCATGTTTGCAAAAGGCGAAGTGGGACCAGGCTATATTTCTATCAAGCCGGGTACTCTGGATGACCCATCTTGGTTTTCTCCTACTATTGATACATGGGCTACTTCTGCCCCTAATTGGTTATGCCAAAATTTAGAATTGGCCAAGGCCAATAAAACTCCCAATTTATTGAAGAAAAGGTGACTCGTTCAGTTAACTGAGATTAAAGGCACTCAAGCAAAAAATAAAAGTAGTATTGTTTTAAGTCATGGTACGGTGAATAGATTCAGGTTTTAACTTTACACGTTTTTATTTTTTACTTTGTATCGTTTATGATTAGCTATAGAAAATATTTTTAGGACTATTAGTTATGAGCCAGAAGCTAGTTTTATCCAGTAATGAAACTCGCTTAGGTTGCCGAAGTGATTTATCCCCAGAGCACCTTAGTGAATTAATACAGGCCTTATATGGCTGTAGTATGAACGAAAAATTTTTAAATGGATTTTTGGAAAAGCTTTGTGAGAGTTGCCAATTACGCAGTGCCGTGGCCATAGTGATAGATGCCAGCGATATGAGTTTTAAAGGCATTTGGGGATGGGGTAATGACCAACAGGAAATGGATGGGGTAATGAATTCTGAGTTGTATATACACGACCCTATGGTACAGAAGGTGGTGCAGTCTGAAGCCAATCAGTTTTATACCTCTAACCTGGATATTCCCAATGTACGTGCAGCCATGGAAGCCGACATGGAGCAGTGGAGCGATGAAACTGGCATAACTGAGGCGGCAGGTGCAATGATCATGCTGCAAGAGCCCTTGTCGTTAATGGTGTTTTTACAACGAGGAATTAAACATCCTGAATTTACCCCGCAGGAGCGAGAATTCTGGAGTCAGCTTGTTCCTCACTTTCGTGAAGCACTTTATATTCATCAACAATTGATAAAAGTAAAACAAGCCGCATTGGAAACTCCAGCGATTATGAATAGCTTTCCGTTGCCCACTTTTTTAATTAACAGTGCTTTTGATATCTCCATGTATAACCAGAAAGCCAAAGCCTGGTTGAAAAATTCCCGTTCAGTGGCATTAGATAATAACCAATTACGCTTGTTGGATCGTAAGAAGAATAATTTACTAAGGCTGGAAACTTCCAAATTGTTGAATCTTGAGAGTGATGAAAGCAATGACTTAACCGCACATGTTTTGCAATGGGATACGGGAGCTGAAAAGATTACTTTTGTATTGAAATCGCTAAATAAAACATCTGATCAAGGTGAAACACATAAGAGTGTATTGTGTTTTGCCCACCAGGCTGGCAATGGTTTCTCTCCATCGATTAAATCATTACAACAAATTTTTGGGTTATCCAAGCGTGAAGCTGAAATATGCCACCTGTTAACATCTGGTTTAAGTGTTAATGATATTGCCGAAGACCTTTGTTTGTCAGTGCATACAGTGCGGGATACTTTGAAAAAGCGCATTTTTATTAAGTGTAATTGTCATTCTCAGAATGAGCTAATAACCCTGTTGCTCACTAGTCCTGCGATCTTTATGCAAGAAGATGCCTTGGAAATAATCAACTGAGTGAGCGTGTCTCAGATGTGTTTTTTATAATTTCTCTCCTATCTTTTTAAAGTATTCATTCTTCGAACTGGTTTTTTTTTATCCTTGCCAAATCCTCTAAATTTATTGTCTACGTTTAGGTAGAAACAGGAGGCTCTCACACTCAATATAGCTAAAGAGGAAACCCCCATATGGGGGGCATACAAGGATTTAATAGCCTCTAAAATACCCTTCTAATATTCTCATTTATAAAATAATGGTTCTTTATGAAAAACGTTATTGCTATTGCCACTCTTTTACTTGCTTCAAGTAGCGTATTGGCCGAGCCTGAAGCTTATGTACCAAAATGGTCCTTTATATCTTTTGACCCAACCATATTAACTGTTTCTGGCATGAGTGAAGATTTAACGGGAATGGGGTTTGGCGTGCATGGCGGTAAAATTATTGATGGTGGTAAGTTAAAATTAAAGGGCGGTTATACACAGGTTACGGCAGAAAACTCAGGGTCAGACCCCAGTATTGAACTTGAGTTTTCAAACCTTTATTTGGGTATGGATTACACAGTTTTTCGTGCGAAAAATTACAGCTTTTTTGTTGGTGGTACATTTAATATGTGGAATGTAGATACTGAAATAAGTACAGCTGATCAAACCATATTTACTGGCTCTTCCTGGGTAACCGTTGATGGAGCGAGTGCATCTGGCAGTGATTCAGGCTCTGATATAGGTTATGGCTTTGGCTTGAATGTTCTTGAAACTAAAACAGGCAGTATGACCATTAGTTATAATATTTTACCCGTAGAAGATGTGGATTTAAATACCATTATATTTTCTGCCGTTGCGATATTTTGATGTCTTCAGTGAATAGCAATAGGCCTTAATATGAACACTTATCTTAGTTTTAGATTTTATCTAATCAGAGTGTTACTGCTTTTATTTACAGTGATGGGGTTAAGCGCTTGCTCTTCATTGAGTAGTCATATTCAAGATGGTGATATGGTGTCTGTTAAAAGGTTGATCGCCGAAGGAGTAGAGGTGAATGGTGGTCCATTGGCCGTTGCCGCTGCAAAAAATAATATTGAGGCGATCAAATTATTATTGGAAGCGGGTGCAGATATAAATGAATCGGAAGCCTTACATTCGTCAATTCGGACCAATAGTGCTAATGCCTTTAAGTATTTATTAGAAGCTGGTGCTAATGCTGATGGAACTTCAGGCCAAACACTTGCTCCTTTGCATTTTTCAGCTATTTACTACCCACATTTTATTGGCGAGCTTTTAGAGTATGGTGCGGATGTTAATATTCAAAATAAATGGGGATTGACAGCCTTAATGTATACCGCACGATTTCAACTAGAAGGAAAAGGGCTTAAGGTTTTACTAGAAGCAGGAGCAGACCTAAGCGTTGCAATATATGATAACAAGACAGCACGAATGTGGGCCATAGATTATGATAATCATGTGGTCATATCCATATTAAGAGGTCATCAGAGTGACCAAGCCGATTGGCAAATGGCCAAAGCCACACATACAGAACAGGCCTATAAAAACTATTTAAAAAAACATGATGTCAGCAGCCACAAAAAAGAAGCCAACTTAAAAATAGCTGAAATTCAGGCTGCACGTGGAGCCGTTAAGATAGCCAAGCAGGCCAAGAAAGAAGTGCAACAAAAACGTGAACTCACCAGTCTTAAAAAACAAAGTCGTTGCAAACTTAAAGAAAAAAACTGGGTATACACATCGGGCAGCTGCTCAGGAAGATATGGTCATGGCATGGGTAAGGCAGTAACTGTTGCTGGCTTAAGTTTTGAGGGCCGTTTTAAAAATGGTTATCGCACCTCTGGTAAAATGTTGGTTAACAACGTACTTATGTATGATGGGGCTATACAAAAAGGCAAGCCCCATGGTACCGGAGTTTGTATGCACAAGGGTGAACCGGAAGATTGTAATTATTACTACGGTAAACGCACAGATGTTTTATTTAAGCAGCGTATTGAGTTTGCAGAGCAAAGAAAGATAATGCTGGATCAGCAAAAAAGTCTTGATGAGAAGCTAGCCAGGTTAGGTAGTGGTTCTGGAGGGAGTGGTACAGGGGCCATGGGACTTGTGACAAATGCAGCCAAGAAAAAAGCAACCGATGAAGCGGTAGATTATTTATTTAATCAGTTATTCTAACGCTTTCTAGTACCATAAAAAATATGGCTCAAACTTAACCTGATGTTTGTATTAATTTACCGTCAGGGTAAGTTCGAGCTATTATCTATGGATTAAGCCGCTTCGGTATTCAGCTTAAGTAGTGTCTTGGCTTTTGCCAATACTTCAGTTGCGGTGTCTTTATTAAAGGCAGCCATGCAGAACTTATCAGGGCGCACCAACATCATGGTAATGTCGCCACTGTCTTGAGATTCTTTTTCAATTAAGCGGTTGCCCGACATGAAATTCTTAAACAATCCCTGTTGATCCTGCGCCCATTGGTTTTCATTATGGGTGTCACCTATGGCTAGGGTGACGGTGCTTAATTGGCGCCAGTCAGCCAGAGTATCGCTATCAATTTCTTGTGCTGGGTCGCAGTTGTAACCGATAATAGAGAAGCCATTACCCAGTAACTCATCTAATAATATCTCTTCACCCGAGTTAACTTTCAATTTAGGCTGAACGATTAATTGTCCTGTAATGGCATTTTCACCAGGATCTACCACTAGGCCTTTATCTAGGCTCCTTGAAAACATGGAGCGGGCTAGGTTGTTTACAAAATCTTTGCTGGCTTCTTCATCTTTTTGTAAAGCAAAGAAAAATCCGTCTCGCATTTTGGCTTTTTCTATATCTATGGGTTGAATGGTTTCACCCAGGTTAAGGGCAAAATCAATGAGTTCTTGTGCATGTTCTCGACGTTCTAGCTGGTAGCTTTCTAATATGGATTCATCTAACTGACCGTTACACACCATTGCCAGTTTCCATGACAAGTTGCGTATATCACGGAAGCCACTGTTTAGGCCTTGACCAGCAAACGGAGGTGTTAGGTGAGCCGCATCGCCCACTAGGAATACACGTTCATCTTGCCATTTGTCTGCATTTAACGCGTTAAAATTGTAAACCACCTTTCTGAAAACATTTACCTGAGAGGTATCGGTATAGGGTGCAATAATACTGTTAATCACATCATCATTTAGCATGTCGGCTGGTTGCTCTCCTGGCATTAACATCCATTCCCAGCGGCGGTGGTTATTATTTTTCTTAATGGTCATACCCGGGCGCTTAGTATCACAAAAGAAATGCGCGGGTAAGGTGTTGGCAAGTCCTGGATCAATGGTGTCGATGACCAGCCAAGGGAATTCATTGCTCTTACCAATCATGGTTGAGCCCAATTGTTTACGTACAGTAGAGTGAGCGCCATCGGCGCCTACAATATATTTAGCATCAATTTTTATGGCCTCGCCCTGGGCGTTTTTACCATAAACGGTCACGCCGTTTTCATCTTGTTCGTAACGCTCAAGTTCATGACTAAACCAGGCTTTGATATTGCCACGACGAGCTAATGTACCTGAAACAATACGGTCAACAATGGCTTGGTCAAAGGTATTAAAGAAGGTGAAACCATAAGGTTTGCCGATAGTGCCTGTTTCAAATTTGAAAAGTGTTTCGCCTTCGCCGTTGCTGTATTCGGTGGTATGAACATCACTGCACATTTCATCAATTACATCTCCAATCACACCTGCAGCCTGATAGGTGCGCAGCGCTTCGCTATCAATGCCAATCGCACGGGGCAGCTCCATGGTTTCTGACAGCTTCTCAAGCAAAATGCTGTCTACGCCAGATTGGCTAAGAAGATGGGCGAGTGTCAGTCCAGCAGGGCCAGCGCCAACAATCACAACAGAGGTATTAAAATTTTTCATAGATATATTATTCCCTAGGCATTTTTCAAAGCTGCGCAGTACTGCTGTTAGCACAACTGTTGGGGCTGACACCATTTACAGTGCAGCGACACAGAGGTTTTTATAAGAGGTTACGACTCTGATATGGCTAAAGTAGCACGTGATTTAGAATCAAAATCTGCTCTAGATCAATACTTTTGCACAAGAGTGCAAAATAGGACGTTATGTATAAATTATATGCAAATACTGACTTACGAGGTGGGTTTTATGAATATAGAAGGCTGAGGCCGCTTTATTGCCGTGAGTATTGGCTGCTGGATGTGCTCGCTGGAATTGTGATTGGGTGGAGTCAGCAGCCTTTGAACCTGTTGAGTGAAATCAGGCCTATATATAATTGGAATTAGTTTTGAGGCAAAATACTGGGCTTACATTTTTAATGTGTTTAGCTTTTTAGTTGGATCAATATGAACAAATCACACCTTTACCTAATAACGCTATTTATCATGTCTGTTGCCATGGGCGTGGCGGAAGTATTATTTAATAGCAGTGGCAATATGCTTTCCGACTCTAGCCAAACTCTGTGGGCGTTGGTTTTTATGATTGTCTCTATCATGTGGGCGCAGGCCGATACTGAACACAGTCAGTATGACAAGCCGTTTGATTTTGGTTTATTCATGTACCTGTTTTGGTATTTGTCTTTGCCTTATTACTTGTATCGTACTCGCGGGCTAGAAGGTCTGGTTTTATACTTGGGGTTTATGGCCTTGTGGCTTGGTCCTTGGATTACAGGTTTGGTAGCTTATACTTATGTGTATCAGGATTAACGGAAGCAGACATACTATTGGAATAATCTCTATTTCCTTGTGCGGAAATAGAGTTTTGGGTTTGGACAAACGTAAAGTGTTAGCCGATTAGTAAGTAAAAAGCAGGCCTTGAAAAGTTAAAAGTGAGAAAATACTTTGTCTATGGGCAAGTCTGCTATGTCTTTTTTATCCTAAAGAAACTGCACTATTTTTATTAAGCCAGTCAATCATGATTTGTGAAATCTGTGGGAAATACGTGCCCCCTATGGTCCAGTGACAGGCATTTCTAACTTCACTTAACGTTGCCTTGTGGCCGTATTTATCGGCAATTTTTCGCTGAATTTTTATTGGGGTAATCTTGTCTTCTGTGCCGCCTATCACCAATACCGGGCAGTTTGTATTGGAAGTATTCACCTTTGTAAGCGGGTTTTTATATAAAAACCACATGGCAATTTGCCAGGAGGCACGACCCGATTCTAATGTGATTTCGGCTGCCAATTCTTTCTGAATTTCCTTTGGCTGTGAGTTGGCCACACCGTACTGAATATTTTTAAGGTTTAAGTTAGTAATTGATTTCCATAGTGGAAACTTAAATAAATTATGGCCAAGGGTTCGAATCACCGACCAGCTCCAAGAATGAATGCCAGCAGGTGCCGCGGATGATACCAGTATAAGTTTTTCACATTCGTGCCTAGCGGCAATCAACTGTGCCAGTAATCCACCTAACGAATGGCCAATCACGATGGGTTTTTTATCAAGTGAATTAATCAGGCTTGAAACGGCATTAACGTAATCGTCAATGCCTGATTTTTTAAGCCCTGCCCGAGCTGTTTTATTCATTTTCGGCAGTGGGTAATGAAAGGGTAGTCTTGGGGTGAAAACTTCATAACCCTCATTTTCAAAGAAGCATCTTAGTTCTTTGAAAACATCAGGGGTACTCCACATACCGTGTATTAAAACAACCGGGGCAAGTTTATTCATTTTTAGGCACTCGCTGTTTTTTTGGCGGTGTTATCAGGAGCTTTGTTTGCACCATGAAAGTCTACCAGTAAAGAATTTTTATCAAATTTTAATACGCCATCATTTAACTTACTGTGTTTAATGGCCAGTAAATCAGACATGTAAAAATCTTTATTGCACCAAGGAAACGAATCTCCTTGTTTGGGGAGTTTATCTTGTGCACGCATTACATAACCGGATTTCAAACTTACTAAGCTTTCCGATTCATTGTTCTGGTTTTGTGATAAATATGGGAATACAGACTGGTGGTTATTTTTATCCATGAAATTTAAAAGCCTGCAAACATAATCATAGCTTAACTCGGCTTTTAGTGTCCAAGACGCATTCGTATAGCCAAATATGGAGACCATATTAGGCATTTGACTGAACATCATTCCCTTGTAGTTGGTTAGGTTAGTAGCCTTAACCGGAACCCCATCAACTTCAAGATTCATGCCTCCCCACAACTGTAAATCCAGACCAGTGGCAGGTACAATCAGGTCAGCTTCAAGCTCTTCCCCTGTTTTTAGCAATATACCTTTTTTAGTAAACCGTGTAATTTCTTCGGTTTTAATACTCGCTTCGCCGCGCTTCACTGCCTCAAACATATCGTTGTCAGGGACCATGCACACTCGCTGATCCCAGGGCTCATATTTAGGGGTAAAGTGTTTTCCTACGTCTACTTGATTACCCGCAGCTTTTTTAATGTCGCCAATAAGCATTTTTTTAGTAAACGTAGGAAAACGTTTTGATAGCCCATATGACAACTGCTGCAAACACACGTATTTAATGCGCATTATTTTATTGGTTAGATCAGCAGGTAGGAATTTCGATAATATTTTATACAAGGAGTCGGAGGCAGGTCGATTATAAAGATAAGCAGGGCTACGTTGTAACATGGTTACATGAGCGGTTTTTTTAGCAATGGTGGGGACCACAGTAAATGCAGTGGCGCCACTGCCAATAACCACTACCTTTTTGTTGGAATAATCGTAGTTCTCTGGCCATTTCTGCGGATGAATAATATCTCCAGTGAATTCATCAGATCCTTCAAACTTGGGTAAGTAGCCTTGTTCATAATTATAATAGCCTGTGCAAGTTACTAAAAATTTGGCATGGATTAAATAGCTTTTTCCGTCTCCTTTAGTTGCTTGTAACTTCCAAACATTAAGGTTGGAATCCCAATTGGCCGAGGTGATTCTAGTTTGAAAGCGAATTTTCTCCCTAATGTTATTTTCATCCACCACTTCTTTTAGATAGGCATTAATACGTTTTGCCGAACCTATGTACTCGCGATGACGCCAAGGTTTGAAAGAGTAGGCAAAGGTGTACATGTCGGAATCGGATCTAAGTCCTGGGTATTTAAAGAAGTCCCAAGTACCTCCAATGTTATCTCGGCTTTCAATCACTGCAAAGGTATCCCCTTTACGATTTTTTAACATGTTATAAGCCATGCCTATGCCGGAAATACCTGCTCCGATAATTAATACATCTAGTTTTTCTGCTTGATCATTCATACATACCTCTGTTTCTTTTTTGTTGTTATGGCTTGTTGTTATCCTTATAAAGTAATCAAAGTTAGTGGAATTTAAAATATCTCTTCCTGTCAATCGTTAACATTTTTGGCCATACTAGCTATTTGTAATCAGGTGCAGGTAAGACGAAATGTCGCAGAAGCGCTCTATCATTGGCTTAATCCCCTTAATAAATTTATTTGAAAGCCGTGGGCATGATCCTGTGCCCCTGCTTGATAAACATGACATTAGCCTGGATACCATGGTGGGAAGCGCAGTGATTGAGTCTCAGGTGGAACTTGAAATAGCAGCGGATATAATGGAACGGTTGAATGAACCATTATTGGGTCTTGAAGTGGGAAGACAAATTAATTTCACTTCTTACGGGACGCTGGCCATGTTAATGATGACGGCCCCAACCATTATAGATATGTGTCGAATAGGGGTTCAGTTTCAGTCGCTATCCTTGCTATTTTCTCACGCTACATTACACCAAGAAAAGGACTGGGTTGAGATACGCTATACCTTACCAGAGTGCAAAAATGAAATTAGAGACTTTATAGCCGATCGGGATTTTCTGGGTGCTTATGTTTTTATTCGGGAGATATTATCAGCCCCTAAAGCCATGTTGCTGGCTAACGGAGTGGCGAGACCTAAACCGAAGGGCGCACAACTAAAAAAGTATTCTCAGATACTCGGCTTTAATCCAGAATTCGATCAGCCCTATAACTGGTTTCGTATTCCTATTAACATTGTTAGGCAAAAAATAAAACACGCTAACCCTCTAGTACATAAACACTATTTACTTCAGGCGTATGAACAAATGGGAGAATTTTCTCCTGATAAAGATGATGCGGTTGCGCAAGTTCGCCAGGTAGTGGCGGGGTATGAGAGTCATTTTCCCACTTTACCCGAAATCGCTAAAACTTTGGGTAAAAGTGACCGAACCCTAAGGCGAAAGCTAAAAGATTCGGGAGTGAGTTATCGTGAAATTCTTGATGACCATAAAAAGAAACGGGCTCTGGATATGTTGAAGCATAAAAATATGAGTATCAGTTCACTCACCGAATCTTTAGGCTATACGGAAGCTGCCAGTTTTTTACGGGCCTTTAAACGCTGGACTGGGCAAACACCCAAGCAATATATAAGAGCTCAGCTGAAGTAGTGGGATGGTAGTGTCTACGTTTGTGAAATTGATAATTGTTTTTATAGTGAAAATTAAAGGAATGAAAACTAGAGAGAAATGGAAAAGCTAAACGCAAGAGCGATGTCCTAGGTCTGGTATCGTTTAGCTAATTTTATTAGGAAAAGGAATAAGATCGATTTAAGTTTTTCCAGTCATAAATACTTTTATTAAAAAAACAGTGGAACTTCAAGAAACTGCGTTATTTTTATTAAGCCAGTCAATCATGGTTTGTGAAATCTGTGGGAAATACGTGCCCCCTATGGTCCAGTGACAAGCATCTCTAACTTCACTTAACGTTGCCTTATGGCCATATTTATCAGCAATTTTTCGCTGAATTTTTATTGGGGTGATCTTGTCTTCTGTGCCGCCTATCACCAATACGGGGCAGTTTGTATTGTAAGTATTCACCTTTGTAATCGGGTTTTTATATAAAAACCACATGGCAATTTGCCAGGATGCACGACCCGATTCTAATGTGATTTCGGCTGCCAATTCTTTCTGCACTTCCTTTGGCTGTGAGTTGGCCACACCGTACTGAATATTTTTAAGGTTTAAGTTAGTAATTGATTTCCATAGTGGAAACTTAAATAAATTATGGCCAAGGGTTCGAATCACCGACCAGCTCCAAGAATGAATGCCAGCAGGTGCCGCGGATGATACCAGTATAAGTTTTTCACATTCGTGCCTAGCGGCAATTAACTGTGCCAGTAATCCACCTAACGAATAGCCAATCACGATGGGCTTTTGATCAAGTGAATTAATGACGTTTGAAACGGCATTAACGTAATCGTCAATGCCAGATTTTTTAAGCCCTGCCCGAGCTGTTTCATTCATTTGCGGCAGTGGGTAATGAAAGGGCAGTCTTGGGGTAAAGACTTCATAACCCTCATTTTCAAAGAAGTATCTTAGTTCTTTGAAAACATCAGGGGTGCTCCACATACCATGTATTAAAACAACCGGGGCAAGTTTATTCATTTTTAGGCACTCGCTACTTTTTTGGCGGTGTTATCAGGAGCTTTGTTAGCACCATGAAAGTCGGCTAATAAAGCGTTTTTATCAAAGACCAGTACACCATCGTCCAGTTTACTGCGTTTTATTTTCAGTAAGTCGGTAAAGTAAAAGTCTTTACTGGACCAAGGAAATGCAGTGCCCTGTTTGGGTAGGTCGTTTTTGGCACGCTGCACATAACCCGATGTTAACGATACCAAGGCTGCCGATTCACTTTCTTCAGTCTGATAGGGAAAGACCGACTTGAATTTTTTATCTTCCATGAAATTTAACAGACGGCAAATATAGCCATAGCTTATTTCGGCTTTTACGGTCCATGAGCTGGTAGTGGAACCAAATACGGTGACCATATTTGGTATCTGGCTAAACATCAAACCCTTGTAATTGGTGATGCTATTGGGGGGAACTGGAACACCGTCAACTGAGATATTCATGCCACCCCAGAATTGCATTTTTAATCCTGTGGCCGTCACAATAAGGTCGGCACTGAGCTCTTCACCATTTTTAAGTAAAATTCCCTTTTTGGTAAAGCGTTTTATTTCTTCGGTTCTAATGCTGGCATCACCGCATTTAATCGCCTCAAACATATCGTTGTCGGGCACCATACATACTCTTTGATCCCAAGGCTTATAGCTGGGGGAGAAATGTTTATCCACATCAACTTGGTTGTTAGATGCCTTGCGCACGCCCTTCAATAAAAGTTTTCTAGTTAAATTTGGAAAGCCTTTTGACATGCCGTATATGGCCCCTAATAAACTAAGATATTTCATGCGCATAATACGGTTGGTTAAACCAGCGGGTAAAAATTTTGATAAAATGGTGTATAGACCATCAGTAGATGGACGGCTGAACACATAGCCTGGACTGCGTTGTAACATGGTGATGTGAGCCGTGTCTTTTGCCATAGTGGGTACTACGGTAAAGGCGGTGGCGCCACTGCCAATGACGATGACATTTTTATTCTTGTAGTCATAATTCTCAGGCCATTTTTGGGTGTGAATGATGTCACCCTTAAAGTCTTCACTCCCTTCAAACTTGGGCGAATACCCGCCCTCATAATCGTAGTAGCCAGTACAGGTAATTAAAAATTTGGTTTCAATTAGGTAAGTGTTTCCATCCCGTTTAGTGGCTACCAGGGTCCAAGTATTGGTCTGTGAACTCCAATCAGCGCTGGTGATACGGGTTTGAAAACGAATTTTCTCTTCAATATTATGCTCTTCAACTAATTCGTTCAGGTATCCCTTAAGTCGCTCGGCGGAACCAATATATTCACTGCTGCGCAATGGCTTAAACGAGTAAGCATAGGTGTACATGTCAGAGTCGGTGCGAAGCCCTGGGTATTTAAAATAATCCCAGGTGCCGCCAATGTTGTCACGGCTCTCAATTACCGCAAAGGAATCCCCTTTACGATTTTTTAACATGTTATAGGCCATGCCGAGTCCTGCTATGCCGGCTCCTATAATTAGTATATCTAGTTTCTCTGTTTGATTACTCATACACGCCTCTGCTGTTTTCTTTGTTGTTATGGCCTTGTGGTTAGGCCTTATTGTTGTGCATTAAAAGTAATCAAAATTAGGTAGATTAAAAATATCTCTTCCTGTCAATTACTAGCATTATAGGCCATACTGGCCAAACTAGTGGATATAAAGGGGGAGGGTTAGATGTCACGAAAGCGTTCAATTAATGGGTTAATTCCCCTTATTAACCTACTAGAAAGCCATGGTCATGATCCTTTGCCCTTGTTAACAAAACACCATGTTGACCTAGATACCATGGTGGGTAGCGCGGTGATTGAGCTGGAAGTAGAACTTGAAATTGTGGCCGATATTGTAGAAAGGCTGGATGATCCGTTACTCGGCTTGGAAGTGGGCAGTCAGATTAATTTCACCTCTTATGGTGCTCTGGCTTTGTTAATTATGACAGCGCCTACTTTACTAGAGGCTTGCCGGTTAACCATTCAATTCCAATCTCTGGCCTTATTGTTTTCTCAGGTCACTATGGAGCAGGAAAAGGACTGGATTGAACTGCGCTACAGCTTGCCTGAGGGTGATGCGACAATAAAAAATTTCATTGCCGACCGCGACTTAATGGGAGTTTATGTTTTTATTCGGGAAATTTTATCCCCAGCCAAAAGGTGTTTGTTAAGCTATGGCACTGCACGGCCTAAGCCCACAGGCGCTTTGTTAAAACGTTACTCTCAATATATCGATTTTAAGCCGGTATTTGATCAGCCCTATAACTGGTTTCGCATTCCCATTAGCATTGCCAGAGAAAAAATGCCCCATACTAATCCTCTCGTACATAAGGTTCATTTAATTCAAGCTTACGAGCTATTACGAAACTTATTTCCTGATAATAAAGATACCGTGGCTCAAGTGAGACAGGTGGTGGCTGGCTATAAAAATCAATTCCCCACCTTGCCAGATCTTGCTAAAACCTTACGTACTAGTGAGCGAACTCTAAGACGAAAACTTAAAGACTCGGGCATAAGTTACAGGGAGATACTAGATGAGCATAAAAAGAAACGGGCTTTGGAAATGTTGGCATCAAAAGACATGAGCATAAGTGAATTAACCGAGTCTTTAGGTTATACAGAGTCCACCAGTTTTTTACGGGCTTTCAAACGCTGGACCGGAAAAGCTCCGAAACAGTATAAAAAAGATCAGCAAGAAAAATAATGCGCTAGGGTCTTCGGCTGTGAAATTAATTATAGTTGAATTGCTCTAAGTGAAATAAGAAAGATGAAGCAGGAGAAAAAATGAAATTGGTTTTAATGCTGGTACTGACGGTGAGTACATTGATGAGTGTCCTAATGGGCAGCGATGTGAGTGCCGAAGTTTTTAAATGGACAGATGAATCAGGCCGCACCCACTACAGCGATAAAGTGAAAGAGAATCAGCCACTTCAAACCATTAAAGCCGAGGTGAATCTTTACACCGATGTGCCCATTGATTATATCTTTGCCAGTAGTGCCTCAGGCAAAGGTAAAAAGGTCATCATGTATTCAACCAGCTGGTGTGGTTATTGTGCCCAAGCACGAAAATATTTTAAGAAAAAGGGCATTCCTTATATTGATTACGATATTGAAAAAAATAAAAAGGCCAAACGCAAGTACGATATCTTGGGCGGGGTGGGTGTACCGTTAATTTTGGTGGGTAAAAAAAGCATGACCGGTTTTAGTATCCCGGCTTTTAACGATATTTATAAGTGATTTTGTAAGAAAAAATCAGTGCAGGCTTTGCAGTGTTAATTGAAACAGTGAATCTATTTAGAAAGTTGATATAGGTTATTGAGTTTCTATATAGATCTTTTATGATTGCGCCAAATATCTAGGATAGAGCATTGGCATATGGAACTGGGCTTTAAATTTACACGTTTTTCAAAATGGTCTCTTTTATTCACGGCTTCATTATTACTAAGCGCCTGTGGCAGCGACTCTAGCTCAGAACAACCCATCACTCCCGACCCTGATCCCGATCCGGTACCCACGGATCAAGCCCCTGAAATTACCGCGCTGAGTTTAATGCAAGGCTCTGGCATTCAAGCCCAAACTCCCATGGTGTTACAAAGCAGCTGTAATAATTGTATTGAAAGCCAAACCCAATATCAGTGGCACCTAGAAGGGATTGAAGCGGTAGTTTCTAGCGAAGATTCTTATTTATTGCCAGCCCATTACCTAAACAAAGAAATTACCATTACCGCCAAGGCGGTAAATAGTGATGGCTTCATAGGTGAGGCTGTATCGAAAACCTATGCCCTTAACGCGGTGAAAAGTATTACCGGTAATGATCGAGCCTTTGCCGCGCTTAAAGCGGATGGATCCGTGGTGACCTGGGGGCGTAATGATTTTGGCGGTGATAGCCGTTCAATCAGCAGCGAATTAACCCAAGTGCAATCTATTGTTGCCACTGAAGGCGCCTTCGCGGCCATCCGTGCCGATGGTTCTGTCGTGAGCTGGGGCCTTGCCACGTTTGCTGGTAATAGTGCCAGCGTCAGCGCAAATTTAACCGATGTGAAGTCTATCGCCGCCAGCGGTGGCGCCTTCGCCGCCATTCGTAGTGACGGCTCTGTGGTGAGCTGGGGAGAGGCCGAATATGGTGGTGATAGCAGTTTAGTCACCGCCAATTTATCCAATGTAATATCTATTATGGCCACCAAGCGAGCCTTTGCTGCCATCCGTACCGATGGCTCTGTGGTGAGTTGGGGAGAGGCCGACTATGGTGGCGATAGCAGTGCCGTTAGTGACCAATTAACCAATGTGCAATCTATCGCCGCCACCGAATATGCCTTCGCCGCCATCCGTACCGATGGCTCCGTAGTAACGTGGGGCAGTAATACCTTAGGCGGTGACAGCAGTGAGGTCATAAACAGCTTAACTAATGTGCAATCCATTACGGCTACGGCCTTAGCTTTTGCCGCTATCCGTGCCGATGGTTCTGTCGTGACTTGGGGCAGTGCGCCTTATGGCGGCAATAGCAGCAGCGTTAGCGCAAACCTAACCCAAGTTTCATCTATCGCCGCCACTGCAAGTGGTGCGTTTGCTGCTGTGCGTAGCGACGGCTCTGTGGTGACTTGGGGCTTTCCAATTTATGGGGGCGACAGCAGCTCCGTTAGTTCCGAATTAACCCAAGTGCAATCTATTGCCGCTACCAAGAATGCCTTCGCCGCCATCCGTAGCGACGGTTCTGTGGTGAGCTGGGGGCAGTCTGCTTCAGGTGGCGATAGCAGCAATGTCATTGCCGACTTAAGCCAAGTGCAATCTATTGCCGCTACCGACTTTGCCTTCGCAGCTATCAAGACCGATGGCACGGTAGTGACCTGGGGTGACAGTTATTATGGCGGTGATAGTCGTGATGTTGCCATTGGCGATAAGTTAGTGAATGTGCAATCGGTCACCGCCAATAACTTTTCATTTGCGGCCATTACCTCCCAAGGCAACGTAAAAACCTGGGGGCGTTTTTATACAGGAGGTGATAGTCGTAGCGTGGCCAATGAACTGGTAAACGTACACACCATTGCGGCCAACCATTTTGCGTTTGCCGCCATTAAAGAAGATGGCTCGGTGGTGACGTGGGGCAACTCTTTAGAGGGTGCAGACAGCAGTTTGGTGCAAGCCGATTTAGTAAACGTGACTGCCATTGCGGCAACGACTCGCGCCTTCGCTGCCATTAAGGAAGATGGTTCAGTGGTGAGCTGGGGTTATGGGACCGATGAAGTTGATTACGGCAGTAATAGCAGCAGTGTCAGTACCGAATTAACCAATGTGCAATCTATCGCGGCCAGCGATCAGGCTTTCGCCGCCCTAAAAGCCGATGGCACAGTGGTGGTATGGGGAGATGCTGAGCGTGGTGGCGACAGCAGCCCAGTAAGTGCTGAATTAACCAACGTAAAATCCATTACTGCAAATAGCAACGCCTTTGCCGCCATTAAAGAAGATGGCTCTGTGGTCACCTGGGGTTATGCCGCTTACGGTGGCGACAGTAGTGCAGTGAACTCTGAGCTGTCCAATGTACAGTCTATTGATGCTACCGCCTTAGCCTTCGCCGCCATCCGTGCCGATGGCACAGTCGTCACCTGGGGTTCTGGTCCTTATGGTGCTGACAGCCACTTGGTAACAGATGAGTTAACCAGTGTGGTCTCCATTAGTGCAGCAGAACAAGCCTTTGCTGCTATTAAGAGTGATGGTTCTGTGGTGACCTGGGGTGAGAGTGATGTTGGTGGCGATAGTCGCTCGGTAAGCCAAGCGTTAGTAAACGTAACATCCATTGTTGCCACTCATTATGCTTTTGCCGCTATTAAAGAAGATGGCACCGTGGTGACTTGGGGCAATACTTATGATGGTGGTGACAGCAGTTCTGTCACCACCCAGTTAACTGATGTTCAATCTATTACTGCCTCAGGCTCGGCCTTTTCTGCCATTAAAAGTGATGGTAGTTTGGTGGTATGGGGAAGCTATATTGCAGGGGGTTTTGTCAGTGGACAGTTAAATCCCAAAGGCACGCTTGATGTGAGTGGCTCACAGACTAATTAATTTTAAATAAATAAAAAAGCCCAGCTTGCCTCAAGGTTTGCTGGGCTTTTTTATGTTGATAGTGGTTAAAATATTAATATCTCTTCTAGCAATACCCCAATGGTGGCAGTGCCGAAAACGCCACCGTGATAGGAGTATTACCAGTAAAGAGTTTGTGGGGAATCGTAAAGCGGTGTACCAAGGACGCATCATTGAGCGCAAACATTAGTTGATTTTTTAGCTGTACACTACGGCTATATTTCATATCTGTTTATTGGCAAACCAGTGTTCTAAATACTCTATGCACTGCACCAGCTTTGACGGTACAAAGTGCCGCGCAGGGTATAAGGCATAAAGCGTGAGCTGCGGCTTTTTAGCACTGCCCAATACCTCAACTACTTCACCTTTCTCTAACGCTTCACGGCAAACAAAGTCTGGAATGAACCCCACCCCTTGGCCGCGTTTAATGGCCTCCATCATAAAAATTGTGCTGTTCACTTTTAAAGTGCCGTTTACCGTGATGCCATCTTCGATGGGCCAAACATTTTTCCCCTGAAAATAACTGTACACAAAACAATTATGGTTTTTTAAATCGCTGGGTAAATTTAGTGGCCCGTGATTTTCTAAATAATCTGGCCCCACACATACGCTGTAGTTAAAACTGGTGAGAGGGCGTCCCACGTAATTGGAATCGATGGGGCGACTGGATGCACGAAAGCCCAGATCAAAACCTTGTTTTACCAGATCGACACTTTCATCTCCCAAGTGAATGTCTAGCTCAATATCGGGGTAGGCCTGCATGAAATCGGCAAACAGGGTGGATAAGTCGGTGATACCCAGCGCCATGGGGGCGTTAATTTTTAACTTTCCCTTGGGCTGTTGTTGTAAATCTTGCACAAAATTATCGGCGTCATCGAGTCTCTCAAGTATTTCACGTGCCCTTTGTAAATAGCCCTCACCCACATGTGTGAGCTGAACATTTCGGGTGGATCGGTGTAATAGCCTCGCCCCCAAGGCATCCTCAAGGCGGCTGATTTCCTTGCTGATCATGGACTTAGACGAATTGGTTTGCTCGGCCACGCGGGTAAAACTGCCTAAATCGGCCAGGCGTACAAATAGCTGTATAGCGCGCAGTTTGTCCATAATTGGCTTTATATCCAGGAAAGAGACTTGTTTGTGATGTTTCCAAATTGAAAACAGTTGGTTCTCATTATAGCTATATATGTAAACAAACCAACTGCCTAAACTTTGCTCTGTGGTCGCACTTAAGTTGCTAGCCACAAGCACTCATCAATTTATGCAAAAGGATAAACGCCATGTACACACTTTACTACTCACCCGGAGCTTGCTCACTGGCCACACAAGTGGTGCTGCACGAACTGGATCAAAAAGTTGAAATTATCGACGTGCAAAAAGTAGAAGACTTTAGCGCAATTAACCCGGTGGCTACCGTACCGTTATTGGTAAACCAAGAAACCGGTATCTCGCGCCGTGAGGGTGCTGCCATTATCTTGCACCTGCTTAACAAGCATGAAAATACTCTGTTGCCAGCAACGGGTGACAACCGAGATCAGGCCATTCAAGACATCCTGTTTGCCAATGCCACTATGCACCCGGCTTATGGCCGTTTGTTTTTTATCGCGCAATACATCAGTGATGAAAAAGCCCAGAAAAAAGCTTTTGAAGCCGCAGCTGCCGCCATTAACAGTTTATGGCAGGTGGTTGAAGATCAATTGGCCAGGCAAAAATTCTTAGGCGCTGATAAGCCTTCGGCCGCGGATATTATGCTAACGGTTTATTCCCGTTGGGGCGGCAGTTTTCCTGTGGATATTCAGATGGGGCCTAACACTCAGAAGATGCTGGCGGCTGTTTTAGAAACGCCAAGTTTTGTGCGTGCTTTGGCGGCCGAGCAAAAGCAATCTGCGGCCTAACGGTTTAACTCGATTCGTATTTATATGAAGCGCAGCAGCCCCCAGCCATAATTTATTTGGGCTGCTAAACAAAGAGGAGAAAATTTATGGACATCACCATGGATGCTGCAGACGTTAGTGCTGATTTTAGCGCTAATAAAAGTGCTAGTTTTGGAGAGCGTGATTTTGAAGCTGTTATAGCCTTGGTAGGAGAATATTTTCATGGCCTGTATCAAGGGGATGACAAAAGACTGCGCGCCATTTTTCATGACGATGCATTTTTGAAGGCGCCAGGTTTACGCCGTAGTTTAAATAAGTGGTTGGATGCAGTGAACTGCCGACCGGTCCCTGCGCAACAAGGCCAGGATTTTAATTTCAAATTACTGTCGGTAGAAATTATAAAAGATCAAGCGATGGTGAAACTGGAATGCCCGTTATTTGAGCATGCCTATGTGGATTATTTGGGGCTTTTAAAAGAAGACGGCCGATGGTTGATCGTGAATAAGATGTACACAGATTTACAGGCCACCTTATAAATTAAGTGATAGGAATAAGTCTAATGAAAACTCTCAAAATAGAAATAGTGCACGACCTAGTGTGTTCCTGGTGCCCAATTGGTTACGCCAACCTGCAAACAGCGCTTAATAATTTAAACATTAAGGCGGACATGTATTTCTTACCATCGGAACTTAATCCGGCAATGGGGGCAGAAGGCGAGGCGATTGATACCCATCTAGCGCAACGTTACGGCTGGAGTGAAGCCAAACGTCGGGACTATCGCACGCACTTGTTGGCGGTGGCACAAGTTGCTGGTGTGAACATGGATTTCTCCAAGCGCACTCATTATTACAATACTCACCTTGGGCATAAAATAATGCACTTATGCGAGGGTCATAATAAGCAACAAACCATGAATGAATTGTTTATTAATGCTTATTTTAAATTGGGCCTGGATATCAGTAATACGCAAGTTCTGTTGGAGTTAGCGGCGCAAGTAGGACTGGATAGAGCAGAGACAGAAAAAGCGCTGACATCCAAAGAAGTGAACCATGCAATGTCGCTTAAACAAAAGCGGGTAAAACAACTTGGACTGGGCAGTGTGCCAGCCTTTATTTTTAACGAAAGCATGCTGGTGAGCGGCTCTAACTCGGTGGAATATTTTGAGCAGGTATTGGTGGCCCTAACTGAGAAAGAAACAGCTTAGCAGGCTATTGAAAAGCTAATTTATTTAACCCATTCAATCTAAAGAAAAGCAATTTAAAAAGAGAGAATAATATGCCATACGTAAATATTAAAATTACCGATGAAGGTGTGACCAACGAGCAGAAGAAAGCGCTCATCGAAGGCACCACTAAATTGATGGTAGAGGTTCTAAATAAGAATCCGACCACTACTTTTGTGGTGATCGATGAAGTGAATACCGATAACTGGGGCATAGGTTATGACCAGGTAACCGATCTTCGAAAACAAGCGGTGAATACTAAATAAACATTCTACCGCCGGTAAAGATTATTTTAATACTGGCAAGATATTTTAGGCCCGGTTAACGGGTTTTAATATTTATACATAAGCAAACTTACCGCTATGAAAAGCAGGAACAGGGTGCTTAGGCTATTTTTTATTCTCGTTTAAAAGCGGATGAAGCCAGGCCTGAAACTTTTGCGCGGCCCGATTGTGCTGATTCCACCTTGGGATTATCGTGTAGTAATCCAGTCCGGGTAGGGTTATCTTGTCTTTATTGGGTGAGGACTGTAACCAGC
This sequence comes from Bermanella sp., assembly GCA_036960565.1. Lineage (GTDB taxonomy): Bacteria > Pseudomonadota > Gammaproteobacteria > Pseudomonadales > Oceanobacteraceae > Bermanella. The sequence goes on from JBALXQ010000010.1 coordinate 91,221, forward strand.
CATTTTTTACAGGGTTCTCCACCAATAAATCACTCACTAGGGCGATGCCTTGACCGGCAAGAGCAGCCTGAATAATTTGATTTTCTTCATCGAAATAACGAATATTAATATTTTTTTTGGTAGCCAAAATATTTTTCAAACTATCTTCAATATTGATATTGGCCAGTTTTGGATTTTTCCAGCGTGTACACAGGTAGTTTGCCTTAATGACTTGTTTAACACTTTTCCAATAGGCACTGGTTGCAAAAAGGTTGAGTGACTCACGCAATAACAAAGATGCACCCTCTTGTTCCGAATTAAAGTGCCCGTAGCGAATCACCAAATCGACACCTTGGCGTTGCTTTATATCTAACAAGCTGTCATCGGCCTTTATCCTTACATCTATGTCCGGGTGTTGAGCTTGAAAGTCAGCCAGCCTTGGCACCAGCCACATGGTGGCAAAGGAGCTGGTGGTACTGATGGTAAGTGTGTTGCCAGCTTGGGTTAGCTCATTAACTACCTTCATAAGTTCGGCTAGGGTTTGGTTGGCCACCAGCGCTAATCTTTCTCCCTCTGGAGTTAATGATACTTCCCGGGTTTTACGCTCAAATAAGCGAATTTGTAACTTGTCCTCTAGGCCCCGTACTTGGTGTGAAACCGCAGTGGGTGATACCGATAGTTCGTTAGCTGCTTCTTTAAAACTTCTAAGGCGAGCCGCCGCTTCAAAGGCCTTGATGCTATTTAAAGAAGGGAGTTGTGCAAACATGAAATCGACCATAGATGAAATTAACTCATCTATAAGGTAATTATTCCCTTTTGTCAAAGAAGGCTGCTTATTTAACAATTAGCACTACATTTGGTTTTACAAGAGAGGAATACAGTATGAAAACAGTGTTACACATAGATTCCAGTGTTCGTCGCAGCGATAACTCGGTCACCAGCTATAACTCCATATCCAAAGATCTCGGTGCCTTGTTCATGGATAAATGGATGAGTAGAAATCATCAAGACAAGGTCATTTATCGAGATCTGGGGCTTAACCCGCCGGAGTTTATTTGCCAAGACTGGATTGCCGCAGTTTTTACTCAGGAAGAAAAGCGCTCACCAGTACAAGAGGCATTACTGGCATTGTCCGATACTCTAATTTCAGAGCTGGAGCAGGCAGATCTGATCGTAATAACAGCGCCCATGTATAACTATGGTATGCCAGCGTGTCTAAAGGCTTGGTTTGATCAGGTGGTGCGCGTTGATAAAACTTTTTCGTTTGATCTTGGCCGAGGTGATTTTCCTCTTGAGCCAATTATGTCGGGTAAGACCTTAATATTGCTCACATCCAGTGGCGAATTTGGATTTGCTTCTGGTGGTATTCGTGAGCAGATGAATCACTTGGGGCCCCATGTAAAATTATTGAGTAAATATCTTGGAGTCAGTGACATTCATGAGGTGGGTGTGGAGTATCAGGAATTTTCTGATCATCGGCATGAGCAATCAATACAGGATGCACAGCAGGGGATTAATGAGCTGGTGAAATGTCTTAGTGACGAATTAGCAATGGCAACAAGCTAAGCGTAGTTTTACCCTAAGTACTTAGCCCCTGTTTATTTATACCCAAAGTGCCAAGGATTTTTGTCTGAATAAAATTGTACGCTGCCTAAATCATAACTGGGGCTAATGTTTTATTGGAATTTGATTGTTAATATTAAGGGGAGATTAATACGTCTCCCTGTACTCATATCTAAATCTCTATCAATAAGTCACTTTCTGGAACAGAACAGCAAGCTAAAAATTCAGTAGAGGCTAAAGTTATATCCGGTTCTATCAGTTGTTTTACCTTGCCTTGGCGAAGCTTGATTTTACATTGGCCACATTCACCGCTGCGACATTCACTCTCTATCTTAATGCCTTCTTGTTCCAATGCTTGCAACAGGCTCCGTTGTTTTTGAAAGGAGAAGGCTTTGTTTGAGCCAAGTGTTATAGAGAATTCTTCATCACCTGTGGCGGCTAGGTTAAGCCCGAATCGTTCAGAATGAATATGTTGGCGTGAAACTCCAAGCCGGCTTAAATCTTGTGTCATATTATCCATCATGTTTTGTGGGCCACACAGGTAATAATGAATATTTGACTTGTCTGGGAAAGGTTCTACATCTCGCTGAGTTTGTTGTATCAACTCTGCTGAATTCAGGCGACCGATATCCCCTTGCCAGTTTTCTTCTATTTTAGAAAGCGTTGGATAAAAATAAAAGTTGTAATGTAACTCCGAAAGTTTTATTAATTCATCCAGATAACACATTTGATCCATGGATCTGGCTGCATAAAATAAATGCAGGGTTTTAACCGCTGACAAATCACCGGGTTTTTGTGCCACAAACTTATGTACCATGGCCCTTAATGGGGTAATGCCGATACCACCAGCAATCAGCACAATATGGGGGGCTGCTTGCGGACTCATAAAAAAATCCCCCTTAGGGGGAAGGGCGTTAATTATGCTTCCCGGCTGTAAATTCTCATGTAGCCAGCGGGAGACCTGCCCATTTTCCTCTCGCTGAATACCCAGCTCATAAAACTCAGTTTTGTCTTGCCAACTAGCAAGAGAATAACTGCGCTTTTGTTGTTTTCCTGGATCGAGCTGGGTCTGAGTGAGCAGGGTAATGTATTGACCCGGCTGAAAATCTTGCAGGGGCTGATGGTTAACCGCCTGTAACCGAATACTAAAGTGTTGATGGCTCATATCGGTTCGAGCGATCACTCGTAATGGAATCCCCTTGGCTTTTTCTTTTTGTTTTTTACGCTGCTTTTTCTGTTGATATCTTTTTCTAATAATATCCAGTTGCAGCAACACAATCCCTGTGCCAGCTAAAGCAAAAATTAACAGTAACAATATTTTAGTCATTTAATTTCAGACACAACCAGCTTACGTCTTTGGCTTTTCCACCACATGTAAATGCCGGTAAGAGAAAGTATGACCAGTACCAAGGCCAATAAGTCGGCCCAGATCCATTCATACTGTTTTCCCAATATAGCTTTACCTGAATGCAGGTCCTCCATAAAGTCGCCCAATAGAACGGGATGTTTATGGCTCATGGCAGACAAGGCTTGGCTTATACTCTGTTCCTTTTCCCAATGTAGGCCCAGGTCGGTGCTGACTAAAATCCCTTGTTCTTTGGTGATTAAATACAAGCTTTGTGCTCGAACCTGAATGCCATGAATGTCGGCATCATTCAGTTTTCTCCATTGACCTTTAACACTTTCCAGCCATAAACCATGTTTTCCTGCTGCCAGTACTTTACCATTCTGGGTTAGATCAAGTGTTCTAATATCATTATTTTGCAATGTATCAATGGCTTCAAAGGTATCTCCATTGCGCTGGAAAACGCCACTTTTGCTGGCCAATAGTTGGCGGCCATCCGGCGTGTACAAAATGTCCTTTAATTCAAGCGGGTCTTGGGTATAGGCAATCACAATATTGCCCAGTGATTTCTCATGGGACATGAAAAATGTGCTCATGCCCACAATAAAAAGGGGTAACACCAATGCCACACTAAGCCAGTTGTGCACTGCTCGAGAACTGAATGAAGATTTCATAATAATTACCAGCGACCAGTTATTGATAGATAAAAGACGGGATCAAACTGCAACCTGATACGCTAAAGCATTGGCGGCAGGTTGCCCTGCATTGAGCAATAGGCCCGGATAGACGGCCATGGCTGCGGGTAACATTAGGCGAGTAGATGATTTCAAAAAAGCAGGCTCTTTTTATTGTGTGTTAAGTCGAGACTGAAATACTCTAGATTAGAGATGTACGACTAAATTCTGAGTTTAAGTATACGTAATGAGAGTGTTAATGCAAATCATTATCAGTTCCTGATTATAGACGTGTGTTATTTTCAAGAGTAAAAGGCACTTAAAACCAGGGCAGCATTTAAGGCAATTATGGGGATTTGTTGCTCTTTGTAGGTGAGATAAGCGAGAGAATGTGATGGTTTTGGCACTTTGATAATATTCTCCTTTTACTTGTAAACCTTGCTGAGCAAAATTCGTTATCGGGCAAGAGATCCCAAAAAGGCAGGTGTTTGTGAAATTCAATATAAGATTTTTTTTGGCCAGTTTGTTAATGATGTCGCTAATGGCATGCGGCGGGGGTGGTGAAACAGCCACCGAGCCAGAAGCAGATACTGACCCGGCGGAAGTGAATGATCCAACACTCCCTAATTCAGGGGATGCTGATACAGGCACAGATCCAACGGCCTCAACTGGAGCGCCACAAGAGTTTATTGCCAATGCCTTTTCTGGCACCAGCATCGGTCTTTCCTGGCTCGACACGGGTGGCAGTTACAACCTGTACCGAGGTGACGTATTAATTGCACAGACTCAGGATAATTTTTTTCTGGATCAAAACTTAATGGTGAATACCTCATACCAATACAGCATCACCACGGGAGAGGTGAGTGATGAAAATACCACCACTATCATTAACGCTAAAACCCTAGTTAGCAGTACTAACAGCGCTCTGGAAAATGGCGCTAAAACCGAGATTGTTAACGATCGCATCATTAATTTTGCTGCGTGCAATATCGATTCAGGCCGACTCACTTCACTGGATATTATTGATACTGATTTAGATGCTTGTCTGGCTGCCATGCTTCAACACAACGGCATGGCTTTGCATTTAGAAGACATGCGCGCCTTTGCTGCAAGAGTTAGAAGCGAGCAGTCTACGGCCATGGTGGAATTGGGCATGCGACTTTTTCATAATAAATCTCTCAGCGCCAATGACGATACGGCTTGTTCGTCTTGTCATCACCCGGCCTTGGGCTGTGGCGGCGATGATTTATCTATGCCTATCGGGGTGAATGCAACTGACCCAAGTTTGTTAGGGCCGGGCCGAAGTGATGGCGTTAACAATGTGCCCATCGTGCCGCGTAATTCTCCCGCCACTTGTAATACTGCGTTATGGACTCGAGGATTATTTTGGGATAACCGAGTGTCGATAATGGGCAGAGGGGTAAGCACAGATTCCAACGATGTAGATAACAATACAGATGCGGCTGTGGGCGATGGCACACTAACCTTGCTTATGGCTCAGGCTCATTTTCCGGTAACAGCGGCCGCTGAAATGGGAGACATTAGCCAGTTTGGTTTTGATGCCAACCTAGACAGTGATCATACTGAATACCGTGAAGATATATTGGCGGCCAACTTATCAGTAGATGCTTGGGGTGAAATGTTTATTGCCGCTTACGGCGACTCGCTTATTAATTATTCTAGAATCTCAGAAGCCATGGCGGCTTATGAAGCCGTGCAAATATTTATTGATAACCCATTTTTTAATTACGTAGATGGCGATACAAATGCCATGAGCGATGATGAAAAACGCGGAGCCATTACGTTTATGGATGCCAGTACCGGTTGTACCTTTTGTCACAGTGGCGCCTTCTTTACCACCCAGGCTCAGCTGCCAGGAAATTATCCGCAAATTGGTGTGGGCACAGATGCCACAGGCAGTGGTGCCGATGAAGGCGCAGTGGGTGCCAGTGGCGTGGGGGCTTTTCGTGCGCCCACACTTTTAAACGTGGCCATTACCGGACCCTGGGGGCATAACGGTCAGTTCAATACCTTAAAAAGAAACGTACAACACTACACTGGCCACGGTGCTTCGGTGGCGGCTTATTTTGAAGATAATGAAATGTGCGAGCTGGATCAATTTAAAAACTTAAGTGATTGTAGTCATGAAGTCGCCCCAAATGGATTGGCATTATCGCAAAGTATTCTTGATGGTAACGTGGAGTTTTCAAATAATATAAGTGACGAAGAAGTCGATTTAGTAGTGAAGTTTTTAGGGACCCTGACTGATCCTGATGCGGCTAATACCCAGTCCAACGCCATTCAATCTTTGATTCCCACAAGAGACGGCGGGCCTGATGGCAAGCAATTGGATGCAAAAGATATTAATGGCCAAAGTCTTTAATAGTAGGGCTTTTATTTTTAAATAATGTAAAGCACTACTTACCCAATAACGATAAGTCATGCCAAAGGGCCGAAGCCACCGGCCCCATTATGGTATTTTTATGTTTAAGCACATAATAATCACCCACCACTTCATTTTGCACATCAACTAATTCCAGTCTGTTTAAACGCTTTTGTTTTAATTCGTCTTCTATTAAATGTTGTGGCAATTTCCCCCAGCCCATGCCGCTAAGAATAAGCGCTTTTTTACTGTGGTAGTCATTCACATACCAGCGTCGCTGCCCTTGTTGCACGCCAAACTCTTTGCCCTGGGTTTCTTGCCCAGAATCTTGTACCACAATTTGATATTCATGCCTGAGTTCGTTTACTTGTTTAAGTTGAGGATGGCGCGCCAGTAAGCGCGGCGCCGCCACGTTTATTAGAACCCCTTGGCAAATTTTGTGACCAAAGATGGCTTCACTTTCCAGCATGTATGGGTGGCAGTGGCTAATGGCCAGGTCGGACGTTTGTTGTAATACCGCTTCTCGTGCCCCCGACATGTATTCTTGGCGAATAATAATGGAGGTATCGGGAAAGGCCTGTTGTGCTTTTTCTAATATTGGCAGCAAGCGCGACAAATCAAATCCCGCTTCCAGCGCTAGGGTAACGCTGGCCTCCACACCTCGGGCTAGGTGGGAAGAGAGCTGCTCGATTTCGCTGGCTTCGTTTAGCAGGCGTAAGGCGCGCACATAAATATGCTGGCCCGCTTCGGTCAGCGTGAGGCGATAGCCTTGGCGGCTAAATAGTTCAATTCCCAACTGGGATTCAAGCTGCTTAATGCCCTGGCTAATGGCAGGCTGAGTTTTGTGCAGCGCCAGACTGGCTTCTTTGAGGCTGCCCAGTTCTGCCACCATCTTTAACATCTTAAGTTGTTCTAGGGTCATACCGGCTCATTAATGGGAAAACTTGTTAAGTTTAAGCTTATAACTTGTTAAAAAACTATCAATATAAATTTAGTTCTTGCTTGGGGATACTGGGAATTAACGACAGGCCATAGTTAGAAGTTGGCCTATTGAACGTTAAAATCTTAGGAGCCACAGCCATGAACTACACCACTTTGGGGAAAAGCGGCATTATTGTTAGCCAATATTGTCTGGGCACCATGATGCTGGGTGCCATGGGCAATAAGGACGAGGACGATTGTGTGAGTATTATTCATAAGGCCATGGCAGGGGGCATTAATTTTATCGATAGTGCCTCTTTTTACTCTAATGGTCAGTCGGAACAGATAGTGGCCAAGGCTTTGAAGGGCCGCCGCGCAGAGGTTGTATTGTCCACTAAATTTGCTGGCAGCAGTGAAAATTCCAAGCAGCATGCGGGTTCACGGGGCAACATAATAGAACAGGTAGAAGACAGTCTTAGACGCTTGCAAACTGACTACATCGACCTGTATCAGATTGCTCGTTTTGATGATCATACCGATCTTGAAGAAACCATTTCTACCCTTAGTGATTTAGTGCGCCAGGGCAAAATTCGTGCATTTGGTTCGTCTATGTTTTCCGCCGATAGAATTGTAGAGGGTCAGTGGCTGGCGCAGAGCCGAAACTTGCAACGTTTTCGATGTGAGCAATCTTGTTACTCAATTTTCTCCCGAGAGATTGAGCAACATGTACTGCCCACCTGTCAGCGTTATGGCATGGGGATGATGGTGTGGAGTCCACTGGATGGCGGCTGGCTTACCGGGCGTTATCTAGAGAAGGATGATTTGAATAAGTCGGGCCGGGTGACTCGCTCTTTTGCCAAACAAGGTCTGAGTTTTGACCCTCAGGCCGCTATTCATCAATACAAGTTTGAATTACTCAAAGGGCTTAATGAGCTAGCCCAGGAAGCGGACATCTCCCTTACCCATATGGCCATGGCCTTTAGTTTGGAACATCCGGGAGTAAGCTCGGCCATTATTGGGCCTCGCACCATGGCACAGCTGGATGATGTGATGGCAGGGGCTCAGGTGCGCCTGGATAAAAAGACGTTAGATAAGATTGATGAACTGGTGCCACCGGGATCGAGCATTAATGGCATTAATGCTACTGCGCGCCCAAATAGTTTGTTGGCACAGAACAGGCGTCAATTGGCTCAGTGAGGTTTTTTAGTTTAATAGTTGGCCTTAAAAGGCGAGTTTATTTTAATGTACTGTAAAGGCTGTGCAGCTGCTTTAAAAAACGATAACAGCTGCACTTATTTTTCTCTGATGTAATCGCTTCTCTCATTAGTCCTCAGTTTTTTTGTATTCGCCACGACGAGATTGCGAAAAAAATTGATCATACCTGCCGCTGGCTTTTAAACGTTTTAAACCTTTGTTGAATAATTTCAGCATGCGCTGATTGCCTTTAATTTTCTTAGATAAAATCAGATAAGCGGGTGACTCCCTAAAATATTTTTGCACAATAGCGTTGAACGTCATAAATTCGTTCAGAGCTATTATCCATTCCACTTTCAGAATTAAACTGTGATTTTGTGACAGCCTTAGTGTCACGAGTCTTTGTCATATACTCAGCTAAGAATTCATCTTCACTGGCACATAGCAACCTGAGTAGGTTTGTTATGTATCCATAAACCAGCTGTTAAATTATAAAAAGTATACTCAGTGAAGATTTTATTTTACAAAACTTGGCAGAATATTTTCATTTTTTGTAAACAGTCGTTTACTGAATAGGTTAGGTTTGACTAAATTAATTGATATAATTAAGTGCCTAGAACATTTGAATATCTAAAGGCATTCAATTTAACCAGCTTAAAAAGCTGATTAACTCGTTTGTTTTTCGAAGTCCTTCGCTCTATTCCTAATGATCTTCTTCCAATTTAAGTTAGTGAATTCCCTCTATTTATAATGTGTTCAGAATGGTCATTCTGCTTGGTTAAATTTATAAACGGTTTTGGGTTTCAGTTCAAGGAACGTGAATTTTTACAGGGTTTATGAAAAATATAAAATTTGTGCATCAATATTTTTTAACAATCTTCCGGAAAACTGTGAGTCTAGTCACAGGCTTACAGGAAGTTTCAAAATTAAACCTAGCACCATAGTGATAAGTTAACTTTATAGTGTAAAGTCCGCGCACTTTTTATGAGGAGCTAACTATGTTCAAAAAGTTAAGTGCTTCGGCTGTGATGTTCGGACTGTTGGGGTCTGCTTCCATTGCCAATGCTGTTGATGAAGATTTGGGTATTTATGGGTTTTTAAGTGTCGGCGCCACCGTTCTTGATAATGAAAATGAAAACAATGATAACGGCGTCACACTGGATGGTTTTGATGATGAAGCCGGAAACTTTAAGCAAGATACGGTTTTTGGTTTACAGATAACCAAGCAAATTAATGATAAAACATCGGCTACTGGCCAACTGGTTTCTCGTGGTACTAGTAACTACGAAACTGAATCTGCATGGGCATTTGTGAGTTATGCAGTAAACAGTGAAACCGATGTTCGTATGGGTCGTTTGCGTATTCCATTTTTTTACTATTCAGAATTTTTAGAAGTAGGCTATGCCTATAACTGGATACGTACACCATCTGATGTTTACAGTATTCCCTTTTCTTCTTTCGATGGTTTGGATATTACCCACAGGTTTTCTGTAGGAAAGATGGATGGCAGCATTCAGGCTAACTATGGACGTTTCACCGAAACCATCGATGTATTTGGTTCTGATTACGATGCTGACTTACAAAATATTTTGGGCGTAGCATTAACCTTAAATCATGGTGACTTTGGTTTGCGCCTGGCAGCACAACAAGCTGACATCACCTTTGATAACATGGTAGATGCAGACGTTAAACTAGCCTATACAGATCTGATTGTTGCCACCCAAACGGGTGACCAAGCTGCAATTGCAACTGCTCAAGCGGCAGTGGCAGTGGCAAGCGAAGATGTTCGTGGGCTTGATGTGGCTCTGTCTGCGGTTGATGCCTACGGTGCGGTAACAGGTAATACCAATTTATCCGATGAGTTTGACCTTGATAATAAAAAGGCTAATTTCTACGATGCCGCCTTTACCTACAATAATGGTAATTACGGTTTGGTAGTCGAAGCCATTCAAATTGATTATGAGTCGGGTTTATTGCTAGATACTCAATCCTATCTTGTGTCAGGTTCAAAGCGTTTTGGTGACACCACTGTTCACGCAACTTATTCAACCGCTAAAGACGAACTGGATTCAGGTGTGGTAGGCCAAGGTCAAGAGCTACTACAGCTAGAAGGTGAAGATATCAGCGTGATTTTAGGTGCTCGCTACGACTACGCGCCAGGCACGGCCATCAAGTTTGAAATTGAAAATCATGATGAAAAAATTCATAACGCTCAAGATGGCAACTCAGCCATGTTGTACAGCGTTGCCGTCGATATGATTTTCTAAGGGCGATTATAAATGAAAATTAAAAAAACTATTGCCAGTGGTATTTTATTCGCGACCGTGGCTGTTTCAGTACAAGCTGAAATAGCTGTTATTGTTAGTCGCGATAACCAAAATGCAAAAATAAACCAGGATGCAATCGCTCGTATTTTCCTGGCTAAATCATCCAGCTTTCCAAATGATGTTGACGCGGTTGCAGTTGATATGAAAAAAGACAGTGATGAATACGGCGAATTTACAGATTCTTTTCTGGATAAAACCCCTAATCAGTTGGCCACCTATTGGTCGCGCTTGATCTTCACTGGAAGAGCCAGACCTAATAAAGAAGTCTCTTCGGCTACCGAGATGAAGAAGTTGATCGCTAAAAACTCCAATATGATTGGCTACATTGACGTGAAGGATGTAGATACTAGCGTTCGAGTAGTGTCTAAGAAATAAAATGATTAATCTCAATATATTTTATTGAGTTATTAAATTTTAGAAGACCAGAGCCGCTAAACGGCCTTGGTCTTTCTTTTTATTACAGAACCAAGCATTGCGGATACCATAAGTGGGAGAGCAAACAATATCATGAAAATTAATGGTTTATGGGCATCCCTTGCTTTTCTTACGTTATCACTGAGCTTTGGTTCGTGTTCTATTGCGTCTGAATTACGCCTTAACGGTGTTGCCAGCTATCAGGAACTCAATAAAGAATATTATATTGGCGCCTTGCTATTAGAAAACCCCCAAAATAATGTGACTGACATTGGCGCTTATAAAGAGCGCAAACAAATGAAATTACTGGTGACGGCCGATCGTTGGTCTGTGCGCCTATGGCAGCAGCAATGGCAAAATAATATTGCCATTAATAATGAAATAATCATTGATGATGCTGAACTGCAAAATGATCTTGAGTTTTTTACCAGTTTCCCAAAAGGTAAGCTAGTAAAAGGGGATGAGCTGATCATCGACTATACGCCAGGCCGTGGTACAAGTATAAAATTGAATCATTACCCTATTATTAAAACCAATAACGACAAGCTATTCACTTATTTATTAAATACATGGATAGGGAAGCTCCCTCCCTCTCGTGTATTTAAAAACCATGTTTTGACACTTAACTCTGATTCAATCACTCAGCTAGCCATTGCCAATCTTGAAGAAAATGTGGTGTCTGAGCAGCGTATAAATCGTGTAAAACAATGGTATGAACAGCCAAACAAAGAATTAGAACTGGCAAAGAGAAATCAATTAGAAAGTAAAAATAAAGCTAATAAGAAAAAGAAAATAGAAGAAGCTCAAACTGCACGCAATAAGTTGGCAAAAGCCAGAAAAGAAAAATCTGATCAGGAAAAACAAAAAAAGGAACAACAGGTCGCGCGAGAAAAATCAGAACGCCTAAAACGAGAGAAACTTGCCGCTAAAAAACGAGCGGTCCATGAAAAGGCAGAAAAGGCCAAGAGAGTAGCGGCATTAAAGTCATCCAAGCTTAAAAAAGAAAAAGAAGCACAGTTAGAGCAGTATTACCTTAAAGACTTGTATGAATGGCAACTTCGCCAAGCGATTATTGGTGAAGTGAGTTACCCGGCTTGGGCCAAACAATTTTCCCAAGAGGGCGTAGTGGATGCTCAATTTACCATCAGCCGTAAGGGCAAGGTCTTGTCGGTGGTGTTACTGGATAAATCTGTAGCGAAAATGCTGGGCCTTGCAGTGGATAAAGCCATTCGTAAATCTGGTCTGAAAACATTACCGCCTAATATGCTAAAGGGTGAAAAATGGCTTTTCTCTGTGAGCTACCGTTTTGATTTGAAAGATACTTCACAAAAAGTATTGCTAGCCCCGGTACAACCAAAACACATGCTGGTATTAAATGGTAAACGAGATAGTAAAGTGGTGAGTGAATATATGGATAAGGTCAGGCAAAAAGTCATTAAGGCGCTGAAATATCCGGCGGAAGCCGTGTTACTAAAAAAACGGGGGGAAGCATCTGTTTTTGTGACGATTGATCGTCAAGGGAACGTATTGAAGGTTTTTGAAAAGTACAAACCCAAGCATGCTGCTTTTTCTAAGGCGCTAATTAAAGCGGTAGCGCGAGCCAAACCTCTGCCAATAATGCCTGCAGGTATTGCCAAAGATAAACTAACGGTTGATGTCTCTTATCGTTTTAGCCGCTAGTACTCAATTCATTATAAAATAGGAGAGGGCGCAGTTAATTTTTTAACTGCTTATCGTGAATGAAAATAATGGCTAGGAATAGATTGCCATGAATAGATAAGTGACCGAAGTGTCGTCGCTATCGAACAGGTGATTAGTGGCTGTCGCGAGAACAGGGTGAAAAATCAAGAGTTGAACTATACATTTATTGGAACTGCTTGATTCAGGACTGTTAGAAACTCCACTATTGGAATAGTGGAGTGTATTATCATAGTTATAGCTGATCTAGGGCTAACTCCTTTGCCTCCTGCTTAGCAGCATCCTTAATACTTGGCACTAATTCTTCATTAGCCAATCCTTGCACTGGAATATGACGAATATCTTCAATGCCAATAAAACTTAAGATGCGGCGTAAATAAGGCGTTTGAAAGTCCATTGATTTGGCATACTCCTCTTTAAAATCCATGCCCGAGCTGGTGATAAGAATCGCTTGTTTGTTCTTTAATAGCCCTTCAGGTCCGGCAGAGCTGTATTGAAAGGTTAAGCCCACACGGCAAATTTGATCGATATAGGCTTTTAATAAACTGGTAATGCTGAAGTTATGCATAGCCGACGCAATCACTACGATGTCTGCGTTTTGAAGTTCCGTTATGTATTCCTGTGAGGGTGCTACCAGAGCAACTTGTTCTGCACTTAGTGCTTCGGGCGGTGTGTAAAATGCCCCTACGGTTTCATTATTAAGAAACGGCGCTGGGCTTTTAGCTAGGTCGCGTATTGTGAATTTATATTGGATTTCGCTGCCATTTTTTTCTTGCAGTTGATTCATTAAAAAATCAGCAATTTCGCTTGAAACCGAGTAGTCGGCGGCGGTGCTGGATTTAATGATTAAGATATTTTTAGTGGTGGTTGAGTTACTCATGGTTTGCCTCTTATCTGTTAGGTATTGAATGTCTATGGAGGCATCATACGGTGGTTAATGCGTAAGAAAGAGAGGGTGACGAACAAATTACATTTGTCATTTAGACAAAACTGAACAAGAATAAGAGCTGAAATAAGTCTATTAAGAGCTGATTGTGGATAAAATACGCGCATTACGCTATTTCAAGCGCACCGCCGAGTTAAACAGCTTTAGCCTAGCGGCCAAGGAATTTGATGTGCCTGCCAGTTCTATATCACGGCGCATTAAGGATTTAGAGAGCGAGCTGGGGGTGGAGCTCATTAAACGCAGTACCCGCCATGTGAGCACCACTGAGTTAGGTAGCGTGTATTACAACAGCATAGTGGAGGTATTGCTTAAACTGGATGAGGCCGATGAGTTAGTGTCGCAACGCTTAGGGGCATTTGAAGGTAAATTAAGAATTAGTGCTATGTCGGATTATGGCAATAAAGTCCTTAATCCCATCTTAAGGAAATTTAAACAACGCTACCCAGATATCGTGCTGGATTTGGATTACTCCGACTCACTGGTGGATTTTGCCCAGGATCCGGTGGACATTGCCATACGTGCCGGCTCAGTCCCCCAAGAACGAGTGATTGCCAAGCATCTTTCCCAGGCCGATTATAAGTTGGTGGCCAGTCCTGAACTGCTTCAAAAGCTGCAAAAGCAGTTTGGGAAAAGTGTTTTATCATCTAAGGATTTAGGATCGAGCCCTACCATGCAATACCGTGCCGGCAATGGCTTGGTTTCATGGTGGGAATTGAAAGATAAACAATGGCAAAAAATAAAACTTAAACCTGTATTAATGGCCAATAATGGTGACAGCCTCATAGAGGCTGCAATGGCTAGTGAAGGCTTAGCATTTTTTCCCTGTTGGTGGCTTGAAAAGCAGCTAAGTAATGGCGAGCTAGTGGAGGTGCCCACAGAACTGCCTATGTCTTGTGACATTAAACCGCACCTGGATATTTATATCCTTTACCCGCAAGCCAAGTACAAAATCCCTAAAATAAAGCACTGTGTGGATTTTATTATTGAACACTTGGCTGGAAAGTAGTTGATTGTTTAGGGCTTGTAATCGAGCCTTAATAGTTGATTACCCGTGGCAACATGTAATGTCTCTTGCATGAATTCAAAACCATACTGACGGTAAAATTTTCGCCCGATTGTATTGGCTTTAAATACTTCTACCTCAAGTGTTGAATGCAAAGTTTTAGCTTTATCCATTAATGCCTTGCCAAACCGTTTACCGTGGAATTCTGGCTGCACAAAAATGGCACCCACTTCGTTGCCAATAAGGGCAATAAATCCTACTACGACGTTATCCACTTCGGCTACCCAGGTATCGGCATTGGGCAAATATAAGTTGGGTATATTTTTTCGTTCTTGATTGGTAAATTCGCTCGTTAAAAAAGGGTGGGCAAGTTTGCTGGCATTTTCCCAAGCGCTAAGCACGGAAGTTAAATCGTTATGGTGATATTGGCGAATAATGGTAGACATGATAATTCCTGTTTATATGTACTTTATAAACAGGATAATAAATGACGGGTGCTGGTAATGATTGAATAAAAACGACAGTTTATAAGGGTTATTCGAAGTTGCCATATACGTCTATGGTGAGGTCTCGTTGCTTCACGTAATTGCCTGGGGTACTGCCAATGGTGGCTTTCAATTGCCTAATAAGATGAGGTTGATCACTGAAGCCAAATTGGGCGGCCACATCGACCCAATTTATTGGAGAGTGGGTTTGTTGGTGTAAATAATCAAGAAGTTCTTCAAAATTCACCATATTTTTATACTGCTTAAGGCTAAGGCCTGTCACCCGTTTAAACGATCGCTCTACGGTGCGCTGTGCGCAATGCAGTACCTCACCCATATTAGCAATATCGGTATCATTAATAAGTGGTAATGCTTTACGAACCAATAAACTGTGTTTGTCGCAATGGCTTTTTTCTATCCAATTTATTAATAAGCTATCAAGCTTTTCGCAAGTGACATCTCTTTGTTCATTGGCCGACTCAAACAGGGTGCTGTTATCTGGAAACCAGTCCAGAGGCAATCCGTCCATTTTCGTTAAAATTTCATTTACGAGGGCTAAGTCCTCAAACCCTTTTAACGCGTAAAGAGCCCCTGCATGAAACTTAATGCCAATAATTATAAAGGGTTTGGAGTGATCTAACGTCAGGGTGCTGGTATTGGGTAAAATTAAATGACAACCATGTCCCGATACATTTTTGTCTTGGTATTGATAATGAAAACTTTGATTACTTGGAGACAGGATGAAATGTGCACAAGGGTCGGGGTTGAGTTTTGGGAAATCCAGGCTTACGTCTTCCTGACTTTTTTCAATAAACCAATAACAATCTATGTATTTTGCCAAAACAGGATGGCTAGGGGCTTTTTTCCAGTTGTTCATGTATGGATACAGTTGAATGAAATTAGAATATTATAAATGAAAAATATGTTTAGGTCTGGCTGTTTTAGAAACTCGGATTCGACTACAGTATTTGAAATGAAATATGGATAAGTGAGGGTTTGGTTTTTACTGTTTTTAGGATTTCTACAGCCTATAAAATAGGTGTTATCACCCATTGATGTTTTTTGTTATTTCAAGTCTAAAAGCAGGGTTTTAGTGGGTGTCTGCAGGAAAGAAAACAGATTAAGAGGTGATAATTTATGCATAAAAATGGCGCCCTTATGATTGGCCAACTATGAAAGTATATTTTGATATGTTGTTTTTATAACAAAGCGTTAGGCTCAGATTTACTGGACGTTTAGCATCATGTGATGCTCTTCACATCTATTGAATAAAGCGCCTATTCTTGACAAGAAGTACCCGATATTTTCCTTAAAGTCCCTTCCTCTTATTTCTGACTCACCCATAATTGTTGATATAAACTGGCATCAAAGATTTGTCTAAATATTATGCTTAATGATGACTGAGTGTATGTAATTAAGGAGGCCCTAAAAAAAGGGTCATTCTTAGAAGTGCTAAAAAAATAATATGAAGAAAGTGATTTATCATTTAATGGGGCAATAGCGATGGCAAAAAAATGGAATGTCTCTAGAACTTGGGTATTCATGTGCGCGCTGTTATTAATCTTATTGGGCTGTGAAAGTGGCAGTGGCTATGATGAAATTCAGACAGATGACTCAAGTGATGATCGTGGCGCAGAGCTGACTCAAGGCCAGGCCTTATATCAGGCTCACTGTGCTGTCTGCCATGAAGATCAAGGGCAGGCCAATTTAGGAACTCCATTAAATCAATTTTCTGACAGTTTCGAAAACTTAGTGAGTCGTACCATTCAAACCATGCCGCCAGGATCTACAGAGGACTGTGTGGGGGATTGCGCTGAAGCGGTATCGGAATACATATTTGAAAGTTTCTTGGGTCAAGACATTCCGGTAGATCCTACAGACCCAGCTGATCCGGATCCAACAGACCCTGTTCCTACAGATCCGACAGATCCAGACCCGACAGATCCGACTGACCCAGTTCCAACAGATCCGATTCCAGCCGACCCAGATGATCCAGATCCCACACCCACCGATCCAGGTGTTATCGCTGCGTATTATTTAGAAAACGTAGAAAACCAAGTGGTGCAAGAAACGTGTATTGAATGCCATTCAATTAATGAAGCGGCGCAAAGCAGTGACCTTATTTTTTTAGCAGGCAGTAACCTAGCCGAGGAAAACCAGTTAACGTTCTCTCAATATTTCTCCAGTAGCAGTAATCGTTATGGAGTGATTTTAAGTAAGGTGCGGGGAGGCTCTAATCATGGCGGGTTATTGCAGCTAAGTTGTGATGATGAAAACTTTAAAACGCTTGAAAACTATTTACAGTTACTAGCGGGTTCAGCGGCACCCGATGATACCATTTGCGCTGGATCATTTTGGGATGGGGTAACGCTTAGCAGTAGCGAAGATACCTTGCGCCGAGCCGCGCTCATTACTGCCGGGCGTTTACCCAATAGCGATGAATATGCCCAAGCACAAAGTGGAGATGCGGGGCTTAGGTTGGCGTTAAAAGGATTAATGCAGGGAGAGAACTTTCATGACTTTTTAATACGCGCCGCCAATGACAGGTTGCTTACTTTAGCGGTAGCGCCGAGCGGTGAAACAAATTTCGTCGCTAAAAACGATACCTTCTATCCGGTTTTGGCTAATAGCAATTATGAGTCCAGTGCTTCGGCTGACCCTGAAGAGCAAGCGAATTTTAAACGCTTGTGGGATGGCTATGAATTAGGTGCGGCCATGGCTCCACTAGAATTAGTGGCTTATGTAGTCGAGAACGAACGCCCTTACACGGAAGTGTTAACCGCCAATTACACGTTACTTAACCCGTATAGCGCGCAGATATATAATTCAGATGTTGAATTTAATGATCCTAATGATGCATTGGAATTTAAACCTGGAGTACATAGAGGGCAAATCTTAAATGACAGCAATACCGTCATCATTCGTGATGGTCAGCCTAGGGTGGATTCTCACGGTGGTTTTATTGAATACCCACATGCAGGTTTGTTAAATGAGCCTTCTGTATTAAGACGTTTTCCTAGCACCGATACCAATCGTAATCGCGCTCGCGCTAACTGGGCTTTTTACGAATTTTTATATGTGGATATTGAAAAGTCCGCCGCACGCACCACAGATCCTGAAGACTTAGCCGACACCGATAACCCCACCTTAAATAACCCAGCGTGTACTGTGTGCCATGTGGTTATGGATCCAGTGGCCGGCGCCTTTCAAAATTATGGGGATACTATGCATTACCGTGATGCCAAAAATGGTTTAAGTGCATTGCCCAGCAGTTATACCAATGACAGAGAATCCGAATATCAAGAAGGTGATATTTGGTTCCGCGACATGCTAGCTCCAGCCTTTAATGGCGAAATTACTGAGCAGGAAAATAGCTTACAGGTGTTGGCACAACGCATTACCGAAGATGATCGATTCTCGGTGGCCAGTGTGGTTTTTTGGTGGTCTTCTATCATGAGCTTGCCCATTCATGAGGCCCCAGAGGAAATAAGTGATGCCAGTTATTTACCAAAACTGAACGCTTACGAGGCGCAGCAAGGAGACATTAATGAACTGGCGATGCAATTTTCTCAAGGTTTTTACGG
This sequence comes from Bermanella sp., assembly GCA_036960565.1. Taxonomy (GTDB): domain Bacteria; phylum Pseudomonadota; class Gammaproteobacteria; order Pseudomonadales; family Oceanobacteraceae; genus Bermanella. The sequence goes on from JBALXQ010000010.1 coordinate 109,737, forward strand.
TGGCACGGTCTATAACCTTAAAGATCTTTTGGTAGAAATGATGATGTCCTCTTGGTTTCAGGCCAGTGGCACTTCAAACGCGTTAAGTGAAGATCGTGAATTGTCACTATCAAATGCAGGTGTGGATCGTTTATTAACTCCAGAAGCGTTAGCGCTTAAAACCAAAGCACTGGTAGGATTTTCTTGGGGTGAAAGCACCGATGCAGATGAACTAGATCCCACCACCGATTTTTTAACCAATAAATACGTAACCTATTATGGAGGTATTGACTCTTACGGCATTACCGAACGCTCTAAAGAAATCACCGCGCTCATGTCAAATGTGGCGTTAGGTAATGCATTGCAAGTAAGTTGTCCGGCTGTGGTTGCAGATTTTAAGCGCATAGAAAATGAGCGTTTGATTTTTAACGACATGGATATTTACATCACGCCTGTCACTCAGGCCCATGAGCAAATTGAGATATTAGATGGCAGCACAGCCGTTAGTTATACAGCGACCTTAAGTGTGGGTAATACAGGTGACAACACCTTGCGTTTAAGTTTGGACAACCCCACCAGTGGTAATGCTGGTCGACGCGTTTACATAGACAGTTTTACCTTGTTTGATCCCAGTGGTGCGCAAGTAATAACTGTGCAAGGGGAGGACATAATAACATCTGGAGGTGTCGCACTTGATCACGATGGAGGAACTGCTGGCAGTAAGCAAAGTGATTCATGGATGCTAAATAGCGGCTATCTAGAAATACCGGTCACACTGAGCAGTACGGGTAATTACCAGCTAACACTTCATGCCTACGGGGCAGAGGATGAGAGTATTGATCCGCTTATTTCAGCGTACATTAATGATACAAACACTGCTGGCACAACAGGCGAGGCCAGCATTAAACAACAATTACAAATAATGCATAATTTGTTTTTAGGTGAATCATTAAGCAATGACAGTGAGGAGCTACAAGACTCATATGATGTCTTGGTAGCCCTGTGGCAAAGTCGCTGGAACGCTGGAACCTCTCCTAACGTAGAAGCAAACAATGATGAAAGTTGTAACGCGCCCGATGGCTTTTTATTCAGCAATGAAGATAAAAAAGACCCGCAACATATGCAAGCCACATGGGCGCGTATGGTGTTGTACTTTATGACCGACTATAAGTTTCTTCACGAATAACCAGGAGCGTAAAAATGGACAGAAGAAAATTTTTAAGCATGCTTGGTTATGCCAGCGCCAGCTTAGCCTTGCCAATTAGTAATATGAGTCATGCGGCAGAATTTGTGCCGCATACTGGCCAACTATTTTTAACCGTACAGGCAGGTGGCGGCTGGGATGTTTCCAGCTTCTGTGACCCTAAAGTGAATACAGCGGACACCGTTATTAATAACTGGGCAGTGGGCATGACTGCGGATGATTTGCCTAAGGCGGGTAATATTCCTTATGCCCCCTTTGCAAACAACGCCGCATTTTTTGAACGTTTTAGTAAAGACATGTTGGTGATTAACGGTGTAGACATGCAAACCAACTCTCATAGAGTGGGAGTGATGCATGCTTGGAGTGGGCGTACCTCGGTAGGGTTTCCATCTATGACGGCTTTATTTGCACACGAACACGGATCTGCGCTGCCGGTTTCATATTTGAATTTTGGTGGCTATGCGGAAACCGCTGGGTTAATTCGTTATTCTCGCATTGATAAGGTATCAGAGCTTAGAAGTGTATTAGAGCCTAATGTAAATGGTAATAGTGGGCGCTTTTATGCGCAAAGCGATGTAAATCAAATTGTAGCCGCTCAGCAAGCGCGTCTTGAAAAAATGAAGGCAAGCGACGGTTTATTGCCAAGGCAAAAATCCGCCATGGAGGCTTACTATTCCGCGCGGCCCAATACTGTGGCGTTGGAACAATTTGCCAGTGTGATTCCGGATGATAGTTTAATTGAAAATTCCAAAACTTTATTTCAAGCACAAATAGCCATCTTAGGATTTAAGGCCGGTGTTACCTGTGCCGCAGATATTGATGCAGGAGGTTTTGATAGTCATCAGAATAACGATAACGAGCAAACTAATGCGTTAACCAATTTAACCGAATTACTAACCTATATTTGGGATTATGCCCAGGCACAAGGCGTAGCGGATCGCTTAACGATAATGGTGGGTTCTGATTTTGCTCGCACCCCTTATTACAATAACAGCGATGGCAAAAATCACTGGCCCGTGGGCAGCTACATGATGATGCGAAAAGATGCCACATGGGGAAACAGAGTTATAAACGCATCGGATGCAAACCAAAATGCATTGGCGTTAAATCCAGATACGCTATTGGTGGATGGAGAAGAAGGCAGTACTACGCTTCATCCTATGCATATACACAGTGCCTTGCGTAATGAGCTGGGATTATCCTCTTCTGGCTTTGCATTTAGTAACTCACAAGAGTTTGACTTCTTTAATGCTGGTTTAGGTTGATTGCTAATTGAGAGTGTAACCAGATAAATAACGCCGCTTTTTAGCGGCGTTATTTATTTGTCTGAGATCTAATAAATAACTTAACCCGGCTTCATAATTCCAGTAAATTTTGGGAACACCTTTTTAGAGGGCATTCACTTGCTGTAGATTGGCTCGATACTGGTTTGGGCTGCAGTTCATGTAACGACGAAAAAAACGAGAAAAGTAAGAGGGGTCTTCAAAGCCCAATTGATAGGCAATGGTTTTAACGCTGTCATGAGACAATATAAGGCTTCGCTTAGCTGCTAGTAATATCCGTTCTTGAATAAGGTTAGAGACTGTTTTTCCATGGCCATCCTTGACCAGTATATTTAATTGCTTAATGCTTATATTTAGTTGTTGCGCATAAAAACGCCCACTATTTTCTTTATGATAAAAATTGTCAATCAGGTTTCTTAACTCTACTAACTGATTGACCTTAGTGGGCTGGGTATTTTTTGGGTTTTCTTGGCAGGTGAAGGCTGTTAGAAAGGCCATGAATAACGGACGAATTATGTGTAGGTCATATTCTTCAGTATTGGCCTCTGAGTACAATAATTGAGCCAGCTGAGTGAGTAATGCTTTTTTGTTATCGGGTACCGGTATTATTTTTGTCTCACCTGACGGCTCAAAAAAACCCGCTACTTTTACTAATTTAGTATGGTAAAACTCATCAAATATTTCTTCTGAGAATACACTCAATATACCACTGAATTTAGTATCGTCTTGCCACTTGTAGACTTGCCCGGGTGCCATTAAGAATACCTGGCCTGCCTGTAATGTATGTTTAGTAAAGTCGATAAAAAGACTTCCAAGGCCTTCTCTTACCCAAATTAACTTATAAAACAGTGGATGCTGTGTAGCGTTACTTGATTGTAATACCGGTTCATTTAAATTTTTATGGTTAAATATAAATGTGAAATCGTCCTTTATAACAGAAGCCTTAATCGCTACCACCTGAGGTAAAGCGTCCTTATGGGCTTTATTAATCATAAACATGCTGCCCTGGGTAAATTAAGTATTAAACAAGTCTAAAAATTCAAGGTTGTTTAACGGGAAGCCGTCTAGCGGTAGCCCTAATTCTTGGCGCAGTGCAGCATGAAGGTGCATGGGATAAATTACTTTCCCATCACTGCTTTCATCTATTTGTAATGTATCTGGATGAATGCTCAGAGAATTTTGATTGTCATCACTGCCGCCAATGACTCGGTTACCCCATGACGCATTTTTCTTCATGATAATGGTGCTGCCCACAGGCCAATGATCTTTTCCGGCTCCTGCATTGTAATAAGGCGTGCGGCCAAAGTCAGAGCCCACCATGATGGTTAAGCGCTCGCTAATACCTTGGGCTTGCGCGTAATCGAACAAGTAATCAATTAAGGTAGTGATGTCTGTGAGCGCGGCTTCCTGATCTTTGTCGTGGTTACTGTGAGTATCAAAACCACCCACCGATAAATCAGCAGCACAGCTTACTCCTGCCTTGAAGGCCAGTACGGCTATTTGAGCCTGCTGAAGCAGGGTGCTGCTTTCAATTTCGCTATCACTAGGAATCACAGCCGCAAATTGTTCTAAGGCCTGGGTGTTGGGCCGAGCTTCATAATAAGAGCGCATGGCCGATTTTTGTCTAGGCAATAAGCCTTGTTCTTGCTGAAGGCGAGCCAACCTTGCTTGTTGGGAGGCCAGTAATCGATCTACATCACTTTGACGATAATAATTGTCAGTGCGTCCACTGGTTGTCTCATTTGGCTGTAGTACTTCCAGCAAGGTATCTATTTTATCAACCCTTGAATAACGAATTAAGTCGGCAGTTTCAGAAAAACCGCCAAAATTTAAATATGATACCGGCAATATTGGTGCTTTGTTATAAGCAAACCATGCGGGAATAGAAGGGTAGCCTGATGCTGTACGTCCACTCCATGTATGTGTTTTACCGGTGGAATGGGAATTGGTTTGCATGTCCATGCCATTCACTACAAGCATATGATCTTTAAACTTTTCAAAAAAAGCGGCGTTATTTGCAAAGGGGGCATAAGGAATGTTGCCGGCTTTGGGAATGTCTTCAATGGTTAAATCGGTGGCCCAGTTATTAATTATATTATTGCCAATATTTAATTTTGGATCACAAAAGGATGAGACATCCCAGCCTCCTACGGCTTGAACGGTAATAAAAAGTTCACCATCGTAGGGGATGAAATCATCCGCTCGAACGGCACTGGTAAAAGGCAGGGTGGCAACAGCACTGGCGTAACCGGCCCTGCGCAGAAATTCTCGTCTATTCATTATTGTCTCCCTAGCCTATTCGTGTAGGTATTTATAATCGGTCATTAAATACAAGAGTACTTGCGACCAGGCAGCCAATGTATGTTGTGGGTCTGCCATTTCATCATCGCTAAAAGATGAGACACTATCTGGCGCTTCACAGGTTTCAGTGCTGCCATCTGTTATGAAAAAATCAACATTTTCATTCCAACGAGTTTGCCAGGCATTAACAAAAAATTGATAGGTATGATTTAACTCTTCACTGTCTATCTCAAGTGTTTCCGCTAAAAATTGTTTGTGTAAAAATTGCAGCTGGCTTTTTATTTCGACTTCGCCTGCAAGGCTAGAGTTAGGGTCACTGCCATTTATATGGGCTGAAATTTTAGGGGCTATGCCGTCTTCTTGAGTCACGCCGTAGGCATTTAGTGTAACGGTATAGGGACCGGCTTCTTCCAGCGTGATGGGGACTTCAATATAGCCACTGGTAAGTGACCATGCTGAATTGCTTATGCTGCCACTGGTACTGCCATCATAATTGAGGGCGACCCCTTCATTATCTAAAATGGCTTCACCTTCCATAAACATCACAACACTTCCACCTGTGTGGCTGACAGTAAAGCTATCTAGGTATACCCGGCGACTGCCTTTCTGGCCGTTACCAAATTGATTATCAAAACTAAAACGTAATTTGTTTTCACCCGCGTTCGCGATATTCATTTCAACAGCATAGGCCTGTGGAGAATCCTGTGCGCTAATTTCGAACTGGCCGTGACCTTGGGTGAGGGGCGTGATATGGCGGTCTATCTGGCTAAATATTAGCCGTTCATTTATTTCACGGTTAATGTCCATTACAACCGCTGGACAACTTATCGAAAGGGCTTGCCCCAGTGCCACGTTAGACATAAGTGCGGTGAGTTCTCTGGCGCGCTCGGTAATGCCTATGGAATCAATGCCGCCATAATAGATACTAAATTTGTCAGATAAGTGGTCGTACCTAGGGTCATCGCTTGTCTCTATTATGGCTTCGCCCCAAGAGAAGCCTACGAGTGCCTTGGTTTTAAGGGCTAGCTCTTCTGGAGTTAACAAGCGGTCAGTCCCCACATTGGCCAGCGTTATCTCTCTTTCGGTTGATAATTCATCACCACTGGCTTTCGCTTGAAACCAAGTGCTCATGATCATTTCAACCAGTAAATCTTTTAAGTTAAACGCTGAGCCGCCGTTAAAACCGCTGGCAAATCCAGTGGCCAGTTCATTCATGTCTGCTTGCACCACCTCATAGGTTTGCAGGTTCGCTAAATAATTGGGGTCGCTGATTTCTTCTGGAGCCTGCGGCAGTGCGCCGCTCATGATAGCGGGCCACCAAAAGGCAACGGCTGCCTTAGGAAAGCGTTCGTCACTTATTATGCGCTGCCCCAAAATTTGTAGGCTGTTGTCTTGTTCGGTAATTAATTCATTAAAGCCAGGCTCAAGCATGTCGCGGTACCAGGTATCAAACTCTTGATACAAGGAATCACTGCCGCGCTTGTAGGTTGAAGGCAAAGAATCTAAACCACCTGAAGAACGTCGGTAACGCCCTGAGTCTCCATAGTTCTGAAAGGCGCCCGCTACAGGGTCCATCACCACATGGCAAACCGTACAAGCCGGATTATTTAACGTTGGGTTATCTGTGTCGGCTAAATCATTAGGGTCTGTGGTGCGTGCTGAGGACTTTTCAATATCCAGATTTAGAAAGTGTTTATAGGTCCAGCTGGCGCGAGCACGATTACGGTTGGTATCGGTACTGGGGTAGCGATTCAAATAAGCGGGGTCATTTAATAAACCTGCATGAGGATATGAAATGAAACCAGAATGATTAGAGACATTACGGCCAAGATCTTTAAGGTTGCCTGTAGTGACGTATTCGTCATCGTCTAAAATTTGACCTTGGTGTAAGCCAGGCTTAAATTCTAAGGCATTGCTATCATCTTCAAATTCAATGCCTGAGCGAAATACCTCGTTGGAGTAGGGGTTTACCATTGTATAGTTGGCGGTGAGAATGTCGGTGTAAGCTAGATCATTTTCTACTACATGGGCAATCAGTTTTAAAGGTGCATTGGCCACACCATATTTAAAACCTAAAAACCATTCCGTAAACTCCTTTTGTAACGTGTCATCACCATTGACGGCTTCTACATTGGCATCGTAATTTTTATTGGCCAGTATTGGATAAAATCCTTCGGTGCGACTGGTTATTTGAAAATCTGTTCCTACCAACCCCTTCATTAATAATTGATCATTGGCCCCACGTAATAAAAATTCGTGAAAATTATCACCTGTCATTAAGGCCTTAATGGCAGAGCGTAAACCGGCATTTCCGCTTTGGGCCAAAATTATTTCTTCGTTGGTGGGTAAACGTCCCGCCATAATGAGAGCGGCCCGCCTTAAAGTTGTGGCGGCGTCACTCATGACAATATTATCCCAAAAGGAATCTTCACAAAAAACATCGCTAGGGGCTGTGTCGCCTGCCAGTAATTGTAAGTAGTTCTCTAAATTTTTAAATTCAGTTTGCTCACAACTAAATTGAAGTTCGCCACCATGGGCAGAGCCGCCACGCACTTTGCTTAAAATAAACTCATGGGCATCAGCGTTATCATAAAAGTAACGGCTGAAAATATTGTGATTGTATTCGGCGTTATCTGTGCCTTGTAAAAATACCAGGCCGCTATCTTGGGCGGCATTATTAATACTATGACAATTTACACAGGCATCCTGAACCAAGGCTTGCTCAATGTTGGCTGTGTAATAACTTTGAGTTAACTCTGGATCGGTATTAACGGGATCGCTTGGTGTTTCTTCAACAGGGTCGGTATCGTCTTCAGGTGGGGTTTGGTTATCGTCCTCGGGAGGCTCTTCTATAGGGTCCTCAGAATTGGAATCGGTAGGATCATTGGGAACCTCTTCGCCTAAAAAGGCTTCGAACATGTACAGCGCAACATCTTGGGCACATTCGTCAATACAGGCAGAGGTATCGGCCACTGGCATAGTTTGCGTAATATAATCTGTAAGCTCGCTTAAGCTGCCTGCATATTCGTTAACAGCTCCACCTGGGCCAGCATCTCCTTGCAAACCATGGCAATTGGCACATTGAGCTGCATATTGCTCTAAGCCACTTTGGTTAACTTCTGCCTCTTCATTGGTGGGATCCGTTCTGGAATCTGTTACGGGGCTATAACTTTTTGGGCTATCACAACCGGCTATGAGAAATGTTAATAATATGAGCCCTGAAGTGGTGAACCAATTGAGTGATTTGAGACTTTTCTTGGCGGCCATGACTGCTCCCAATGACGCGTGCAATTATTTAAATAGCAGCGCTCTATTTATTATATGGGGATTATGGGTGGCCTATTGGGGATAAGAAAGTCGCTGTCGTGTTAAAAAGACGCCGCTTTTAATTATTGTGGACCATGTCTACTTAGGTGAGTGAGGGCTAACATTTTAAATGAAAAATACATTGAGGGTAAACACCCATTTACTGACAGTTTGTAGAGGTTTTATGGTTTCTATAAAGTTGCGCTTATAGTTGATGATGCTGGTATTATCCTCTAAATATTCATCATACTCTGCTAATATAGATAATAATCCCTAAAATCTGCAGGCTTTAAAAGCCCTGAAATTGATAACTATGCTGAAACATGAGGCACTTGAATGGCAATAAATATTATCCTTGCCGACGATCATCAGTTGTTTCGTGAAGGCATTAAAACCTTACTGGAGGCGGTTGCTGGTTATACCGTAGTGGCAGAAGTAGATAATGCCATAAGCCTAAAAGAAACCATTAAAACGGTGTCGGCTGACTTAGTGCTACTTGATTATCGAATGCCAGGAGGCGGCGCGTTAACAACATTAACGGAGATTAAAAAGAAATTTCCAAAAACAAAAGTAATTGCCTTAACCGGGGTAGATTCAAGCTCGCTATTTAAACAACTAATAAACAGTTCAGCCGATGGCGTGTTGCATAAGGAAATTTCTGCGGATGAATTATTGCAAGCTGTGAGTGATGTATTAAAGGGAAAAAAAGCTTATTCAGCCAGAGTGAAGGAACAAGCTATTGATCAAAAACCAATACTATCCAATCGTGAATATCAGGTGTTAGATTTAGTCGTAGAGGGCTTAAATAATAATGAAATTGGTGAACGCTTAAATTTGTCTGCCAAGACCATAGAAAATCACCGATACAATTTAATGAATAAGCTTGAAGTACGCAACGTGGTTGAGCTTATGCATTACGCCCGAAAAAATGGCTTGTTTCACGACTGAGTGATTTTTAGTCTTAATTTAAATGATCGTTTATATATGCCTGGATCATAATGATTAAAAAGTTTCATTCAACACTGCTTCAACAAGATAATCCCATTAATCCTGTGAACGAAGCCCGCTTGGATATGCTGCTTAAGCAAACACAAGTAACCGGTTTTTTAAGCATTATCCTGTCTGGTTTGCTCGCCTATCTAATGTTTGATAGCCCCCATGGCAGTGCAATGATTATCTGGGTTTTTCTGGTGGCCTTTGTTTTCTTTTTGCGCTGGGGTTTGTTTTATCGAAAAATAAACCAACTTCGTAAACAAGGGGTGAACAGGTTCCCACTATACCACTGTGTAATTGTTAGTTTTTTATTCGTATCTGGGGTTTTATGGGGTGGGGGCGTTTATCTATTCTTTCCTAGTGTTCATCAGGTCGAGCTTTTTGTCACATTTATTACCGTTGTTGTGGGCATTACCGCTGGCAATATGCCCAGTTTTGCCCCGTCTTTTATCGGTTATATGCTCTTCATGGTGCCAACATTAATGGGTGTGGCGTTTAAGTCTTACGAATATAATTATGATGTATTGTTTACCTCGGTCATTATTTATTTAGGCTATCTAGCCCTTACTGCGAAGCGTATGTCGGCCGCTGTAATAGAAACCATATGCATTAATATAGAAAACACAAAATTATTAACACAAGTGACACAAGCAAAAGAATATGCTGAAAAAGCCAATATTCAAAAGTCTAAATTCCTCGCTTCAGCCAGCCATGATTTACGCCAGCCATTAAACTCAATGGGGTTGTTTTTATACGCATTCGCACAAACGTTAAAAGACAAGCAACCTAATTTGAATGTATTTAAAAAAATTCAGCTTTCTTATGAAGCCTTAAAAGAACTATTTGATGCCTTATTAGAAGTGTCTCGTTTGGATGCGGGCAATGTTGAATGTGATATTGAGCCGGTGGCACTCACACCTTTATTAACAAATTTGGTGGATGAACTTAATGAGCAAGCCAATAACAAGCATTTAGATATTGTCTATAAAGGCAATGATTTTACGGTAATGGCAGATCGAATACTCTTGTCTAGGATTGTGCGTAACTTATTAGAAAATGCCATTAAATATACCGAACAAGGGAAAATTACAGTTGAAGAATTGCAGCAGGATCAGATTTTAACCTTAAGCATTAAAGATACGGGTATCGGCATCGCTGAAGATGAGTTAGAAAATATATTTGATGAATATCATCAGCTATCAAATAATCGCCGAGACCGTCGCCAAGGCATAGGACTTGGCTTGGCCATTGTTAAAAAACTGGCAGCCCTAATGGGATACGAAATTAAGGCGCGCTCTGTGTTAGGCCAGGGCTCCAGTTTTAGTATTGGACTAAACATCGCTAAGCGCGGTGAAAGTAAGACTCACCAGCCACAGCTTGTCACTCCCACCAAACCAGAACTAACATTGCATAGAATATTAGTGGTAGATGATGATCCTGATAGCTTGCTCGGTTTAGGCTGGCTATTAGAGTCTTGGGGTTATCAAGTAGATAAAGCCTCTAGTTATGAAGAGGCCTTGGCAATTATTAAGCAAAACTCTCCCGATATTATTCTTATGGATTACCGCCTACAGGACAATATGAACGGCATTCAAGTTTTATTAAAACTGGCTAAACAAATCCCCACACCTGTGGAAGCTATTATCATTAGCGGCGATACCGACCCTGAGATACTTCAACATATTAAAGGTAATGGCTTTATGTGCTTGCATAAACCTATTGTCGCAGAACAATTGCAGATAGAACTGAATAAATTAATCACTTAATTGGATAATCATTTTTTTAGTTGCAACTCGTCTATAAGCATTTCTAAAATAGCTCTATAACAGTTCCCAGTTAAGCCCTCTGCATTACTGACCACAAAGGCTCGGTTATAAGCGGTCTCTTACGCTATTTAATGGTTATTTAATAGCTTGTTATCACCCATTGATATTTATTAATAGGCTAAATAGTAACTAAAATTAGGGGTAGGAATCTTGTAGGAGCGTAATATGTCTGGTTCAAAATTAGAGCATTTAGACAGCTTTGCACAGAAAAACCATATCGAGGGGCTTACTCAGGCCACTCTTGAGCATTTGAATGATGGCTCTTACAAAATGGACAAGGCCGAGGCTTTTCTTAATTTTCAAAAAAGAATCAACCAGGAGCTGTTAACCCATAAAGTCATTACCCATAACGCTTATACAAACTGGTTTGCCAATGCCAGTTTAAACGATGCACAGGTGAAGGGGTTTATTATTCAGTTTAGTGTGTTCTCTAATCAATTTTTGGTGGCGCAATTACACAAGATGATTAATGCCGACACGATAGATGAAATGCGGGCCTCTAAGGAAATTTTGGCCAATGAAATAGGCGTGCATTTTAGCGGCAGTACCGATTCTGATAAAAGCCGAGATGACCTCGGCGGTGTAGAGGGCTCCATTGAGGGCGGTAAATTTCATTTTAGGGCCGCTCACTTTGAATTGCTGGTGCGCATGGCCGAACAACTAGGCTTAGATTTTCATTTGTTAGGCAAGCGCTCTCGCGGTCGCAAGGAGACTTTATTCTTTTGTGATGAACTCATTCGTTTATATGGCAATGAAGATTATCAAATTGCCACAGCGGCCTCTTATGCGGTGGAAAACTGGGCAGCTGCCGGTTTTTGGGATCAACTTGTCGCGGGTTTAAGCTTGTATAAAGCCAGCCACCATATGAAACAATTGCCACTTACATTTTTCTCATGGCACAGCAAGGTAGAAGCCAATCATGCTCACCATACTCAAGAAGAGTTAGAGAGCTTTTACTTTAACTTTGACGTGGATGAGGATGCCTTTATTAAAACCGGTATAGAAATGCTTGATGGTGTTTATGCATTTTGGAAGGGGTTAGATCAGGATCGGCAGAAGCTTCACTAAATCTAATTTGCTCGCTCTGGTGGCGTTAAAAATTGACTCAATACTCTGAGAGTACGACGAATACGTATTTATAAATATAAATCAACGTTTCGTCATTTTAAGCTAGCGCAGTGGTAAACGGTG